>JAWXBW010000013.1:0-73129 GCA_034440395.1 Blastochloris sp. | reverse complement strand
GTGATGAATCTTACGGTCCCGTGGTGAGAGTTGTGCAGGCCGCCATTATTAAACGGAAATTACCTAAGCCTGAGCTACGAGAAATCGTTCAAGAAGTGGCTCAGCTACAAGTCCCGCGTTTAGAGTCAAATATTTCTCTTTTAGCCACCGTTGGCTACGTCTCCCCATTATTAGGCTTATTGGGCACGGTGATCGGAATGATAAAAGCTTTTCAACAACTCAACACTGCCATGGGTGCGGCTCCGATTAGTGCTCTAGCTGGTGGAATTTGGGAGGCGCTCGTTACGACGGCCTTTGGTCTGGTCGTGGCAATTCCCGCCTATGTGGCTTATAATTATTTAGCCTCGCGCCTTAACCAAATGGTCACCGACATGGAACGCTGTGGAATTGAAATTGTCCAGATCTTAGCAGAATCTCCTGATAAAGAAGTTTTGCAGCCCGCACCTGAAAAAACGGAGACGCTACCTAAATCAGAAAAGACTGTAGAATCACCGCAGCCCGTTACCTCTGAAAAGATAGAAAAAGCGGAAAAGCCTGACCAACCCTTACTACCGATCAAGGCTCCAGAGGAAAAAGCAAAAAAAGCGCGGAGCTTCGGTTTTTGGTCGAAGAAGTCTGACTAGGAATAGGCGGCATGAAATTACGTCGCCACATCCACACCTTACGCGGACCGATTGATGTCACCCCCTTGATTGACGTGGTGCTGCTACTTTTAATTTTCTTTATGTTGAGTTCGACTTTCGTCTTACAGCCTGGGATCAAGGTCAATCCGCCTAAAGGTTTAAACAATACGGGCGTCAGTGATTCACGCCATATCATCAACATAACTGCACAAAAGCCGCCTGTGGTTTTTTTAAATGATCAAATCACGTCCCTTGATCAGCTCAGTAAAGACTTAAACGTTATTTCTAAAAAGGATGTGGATGTGACCGTCATACTACGTGCAGATCAAGACGTGCCACACGGGTTTGTCACCCAGATCATGAACATAGCACTTGAGACTGGCGTCTCGGTTTTGATTGCGACCCAGCCTAAGTGATGGGAAACTAAAGATAAGATGACGCTGCATGAATTATGGGATGATTTAGTGCCACCAGAAAGGCGGTGGCTCAGCTTGCTCATATTTTTTTCGTTATGCGCTCACGCCTTATTTTTTTTTATTTTTAAAATCATCCCACCCGCAGCCGGAAGTTTCCCTAAGCGCCCCGCCCAAGTGACTTGGCTCACGGGTGACTCCACCACAAATCATTTAATCTGGCTAGATTGGCGTGACCCGAGCGCCATCGCTTTACCTAGGTCGCCCTTACCAACCTTACGTCCTCCTTCTAGCCTGCCAGAGTTACCCGATCGTTACGAAGTTCTAACGAATTTAAGTGATCAAGCGGGTGGGCGCATTTTAAGAGATACTCAGGCAACTCTTCCCGAACGTGCTCGCAAAGAAATGGTGGCGGGCAACGTTAAGCCCACTGAGGTTAAAGTTGAAACCCCTCCCACGCCTGCAGGCACACAGGTCGAATTCCTAGGTACATTGGCTGGACGCGAGATTTCTTTGCGCAAGGAACTTCCTCAGCCTGCCGTGTCTGAAACTCTCCGGGTCACGGTTTTAAACATAGGCGTGACCGCAGGGGGAATCGTCGAGGCTGTCATGATAGAAGAGACGTCTCTGGACGCTTCGGTAGATCTTTTAGCCGTAAATAATCTGCGGCAGTGGCGATTTAAGCCGCGCACTAACAAGGGAGCCGAGATGGACTGGGGGCGGGTAATCATTTACTGGGACTATCAAAATAAACCACGCCCTAATCTTCCAGCCACACCCTAATTTTTTTAAAGTTACACCCCAACCACTATGACAATCGATTTTATTTCCGTCTTTTCGCTCTATGTGTTTCTTTTCCTTGCGGTCATCTTTACAGCATGGATACTTTCCACATGGAAATCGCACCGAGAACGTGTCAACTGTGGCAAGCGCTACGTCTGCTCCTGTTGCGGCAAACCTATACGGGCAGATCATGCCTTGATCAGCGTGCGCTGTGGTCATTGCGGTGTACGTAATAAAATTAAGCAACTCAAGATCCTCGAATCTTAACCAGTCCCTCTGCCTAACCTGACAAAAGACCCTTTATGGAATCATCTGATCGCATCCTCATTCTAGATTTTGGCTCTCAATACACCCAAGTCATAGCCCGACGTATTCGTGAGCTAAATATTTTTTCTGAGATTGTCGCCCACACCATAACACTCGAACAAGTCTTAGCCATAAAACCTAAAGGCATTATTTTATCGGGCGGCCCCGCCAGCGTTTACGCTCCTCAAGCACCCCAAGTTGACCCTAAAATATTTTCCTTAGGCCTACCCATTTTGGGAATTTGTTACGGCATGCAACTAATCGGGAAACATCTCGGCGGCAAGGTTCAAAAAAGTGAACGTCGCGAATATGGCCGTGGTCAACTCAGCGTTAAAACAACCTGCCCCTTGTTTACGGGATTACCTAAAAAATTAGATATCTGGAATAGTCACGGAGACAAGTTAATTACACTACCCAAGGGATTCAAAGCCGTAGCCACCACCGAGAACTCACCTTACGCCGTAATCCAAAAAGGAAACATCTTCGGCATGCAGTTCCATCCCGAGGTAGCTCACACCCCGCGCGGCAAAGAAATGCTCCACAACTTCGTCCTTAGAATTTGTAAATGTAAACCTTCTTGGACAACAGAATCCTACATTGATCGCACCATTGCAGACATCCGACGTGAAGTGGGGAAGGATCAAGTGATCCTCGGTTTAAGCGGCGGAGTAGATTCTAGCGTAGCCGCAGCCTTAATCCACCGGGCAATTGGTAAACAGTTAATCTGTATTTTAGTTGATAACGGCCTCATGCGCTCCAATGAAGTTGAAAGCGTCAAAGCCATTTTCGGACGTGGCCTAGGCTTACAACTCCGCGTAATCGACGCCTCAGAACGCTTCCTAAAAAAACTTCAGAATGTCACCGATCCGGAAAAAAAACGAAAGATTATCGGCACAGAATTTGTGCGGGTCTTTGAGGAAGCCACTAAATCCGTTGGCGCCGCCAAGTTCCTCGCCCAAGGCACTCTCTATCCCGACATCATCGAAAGTGTTTCTATCGACGGAAACCCCGCCGCTCTAATCAAGTCTCACCACAACGTCGGCGGCTTACCGAAACGGATGAAGTTTAAACTTTTAGAACCCCTAAAACAGCTTTTTAAAGATGAAGTTCGACTCGTCGGGGAGGCCTTAGGCTTACCGAAAGAAATGGTCTGGCGTCAACCCTTCCCAGGCCCAGGTCTCGCCGTGCGCTGCTTAGGTTCCATCACCCAAGACAAATTACGCATTCTTCGTGAAGCCGACGCCATCGTCGTGGATGAGATGAAAAAATCGGGTTGGTATTACAAGGTCTGGCAATCCTTCGCCGTGCTGCTGCCCGTGCGCAGTGTCGGTGTCATGGGAGATGAACGCACCTACGATTTTACCATTGCACTGCGTAGTGTGGACAGTCAAGACGCCATGACCGCAGACTGGTCACGCCTACCTCATGATCTCTTGGCTAAAATTTCCACCCGCGTCATTAATGAGGTTCAAGGCGTCAACCGCATGGTTCTAGATATCAGCTCAAAACCTCCAGCTACAATCGAATGGGAATAATTAGCGGCTCTGCGTTCAACTAATCTGAACCAACTTGATAACATTTTTACCCAGCCTGGCTTTGGTCTCGTCCTTACCCGATCCCACAGTTTGGATGATGCTGCCTTTCGCCCTGTTACTGCTGGCCATTGCGGCCATGCCCTTTATTCATAAACATTTCTGGGAACATCATTACCCCCACATCTCTCTCGGACTAGGTATAGTTGCGGTTATTTATTACTTAATTTTCCTCCAAGCAGGGCAACGTATGCTGCATGTGGGCTATGAATACCTCAGCTTCATCACGCTCATTGGCTCCCTCTTCGTCGTAACAGGCGGGATCCATATTCAAGTTAAGGGTGAAGCCAAACCATGCATGAACTGTCTGTTTTTATTGTCAGGTGCGCTTATGGCTAATGTGATCGGAACAACGGGTGCTTCCATGTTACTCATACGCCCTTGGATTCGGATGAATAAATACCGCATCACCGCCTTCCACATTGTTTTTTTTATTTTCATCATTAGCAACGTGGCAGGTAGTCTTACCCCCATCGGTGACCCTCCCCTTTTTCTAGGTTTCTTAAAAGGCGTCCCCTTCTGGTGGGAATTAGAAAGCCTTTGGAAACCTTGGCTCTTGGTAGTGAGTTTACTCCTAGGTATTTTTTATTTTATGGACCGTGCTAATTTTCAGAAAACACCACGTCTCATTCGTGAAAAAGAAACAGCCCACGAAACGTGGAAATGTGATGGCTTACAAAATCTCTTCTTTCTCGCAATTATTCTTGGAGCTGTCTTCCTCCCTTCCCCTTGGCGAGAACTCCTCATGGTAGCGGCAGCCTTAGGTTCTTACTTAAGCACAAGAAAGGCCGTGCATCTAGCTAATCACTTCAGCTTTGCCCCGATCAAGGAAGTGGCTTGGCTCTTCGCTGGTATTTTTACAACGATGGTTCCCGCCCTTGATTACCTCCAACATCACGCTGGTTCCTTGGGTGTGGACAGTCCTTTAAAATTTTATTTTCTCACTGGAGCACTTTCCGGAGTGCTCGATAACGCCCCTACCTACCTAGCCTTTTTGACCACTTCTCTCAGTCAACATACGGCGGCAGATGGCCATGTGCTGAGTCTAGATAATTTAGCAGATTTACAAATCTATATGGGACTAGACGGGATTGAATTAATGGCTATCTCCCTAGGTGCTGTTTTTTTCGGAGCCATGACCTATATCGGAAACGGCCCGAACTTCATGGTTAAATCTATCGCAGATCAGTCTAAAGTAGAGACCCCAGAGTTCTTCACCTACATCTGGAAATATTCATTACCCATTTTATTGCCCATCCTAATTCTCGTAGGCTGGCTTTTTTTCTAAAAAGAGACTCGGCCGCTAATCACTTAAAATTGCAAACTGTCTCTACTAAAGTCTGTACATTTTCCACCTTAGCTTTCGGTGTTAGCCCATGACCTAAGTTAAATATGTAACCAGCATGGCCTCTCATGGACTCCAGCAGCTCTAGCGTCCGCATCTGAGTGGTCTCTTGATCCATCGTTAAAACCTCAGGATCTAAATTGCCCTGAACCGCTATCGAAGCGGGCACCAGCTTACGCTCCTGAGCCAGATTTACGCTCCAGTCGTAACTAATAACTCGCGCTCCCGTCTGTACTAAAGCCTTGCGCTGATGTGCCTTTCCCTTAGCAAACAAAATAACGGGAAAGGAAGAAGGCAGTGCCTCGATAATTTCCTGCACCCAACGTAACGAAGCTTCGCCATAGTCTTTATCTGGGCTAAGGGAAGCCCATGAATCGAAGAGCTGTACCGCATCAGCTCCAGCATCAATCTGCATTTTTAAGTAGTCGATACATGCAGAAGTAAGTATTCCCATTAATTGGTTAAAAAGGGGTCGATCTTTTTGAAATAATTCTAAGATAGCTGGACTTTCCGTTGGGCTACCACCTTGCGTCATGTAACTACCTAAAGTCCACGGCGTGCCGCAAAAACCTAATAAAGCCGTAGCATTCCCCAGCTCGCTCCGTGTTCTAGCTAAGGCTTGTGCCACGTAATCTAAGCGTTGATGCACGCCCTTACTTCGCAAACGGCTAATCTGTTCGGAACTGCGTAAAGCGTATTCCATCTCGATCCCGCCTGTTTCCTTAAAACGGTAGGGTTGCCCCAAAGCTTCTGGTATAACCAAAATATCTGAAAATATAATGGCCGCATCTAAAGGAAAACGCCGCAGCGGCTGTAGCGTTACTTCTGTCGCCAGCTCCGGTGTGCGCACCATCTCGACGAAAGAATGCTTCTCCTTCATCGCACGATATTCAGGCAAATAGCGACCCGCCTGTCGCATTAACCAAACGGGCGGACGATCCAGAGGTTGACAGGCAAGAGCAGCTAAAAATCGTTCACGAGATGTCATAATGAGAAGGCTTAGATTGTTGAATAATGCGTGCTGCTTGGTCAATGACGATTGCGTCGTTACATAAGTTTAAGTTAACCCTTCCTGTTTCACCGTTATCATCTAACTTAGACTCAGATGACCGATAAAACCCAAGCCGATCCTAGCGCGCCCCAGAATCCCTCTTTTGCTTGGGGCAGTAACGCAACCCAATTTTTTTACGATTTAAATCCAGACCGTATCCTCGATGCCGTTGAAACCTTAGGCCATCGCTGCACGGGTCGCTGCTTAGCTCTGAACAGCATGGAAAACCGTGTCTATGAAATTGAGATTGATGATTCCTCCACCGATTCAGGCGTTTCCTACGCCATTGCTAAATTCTATCGCCCAGGCCGTTGGTCAGCTGAACAAATTTTAGAGGAACATCGTTTCCTTCTCGATTTACGTGCCCAAGACATTCCCTGCATCGCACCTCTTCTGGACGAAGATGGAGAGACTCTCCATGAAATGGAAGAGTGCGGAATATTTTACACCTTATTTCCACGTCAAGGCGGACGTAATCCCGACGAGTTACAACCCGAGCAATTGCAACGACTAGGCCGCTTACTCGCCCGCGTCCACCAAGTCGGTGGCCAAGGGACAGCACCCAACCGTATTTCACTTGAGCCAGAAACCTACGGACTAAGTAGCCTCGACTATTTACTAGAAAACGAAATTATTCCTGAAGATCTGGAAGATGACTATGCTGATGCTGTTGAGGAAATCTGTGAACTTAGCTATCCCTTGTTTGATAATTGCCAACCACAACGTATCCACGGCGACTGTCATTTGGGCAATGTGCTCTGGAGACAAGATGAAATTTATTTGGTAGATTTCGATGATATGGTCAATGGACCCTGCATCCAAGACCTATGGCTCCTAGCCCCAGGGCGCGATCCCGAGAGCCGCATGCAGCTCAACGAAATGATCAGTGCGTATCAAGAAATGAGAAATTTTGATCATGCCTCCCTTCGCTTGATTGAACCCCTGCGTGCCTTACGCTATATTCATTTCTCCGCATGGATGGCTAAACGTTGGGCCGATCCCGCCTTTCCCCAAGCCTTTCCCCACTATGGAACCCGTCACTACTGGATGGAGCAAGTGCAGGACTTGACTGAGTGCTTAGATCTAATTAAGAACCATTCTAGATGAAACTTCGCGTCTCCCACACCACACATTACGACTACGCAGAAAAAGTTCTGTTCACACCGCACCTCGTCGTTTTGCGCCCGCGCGAGAATCATCAAACCCACGTGCTAGACTTTCAATTAACCACCGTCCCTAGTGGTCGAATTACTTGGATGCGCGATACTCAAGAAAATAGCATTGCTCGCTGCATTATTGAAGGCAGCTCTAAACAACTCGTCATCCACGCCGAGATCACCGTAGAACTATTACAGACAAATCCTTTTGATTTTCTCTTGGAGCCACACGCTGCAAACCTCCCCTTTTCATACAACGAGAGTGAACAGGCCAGCCTCGCCGCCTCGCTACTTCATCTGGCAGACTCCTCTCAAGTTTCAGCGTGGGTCACACAGGCATTAGGGCAGCGGCAAGGTCCTACTTTAGATATTTTAACCAAACTGAACTCGCACATCTTTCAAACTCTGACCTATAATCGACGTGAAGAAATGGGGCTTCAAACGCCTAACGAAACCCTCACCCTTCGCTCTGGGAGCTGTCGTGATTTTGCCTTACTTTTTATGGCAGCCTGTCGTGAACTCAACCTAGCCTGCCGTTTCGTCAGCGGTTACCTTTATGTGCCACCTCTTCTCGGTCAGACCCCATCTGAGAACCGCGCTGATAATGCCATGCATGCGTGGTGTGAAGTATACATCCCAGGTGCCGGCTGGCTGGGCTTTGATCCTACTCACGGGATTTTAACTAATAATAATTTTATCCCCGTAGCCGTAACGAGCTTCCCCGAAACCGTCAATCCCGTTCAAGGATCCTACCTAAACTCCGAGCCCGTAGAGAACGCGCTACGAGTCGAAGTGAGTATAGAAAAAATCAGCTTCTAATCGAAGATTCGCTCGTGGTTAAAAATCGAGGCCTATGAGAATAATACCGCCGTAAGTTCTTTTATCCTCACTCGTTAGCTCGGTATTGTTATCACCCGAGGTAACTTTGATATTTTTGGTCACCTGCTTTTCGCCTTTGCCCAACTGAGCCGGGGCTAAGGGATTCAAAACTTCTAGTCCTTTTTCAGACATCATGATAATGACTCCAGTCGCTTTGGGCTGAAGTTTTTCTCCCGCCGCAACTCCGTGTCGAGTCGTAAGGTTAGCTGGCTTAGCTGTGGTGGCTTTAAAGGTATTGTCTTGGGCTAAAGCTCCGCTCAGACCTAAACCCAAAAACAGAAGGGTAAATAACGATTTCATAACTCTAGTCATACGTCAGTCCTTCTTCTAAAGCAAGCCTAGAGCTATGAAGGAAATTTTTACTACCCGCGACGTTTGCGCTTAAGATGGAGCTGAGCCGTAGCGCGGGCAAGGGATGCGTATAAAGCAGAAGATTCTTCCGGATCGTTCTTCGCTTTCTCCAGAGCTTCCTGAGCACGTTTAATCGCTTCTTCCACGTGGCCTTCGTCAATGTCTTCGACGTTAATGGCAGCATCCGTCAACACAGATACTTTATTGTTAGCCACTTCCACGAATCCTTCACCCACCGCCAATGACTCTTCTTTACCCGAAACGCTAATACGAAGCTCTCCAGGCTTAATCGCCGTCATGATGGCGATGTGGTTGGGAAAAATGCCAATCTCCCCAGCAACTCCAGGTAAGACCACAGAGTCCACTTCCGCCGAGTAAGCTTTCTTCTCTGGCGTGACGATCTCAAGTTGTAAAGTTGGCATAGCAGCTAAGTTTTAAATTAAACGATTTCTTACTTGGACAGGACGGAATCGATTCCACCCTTCATGTAGAATTGTGACTCGGCCACGTCGTCATGTTTGCCTTCAAGGATTTCTTTAAAGCCACGAACGGTTTCTTTGATGCTGACATATTCACCTTTGGTGCCCGTAAAAATTTCTGCCACAGCAAAGGGTTGGCTGAGGAAACGCTGAATTTTCCGAGCGCGATAAACGGTCAGTTTATCTTCTACAGAGAGTTCGTCCATGCCGAGAATGGCGATAATGTCCTGCAAATCTTTATAGCGTTGGAGAACTTTTTGCACGCCACGAGCGACCGCATAGTGTTCTTCACCAACGATTTCAGGAGCGAGTGTTTTGGAAGTTGAGGACAAGGGATCCACCGCAGGGTAAATACCTAACTCCGCAATGGACCGCTCCAATACGATGGTGGAATCCAAGTGAGCAAAGGTGTTAGCTGGTGCTGGATCAGTCAAGTCATCCGCAGGGACGTAAACGGCCTGCACAGAGGTGATAGAACCTTTGTTGGTGGAAGTGATGCGTTCTTGCAACTGACCCATTTCGGCGGCGAGCGTGGGCTGGTAACCCACGGCACTTGGTGTACGACCTAATAAGGCGGACACTTCGGAACCAGCCTGCGAGAAACGGAAGATGTTGTCGATGAAGAGCAACACGTCTTGATTTTTTTCATCACGGAAATACTCAGCCATGGCTAAGCCTGTCAGTGCCACACGGAGACGAGCACCAGGAGGTTCATTCATCTGTCCGTAAACAAGGGCGACTTTAGACTTACCTGGGATCAAGATAGTATTGCCGTCTTTATCATAAGTGGGATGACCTTTTTCGTCCTTCTCCACGGCGATAACGCCCGCTTCTGACATTTCTTGATAAAGATCATTCCCTTCACGTGTGCGCTCACCCACGCCAGCGAAGACGGAGAAACCCCCATGCCCTTTAGCGATGTTGTTGATGAGTTCAAGAATAACGACGGTTTTACCAACACCAGCTCCCCCGAAGGCGCCGACTTTTCCGCCTTTGGTAAAAGGACAGATTAAGTCGATCACTTTAATACCTGTTTCAAGGATGGATGGTTTAGTGTCTTGATCGATCAAGGTAGGAGCGTCGCGGTGAATGGGATATTTTTTGTCGAAGGCAACGGGTCCACGCTCATCTACTGGCTCGCCTAATACGTTAAACACGCGACCTAGCACACCTTCGCCCACAGGAACAGAGATGGGTGCGCCTGTGTCGACCACTTCGATGCCACGGCTCAGGCCTTCGGTCGAAGACATAGCGACGGCACGTATCCATCCTTCGCCTAAATGTTGCTGAACTTCTAAAGTTACACGCACGGGTTTGTCACTGACGATGTAGTCAATGGTAAGTGCATTGTAGATGGCGGGCACTTTTCCGTCGGGGAATTCAACGTCAACAACGGGGCCGATGACTTGTACTATTTTACCTGTATTCATAATGATGGGGTGATGGATGATTCGTGGATTACATGCTAGGCCAAGACCGCTTGAGCCGTGCTTATTTCTAAAAGTTCTGTCGTGATGGAAGCTTGCCGCACCTTGTTATATTCCAAGGTTAATTCTTTAACTAATTGTTTTGCGTTATCGGTCGCACTCTTCATGGCGACCATGCGTGCGCTGTGCTCAGACGCGTGAGCGTCGAGGATGTGCTGGTAAATTTCAAAGTGAACAAAGTAAGGAAGCAAGCCGCCGAGAAGTTCCTGTGCGGCTGGTTCAAAGACGTAATCCGTTCCGCGCTGACTACCGTCCTCAGTTTGTGTAACGGTCTCAGGCCGAATAGGAACAAGGGTGGCCAAAGCGGGTTGCTGCACGAGGGTGTTGACGAAACGACTGTAGTAAACGTCTACGCTGTCGATTTCCCCAACTAGAAATTTATCCATTAACAACTGACTAATTCTTTTACTGTCGCGAAAACTAAAGTTTTCTTTCAATTCAAAATCGGCCAATATATTTCTACCCATGCGAGCAAGGGCTCCACGACCTTTACGGCCGACGGTGATGTAAACGCAGTTACCTGTGTCATCCTTGATCACGTCACGAAGTAGGTTCGTATTTAAGGCACCGCAAAGCCCCTTATCTGAAGTAATGACAAGAACACCACGCTTCTTGATGGGGCGGACTTCTAGGAGAGGATGGGTAATTTCACCCGTCTGCTCGGCTAAATGGGCAGCCACTTGATCCAACATCGTCGCATAAGGCCGGCCCGAAAGCGCGCGCATCTGTGCCTTCCTCATTTTAGAGGAAGCTACCATCTGCATCGCCTTCGTGATCTGAGCCGTATTTTTAATCGACTTGATCCGGCGCCGGATTTCGCGTGTGTTGGCCATGTGAAAAAAAATTCTACTTTTAAATTTAGATAATTAAGCCGTGTAAGTTTCAGCAAAGAGGCCTAAGACCTTTTTAAACTCACCTGTGATTTCATCGTCAAAAGCACCCTTATCACGCAATTTAGCTAAGAGAGGTTCGTGGCGACTCTGTAAAAATTCCGTCAACTTTGTCTGATAATCACGCACTTTTTCCACAGGGACGGTATCAAAGAAACTGTTCTGCACCGCCCAAAGAATCACGGCCTGAATTTCAACGGGGATAGGATTATATTGTTGTTGTTTAAAAAGCTCCACGATGCGTTGGCCGCGCTCAATCAGGCCTTTGGTTGCAGTGTCTAAATCTGATCCGAACTGGGCGAAGGCGGCGAGCTCACGGAACTGAGCTAACATACCCTTAATCTTACCAGCAACCTGTTTCATCGCTTTGATCTGAGCAGCAGAACCTACACGGGAAACAGAGAGACCGACGGAGATGGCAGGACGGATACCTTGATAAAATAAATCCGTTTCTAAATAAATCTGACCGTCAGTGATGGAGATCACGTTAGTCGGAATGTAGGCGGAAACGTCACCCGCTTGGGTTTCGATAATAGGCAGCGCTGTTAGGGATCCGTTACCACTAGCTTCATTCACACGAGCGGAGCGCTCGAGCAAACGGGAATGCAGATAGAACACATCTCCGGGATAAGCTTCACGTCCTGAAGGACGCTTTAAGATTAATGAAACTTGGCGGTAAGCTACAGCGTGTTTAGACAAATCATCAAACACAATTAACGCATCTTGACCATTGTCCATGAACCACTCTCCAATAGCAGCACCAGCAAAGGGCGCTAAGTATTGCATGGTGGCAGAATCCGAAGCCGTCGCTGCGACGATGATGGTATAAGGCATCGCTCCAGCTTCTTCTAAAATACCGATGACCCGCGCCACGTTAGACTGCTTCTGTCCCACAGCAACGTAGATGGAATATAGGGGGCGGAAACCGGCTTTACCTTCACCCGCTTTATTAATGCGTGCTTGGTTGATGATGGTGTCGATGGCGATGGTTGTTTTACCTGTAGCGCGGTCACCGATAATGAGCTCGCGTTGACCACGACCAATCGGGATCATGGCGTCGATGGCCATAATGCCAGTTTGGACAGGTTGGCTAACAGATTTGCGTTTCATGACGCCAGGAGCCAGCTTTTCTAAAGGATAAGAGACGGAACTTTGCACAGGACCTTTTCCGTCAATGGGATTACCAAGCATGTCCACCACGCGACCGAGGAGGCCCTTGCCAACGGGGATCTGGAGAAGTTTACCTGTGGTTTTAACTTGGTCACCTTCTTTAATGCCGAGGTAATTACCAAGAATGATAGCACCGACTTCGGTTTCTTCCAAATTCAAGGCTAGTCCATAAACACCGCCGGGGAACTCTAGCATTTCATTCAAGGCAGCACCTGCAAGACCTTCGATCTTAGCCACGCCGTCCATGATTTCACGGACAGTGCCGACGTTTGATTTAGCAACTTCGGTTTTTAGGCCTTTAATCTGGGATTCGATATCTTCTAACAATGTGCTCATAGCGATGTGTTTCTGGTTGGTTTAAGGTGCTGTTAAAGGGTTAATTAAAAACTGTTTTGTAAATTCTTCAGACGTGTCTGGATGCTGCCGTCCCAGACTTGGCTTCCTACCGTGATGCGAAGGCCACCGAGCAATTCTGGTTTCTGGGTAAATTTAACACTGACATGAGCACCGAAGCGTTGACGAATTTTAGCGGTAATGGCGGACTCTTCCGAACCGAGAGATTGGGGAGATTCTACCACAGCGGAAGATTCTGCTAGCTTAAGAGAGATAAGTTTTTTTAAACGATTTAAAATCGGGAAATAATTACGCGGCTTGTTTTGCACGATATAGGTGACAACCTGCAGCGCACGTTTTTCGTCGAGAATGCCAGCGGACAAGCAGCTATTATAAAGCTTCTTGGCCATGGAACGGGACTCGCGATTGATTTTCATGATGGATAAAAATAGAGTTACTTAGGAAACGCTGCCGACCACTTCTTGACGGAGGCGGGCTTCGTCCTCAGAGGTAATGGTGCGGCCTAGAACTTTGCCTGTAGTTTGGATTACAAGGCTAGCGACTTCTTTTTTCAAATCGGAAAGGAGTTTTTCACGGTCACGCAGCGCGGTTTCTTCAGCCCGGAGAAGAATAAGCTCAGCCTGTGCAGCCGCTTCCGCCATTTTCTTGCCTCCAAGGGCATCAGCACTTTTCTTAGCTTCTTCAATCAGTGCCATAGCGTCAACGTTGGCTTGTCTCACAATCTCTTTGCGATTAGCTTCGGCTTCGGCCAGTTCTTTTTTAATTTGTTCAGCGTTAGCCAGTGAGGCTTCGATTTCTTTACGGCGCTGATCCATGACGGCAAGAATCGGATCAAAGGCAAATTTTTTCAGAGCAAAGGCAAGGACAGCGAAAACAATGATCTGGGCAATAAGACCACCCGTGTTGACGCCTACGCCTTCGAACTTACGCACTAAACCTGGGACGATGCCATCTGATTGAGCCTCAGCTGCTGCTAAAAATAATAAGTCATTCATGCTACGTGATCTGGTTAAAAGCTAACTAAAAAAGAGGGATGAAAGCGTGCGCTCAAGCTTGGCTCAAGCGCACGTTTCTGATTGGACTATTTGCCCATGAAGATGGTGATGAAGAGCACCCCTTCGGCCAAAGCCATCGCAAGGATGGACTGAACGAGAATGGGTGTGGCTGCGCCGGGGTTACGGGCAACGCCCTCAGCTGCCTTAGCTCCGATGAAGCCTACTGCGAGGGCGGCGCCGAGGGCGGCGAGTGCGATTTGAATATTACCTTCCATAGTTTTGTTTTTTCTTAGTTTGAGTGTTGTTTCGAGTGCCCCGGCAGTTGATGCCACCGTCTGACAGCCAAAGTGGTGACGGCTTAATGGGCTTTCTCCCCATGTTTATCCGCATGCTTATCCCCATGGTCATCATGACGGCAAATTAAAGCCGTGAAGACCGCGGTGAGGAGACAAAAAACGAGTGCCTGCACCAAAGCCACGAGAAGCTCGTAGGTGTAAACAGGAAGAAGAGCTAGGGCTTTCATCCAAATCGAAGGAGCCATGTGTTTGATTTGGTCGATGATGGCTTCGCCGCCATAAATGTTTCCAAACAAACGGAAGGTCAAGGAGACAGGGCGCACCATGATGGAAATAATTTCAATGAACCCGACAAAAATAAAGAAAGGTAACACAATGATAAAAATCCCTGTAGGCATTTTAGCATTCGGGATAAATAAATGCTTCACAACACCAACAGGCCCATTAAACTTCAAGGCCCAGAATATCCACATGGCGAAGAAAGACAAAGCCAGAGCCAAGGTCATATTTGCGTCCGCATTCGCACCACGCATAAAGGGATGAGACACCTGATTAAGATTATACCATGTTGGGCCAGTACCCACGCCGATCGTGCCTACACCAGGCATGAGTGCCTGTAAATTGCAGGCCATGATGAAAATAAAAATAGAGGCAAAGAACCAAAAAGTCTGCTTCAGCAAATCCCAACCCAGCACGCCCTCAAGCACGACACTAAGTTTTTCAATCAGTATTTCAAAAAAGTTTTGAGCGGGACTAGGGATTAAAGAAACATTACGTAAAGCAACTTGAGCGAAAATAATAATAACCACTGCCACTACCGATGAGACCAACATGGAGTTCGTCACAGGCAAACCGAACACCTCAAAAAGTTTAGGAGCAATCATGGGCAGGGGAACATGCTCGCTGTGCGCACCTGTTGCGTGAGGTTCTAGTGTTGAAGCTAAATGAAACAGAAACATAAATGAGGGCGAAATTAAGCCGTAGGCTTTACCTCATGGCAAGTAAAAGTTCTTTAAATTCTTGAAATTAGTTCCCCTCGTTGCTTAATTAGCTGGATCAATACTTCTTTCACGCTGGTATTCACTAATTTTCTCCCCTTGTTACTCTTAAACGTGTAATAAGAGACATGGAACGAATCCGCCTGCTCTTTCTCACGCTTTTGCCTTGGCTCGCTGTTGTCTTATGTGCGGGGCTCTCCTGCCTACTCTGGCAGTCCCAGCTCCTCCATAAGTGGGATTACAAATTACTGCGTTATTATCAACAACTCGACCCCGCCGTTCCAGAACTACCCATTGAGCTCGTTACCATTAAAAAAATAGATGGCCAAGCATGGCCTTGGTCTAGCCTAGACTACGCTATTCTCTTAAATACGCTGAGCCCTTTTTCTCCCTCGGTCATGGCACTTGATCTGCCCATAGAAGAAGGTGATCCCCTTTATCCCATCTACGACATCCAATTAGCCAACCAAATGGCTCGCTTCCCCTCCGTCATCATCTCCCAGACTAGCCCCCGATCCGTCCCAGCCCCCTTCGTTTCCGCAGCTAACACGGCTCCTTCGCGTTGGCTACAATCCCCTAACCAGCCTCTAGAAAAAGTCGCTTTGGCTCTTTGGACTAATAACACGTGGCAAGCCTCCTTTGCCCTGCAAGTCGTTGCCAGCCACCTAGGAGCTGACTGGTCAGCCAGTAAAATACTGCCTAATGAACATATTACCCTAAGAAACAAAGAAAATAAACTCCTCCTAACTATCCCCGTAGATGCCGAGTGCCGCACCTTGATCCATTATAATATCTTCAGTAAAAAGGCGGACGCTACCGAATTTTATTCCGCCATTATCTCAGCCGAAGATTTACGCAACGGCGGTAGCGGCTTAGAAGGCTTTCACGAAATCCGGCGCAGAATAATACTCGTCGGCACCGAAGCCCCCGGCACCTATTCTCCCGTGACCAGCCCCGCTGGGGCGCTCCCTTCCGTTTATCTGCAAGACCAGACCTTACGCCAACTCCTCTCTCAACGATTCACCAGCGAACTAAACAGTTTCTTTTACCTACTTATTATCGTCAGTGCCTGTTCAGCCGCAGGTGCCTTTGCCCTAATCCCTTCACGTCCTGTCAGCTTATCCTTACTTCTCGTTTATCTAACACTTTGCCTCCTAGGTTCCTACTTCTCCTACGAGCTAGGAAAAATCTGGTGGCACCTCTTCCCCCTCCTTTTCGGCGTCGCCCTATCATGGTTTACTGCCCGTTGCCTCTCCCTATTAAGCAGACTGGACCAAGAAAAACAGCGTGAGCTTTTTGAAGATTTTTAATGAAATTCTTCTAATCTCCCCCTTGTTCCGCTAGAGGGGGACAGCCATATGAACTGTTGAACTGTTCGTAGCCAGTAGGCTTCCGCACCAAAAATGAATCAATTAGCATTTCCGAATAAATGAAAGTAGGACACACAACAATGCCGTGACGTATTTCCTTTCCGCCGAGAAAAATGAATACCCGCAAAAGGTTTGAGCCTTGGTAACTTATAATTATGAATCATATAGATCGTATTACGTTCAATCCTAAGCAATGCGGAGGTAGACCCTGCATCTGAGGAATACGGATGCGAGTTAAGGACGTTTTGGAACTGCTGGCTCATGGGTCTAGCCACGCCGAGATCCTTCAAGATTATCCTAATCTCGAGGAGGCAGACATTCATGCCTGACTCCAGTATGCCGCCGACCAAGTTGATCACACCGTATTACAAATGGTGTGATCATGCGGTTTGTTGTTGATGCTAATTTACCCCGAGCCTAGCCCGGATCTTGGCGGCTCATGGGCATCAAGCTGAGCATGTAGTAGACGTCGGGCTGCGTGAATCCGAGGACGACCCAATCTGGAATTTTTTCCACTCCCACTCCCGTGGTAATTTGGTTGCGGGTCGGAAACTGCCGCAATTCCTTCCTGCTGGCTCAATTCTTGCGACTTCTACCCGATATTATAGAACATGTTGAAATGGGCGACCATCTGATTGAAGTCCGCTAAATTCGGTTTGCGACGATCCAAAAGGGAACCCAATAGTTGTGACTACGATCCATCCGCCACGGCGGGACGGACACCAAACGCAGGAAAACAGCACCTATGCGTTCTTCCCGTCGTCCTCAGGAGGATGCATGAGAAATTGATCCCGAAAAAATCCAACCCCTAAACCGAACTCAACTCAGGCCACTTCGCCAGCCAATCTTTTCTTAAAGCCACGGGCCGCATCGTGGCTAAGGAGACGGGCACCATAACCTGCTTAACTCGGCTCAATAAAACCTCATCTAAATCACGCTGAATCGTAAACTCCAGATGAAAACGGACTTTCTCCATACGCACCAACTTGACGCCAATAATTAAGGTATCCCCCAGCCGGGCAGGCTTCACGTAATCAATCTCCGTCCGGGCCACAACAGGGCAATCCCCCCCACGTGTCATCTCTCCTAATTTCCAACCTAACAATTCCGCAAAATCCGAACGCACCTGCTCCACCATGCGAAGGTAGGCGATGTTATGCACGACCCCACCCGCATCTGTGTCATAAAAATATACCTTAACGCGTGAAGTCAATTCAGGCCGATCAGGAAGTTGAGACGTCATAGATTATATCCAGAATCTTAGTCCTTTCAGATTAAGCAGGCTCCTTTGTCTTACCTAGAGCGGACTCTAACGCCTTCGCCACAGTTCTTAACACCTTGACCCGCGCGTGCCACTTGAAGTTGCCTTCGATTAAATGCCAAGGTGCGTGAGGCTGGTTTGTTTTTTCAAACATCTCTTCTGCTGCCTCATTATGCAGATCCCATTTCTCGCGATTGCGCCAATCCTCATCATTTATTTTCCAGCGCTTATACGGATCTTCTTCCCGTTTTTTGAAACGAGCAAGCTGCTCTTCCTTGGTGATGTGCAGATAAAATTTGAGAATAACTGAACCATTATCCGCCAACGATTTCTCAAAATGATTAATCTCATCGTAGGCCCGCTTCCATTCCCCCTTCGTAGCAAACCCCTCCACTCTCTCCACTAAAACACGTCCATACCAACTACGATCAAAAATGGCGATCTCTCCCTGAGCAGGAATTTTTGTCCAAAATCGCCAAAAGTAATGATGCCGCAGTTCATCTTCTGTCGGCTTAATAGTGGAGTAAACTCGGATATGCCTCGGATCTAAATGCTCATTAAACCGCTTAATCACGCCGCCTTTACCAGCAGCATCAGGCCCTTCAACAACTATGATTAGGTTTTGCTTCGACTCAAGCAGACGCCTTTGCAGCATGAGTAGATCCAGCTGATATTTTAAAAGTTTAGCCTTATAATCAGCCTTCTCTTGGATTTGTGTCGTGAGGTCAAGATTCTGAAGCAGTCCCATAGCGCACTGTCTCTAACGCTTTTCTTTACCGCTGGGAAGAAGAAAAGGAAGTTAATTTTTCCTTGCTTAAGCTTGAATTTTTCCCGTTCATATCTTAGCTCATGAATCATACTAAATTTGAAACGGAACAGGAATGGATAGATGCCCTCATCGCAAAATGGCGTGAACTCGGAACCGAAGCCTTAAATGCTCGCGGCACTTTCTATGTTTCCCTCTCCGGCGGCTCTAGCCCAGAGAGTTTCTACAAGGCTTTAGCGAAGACGGATTGGCCTTGGTCTTCCACCGTTCTTTTTATTGGGGACGAGCGTTGGGTCCCCTCCGACCATGCGGACAGTAACTACCGTATGATCTACGAATGTTTCTATCCGCATAAAATTAGGCTGGAGCGTTGGCGCACAGAATTAGCCAAGCCTGAGGAAGCGGCTCTGGATTACCGCCGCCGCATCAGTAAAGAATTAGGCCACCCACCGCGCTTCGACCTCGTTCTCTTAGGCGTGGGAAATGACGGTCACACCGCTTCGCTTTTTCCTGGAACCCCAGCCTTGTTAGAAGATTCCCACTACACCACACAGTGCTGGGTGCCCCAAGTGGATGGCGTGCGCCTCACCATGACCTACCGCCTTTTCTTCCAAGCCCGGGAAATTCTTTTCGTTTCAAAGGGCGCTGGAAAACAAGAATGGCTCACCAAGCTGGAAACAAAAACCGACACAACCTTCCCCGCTGCACGGATCGAGTCTAAGAGTGAACTTCTTTCCATCTACAACTGCGTGAAGTAAATGTTGAAGTTTACTTCACTTCCCCGCTACCTTCAATGCGAGCCCGGCCATAAAATCTAACCTCTATGTTTCAGGAACCTAACCCCAGTCCCAGCACCCAACCCGGGCGGAATGCCAAGCCTTTCGCCCTCGTCATCTTCGGTGCCAGCGGCGATCTGACCAAGCGTAAACTCGTCCCTGGCGTCTTTGGTCTTTTCAAAGAGAAAGCCTTACCTGACCAATTCGAAATTATCGGGTTTGCCCGCCGGGAAAAATCAAATGACTCCTTCCGTGAAGAAATGGAAGAAGGCACAAAAAAATTCTCCCGCTTTGCCCCCATCGAAACTTCCGACTGGGACAACTTTAAATCCCACGTCAGCTACCATAACGGTAATTTCGACGACCCCACAGCTTACGAAAGCCTAAAAGTTAAACTTCAAGCCCTCCAAAAAGCCAAAGGTATTCAGCAATTCCTTTTTTACCTAGCCACTGCCCCTGAGTTTTTTCAAGAAGTCGTCGAACAGTTAAACCACGTCGGCCTAGTCGGCACGGGAGACGAAGAAGGCCGCGTAGTTATTGAAAAACCTTTCGGTCACGACTACCAATCCGCCAAAAATCTCGTTACCTCCCTCCAAGACGTCATTGCCGAATCCGCCCTCTACCGCATCGACCACTATCTCGGAAAAGAAACCGTTCAAAACCTCATCTACTTCCGCTTTGCCAACTCGATTTACGAACCTCTATGGAACCGTTCCCTCATAGATCACGTCCAGATCACCGTAGCGGAGGCAGAAGGCGTGGGGACCCGCGGCGGCTACTATGACGGCGTCGGTGCCGTGCGAGACATGGTGCAAAACCATCTCATGCAACTCCTCACCATCACCGCTATGGAACCTCCCGGCAGCTTAAACTCAGACGCCATTCGCGATGAAAAAGTAAAAGTCCTAAAGTCCATCAACACCCCTACGCCAGAAGACGTCGCTAAAATCGCCATCCGCGCCCAATACGAAGGCTACCGCAGCAGCGATCGTGTAGCACCCGAATCTAAAACAGAAACCTACGTAGGCCTAAAACTTACAATAGATAACTGGCGCTGGGCTGGCGTTCCCTTCTACCTCCGAACCGGTAAGGCACTGAATAAACGCGCTAGCGAAATCGTCGTCGTCTTTAAACGCCCGCCCCTTGCTCTATTTAAAAGCACTGATAACTGTGAACAACTTCACCGTAACCGTTTACACATCCGCCTCCAGCCTGATGAAGGTATCCACCTACGCTTCAATGCTAAAATACCAGGGAAAAGTGCTATGGGATCCGTTGACATGGACTTCGCTTACAAATCAAAATTCGGCTCTTACTCCCCCGAAGCTTATGAACGGCTATTGCACGACTTTATCGTGGGCGACTCCACCCTCTTCACCCGTGCGGATGAAGTGCTGGAAGCTTGGCGGATCGTGGATGCCGTCACCAGCGGCTGGGCTGAAGCCCCCATAGCTCTATACCCCGAAGGCAGTTGGGGTCCGAACGAATCCGAACTGCTCCTCCAAAAAGACGGCAACAGCTGGATCGAGTTGTAATCAATGAATTGCTGGGCAAGTGCATAAAACTTTGCCGCCTTTTATTAAAGTAACGAAACGGTAACTGTTTAATTACCATCTCAATGTTTCAACTCTGTAGCTCGTAAAGCAAAGCACTGGTCAGGAAAAGTGTGGCAGTTTCAGTTCTTAAGATATTCGGCCCTAAGGATACAGGAAGATAACCAGCACTGCGGGCTTGACCAATTTCAGAGGGCGTAAAATCCCCCTCAGGTCCGATCAAATAAATGACTTCGCTTAACTTCATGCCATTCTCCCGAGCTTCCGCTAAGGTGGCTCGGAGCGGCTTGGCATCAGATTGAAGAGAGGCGATAAGTTTCAAAGCACTGGACTTGCGATAGTTCTCCAAAAAATCCCCGAGTTTAACTGCAGGGGAAACAGTGGGTAGGTAATTTTGCCCGCACTGCTTACAAGCTTCTAAGGCGGTCTGACTCCACTTCTGTTGTTTGGATTCGATTTTTTCGCCTTCTAATTGAACTACGCTACGGTCTGATAAAATCGGCGCAATGACAGCCACACCAAGTTCTGTGCTTTTTTGCACAATAAAATCCATCGACTTCCCCTTAGGAATGGCTTGTCCTAAAGTGAGCTGAAAGTTCCTCAGAAAACTTCTGTTCTGAGTAATAATCTTGTAGCGTAACGAACATTTATCGGTCTGCAAGATTTGCGCTTTAGCTTCCGCGCCCTTACCGTCAAACAAACTAATCTGATCTCCTTCTTTCAAACGCAAAACCGTGTGAGCATGGTGCGACTCTTCCTCGCTTAAACAAGCTTCAGAAAAATCTAAACAATAAAAACGTGGAATGGACATTGAATAGTGTGGTTAATCGGTTGAGCGGATTTATTTAAAAAAATCTTTAGCTTTATCAAAAAAAGAATTGGATTCGGGATGCGTTTCATCGCCACAGAGTTCAGCAAATTCTTCCAGCTTCTTTTTTTGCTCAGAATTAAGCTTGGTTGGAACCTCCACCATGACACGAATGTTCAAGTCTCCGTGGTGGCTACCACGTAGGTCTGGAACGCCTTTACCCCGTAAACGGAAAAGCTTACCACTCTGAGTTCCCGAAGGAACTTTTATGGAGGCTTTTCCTTCTAAGGTAGGAACCATGATCTCACCTCCCAAAGTAGCTTTAGCGAAACTGATGGGAACTTCACAATAAAGATCTGATTCTTGGCGAATAAAAAGGGCGTGTTCCTTTACATGCACCACAATGTACAGATCCCCAGCGGATCCACCTCGTGTGCCTGCTTCTCCCTGACCTGACGAGCGTAGGCGCGAACCTGAATCAACCCCAGCTGGTATGCGAATTTTAATTTTAGAAGTTTTTTCTACGCGGCCTTCTCCATGACATTTAACACAAGGTTTCTCAATAATCACACCCTTACCACGACAGGTTGGACACGTTTGAGCCATCGAGAAAAATCCGCGCGACACGTTCACTTGCCCAGCTCCACGGCATGTCGGACAGGTTGTAACTTTAGAGCCAGGGGAAGCTCCCGTTCCAGAGCAGGCCTCGCACTCCTCATACTTACGTAAAGAAATTTCTTTTTCACAACCGCGCACCGCTTCTTCTAACGTGATCTCTAAATCATAGCGTAAGTCGGATCCACGACCTTGCCGGGAAGCCCCACCACTACTGCCACTGAAAGCTTGCTCAAAAATATCTCCAAAGGAGCCTCCGCCACCAGAACCGAAAACCTCGCGGAAGACGTCAAAGGGATCGTGGAAACCTCCGCCTCCGCCAAAACCGCCCGCACCAGCACCGCCCTGTTTAAAAGCTTGATGTCCGTAGCGGTCGTAGGCGGCGCGCTTATCTTGGTCGCTAATAATTTCATAAGCTTCCCCCAACTCTTTGAATTTATCTTCCGCCGTTTTATCACCAGGGTTTTTATCGGGGTGATGTTTAATAGCCTGCTTGCGGTAAGATTTTTTAATTTCTTCTTCCGAAGCGGTTTTGGTTACACAAAGAATTTCGTAATAACAACGTTGGACAGTCCGTGAACTCATAATCGGGGGAGAGAGGGTTAAGTGAAAAATCTATTTATGCTGCTGGAACGTGAGCGACAACGACCACCGCTGGCCTGAGCAATCGATCCCGTAACTTATAACCCTTACGGCTTTGGGATAGGATGGAGCCGTCTGGAACGCTAGAAGATACTTCTTGTGAAACAGCCTCGTGCAGGTGCGGGTCAAACATAGAACCGATAGCATTAATTTCTTGCACCCCACAGTCTTCCAGAAAACGCTTAAGTTGTGACTTCACCATTTGCATTCCCATAGCGATAGATTTCGGATCCGTAGCCGTTTCCGCCGCCACCAGACCCAGTTCAAAATTATCTACCACGGGGAGTAATTCCATCAAGAGATTCTCATTACTGTAGCGAATAGAGTCTTCTTTTTCCTTAGTGATACGTTTGCGGTAATTATCAAAATCAGCTTGAACGCGTAAAAGCTTTTCTTGGAGTTGGGTGACTTGCATCTCAGGCGTCGGCTTGGTTTCAGGAGCCGGAGTTTCCTCGACGAGGTCAACTGGGACGTTGGGGATTTCTTCTTTAGGGCTATTTTTCATTTTTTCTTGATAGTTACTAGGGTGATGTCGTCGTTTTGTGGTTGATCTCCTCTAAAACGAGTAACTCGTTCCACAATATTTTGAATAAGGTAAGCGGCACCACCTGACGCGCACAGCTTTAAGGCATTTTTAATTTGTTCTTTCCCGAATTCTTGTTCCTCTGCGTCCACAGCTTCATTAACCCCATCGGTATAAAGTAACAAAGTGTCTTCGGATTGGAAGGGAATAACTAAATCCTCCACGACGGCATCAAAAACCTCACCCCCGTCGATCCCAAGAGCAATACCTGGAGTTTGTAAGCTTTGGATCAAGGTGTCTGCACCTTGATAAAACATCGGAGCATCATGGCCGGCCTTAGCAAGGGTGATCGTGTTGTGTTTAAAATCTAAGACGGCATACGCCATCGTGATAAACATATCTTCTCGAATGTCAGGGTAAAGGATGCGGTTGACTTGACGAAGAACATCAGCCGCTGAGCTGCGGCCTGGTGCTTGGGTGCGCAGCACGGTGCGGCACATGGCCATAATAAGCGAAGCGGGGACGCCCTTACCCGAGACATCTGCAATGGCAATGCCTAGACGATGCTCGTCCACTTCCACGAAATCGTAATAGTCTCCGCTGACGTGTTGGGCGGGAATGTTCAATGCTGCTATTTCATAGCCCTCGATGATGGGACATTTGTCAGGTAAAAGAATACGTTGAATCTCCCGCGCTGTTTCTAAATCTCGATCAAGGCGCTGTTTCTCCGCTAGCTGGCTGAAGACGTTAGCATTATAAAGTGAGAAAGATGCTTGAAAAGCGATAGAGCGCACTATTTCGTAATCAGACTCGCCGAAAGCACCATCGTCTAAGCGATTAGCTAATGCTAGGATCCCCAGCTTTTCCTCACGATAACGCAAAGGCACGGCGATGAACGTCTGAACTCGCAAAGAGCTTTCATGAAATTTAGGAAAGCGGATATCGTCTTTCGCATCAGCTACTAGAAAGCCTTCCTCGCTATTTAAGGCTTCTATAAGGATGGATGGGGAATCCAACTTAATTACCTCGTTACGTAAAACCGTTTCTAGGTATTCCTCTCGGGTGACGACCTTACTTTCGGCTTCTGGTGGTAACGATACGGGCGGGGGAAACATCCCACTGACAGCTTCTGCACTGATTTGAGTTCGTTGCGAATTAACGAGATAAACAACACCACTACGTGCGCCTGTGACACGTAAACTTGATTCTAAAATAATATTAAGTAACTGGTGCCGGTCGATTTCTTCCGCAAACGCTTCCCCTAGATCGTGCAATAAATCAAAGACCACCTTCTTCTCTTCTTGCAACTTAGCGGAGTTTGCCGCCTGTTCTGCTTTTTCCTCTTGTAAACGGTTCAGGCGCCATGACAGGTAAATAGTTAGCCCGATAAGAGCTAGAAAAAAAATATTCATGCAAAGTAAAAAGCGAAATACAATCGCTAAGATGCGGCTGTGTGTACTCCAAGCTTGTCTTTCAGATAAACCATTACGTCCTGAAATTTTGCCGCATTATGCGCATCAAGGTCGATTAGATTCTGGTGCGCTTCAAGCATCGTCTCTGCTACTTCCACTTTTGTTTGCGCTTCCTGCGCAACGACTGCGTTAAAATCTGTTAGACTGCTAGAATCTGAACTTGCGACGAGGGTTAAAATTCGGTCCAACCCAAGAGTCTCTAAAAGTTCAAGATTACGGGAATTCGTGTTAACGACCTCAGGAGCAGATAACTTCATGCGGCGCCTCTCCGCTCCCATACCAGCCATCACGCCCATAAACGTACTGTCCATGTGCACGCAGTCTTGCAAGTCCAAGACGAAGTCCTGCACACCTTCCAGTGATGCTCTCTCAATATATTTTTTAAGGTTTTGGGCGTTCTTAAAGGAACCTTTCCCAACCACCCGGACAATACCTTTTTGCCCTTCCCGTTTAACCAGGATCGATGAATCTTCCACAAACACACTATAAAAGAGCTCTTCGGCAAGTCAATGAGATCGCCTTTAGTTCGATACTGACAATAACGGCGAAATTTCTCACCATACGCCTGATTTGGAGTTCTGGCTTAATAAAAATATAATTTCCAAAAAAACACAACCTACTATTAATCAGGATGTTAGGATTCTTCGTAAAGAAAGTTCTTAGATTTTAAGGCCTCGATCTTGCGCCGAAATTCCTCTCGATTCGGATCTCCTAAGCGCTCTAAAATTCTGTAAATTTCTACGGCTCCCCGCACATCTCCCTTATCTTCCCGCATCGTAGCCGCCGCTAGGCCAGATTTAATCAGCCAATAAAACTCTGGATGCGGCTCAATTCCCGTTACCTCAGAAGGCAGTGCTTGAGCATAGACCACATCTAAATAAGCCTCCATCGCTTCGGTTGATCGGCCTAGTTTTTGCAAAATAGCACCTTTTAAATGTCCAGCCTCATTACGTCGGTGGATACTGACATTCTTCGAAACTAAAATTTTTGAAGTAATCTCTAAAGCCAGAGGATAATTTTTTTCATCCTGAGCCGCCAGCGTGTAAAGACAATTTGCCTTACGGATAGAAGCCTCAGCCCAGTCCTCATCTTCTTTATGATTCAAAATAACAGAATCACAAATCCTGATCGCATCAACATAGTTATTCCGTGCCATGTAACAACGTATCTGTGCTAGACGCGAAGCGGTTTTAGCGGGTGAATCGTTTACTATTTTTTCGAAAATGATTACGGCATTTTTATACTCAGCCTGCGCCATAGAACTAAGTCCAGCACGGTAGAGAGCAAAGTCTGCCAAAAAACCTTTAGCCTTAGGGAAATCAGCCGCGACTTTCTCAAAGCGTTTCTGTGCCTCGAAGAAATTGCCGTCTTGGGAGTAGGACTCGGCCAGCTTAAAGGACATCATGGGAATTTCAGAAGATTCAGGGAAACGTGTGATGAAACTCTCATACTCAGTCCGCGCATCTAGCCCTTTGATAAGGCCACTCTCCACTTGAGCCATGATCCGCAAATAAACCACTTGGTCTAAGGACGCATAGCTGGGGAAACTTTTCTCTAACTGATAAAACGAATCAATTGCCTTCGCATAATCCGCCGCCTCATAAAAAGACCTACCTAAGCGCAAGAGCGCCTCAGGCTTACTCCCAGCCGCATTTGCCGTCACTACAGTCTCATAAAGCTTACGCGCTTCCTCGCTCTTACCCCTTGCCTCCAACAGGACGGCCTGTTCTAACAATAAGTCATTCTTTTTAAAACTTGCAGGATACTTCGTCGTAAACACACTTAATTGTTTAATAAAGTCATCTAAATTTCCCGCCTTAGCGAGCGAGATTAATCCACGAAAATAAGCGCCTTCAAAGATAGGGTTACTAGCCACATCGGACTGAGCTGCGGCAAGAAAATAATCAGATGCCTCTTTGTAATCCCCTTGCTCATACAAGATTTCTGCTAGGCGTAAACGCGCTTGGAAAACAATGTCCTTATCTTTCTTTTCATCTATTAATGCTTTAAGATTCGTCGTCGCAGCTGTGACCTCTTTTTTCTCATACAAACAATTTGCGATCAATAATTTCGATGCTGTAACCCAAGGGGAATCAGGATTGTTATTAATAAAATTGTCTAATTCGGAAATAGCCGCATCAAAATTTTTTGCTTCAAAATAAAATTTTCCGATAGCATAAAATCCGATCGCTCCTGCATCCTTTCGCTCCCGAGCCAATTGCCTTACCTTCAGCGTTCCCTTAGCTAAGGTATCCGCCTTAGCGTGGGTGCTTAAGTAACGAACCACGGAACGTTCAAATAAAGCCGTCGTATTGGAAAACTCTAAAGCCTTTTCATAGGCATTCGTAGCTGGCGCCCATTTTTGTTCAGCTTCTTCTGCAGCGCCGATCCCTAACCAAGACTGCGCCACCAGACTTTCTGGGTAGGCTCGACTGTCCTCTGTCAGTCTGCGAAAGCTCGCCTTGGCCTCAACCCATTTCTTTAATTGTAAATTAATTTCTCCAGAAAGGTAGGCGGCTTGATACAGAACACCACGATCCAACTTTTCCTTCAGCAACATAACTAAGAGGGCGTCCGCATCTGCGAACTGGCCGAGTGTTGTCAGAATACGAGCCTGCTGTAACACAGCGGGATGGCGCTCTTTATCCGTAGTTTTTAAAGCGAGTAAAGGGGCTAAAACCTCCACCGATTCCTGTGACTTACCCGCACTCAATAAAGCTTCGCTTAGATTCAAAGGTAGTGTCTTAAGGCGAAGACTCTCTGGGAAGTCTTTGGATAAAGCTTGATAGGCCTCCACGGCGGCATCCCATTTTTTTTGTCGATGTAAGGTCTCTGCCTTCCAAAAAGAAAAATCACTTTTTTGTTCATTACTCGCCGTTGTCGGTGGATTCTGAAAAATCTCTAGAGCTTTATCTAAAGCATCCTGAAAAAAATAACTCTGACCTAACAACATCTGAGCCTCTGATTTTAATTCACTTTTAGGAAACGTTTTCTGGAATTCCTGCAACTTCAGCGCCGCAACATCATACTGAGTGTCCTCAAAAGCTTTCTGAGCAACAGTGAAAACTCGTCTCTCCGCAGAACTAGGTTTAGCAGAAATACTTCCGAGAAAGGATAAACTCAAGACACAACTAAGACTAACGGTCCGGAGCAATCGGACGCCATTTGTTGGCAGGCCTAGTGGTGGCAATATTTTTCCCATCGTGCGTTCATAACTTTCTTAGCAAAAACCGACCTGTATGACTACCTTCAAATTGCGCCACGGCCTCTGGCGTTCCGCACGTCACGATCTGCCCCCCCTTTTCTCCGCCCTCTGGCCCTATGTCTATGACATAGTCTGCAGACTTAATCACGTCTAGATGATGTTCAATCACGATGATTGTATTACCCTGGTCCCGTAATTTAAAAAGCACCCGTAGCAATTCCTCAATATCCACAAAATGCAGCCCTGTCGTAGGCTCATCCATAATGTAACAAGTCCGACCTGTTGCCTTTTTTGTTAACTCCGCCGCCAACTTGACTCTCTGCGCCTCCCCGCCCGATAGCGTGGTAGCCGACTGGCCTAGAGTAAGATACCCTAAGCCCACTTGAGCTAAGGGTTCGAGTTTTCCGAAAATAGCGGGAATACTTTGAAATAAATCCAGCGCTTCATGCACCGTCAAAGCTAAAATATCCGCAATATTTTTACTTTTAAAAGTTACCTCTAAAGTCTCCCGGTTGAAACGCTGACCTTTGCAAACCTCACAAGGCACATACACATCAGGCAAAAAATGCATCTCGATTTTCTTATAACCATCGCCCTCGCAATGCTCACAACGTCCCCCCGGCACATTAAAACTAAAACGTCCCTTGGCATACCCACGTATACGCGAGGCAGGCAGTTGCGCATAAAGATCACGGATAGCATCAAAGGCTCCGACATACGTGGCTGGATTAGAACGCGGTGTGCGTCCGATAGCACTTTGATCAATCGTCACCACTTTATCTAAATGTTCCAAACCCTCGATTCGATCGTGCAGACCAGGACGTTCTTTCGCTTGATAAAAACTCCGGAACAGCGCGCGGCTCAGAACATCACTAACTAAGGTGCTTTTTCCTGAACCACTTACGCCCGTCACACACGTGAAACAACCTATAGGAAAACGTGCGGTCACATTTTTAAGATTATTCTCCCGAGCGCCCACCACGCTTAGCCACTCATTCTTAGGGGCATGCCTGCGACGCGGCACATCAATCTTAAGCCTTTCTGAAAGATAACGGCCGGTCAGCGATTTCGGGTGATCTAATAATTCTTGAAGAGTTCCCTCCGCCACGATCTCCCCGCCTCTCACTCCCGCCGCAGGCCCCATGTCCACGACATAATCAGCACGCCGCATGGTGTCCTCATCATGTTCCACCACTACGACAGAATTTCCCATATCACGTAAACGTTCTAGGGTAGTGATGAGTCTCTCATTGTCACGTTGATGCAAACCTATGCTCGGCTCATCTAAAACATAGAGCACTCCACTCAACCCTGATCCAATTTGCGTAGCCAGTCGTATGCGTTGACTCTCCCCGCCAGAAAGTGTGCCAGCCTCACGATTTAAAGTCAGATAACCCAAACCCACTTCTTGCATGAATTTTAACCGTGCGCAAATCTCTGCAATTAACTCCTTTACGATAGGAGTTTCTTCAGCCGACCATTTTTTAGCATCTAAAAAAGCCAATGCTTCATCAACCGTCCAGCGACAAAAGTCATCAATATTCGGTGCCGCACCATCTTCCTTACTGCCTAAAGTAACCGCAAGAACCTCTTTCTTTAAACGTTTACCCTGACAAACAGGACAAGTGCTTTTACTCATAAAGGCTGCCATACGGTGCCGTGTCAAAGGACTGTCACTGGCATCATAAAGATTCTGCACGAAATGCAGTAGCCCTTCAAAAGGCTTAGATTGTTTTACTTTAGTTCCAGCTTTTAATGAATTAAAAAGTATGTCCTGACCAGCAGACCCTTCCATAATAAGCTTATGGAATGAAGTCGGTAGTTCCTTCCACGTTGACCGCATGGAAACACCAGCATGATCCGCTAAATCTTGTAGGTAATTTTTATAGTAGCCTGCCATACGCTTTGGAGCACGGCGCCACGGCCCAAACGGCATTTCTTCTAAAGGCATTTCAGTATCTGTGATGATGAGATCCGCGTCAGGCAGGAGTAATGTCCCCGTGCCACCACAGGCAGGGCAGGCTCCTAGTGGGCTGTTAAAAGAAAAATGGCGTGCTTCCAAAACGGGAAAATGATAGCCGGTTTCTGGATCATAATTTTGATTGCTCATGACCCACTCCGCTACAACGTCATCCTCTACTCCTAACCACACGACACGAATTAATCCATCCCCTACCTTGATGCCGAGCTCGATTGATTCTGCCGCACGAGTTTTCGAAGTGCTGGAAGCTTTTAGACGATCAACGACTACCTCTATAGTGTGAGCTTTTTTGGGGTCTAACTTTATTGGCTGATCTAAGGTGTACACGGCACCATCAATCCGCACCCGGAGATATCCGTCTTTTTGACATTTTTCTAACACGTCACGAAACTCGCCTTTTTGTTTCTGCACCATGGGAGCTAAGATCATGAAACGATCGGATGCGGGTTGATCTACAACCTGATCTGCTATTTCCTGCAAACTACGTTTCCTTAACATTTTACCAGAAACTGGGTGATGTGGCTGTCCACAACTAGCGTAAAGCACGCGCAAGTAATCATAAATTTCTGTCACCGTGGCGATGGTCGAACGTGGGTTACTGTTGGAGCTTTGCTGCTCAATGGCGACGCTCGGAGACAAGCCTTCGATAAAGTCCACATCGGGTTTTTCAATCTGTTCCAGAAACTGACGTGCATAAGAAGATAAACTCTGCATGTAACGACGCTGCCCTTCGGCAAATAAGGTATCAAAAGCTAAAGACGATTTACCTGAACCCGAAGGACCCGTGATGACGACTAGCTGGTTGCGCGGCAGTGCGACGGAAATATTTTTTAAATTATGTTGCCTTGCGCCTGTGATGCGGATGAATTGAGGCTCTTGAGACATAGGTGGAACTCAAAGCCCGTTATCTTCCCAAAACGCTTCTTCTTGGGACGTAAGATTCGGAATCCAAAAGCCGATGTCTGGGCGTTGACCTACTTTATTTTTCTGCTGCTGATAAGCTTGCGCTTCTTGCAGGCTAATGATGAAGCCGAAAGGCCCTGGGTTAATAAACCAGTCTTTGCAGCCATAGCTTATAAAGGATTCCGCATAGTCTAGGACAATGGCAGGCGGCATTGAAATTAAACATAAGTCGTCATGATCCCCTCGCTGCCCCCGCTCGGAGGTGTAGGTGTCGGCTTGATCGGCAGAGGTAAAGACAGGCATAAGCACTGCTTCATCAAGCTCTAAAAAAGTCGGGAGTGGCGAAACTTCATCGGCAGCATTGATAAGATGAGCTTCCTTCAAGGTAAAAAAAGCGGCTAGCAGAAAGTCGATCTGACGATCTGGGGTAAAATCCCCCTCGCGCACCTTGCGCACGAGAAGATCGAATCGGTCCGGGAATCGTGACATAGACTATTTATTAAAGAGTTAGGTCGGAGAGTCAAGGTTCCCTCATAGTTGAGGAAATAGAAACGTTGCTGGGTTGCGGTTTCTTTTGAGTTGTTAATTTACTTTTGGAATCGGCTTGTGCCTAATGCATGAAGAGATTCGCGGAAGATTATCGCACCACCAGAAAGTAATTGGCTTAAATTTCTATTGTTCTTCATTAACGGATATGTGAACAAAGATCGATGAGCAAAAAAGCGGTAGTCGAACGGTTTCACCTCATCTCCCTCCGCTATTTTAACTCGGTATGGTGTAGGGATATAGATAACACAAAGTCTAACGACATAGGTCACACTTTGTTGCGTCGTCGTTTTGTAAATGTGCGTTCCAAGCTTGACTATTTGAAAGCTATCCACTAATTATAAAGCTTCATGCAAGTTATTGTCAAAGCTATCTCCATTATGGCCGTCGTCGTTATCGTCGATGCAGCCGTGCTGGATTCGTGTTTTTGATCAATTGATAATTTAAACGAAACCCACCCACGGCTGACTAAGGCTGTGGGTTTTTTATTGTCCACGGCCTTGAGTTTCCCAAAAAATAGGAACAAAGACCATGACAGTTAAAGATAGAACCTACTACCAGCACAACACGCCATCAGAGAAATCTAGTAACACGAAAACCTTGGAATTACCAAGGGACTTTGTCCTCCCATGGCTACAACCCGGTCAATCCGTGCTGGACTGTGGTTGCGGGCTAGGAACGATCACGCTAGACATCGCCCAACGCATCTTCCCTGGTCAAGTGACGGGAATTGATTTGGATGCGAATAAACTAATCAAGGCAGAGCGTTTAGCCTTCGGGTTAGAACAGGTGAATGCCTCCTTTCGTAAGGCCGATATTTATCAACTACCTTTTGGAGATCATTCCTTCGATCTGGTTTTTGCTTCGGCACTTTTCCAGAACTTAACGGATCCTGCCGCTGCGTTAAGTGAAGTGCGCCGCGTGTTGCGTCCTGACGGGCTGATTGCCTTAGGAAGTTTGGAGCCATCTCCTGATAGCGGGCTACTCTCAGCTCAATCGTTAACCTATTGGCTGACTCAAGGCGGCTTCCACTTAGTGGCCGAGGAAACGCATGAGAAACCTACGTTTTCTAACGCGGGTGCGACCAATCAACGTTGGAGAAGTTTCGTGGCTTTATGACATGTAAGTCACCAAGCTTATTTAGGTGTAGAGAAGCCTAGTTTTTTCAGCTTGGGGATACTAACGGCTTTAACGTAAGGCTGGTTAGGATTATTTTTTACGTAATCTTGATGGTAATCCTCCGCTGGATAAAAAACTTTGAGAGGCACGATTTCTGCACCAATGGGTTTTTTAACCGTTTTTTGAATTTCCTGTTTCGACTTAAAGGCCGTCGCTTTCTGCGCTTCGTTAGCATACAAAATGATTGGGCGATAGGACGGTCCGAAATCTGGTGCTACTCCACGACCGTCTGTGATGTCGTGGGTTTTCCAAAAGACTTCTAATAATTTTTCATAAGAAATTTTCTGTGGGTCGAATTCGATTTCGACAACTTCCGCATGACCTGTCTTCTCTGTGCAAACTTGCTCATACGTGGGGTTAGCCACTGTTCCACCCGCAAAGCCAGAGACCACGGCAATGACCCCTGAAACTTCTTGAAAAATAGCTTCGACACACCAAAAACAGCCCGCACCTAAAACAGCTTTTTCAGTCTTGATGGGTTCAGCTTGAAGAGAGCCAGAACTAAGGAGGGCAAATGATAAAAATAAGGAAGAAACGAACGCTTTTAATGACATAAATAAATTCTATGAAGGTGAATCCTTTAATAAGAGATTTTCCTTATCATTTTATTCCCTAGAAAATTCTAGGTGGCGTGAATCTAGCTAATTGCGCGGGGATCTTTGTCTTCTCACTTTACTAGAAATAACGACGGCGGACTTAGCCGACTCCATACGCGCCTCCATGCGTTGCTGTTCGACTTGACTTAGCATTTCCGTTGTCTGTTTTTCCATACCATCGACACGTGCAGTGACATTTTTTAATACGGCTAATCGTTCACTAGCATCTAGTACCTGTTTGGAAATGGTATCTAACACAGAGAAAAGATTTTCCATCGAACCACGCAGTGCAGTGGAAGAATCGTTGAACCGGCTTTCTGTGTCCGCCATTAAGTTTTTCTCTTGCTTCACCATACTTGATTCAAGCCGGAGTGGTAGTTCACGGATCATTGAGTCAAGCTGTTGCTGGATAGAATGAACTTTATTTCCTAAATCATTTAAGGATGCTGACCATTGCTCTGGCATTTGTTTGGCGAAGCCAGAATGCAACCCCATGCGCACTTCCTGCAATCCTAGTTGTAAAAATCCCTGAGCAGAAGCTTGGCGAGTAGGCTCGTCATCCATCCATTTATCAACTCGACCGACAAGTGAACTATTGGAATCTCCTAGAGTGCTTTGCATATTCTCAATTTGTTGACTTCTCTCAGCATCAGCCGTGAGAATACGAGTGAGTTGAGACTGGCTATCTCTTAGCAAGGACTCGAACGCATCTTGCTTTTGCAGGAATTGACGCAAATTTGCATCAACTGCCGAAAGGTTAGAGTCATTCTGTTTCAGGCTTTCTTGGACATCTTGTTCGCCTTGTGCGAGTTGACGTAAAATTTGATCCTGTACGTTTGCCAGTAACTTTTCTAGTTGCTGCTGACTGTCTAATTGGTTTTGCTCCATGGTGACGAGCACCGTTTTTTTAAACTCTAAAAGATCGTTTTTACTTTTACCAAAAAGTTGGACTAGGCTCATTTGATCAGCCTGACGAGCCTCATTTTGCTGGGCTTGAAGGGTGGCTAGTGCATTTTTAAAATATTCTTGGTTGGCTAGATATTTTTGCTCCGCTGTCTCTTGAAATTCCTGCTTAAAATTCTTCAACTCTAATGCGTTGTTATTGTGTAGTTCTACTAAAATCGCCTGATCAGCTCGGCGTGTGGCTTCTTGCTGGAATCGAAGATCGGTAATGGATTCTCCCATATACCGTAAGATTTCCGCATGTTGGCTGCTTGTGAGCTCAGAGAGCTTCTGCCCAAGGCTTTGACGCTCAACACCTTCTTTTTCTAAAAGGCTGACCAAGGCTGTTTGGTTAGAGTTACGTAGTTCATGTTGCTCTAGCTGCTTTTGATCAAATGCTTTAAGGATTTCTTGCTTATGGTTTTTGGATTCCGTCGCTCTTTTATCTAGTAGTTGCTCAAGCTTAGTTTGCGCCACAGCTTGTAGCTCACTTTGTTTAGCTTGAAGTTCTGCCTGTTGTAGTCGTAATTCTGTGGCAGAGGTTAATTCATGCTTAACCCATTCAAAATAATCACCTATAAATTGAAAATAGGTAGTTTGAACCGATTCGATTTTTAATTCACGCTCTTCCTGTGCCTTAGCGGTTGTGTCTTCAACAGAAAATCGATCTTTGAGCATACCCTGCAAGAGAATGGCACGCTCCGATCCCTCCGTTTTAAGTTGTGCTGCTTGCAGCTCCAAGGCTTCGTACTGAGACTGATTTTTCTTACTTAACTGCTCCCAAAGTGCAACCCACTTGACTTGGTTTACGGCTATGCCATCTGCTAAGTTTTTTTGAGCCGTTTCTATAATTTCAGATTGCGCACGAAGGTCTAGCTGCACGACGCTCATTTTATCCGCTAGTGTTTCGTGTAGTTCTCGCTTAGCTATGGCAAGATTCTCAGCCAATTTCACAGTTTTTTCCGACTGCTCTGCGAATTGCTCAGTTAAAAGTTCCTCCACAGCCTGCCGCCATTCCACACTCGTATGTTGGCGACCCGTTTCTAATTGGTTTAGTGCCGCCGTTAGCCAACTCGTCCTAGAATCGACATCTTCGCGCAATCTGGACTTGAGCTGCACCTGCAGGTCTTCCGCCTTAATCATGGAATCTAACAATTCTTTACGTGACTTCTGATCCTCAGTCTCGGCCTCGACTCTGCGCTGTTCGAACCCTGTCAGGCGAAGATCCATACCTTCCATGAGCTTACGCAAACCGTCTAGTCGTCGGGAATCTAGTTCCAATAAAGTTTCTTCCAACCACTTAGCGCGACCTTCTGCCTCTTGTTTAAGTTGCGAGGCCAAGCTAGAATTTAATCCGTCCGTAGAGCTAATGTGGCTAGCAAGCTGCTTTTGCCCTTCTAATAAACGTAAGGATTCTTGCTGAATTCCTGTGCTCAGTTCTTTCGTTTCTTCAACGACGGGTTTTAACCACCCTGAAATTTCATCTACCGTTAGGTATTCAGGCATCACGAGAAAGCGAGGTAACTTTGCTAGGATTTGCTGAAGCTCTTTTGCCACGGCCTCGGGGTCAAAAGCCTTCAATTTTTCTGGATGGGATAAAAGCGTGTGGACTTGTTTTAATTGATCAAGAAGTTGGGTCGCTTCGCCATGCGTTTTTTCCTCCAGCGCAGCGTAAAGTTCTTTGACCTCTTTTAAGGGCGTCCATGTATCTTCTTCTTTATTGAAGATAGGCGTCAAATCGGTAACGACCCCGTGCCTACGGAGAATTTTTAATTCAGGAAGTGTATAAGGACCGCAGGACTCGCTATTAATTGACAAATAAACGGGATTCATAAATTGGAACCTTTCCTCTAACATGTTAACGTTGGCATAGATTTTTTTACAATCAATAGTCAAGGTGCGTTTAAGCACAGATTTTTAACTGGCTGAGCGTAAGCTGCTGTCTATTGTTCTGCTAATGGGACGTCAATGGTTACATGCTAAGCGGGCGGTGGCGGGATTAAAAAAATCCCAAGCCAACGGAAAACTAGTCAAAGACATCATGGTTGCGGCCAAGCACGGGGGAGCCGATCCCACCTCTAATTCTCACTTAGCAACGGCTATAGACCGAGCCAAGCGTGAAAGCGTCACCCGCGATGCCATTGAACGAGCGATCAAAAAAGGTGCTGGAGTTGGTGATGACAAGCTCATTATCGAGCAGGTGAATTTTGAAGGCTATGCGCCTCATAAAGTTCCTGTGATTGTAGAAGTCTTTACGGATAACAATAACCGCACGGCTCCTGAGCTTCGCGTGCTTTTCAAAAAAGGTCAGCTCGGCGCCTCAGGTAGCAATAAGTTCCTCTTTGACCACGTTGGCTTAGTAGAAGCACATTGTGTTGATGTCGCTACTGACGTGGAAGGAGCCGCCATTGAAGCTGGGGCGAATGAAGTCGAGTCCATGAGTCATACCCAAAATGATGAAATACCTGAGCCCGCCTGCGGGGCGCGCTTTATCACGGACCGCACCGCCATACACAACGTTTCCCAGTGGCTGACGGCGAACGGTTGGAGCGTGATTACCAGTGAGATGGGTTATCTGCCCAAGCAGTGCCCCGAATTAAACGATGAGCAGCGCGCCGAGGTAGGAGAGTTTCTCCAAGCCCTCGATGACCATGATGATGTCCACCGCGTTTGGGCTGCTGTGAAATAAATTACCAGAACGCCTGGGTAAGTCGCTTAATATCGCAGAACGTCTAATAAGCGACCTAGTTCTGCCTCCGTATTATAAAAATGGGGAGATACTCTTAAAAGTTTTGCGCCGTGACGATTATGTCGAATAGATACGGTGATTTTAGCCTCTCGCAATTTATGCACTAAGCCAGAAGCTCTCGCCTCATCCCCCAAACAAAAAGTCACGATTCCAGACTTTTCGGCATCAAGTTGGCGCTCTGGTAAATAAAGCGTGTAACCTAAATTTGTCATTTGTTGAATAAGGAAGGCACGTAGATGGAGAAGCCGTTGAGCCACCGCTTCCATTCCTACTTGTTGCAACAGTTCCATGGAAGCGCGCATGGATAAAATGCCTGGCACGTTTAGGGAGCCTGGCTCATACCTGCGGGCACCTGCGTAAAACTCGATTTTATCTTGGGCGATATAATTAGGTGATTCCACATTCCACGAACCGAGTAAGCTAGGTTTCAACCGGCTAAAATTAGATTCTTTAACATAAAATATTCCAGCTCCGAGCGGTCCGAGCAGCCATTTATGCGAATCAGCACTTAAAAAATCAATGTATTCCACCGACACGGGAAAAGCTCCGAGCGTTTGTATCCCGTCCACGCAAAATAAAATATCACGCTCCCGCAGCCGACGCCCTATTCCATCTAAATCGACTCGATAGCCACTGAGAAAACTTGCGCTCGCTAAAGAAACTAACTTGGTGCGTGAGGTCAGGACACATTCAACATGATCCCATGTTATCACGCCTGGCTCCTCCGTTGTAACCGAGACGGTCTTGACCCCTAGGGCTCGCAACTTTAACCATGGATAGACATTGGCAGGGTAATCATCGGCGTAGTAAACCACCTCGTCACCCGCATTCCAAGCAAGCCCGTCTGCTACTAAATTTAACCCAAGTGCTGTTGGGCCGAGAAGAGCGATTTCCTGCTCCTCAGCACCTAACAAAGCAGCTGCCACGGCGCGCGTGCCGAGGGTTCTAGGCCAGATGTCTCCCGCCTCTTGATGATCCTGTTCGGAGTTATCGGCAAACCAGCGCAAGGCATCTGTGGCAGGTTTAGGAAGAGTCGTGACAGCAGCATGAGCGAGAAATGTGCGCTTCTGCGTTACGGGAAATAAGGTGTTCCGGAGTGTTTCATTGGAAAGAATTTCTTCGAGATAGCCCATGCACGAACTCTAGCTCACTTAGTTCTCAGGGCAAGAGTAGGCTAATTTAGTCCTGATCATTAAAATACAACGAGGCCAAGCACAAGTAGAATCACTCCGTAAAGACAGCCAGCTACAGCGGCTACTTGGGCACGCTGCGGGGTTTGATAGATCCAATCTAAGGCATCACGCAGGTAGTAAGGGGATGCCACCAAAATCATACCAGCGATGATGTATAAATACGCCGTGGCGACGATGATTAGCTTTAAGGGTTCGTTGCGCATAAAGCACGCGTCAAGTAGAACATAAGCGAGTAAGAGTAACAAAGCCCCGAGAGCTCGTGCCGTGAGTAAAGGACGCACGTAGAAAATGACCAGTCCCCCGCCAATAAGCATGGCGAAAACAAAGAGCCTACGGTAGGGCGTATATTCCATAAGATCCACATTTAGTAGCACCCAGCAGAACCATCCTGTGGCAAGAGCCATGAGAGATATCCCTAGGACTTCATGGCGCGGTGCTTTTTTAAGGATGTTTTGGCAAAGGGTCGGCTGGAGCAAAGCAAAGCCGTGGCTCAAGAGGTAGGCGACCCCAAGAAAAATACAGACGGAGGAAAGGGTGAAGGAATAAATCATAAGAAGATTAAAGATCATTCTAAAAACTGCTCATCTTGTCAGTAAGATTGTGCTTCTTGTCTTTTAGTGTGAATTGCACATAATCAAGAATTCGATATTTGAACTTAAGGATTTATTTTTTGTGAAAGAACTTTCTATAGCCTTGGCCACAGCTGAAAAAGATTTAATAAATCAGTTTTTAGATCAGTCTAGCGGGCCTTGTGAGATGGTCATACGAGTCGGGCCTGATGGCACGTATTATATATGTTATGTAAATAGCTTTGCTGCCCAGATGTTTGACCTGAATAAAGTCAATATTGGTGACGAGCCGCTTGAGTGGGAGGAGTTGCCAGAATTATTAGCTCACTATTTCTCTACTGCTTTTCTGGGCATGGGGCCTGATCATCAGATGACCCTACCTGTATTTGAGCTACGTATTCCTAAGCACCTAGCTTTTGCGGTTAAGGCTAGGACGGATAAAATTCAAGAGCCCGATGGCTGGACATTTTGGTTTCATTTTAGTTTTAGTGATGTGACTCCTTGGCTGGGCTTGCAGGAGGAAGTCATGAATGCTCGTAAGCTGGAAAGCATCGGGGCTTTAGCCAGTGGAGTGGCTCATGATTTTAATAACATCATTATGGCGATTCAGGGGAATGCAGAATTTCTTAACCTGACTCGCCGTGAGGATGAGGAATTAAAAGCGTCCATGGAAAGAATCATTAAAGCTTGTACTAACGGTGCCTCTCTTACACGTAGTCTTCTAGGGTTTGCTCGGAGACAAAGTCTAGTGATGGATGCCTTAAATGTGGCGGATTTGGTTCATGACGTCGTGGAACTTTGTCGCCGCTCGTATGGAGCACGTTATACGATTGAAGTGGATGAATTGTTAGTGCCTACGTGCGAAGGTGGGGTGGCGGATGAGTCCATGATGATTCTTGGTTGCTACACCGCACTGAGTCATTCTTTATTAAATGTGATGAATAATTCCCGTGATGCGATGCCAGAGGGAGGCAGTATTCACATTTCTCATAGAGCGGAGAAAAATTTAGTAGAGCTGACGGTAAGTGATAAGGGTTCTGGCATTAGCGTAGCAGATATGGCGCGGATATTTGAGCCTTTTTTCACAACAAAAGGCTTGGGAACTGGCACAGGGTTAGGCCTACCGATGGTGCATGGCATTATGCAGCAGCATGGTGGCAATATCAGTGTTCAGTCTGAGTATGGCACGGGCACCAGTATGATTTTTGTTTGGCCTCGTTATGTTAAAACGAACGAGGCAGAGGAAGCTCCAGAAACCTCCGAGGAGCCACTTGATTTTCCCCTACCTGCGGACACCAGCAAGAATAAAGTGGCCTTTGTTATTGATGATAATAAGGTGGTCGTTGAATCGATTAAGTTCTTACTTCAACTCAACGGTTTTAATGTGAGATCTTTCGCCAAGGCTGAAGAAGTGATCCACTTGATGCGGGCGGGCACAATGCCACGATTGATTTTGGTAGATTTTACTATGCCAGGCATGGACGGGTTGGAATTTATTCGAACAATGTATGCGGACTTAAAGAAACTTGCTAAGCCTCCCTTTATTAAAGTCATTCTCATGAGTGGCTATCCTCCTGAACATTTTAAGAGTTTTCGCCAAGAATTTAAGGGAAACTCTCTCTTTTTATTACAAAAACCTTTTAGTTCAGAAACGCTTAAGAAATTAATCGATACGCGCAACAGCCGGTTCTTGCGGAAGATAACATCCCGAATTAACGTCGTGCCGCAAATGGAATAAAGACCATACTGGCACAACTCGTTTTTGAGTAGTGCGTCCTAAGCTAGGTCAAGGTTGAGAATGGCGGGGTCTCCATAAAAGGTGAACCCTGTAGATTCGGTGATACGAACGGGTAGGAGTTGCCCTAGGTGCCGCCTCTCAGCGGGGATGATGACGAGCTTATTGCCACGAGTGCGACCAGAGTAGCGGGCGATGTTATTTTTACTTGGGCCTTCTACTAAAATTTCTACAATTTGTCCGTTCAAAGCTTCTGCTTTTTTGAAGGCACTTTCATCAATCACACGTAGTAGGTCTTGATTACGTTGATCCTTTATTTCTTCCGCAACTTGGTCGAGCAAGCTGGCTGCTGGCGTGCCGCGGCGTTCGGAGTAACGGAAGATAAAGGCATTATCAAAAGCTACTTGCTGCACGAGTTGACGGGTCTGTTGGTAATCTTCTTCCGTTTCCCCAGGAAAGCCCACTATCACGTCTGTAGTGAGAGCCACTTCAGGGCAGGCAGCTCGTATTTTTTCCGTAAGCCGTAAATACTGTTCTGCGGAATAGGTTCGATGCATAAGCTTCAAGATCCGTGTGCTGCCCGATTGCATAGGTAGGTGAACGTGTTCACAAAGTTTTTCTAAATCACTGAAGGCATGGATTAAATCTTCTTTATAACCAATAGGATGGGGCGAGGTAAAACGGATCCGTTCCAGACCGTCTATGGCGTCCAAGGCATAAAGCAACTGAACGAAGGGAGATCGATCCTTTTCTTTAGGGAATTCATGGCGTCCGTATAAATTAACAATCTGGCCAAGTAGGGTCACTTCTTTCACTCCACGCAAAACGAGATCTTTCACCTCGGCTACAATCTCCGCTAGCGGTCTGCTGCGCTCGGATCCACGCGTGTAGGGGACGATGCAAAAGGTGCAGTGCATGTTACAGCCCTGCATGATCGAAACAAATGCGGTAACTCCCGTTTTTTCTGTGGTGTGATCACGGATAGCATTTTGCGAACCTTCTTCCTCTGCTGTATCTACAATGGGCTGGCGTAAATTATCCATGTCTTGGTTGTTGCGTTGAAGAAGGCCTTCAACATAATCAGCGACTCGATGATATTTCTGTGTACCAATGACGAGATCAACTCCAGGAATCATTTTAGATAACTCTGCCCCACGGCTTTGCGCCATACAGCCCATGAACCCCAGAACGAGGGCTGGTTTTTTCTTTTTTAAAGATTTTATATTGTGCATTTTATCGATGGCTTTTTGCTCAGCCATATCACGAACGGAGCAGGTATTGAGGAGGATCACGTCGGCCTCGCGTTCATGCGGAGCTCTCGTGTAGCCGCGTTGCTGCAGGTGACGAGCGACTTGGTCAGAGTCCCGCTCATTCATCTGGCAACCATAGGTCTTGATATAGAAAGAAGGCATAAAGGAATAAGCTAAACGTTTGTTGGCAGAAGATCAAGGCAGGCTCACTTTATTTTAAATAATCAACTAACACTAAGGCTTATTTACGGTATTCTTTTTAGTAGAAGCGATGAAAAAAATCATTCTCAACGCGCATCGAGGTACACATAAAGACCCCACTATGTTGCTGCGGCACTTTTTTTCTAAGACTGAGAAATTTCGTACCTTAACCATTTCTTTGCTTATCCATTTTTTAATCTTACTACTCCTTAGCCCTCTCATCATGCGTGAGGTGCGAGACGAGAGGCGAGTGCAAGCCTATGCAGAAGAGCCTCAGGTTGTCGTTGAACAGATAACAGATGAAATCGTGACGGAACCCGATCCCTTACCAAATTCGGAAGTTGTAGGTAATTCTAGTCAATTAGAGGGAGGTTTTAGTTCTTCATTACCTCTTGGTGGCGCTACCCAGCTTGCTGCCATGCCTGATTTTATTTCAACCAATACGCTAGCTTCATTTCAACTACCCAGTTCCACAGGCTCAGCCCTAGCAGTGAAAGGATCAGGAAGTAAAGGCAGCGGTGGTGGCAGCGGTTCAGGACGGGGTGTTGGATCGGGCATGGGGCGTCTCGGGGGTCTGATTGTAGGGGCAGGAGGTCTTGTTGTGGTGCTGGATATTTCTGGCAGCATGACGGAATACAATAAATCCCTGCGGGATCAAATTCAAAGAAAGTTTCCTGAAGCATCAGTAGTTGAGTCAGCCAGCGCTCGAGGTGCTGATTACGATTTTAGTCCTAGAGAAAATATTTTTTCTCAAGATGACCTGTATTCCGCCACGTATCGCGCCCTAGTAGGGAAACCTTTGACGGAGAGTGTTTATTTATTATCAGACTTTGCGGACGGAGAGGATATAAAAGCTACCGAAAAATTTATCGCTACACTTAAGGAAAGGGGGATTAAACTCTATCTTTGTTATATTAAGAAAAAGCCTTATGCAAAACTCTTCGAGTATGCAAAAAATACGGGCGAAGCTGAAAAATTTAAACTTGATAACTAAGGGCGGCCTTCGAGCTCTTTTTCTAAACGCTCTGCCACCCATTGCTTCAACATACTTTGATAATTTAAATAACGCTGCCCAGCTAGTCGTTTCAAACGCGCCAACATCCGAGGATCGATACGAAGCGTGATGGTGGTAGATTCATTACTATCAGACTTAACGCAGGCACCCTGCATGATGCGCGCTTCCACTTGGTGCTCCATCCAGTAATCCCGTTCTTCCTCTAGGGTTTTAAAGGCGGGTATCTGATCCCAATTGGTTATGGTTTGCATTACAAAAATTCCCGTATTTTACGGTTATAGAAAAATTCCTCATCTGCCGTCATCGGTCGGGCGGCGACAACTTTAATTTGTTTTCCATTGGAGCTGTAGATGGAGAATACGCCACGGTTACTCAGAGACATTCCTAAGCAGCAAAAGCGGCTCATCTGGGCGATAGCTCCCTTATCTGGCATGAGTCGAACGGAGAAAGGGTCCTCGTAACTTTCCGCCACTTCTTCGGGGCGGACGTCTTTTGAGAAAAATAAACTCCAATCAAATTCCATACCCTAAGTCCCTAATCCCTTGAGGCGTCCGAGCCACGGAGACAACGCTGAACGTTGAAAAAGGGAGTAAAATCCAGCAAAGCCAAAGCCAATGACAAAAAGAGCGAAGAAGGGCAGAGAAACCCACAGTTTATTTTGCCAAGCGAAATGGACGAGATAGAGATAGTAACCAGCCATGGCTAGCTCTAACCAAGGTAGAAAAGAATGGGCTGATTTATATTTTTGCTTCCACCATTTATCTGCTGCTGTGCCAGCACCGTATTTAGGGGTGCGAGCAAAATCTGTGTGATGATTAAACAGAGCTTCTAGAACAGCTTTAGCATTATTCAAACAAAGTCCGATTCCCGTCGCAATGAGCATAGGCACGTAAATGAACACTTTATACCAAGGATACTTCAGTTCCCGCAGAACCACTCCATAGAAAACAAAGATAGAGAAGGACGCCATCATGAAAATAGGAATATCAACTATCATGATCGATTTCCATTGAAAGCCCGCATAATTCGGATTGGGTTGAATGAGAATAGCCAAGAGTGCTAGCAGTAAGTAGGCGAAGTTTGAGGTTAAATGAAAGGTGGCTTCCAGTTTGATTTTTAAGGGTAAGGAACTTTCCCAAACCCGGGGTAAAATCTTTTTACAAGTTTGGATTGCACCCTTAGCCCAACGATGTTGTTGCGCTTTAAACGCGTTCATTTCCATGGGCAACTCGGCGGGTGTAATCACGTCGGGAACAAAAATAAATCTCCAACCCTTGATTTGCGCCCGATAGCTTAGATCTAAGTCTTCCGTTAACGTGTCGTGCTGCCAGCCGCCAGCATCCTCAATACAGGTTTTTCTCCAGATGCCAGCCGTGCCGTTAAAATTAAAGAATCGACCACTACGATTGCGCGCTGTTTGTTCGATCATTAAATGACCATCAAGTAAGAGCGCCTGCACTTTAGTAAGGAAATTAGAGCTGCGATTGATATGTCCCCAACGGGTTTGGATCATTCCTACATTGGGGTCAGTAAAGTAGTGGAGGGTCTGCTCAATGATGGATGGCGGCGGCAAGAAATCTGCATCAAAAATAAGGATAAACTCGCCCTTAGCCTTCTTCATCCCTGCTTGTAAAGCTCCTGCCTTAAACCCCTGCCGATCCACGCGGTGTAGATGCTCCACTTGGAATCCTAGTGCTTGATATTCTTTAATGACACGCTGAGCCAGCTCTTTGGTTTCGTCTGTGGAATCATCTAGGACTTGAATTTCTAAGAGATGCTTAGGGTAGTCTAATTCTACGACGGAACGGATTAATCGCTCCACCACATACAACTCGTTGAAGATAGGCAGTTGCACCGTCACTGTGGGTAATTCCGTGAAGCGAGAAAGTGGATTAACTTTTTTATGTTTATGTTTATAATACGTATAAACCATCCAGAAACGATGAAGTCCATAGGCTGAAAGGCCTATGACCACTAATGAGTAACTAACGAACCAAAGAATTCCAAACATAAATCATTTGCTAAATAGGCAACCCCTTCCTAGTTAGCCCGAGACTTTCCTATTGCACAGTGTGGGATGTTGCTGCATCAGTGAATAGGGTCAAGTTAAAACCAATATTAGTATCGCCAAATTGCTTCCAGACTTATGAAATCTCCTCTCAAACTAGGCGTCCTAGGCTCCGGTCGAGGCTCTAATTTTGTCGCCCTGCTCCACGCCATTTCCGCTGGCCAACTTCACGCCACGGTTCAACTCGTCGCCAGCGACCTGCCCCAAGCCCAAATTCTTCATGAGGCCAGCCAACGCTCCCTCCCTACTTACATTTGCCCACCCAGCCGTTTTAAAACTAAACTGGAACCAGAAATCGAAGAAGCCTTAGCTAAAGCCTTCATTAAAAGCGGAGCCGATCTCCTCGTCCTCGCTGGATTTATGAGGGTCATTAAAGAGCCTCTCTTAAAAGCCTTTCCTGGTAAAATCCTCAATATCCACCCCTCTCTCCTACCAGCTTTTAAAGGTCTAGCCGCTTGGAAACAAGCCCTTGAAGCCGGTGTGCATGAGACGGGCTGCAGCGTGCATTGGGTCGATGACAGCCTAGACGGTGGCCCTGTTATCAAGCAGGCGCGGGTGCCCGTTCTAGCCTCTGACACGGCTGAAACACTGCACCGCCGCATTCAAGAACAAGAACATCGTTTGCTGCCAGAAGTTTTACAATCACTTATTACATGCTAAGAGTTAGTCCTTACCCACCATGTCAGATAGCATCTCCATCCAATGCCTAGAAGTCTGGACCCACATCGGCGTCCCTGACGAAGAGCGTGCTCAGATTCAAAAACTTGAGATCAGTGTAACTTTTGAAGTTAAAACCGTGAGCGTAGCCGCCCTAGCCGATGATGTCAGCTTAACCATTAACTATTTTAACGTGGCTCAAAGCATCAAGGTCATCACACAATCCAAGGAACGTAAGTTAATCGAAACCCTAGCCGAAGATCTAGCGAACGGACTGCTGCTAGAATTTCCATTCCAAAAAATAGAGCTCGAAATCCGGAAATTCATCATCCCAGAATGTCGTTACATCAGCTTAAAAATTAAGCGCAACTCTCAGAGATAAGAGACCTCGTTTTAAAACTTAGCTTTAAGTGCTACCTGAGCGTACGGTGCTCCGTCGGACTTCATCTTGGTATCAGCTCGGAAATAATCGTAGCTACGGCTAACCACCCAGCCGCCATCTAAATCAACCGTGACGGCAGGATGAATCTTGTAAGAAAATCCCGCGCCCGCCCGGATTTCTGTGTAATTAACTAAGGCGTTGTTTAAAGCAGGGTTACCAGAATTCGTCCCGAAATCATTGCCCGTGCGGTAAGAGCCGCCCTTTAGCTCACCACCCGCATAGACTTGCCACTGCTCATTGATTTTATACGTGATACGAGGCTGCGGAAAAATAAGGCTTAAGGTCCAAGCGTCGGCAAACTGCCAACGCACACCTGCGCCAGGCATGACAGGTATGGCGTTAAATAAATTTACCTGTGCGCCGAAAACCCACTGCAAATTACGATCCACAATGTAAGAAAATCCAAAAATCATGGGCACATTAAAATCATTGGAATCCACATTTTCAAAATCAGAATAAATCCCTGGTTGAAACTCAAAACGCATCAACCATTTGTCAGATAATTCCACATCTGCCCCTAGAACCAATGTAGTGGATTGCAAGGTATCTGGAAGAGGCGCATTATCCGGATTACCAAACGAAAAGCGATCCCACGCCAGGCCTGTCCGTAAGCGCCAAGCTTTAGCCACTGGAATGGAGGCTACATAAATAAAGCTGGAAGTTTGAACATTCGTGTCCCCTAAAACACGATCCCCTTGCCGAACTTCTGCGGCTGCTACGAACGAATAATCTACGGAAGCTTCATGCGAAATCTTACTTGGTTTGGATTCAGGTTTAGACTCCTCATCCCCTTTCATCCAATCAAGAGTATTTGAACTCGGCTCCGCCGCAGAAATGCTAGTGACATGAGCACTCAGCAGCAGCACAGCGGCGCAAGAAAGAATGAGAGATAAAACAAGTTTCGTCATGGGCAAAAACATAGAGCTCTTTTAAAAAAGAGCCAATTTAAAAAATTACAGAAGTCCGCCTGCGTTTACCTTCATTAAAAAGATCTTTAATTAACCTGCCTTTTAATTGTCGTATCTAAGTTTAGTGGATTCTTTTTTAAAAGTGTGCTAACACCCATACCCACATGGTTCTGGAGAAAAAAATATTGATCAACGGACGCTATGAGCAACATGAGCTGTTGGCCTCAGGCGGGCTCTCTCATATTTACCTAGGATGGGATTATAAAGATTCCCATGCCGTAGCTATCAAACGCCTACGCACTGAAATGAAAGACGCCGTTGAGCAAGAGACGCTAAATGCTCATGAGGTGGCCTGCCTCCGAGCCGTGCAGCACGAAAACGTGATGAGTCTCTACGCCTCAGGAGAGGACGAACTTGGTCATTACCAAATCATGGAACTCATCACAGGACCCAACCTGCAAAGCATCATCGACTCCGTCATGCCTGCCGTGAGTGATTTTGTCGAGTTAGCCGGACAAGCTTTATCAGGCCTCAATGCCTTACACGAAAAATCTGTTATCCATTGCGACATCAAACCAGATAACATCATGCTTACCCTCCTGAGCAATGGGCGGGTGAGAATCAAGATTATCGACTTCGGACTAGCACGCTTTGACGGGTTTACAGAGGAGCTAAATGAGGCGGCACGTGAAGAAATTTTTGGAGCGCCCGAATTTGTTTCACCTGAGCTCCTTGAAGGAAAAAATCCTACCATGCTCTCCGACATTTACGCCCTTGGACATGTCCTCTATTACCTTTTAGCAGGCCGCCCCGCCTTCGAGAAAGACTTACTCAACGACATTCTCCGGGCACACTTAAACGAACAACCCGTGAGCTTACTCACCCTCCGGCCCGATATTAGCATGGACTTAAGTAACTGGGTTCACCAATTTATTGAACGCTATCCAGAAGCACGGCACCCCAGTGCAGAGTGTGCGTTGAAAGAATTAAAAAACTTACGATTATCTACCCATGCTGAGGTTTAATTTTTTCAACATCCCCATCCGCGTGCAGTTGCTCTTTTGGTTAAGCGCCTTTTTTATAGCAGGCGGCTTGCAAATGCGAGACACTCCGGATTGGGGTTTCATCTTGCTTAAGATGGGAATCGTTTTCCTCTCCATCTTTGTGCATGAACTGGGTCATGCCTCAGCCTCCATTTACTGGGGAGGCCGCCCTCAGGTGGAGCTCCATGCCCTAGGTGGCGTCACCCTATTAGGCCACAACGCCTTCACGCGCTGGCAGCACCTAGGCATCACCTGCGCAGGCCCTTTAGCCAGCGTTTTTTTAGCCGCTATATGCTTCTTCATTTATCCTTATTCTGAGCTGGCCTTTAGAGGCGTCCTAAGCTTTGCCATCTGGATCAACGTCATATGGACACTCTTTAATCTCTTACCCATCCTTCCCATGGATGGAGGACAAATTTTACGTGGTCTCTTAGGTCCAGAACGTATGCGCTGGTCACGCGTTATCGGAATGATCGCCGCAATCCTCCTTGCCGTCTGGGCTGCTTTGATCGGATTTTATTTCATGGCTGCCATTCTCGGATACTTTGCCTACATGAATTATAAGGGCTACGGGCAAGAAATAAGATAAATAAAATCTTTTCTCCCTTTCCAAGTAACGATCATTAATCTAAAAAAATTATCTTAAAGATTGCCCAGCCCCTATACCCTTCTACCTACACAAAAACCCCCTTCTTTATGCCTGTTCTTCATGTCCAACATCTCACGAAACAATACGGCTCTCTTGCTGCACTTAATGACCTAGACCTCATCGTCGAAGCTGGTCAGGTTTTTGGCCTTCTTGGCCCTAACGGCAGCGGTAAGACCACTCTACTTGCCTCCATTCTCGATGTCATTCGCCCCAGCAGCGGCACCTACACATGGTTCGACGGTAAAGCCGGTTCCCATGTCCGCCGCCGCATCGGTGCTCTATTAGAAACTCCTAACTTTTATCCCTACCTTAACGCCGATCAAAACCTCTCCATTGTCGCTGGGATCAAAAACGTTCCACAAACCTCCTTCGACTCCCTTTTAGAGCTCGTTCAGCTCAAAGATCGACGCCGTTCTACGTTCAAAACCTACTCTCTCGGCATGAAACAGCGCCTCGCCTTAGCCGCTTGTCTCATCGGTGATCCTGATGTCTTAATTCTCGACGAACCCACCAATGGCCTTGATCCCGAAGGAATGATCCAGATCCGTAAAATTATTTTAGAGATTGCTTCTCGGGGAAAAACCATCCTCCTCGCCAGCCACATCCTTGATGAAGTGGAAAAAATTTGTTCCCACGTCGCTATCATTAAAAATGGTAAACGCCTTGCCTCAGGTGCCGTTGGCTCCATTCTCAGTGATCTTCCCACGGTAGAAATCAGTGCCGCACAAGCCGACATGGAAAAACTACTTAATCTTGTAACCGCCACCACGTGGATTAAAAAGCTGCAACGCAACGGGACAAAACTCACCATGGAGCTTAACGCAGGACACCTTCCCCGCGAGCTTAACCAACTAGCCTTCGAGAACGGCATAACCTTAGACCACCTTGTCTCCAAGACACGCAGCCTAGAAGTCGAATTTCTGGAGATAACCAAATCATGAACCCCCTTAACCTCCTCAGCTTAGAGTGGAAACGCTTCTCGCCCAACACCACCTTCCGCATCGTCGCCCTTCTTTACATTGGAGCTTTCGCCTTAGTTGTTTATCTAGCTCACCTCATTGGGGGTAGCCTCAATATCAACAACAACGGCCAATCTTTTAACCCCACCGCAGACCTTTTTACTTATCCTAAGAACTGGGAACTTCTCGCCTACATTGGTAGTTGGGTTAATGCCACTCTCCTTGGTTTCCTCGGCGTCTTCATGACCACCTTAGAGTTCAGTAATAAGACACTGCGCCAAAGCATTATCTTCGGCCTGACCCGCTTTGAACTAGCTCTCTCCAAAGTCTTGGCCGCTCTCGCTCTCGCCCTTTTCGCCACCCTCATCTACCTCATTATTGGAATGAGCAGCACCATACTCAGTCACGCCAGCCCCGGCTTCTCCCTGCCACCTTTGACCTGCCTACTGGGCTTTTTTCTCCAAGCCTTTGGCTTTCTCCTGCTTGGCATGATGACCGCACTCCTTATCCGCCAGACTGCCCTAGCCACCCTGACTTACCTCGCCTATGTGCTCTTTGTAGAAATGGTTTGCCGCTGGATCTTTTACTTGAGCGTGGCAAAGACACGCCTTCTACTCTTCTTACCCGACAGTGCTCTGCAAAGCCTTACTCCCTTACCTGTTCCCCAATCCGCTCAACAAATGATTACCTCTAACGCAGCACTCCTTCCTCTCAGCACCCTAGAAAGTGGCTTAGCCGCTCTGCTTTACCTCAGCCTCTTTATCGCCATCCTTTACCAACGTCTAACCAAAACGGATCTGTAAACGATCCTCCTATTTTTACCTAGCATGAGACCCCTCCTCCTTTGTCTTGGCCTTCTCATCTGCTCATCCCTCCTCTCGCTTCACGCAGATGAAATTGATGCCTCCTTTATTCTTTGGAAAGAGACGATGGAGAGTTCTGCTAAAAAACTGGGGGAAACCGTCTCCATGAAACTTGATCGAGAAAAAAAGCTTCTCATCGTGGCCAAGGAGTTGCAACTCAGCCCCATGCGGAAAAACACGCAATTACAAATCGTTCCCTTTAGCTTCCTAAGCCCTGAGATCATCCTTGAAGGCGTTGCGCGCTTGCCCGAGCCATGGATTAAACTACGCACGCAAGACAACCAAAAACGGGTTAATAACCAGCGCCGCGTTATCATAGAAGGTTTAGAAGTTGAAGAAGTCTCCAAGGACGAGAGTAAATCATTTCTCGTCATACCCTGTCATCGCACGGACCTTCAACAAGCGAAAACCCAGGGAGAAACTTTTCTCCAGCTCCTCTTGAAGAAATAAAGCCTGCTCGCACCGCAACTTGGTATTTCTATTTTAGATTTCTTAGTTTAACCCATCTCGTATCCGCTGAATCCAAGAAGTGCAAATTGCCCGATCCCTTATCTTTAATCGGGCATTAGTCGGATCAACTTCAAGGTTTGTGAACTAGCGCGTGGGTTTGCCTAGGCTATTTACCCGTTGGCACAAGACCTGCGATGTAAGTGTACCCTTGTAAGACGGACTGAGAATTCGGTCACAGTCTCAAAGAAACTATGAACACAATTAAAATCCTCATTGCCGACGACCACACGATTGTGCGAGAAGGCCTTCATTCCATGCTAGAACTGGAAGAGGATTTCGAGGTAGTGGGAGAGGCTAGAAACGGGCGTGAGGCAATTCATCTGGCCGTAGATTTACTTCCCCACGTTATATTGATGGACATTTCCATGCCGCAAATGAACGGCTTAGAGGCTACCCGCCAAATAGTCAAAGCCATTCCCATGATCAACGTTCTTATTCTTTCTGGCCACAATGATGATGCCTACGTGCAAAAAGCTATAGATTCAGGCGCGAGGGGCTACATGATCAAGCAAATTTCTATTCAGAATGTATGCAAAGCAATCCGTCAAGTTCACGCTGGGAAACGTTTTTTTAGCCCGAGCATATCTGAGCGGATTAAACGTCTCTCAGACAACTTTTTTGGAGAACTTGTGCAATCAAAATACCAAAATAAGCCTTTGACTTCACGCGAGGTGGAAATATTGCAACTAGTGGCTGAAGGCAGAGCCAATAAACAAATGGCGGCAGAACTTATGATTGGAATCAAGACGGTCGAAAAGCATCGTGAACATCTTATGGCAAAACTTGATATTCATGAGACCGCTGGCCTGACCCGTTACGCCATTCGGACAGGCATTGTCGAAAGCTGTGCTTAGGTGGCAGTGCCTCAGACTTTCTGGTTACAATCCGAAGTTGGGTAACACCCCATAGCGGCTATGTTTTTGAAATCTTAGAATCGGTGATCCTACAATGAATACGACAACGCTTCGCCCAATCCCCAACCAGCTTAAAACAGCTTCCTCTGACATTTATGAAGTCAGCATAAACTATATGATTCCGACACGTCCGCTCGGAGATGTGACGCAATCTGGTATTAATCGTTACCATGGAAAAATTGGACTTCGCTTTTTCACGAACGATAAAGGAAACGTCATTGATGATGAGGTCAACGAGACGCAGCTCTATTGGTTTCCCTGCAGCCAAGAAAATAAGGTTCACGTAGAAAAACAGTTCGCCTCTATTGAAACAGTCCGAGCGTGAGAGCTCACACCTAAGAACCCACAATCATGACCACTCCAACCAAAAAATTTATTAAAAAGGCTTCACTCAATCACCCTATTCAAGCGATTATTGCTGACCGTTGGAGCCCCTATGGTTTCACTGATCGCACGGTAACAACTCTCGATCTAAGCTCCCTTTTCGAAGCTGCTCGCTGGTCTGCCTCCTCCTACAATGAACAGCCTTGGAGCTACATTCTCGCCACCCGTGATAATCCTGCTGAGTTTGCGCGGCTTTTATCCTGTCTTGTTCCTGCCAATCAGCTCTGGGCCAAGGAAGCTCCGGTGCTGGTTCTAGGGGTGGCGAATTTGAGATTCACCAAGAATGGTCAGGAAAATAAGGCCGCTGTGCATGACCTAGGTCTGGCCTCTGCCACCCTTGCCATTGAGGCGACGGCACGTGGCATTTCTGTTCATCAGATGATAGGAATCCTGCCTGATGTCGCACGTGACCTTTACCGAATCCCAGAGCACTCTGAAGCTTGGACAGGCATGGCCATCGGTTACATGGCCAATGCCGATGAACTGCCAGCTGGCATGAAGGAACGGGATCTAGCTCCTCGACAACGCAAGCCCATTAGCCAGTTCGTTTTCTCAGGAACTTGGGGAAAGTGTCTTATATCGCTGGCTCCTATGATTGCACCGAATAGCCGATAAACTCTGATTCTTCTATCTTAAAGGAACAAACACGCTTTGCCTACACTACCTTTATATGAAACCAAAAAAGAAAACGAATAGTTCGGTTCCTCCTAAACAAACTCTGCAAGAAGTGATGAAAATTACTCTTTACGAAGGTAACCCCGATACCGAACGGAAAGAAGCAGAACTAGAACCAGCACCAGTGCTATGGAACCCAGTTCCTGGAACAAAGGGTCATACACCTCCCGAACTTCCGGGTGATGATGAAGACAGCGAGGGCAGAAGCACGAGTGAAAGACTTGTTGAAAAAGGAATTTTGAAAGCTGCGAAAGAACAGATGCAGCAAGCGGGTCGATTTGATGATAAGCAAGAACCATGAATGAATCGCATAATTTTAAACGTCCCAAGAAAACCATGACTCCTCTCAAACGCATAGGCGTTGCCGCTGATCATAGCGGGTATGCGCTGAAAGAGCGTATAGCCGAAAGATTAAAAGAGGCTGGTTATGAGGTGGTTCACTTTGGTGATGGCCAGTCGAGCCCTGAAGATGATTATCCTGATTTTATTGCGCCTTTAGCTCGTGCGGTAGCGAACGGCCAAGTAGATCGTGGCGTCGCCCTATGTGGTAGTGGAGTGGGAGCCTGCATAACCGCCAATAAAGTCCCCGGTGTGCGAGCCTGCCTAATTTCCGATTCCTTTTCGGCTCATCAAGGTGTCGAAGATGACGACTTGAATGTTATCTGCCTTGGCGGACTCGTGATTGGTGATGCATTGGCTTGGGAACTCGTAAACACCTTCGTTAATGCACGCTTCATCGGCGGTGAACAGCATAAGCGGCGCTTGTCTAAAATTGCGGCACTAGAAAATATTTCGCTTACGGATAAAACTATAATTGATAGCTCCAGTGCGGATGAAGAGAAGATGCGGGAACCCCATAATCTGACCGTCAGTGAAGCGGTGGAAGTATGGCGCAACGAGGGAGATCCCAACTAGTGAAGTTCAGAATAGAAGGGAACGTGACCGTTTGCATAATTTGCGCAGACGAGGAATTCATCATCGTCCTCGCTGCTAGGCGGAGCTTCGGTCTTCGGTAGGGTTACACCCCATTTCCATCACGGGGCAATAAGCGCAGATTGATGTTATTCCCAACAAAGGAATTTTTTGCTTTCGCACTGACGGTAAAAATACTAAAGGAATCACTATGAACAAACTCGAAATCAAGGGCGAATGGAATATTATTAAAGGCAAGCTGAAACAAAAGTGGGCCACGCTTACGGATAATGATCTTGCTTACGTTGAGGGAGAGGAAGAAGAGCTTTTTGGTCGTCTTCAGAAAAGCACGGGGGAAAGCCGTGAAGCGGTGGAGAAGGCCATCAAGGAAGCTAGCGCAAGTTGCTGTTGTAAATAAAATTAACCAGCTCGGAAGCGCTGTGACGCTCCCAGAAATAAAACATTATGAAAGATCCTGTGTATAAACAAATCGAAGTTACTGGAACCTCCACGCAATCTATTGAGCACGCAGTTACCCAAGCCATAGATCTCACCCACAAAAGTGTCCGAAATCTTAGCTGGTTTCAGATAACCGAAACGCGCGGAAGCATAAGTAAAGGGAAAGTAGATCATTGGCAGGTCACGCTGAAAATTGGTTTCGCTATAGAATCAGAATAGACGGATTAAACTCTTCCGCTTGAAAGCCCTCTATCTAGTATTCGCAGTTTGACTTTACGCATTTGTTCAACACATCACCGACAAGAAAAACGCCTCTTCATAATCCGCTTCCATTAGACTAAAGTTAAAGTAGATTTCAAACACATATGAAGCTAAAGCCAAGCGCGTCGTCCAGTGATCCTGCCCGTATTGCCATTATTGGATGCGGCAACGTGGGCATGGCGTGTGCTCATGCTCTTGTGGTGGGTCATTTAATTCGTGAGCTAGTTCTTATTGACCAAGACGCTGATAGGGCAAAGGGCGAGGCCATGGATCTCCAACAGGCTGTTCCTTTAGGTTCGCCTATAACGATTAGCACCGGGACTTATGCTGACGCTGCTGCCAGTGCGATCGTTATTCTAACTATCGGAGCTCCTGTTAAATTTAGCGGATCCCGGCTTGATATGTTGGCTCCCAATGTCGGCCCCTTCCGTGACTGCGTTGCTAAACTCATGGCTGAGAAGTTTAAGGGCATTCTGTTAATCACCACCAATCCTGTGGATGTGCTCACATTCATCGCCCAAAAGGAGGCCGGACTCCCCGTGGGCCATGTCATAGGAACGGGAACCATGATTGATTCGGAGCGTCTCCGATCTCATTTGAGTAGCCAATTGCAGATCGAAGCCCGATCCGTCCACGCCACTATTATTGGTGAACATGGCGATTCTTCCGTTGCGATCTGGAGTAGCGCACAGGTGGGCGGGATTCCCTTAGCGCTCTATCCTGGAGCAGAATCCCTTCCTTCAAATGAAGATCTTTTGACCGCAGTGCAGCGCATAGGCTCGGAAGTTACCGCTTTAAAAGGCAACACCTGCTACGCCATAGCGGCCTGCGTGGCTAGAATCTGCGAAGCTGTCTTGCGTGATGAACACTCGATCCTAGTCGTCTCTACGTTAATCGACGGCCCCTACGGCTTACATGATGTTGCCTTTGGCACTCCCTGCGTGATTGGGAGAGGAGGTGTCGAGTCCGTCCTAGAACTCAAACTTGACGCCAAAGAACAGAAAGCTCTAGAACGTTCTGCTGGCCTATTGAAGAAGGCATTTGCCAGTCTTTGATCCTTAAAGCGGAACGGGAATGTAGCCTTATATAGGACTATAAATAAGACGGGGATTTTTCTGGCACGACATTGCTTCTTGCGCCTTTACGGAAAGGATGCGGCAAATTTTCCGTATCAGCTTCGAGCAACATGATGGTGGTTTTTCTTTAGCTTAACCTTACAAAACCAAGGTTAACTTTAAAACTGACTAAAGTGTTTTATCAAATAGAAGTTCAAGATGAAGCTCGACTCCAGCTTAGGGCTTTACCCGATGAAATTAGGCGTAACATTGGCTGGCGTTTAGAGGTGTTAGAAACAGATTTATCTGGTGATGTAAAAAAACTTTCTGGTAAAACTCAAGAATACCGTCTCCGTGTGGGTATTTACTGAATTCTTTTCGTGCTGGAAAGCGATGTTATTCGTATTTATTCAGTAAAAAACAGAAAGGATGCATGTGGTTAATTCTACTTTAACAGAAAGCCCAACGTTGGACTCTTTAGCTCAAGAGATTGTCCGTCTCCAAGAAAGGCTAGAAGATATGGAAGATCTTATGGAGCTTCGAGCAGCAATTGAGCGTAATGAAGGAAAACCAGGAACTCCTTGGGAGCAAGTCAAGGTGGAACTTGGCTTATAATTACATCGGATGTCTCCTTAATCAATCTCCGCTAGAAAAACGGGCATTTTCTATTTTTTGTTTTGTTTTCTCTCCTAGCCTAGCAATGAAGTCATAGACATCCTTAACCCAAGGCGGAGACCAAGCCGTGCGGCGGGCTTCACCCCGTTCCGCCCATGTTCGAACTTAGCCGCGTCAATACACAGTATCGTTTTCCATCTCAACTTGGAAATTGCCTGCTTCAATCGCCGCACCGCGTTTGCAGGCTTCGATGATATTTTCTCTCACTACACTAACGTTGAGGCTGGATATTGTAGGTAGTCATTGTGCTTTTGGTTTTGTTAATCTGGGTTTTCGTTTAGGAGAAGCAGATTCTCCTAACCTTTTCGCCGTAAGGAAAACTTCATACATGTCAGAGATGTATACGTTCTGAGGCTCTTTATTTCCGTCTTTAATCTGGATTTGGTAATGGTACATACTTTTCTCAAAATTTACTTGGCCGAGGAGGGTGTGCGTTTTTCCAAGCATTGTCAGGAATCTCTGCATAAAAGGGCTTAATGACTTGGTGACGTCTCTCCATTGCTGAAAAAGTTATGGGTGCCATGGACGATCCCGGTTTTTTTTTCTCATCAAAAAGAATAGGGGAGCCTTCTTTAGCCAAGTCGGCGACATTGGGAATGGCGTCCAGACTTTGAGGTGACTTTGCCTGGTTTAACTCACCACCAACAATTCCATCTTGATTAAAAATTCTTAACACTATTTATTTTACGATTATGAGATGCGTTCAGCTATGGGGTATAACCCTACTTTTGCGGTATTTGCCAATCATTACTCTAGGCTAAAAGAAAAGTGACGCCAACAGCTGGCGTATGCCATAGTATGCTCCCCTGATATGCAAAAAAAATCTTCTGCTCTTCGCGCCGCAGTTCTTGATTTGGGCAGCAACTCCATTAAATTTATGCTAGGCGAACAGGTCGGTGGCACGCTTCGCATTATAAAAGAAAAAGCCACAACAACGCGTTTAGGTGGTTCTCTGGCTTTAACTAATAAATTATCTGATCAATCCATCACAGAAACGTTAGAAGTTTTAAGACGCTCTAAGAAAGAAGCAGATGCTTTCGGGATTACTAAACTCCTAGCCGTAGGCACAAGTGCCTTACGCTCTGCTTCTAATAGCCATGAGGTGTTAATCCCCGCCCGTGAGATTTTACAAATCCCTATCCAGATTATTTCAGGAAAAAAAGAGGGCGAACTCGTTTATGCTGGTGCCACTTGTTCGTCTCGCTGGAAGGATCGACCTGTCCTTATCATCGACCTCGGAGGTGGTAGCGCAGAGTTTGTCATCGGCCAAAATGGTAAGGTCACAAAGAGTGTGAGCTTACCTCTGGGCTGTGTTCGGATTAAAGATCTCTTTTTAAATAATCAACCGCCGGATCCTCTTGGGTTACAAAATGCTAAGCTCTTTCTCCAAACAGAGGTAAAGAAACGAATCACTAAAGTTTTACCAGAAAAATTTACTGCCGTAGCTACAGGTGGCACCATGATCACGCTTTCTTTAATCCATCGACAACTTCCTCATGACGCATGGGACGCTCATTTAGAAGGAACCAAGATAAGTAAGGCTGAACTGCATAACATCCTGAGCAATCTCTCTACCCAAAGCGTCGCACGACTTAAAAAAAATCCTTCCATCCCCCATGCCCGTGCTGACATCATCACTGCTGGAGCTCTTATCTACACTTCCATTATGGAAGCACTCAATGTGCCGAATCTTTATTGTGCGACTCATGGACTACGCTATGGAGTTTGGCAAGAAATGATCGCACCTCGTCCGATTAAGCGCATTATTCACAATCACACGCCATGAAACCTCCCAATCCAGCCTTAAACGAAGCTCTAACCTTGTTAGAAAGCATAGACCCCACACCTACCCATCCGCGTCAGGTATGCTTTCTTGCCGGCCAATTATTTATCCAATGCGAATCTCTCCATCATCTAGGAAAAGAAGAGTTGTTTTTACTAGAAATAGCTTGCCTCCTGCATGACATCGGTTGGGCTCGCTCAACAACAGGAACAGCCCACCATAAACAATCCGCTGCGATGATCCGTGAGCATTCTTGGAAAATCTTAGACCCTGCCCAAGTAGATTTAGTAGCTCAAATTGCGCGCTACCACCGTAAGTCCTTGCCTAAATTCACTCACAAACCTTTCCGTAATCTAGAACCTTCCATGCGATCCAAGCTCTTATCTCTAGCTGCCATCATCCGCGTAGCAGACGCTCTAGACCGTTCGCATAAATCCCTGATTCGCAGTTTAGAATGTGAAATTCATAAGGGTTCTTGCCGTTTACAACTTCATGCTGGGCAAGAGATTTCAGAAGAAATTTTGGCCGTGGAAAATAAACGTGATCTTTTCGAGCTGCACTTTTCTACACGGATGGAAACAATCCTTTTGACTGGCCGCAAAAACTCACCATCCTCCACTGAAGTTAAATGTTAAGAATGTATGATCTGGCGCCAACGTATTGTTAGCTTATTTATTATCGGAGCCTTCACCTTGATGGCTTTCTGGTATTATCGCTATTACGTAGCACCTAAGCCTCATGGGGTTATTGTTTTTGTTGCGCCTGGCCTAAGCCCACGGCTTATCTCTGAATATAAAGTAAAACATCCTGAGCTAACCTTTATCAGTGAACAGGCTACGGATTTTACCCTAGTCGATCATACAGCTTTAATTGGTTGTGGGATTGATCCGGCCTCGATCATGACTTATTTTTCAACAGGTGTTACTGGTCTAGCCAATCAAATCGGTTTCGACCCTCAAGGTAATCGTCTAGATAACCTGCTTTATGCAGCGCAACGAGCTGGGCGCTTGGTTGGTATCATTAGCACGGACTCCATCGTCTCCCCGCACGTTGCTGCCTTCTACGCCCAAACCCGCAACGCCCAAGATCAACAAGATCTAGCCCGCCAACTTTTTGACACCACCACCATCAGCTCTATCATGGGTGGTGGGGCGAGTGATTTAACACAGACCTCTGGGGATAAGCCGCGTAACCTTCTCCAAGAAGCCGCCCTTAAAGACTATAATCTAATCGAGGACCAACAACAACTTGATAACCTACCCGTCTGGACTTGGCGCACACCTTGGAAAACTCGTAAGCTCCTAGGTCTTTTCTCAGATAAAGCCTTACCCTATTATTATCCAGAATTAAATAAAAAAGACGACGTGTCGCCTCATACACCCACGCTCCGAGCCATGACACGTAAGTCGATCCAATGCCTACAATTCAATTTAAACGGTTACTTTCTCATCGTCCATCACGGTAAAATCGAAACGGCATCACGCGAAAATAACTATCCCCAAGTTTTAAATGAAATCCAGCAACTTGATGAGGCCATAGCTGATGCCCGAGCCTACGCAGGAGAGAACACGCTCATCCTCCTTTACTGCCCGTATGCCGTCTACGGACTGAAGCAGGTGCTCCCCAACACCCCGCCAACCGCCTCCACGGCTATCAGACCTCTCACAAAATTTGTCAAAGGCAAGAAAGTCCCCGTCACCTTAACTTATCCTGGCCCTTTTCAGCCTCAATATGAATTTACCACCTACTACGGTTGGGCTTCCGTTTATTATCATACGCCAACAAATCTCAAAGGGTTTTCCACACCTTACGATCTTAATCAATTGTTAAGTTCTGAATTTTAATAGCGGGCTATCTACCACTATGACGCTCACTGAAATCAGGGCTGCGCTAGAAACAAACGGCCTGCGTCCGCTAAAAAGTCTGGGACAAAATTTTCTTTTCGATCAAAATCTTTGCCTGCAAATCGTTAAAGCCTTAGCCCCCACGGCTAAAAGCAAGGTTATCGAAATAGGTCCCGGCCTAGGCGCCCTCACCTCACTACTTCTTGACCTAGAGATTGACCTCTGCACTCTTGAGATTGATCGCGGCCTGAGTCGTTATTTAAACGAGAAGTTTCAACATTTCCCTAACTTCAAACTCATCGAAGGGGACGCCGTGGAAACCCTCGCCACCGCAGAGCCCTGCAACTATCTCATCGGAAACCTTCCCTACAACGCCTCCACCCCGATCATGGCTGCTCTCCTCGACCAAGCCGCCTTACCTCAACGCTGCGTCTTCATGTTGCAAAAAGAAACCGGCCTACGCTACGCCGCCGCCGAACACGGCTCCGACTACGGTGCTATCACCGTTTACCTCCAAAGCTTTTATCGCGTGCAAATCCTGCGCTCCGTTTCACCTAGCGTGTTTTTTCCCGCGCCAGAGATTCAATCCGTCATCGTCCAACTAGATCTCTTACCTGAGCCCATCCTAAACGACCCCGCACAGCGCCGCCCTTTTTATAACTTCGTCCGCCAAGGCTTTTCCCAACGTCGTAAAAAATTAAAAAACCTTCTACCCGTCCCTTTAGAAATACGCGCCGAAGAACTTTCCGTAACCGGTTGGCAAACGCTTTTTACCCAAACCAATATTCCTAGCTAACATGACTCATCCACAAGAAGATGTTTTTGATATCGTAGATGAAGCCGACCACGTTATCAGCTCCGCCCTGCGCTCTGTCGTTCATCGTGGCAAGCACCTGCACCGCGCCGCTCACATATGGCTTTTTAATACTCATAACGACATTCTCATTCAACTCCGCTCTGCGCACAAAGATCGCCACCCTTCCGTTTGGGATTCTTCCGCCTGCGGTCATGTGGACTCGGGAGAAGACTACCTCACCGCCGCTGGCCGCGAATGCTGTGAGGAGCTGGGTCTCCGTGCCTCGCCTCACCTGCACGAAATCGCCTATTGCCAAGACACACTGGCTTTGGATTACGAATTTGTGCGTGTTTATTTAGGCCGTTCCGAAGGGCCGTTCCGGCCTCAAGTCAGTGAAGTAGCTGAAGTGCGCTGGATTAAACCCGTCGATCTAAGCATCTGGATGCAACGCGAACCTGCGCTCTTTGCTCCCTCCTTTATTCATCTTTGGGAAAAATATTCTACCCTAGCCCTAGCAATGTTGCCTAATGAACCTAGCCTTTAAACACCTTGTGAGCTCCATCCTTAACAAACGCATTCTTACACGCAGTCTTATTTACGGTCTCATTTTAGGGATTCTCGCCGCAGTAGTGTTGTGGTTTCTTAGCAATATTTTTGCCACCATGGCCAGCCAAGTGCCGCCCGCCTCACGCCCCTCCCTTTCTCAAGAATTTCTGCCCTTCCCTGCCACCAAAGAAGTCACCCCCAGCTTCGACGGTTTACCCATCAGCTTCTGGTATGCCCCTCAATCGGATGATCCTAAAAAACCCACCCTCGTCATTATCCATGGCTTCGGAGCCTCGAAGGAACACATGCTGACCTACATGCTCTTCGCCCAGAAACATGGCTATTCCCTGGCCGCTCTTGACCTACGTGGTCACGGTGACAGCGGCACTAGCCTGTGTAGTTTCGGTTATAGGGAGAAGCAGGATGTGCTTGCCGTCATGACGTGGCTGGAAGGAAAAGGGAAATCTCGCTTCGTGCTTTGGGGCACTTCCATGGGTGCCGTTACCTCCGTCTTAACGGCTCAAACCCAACCGCCTCATTTAGCAGGGATTATTTTAGACGCACCTTTTGACACCTTGCGCAATACGTTAACGCACCATGCTAAAGTATTCTTTAATTTATCCCACTTCCCTCTCATGCCCATTATTTGTTGGAGAATACAGCAATTAGTCGGCTATGACGTAGATGAAATAGATGTGTCCCGGGCCTTGCAAGCCACCAAAGTTCCCGTCCTTTTCATGGCAGCTGAGAACGATGTCCGTATGCCCGTCCCGCTCGTTCGTGGCCTCTACGAAGCCGCTCACGAGCCCAAGACTTTCTACATTATCCCAAGTTGCGGCCACGAATATCGCAACTTTGATCCTGGATTCCAAACGACTGTCCTGACTTTTTTAAAATCGATAAAATAGGTAGGGCAAAGGAGAACGCAACTCTGCGACCTTAAATCAATGCTGCCAGTCGTTCTCTGGCATGATGCGCTTCATAAACTGGTCAATTAAAGGAACAGTAAACGCAGTATCGCCGTGACTTTGACTCCAGATCATACCTTTGTAAATCAATTGACTTCGAGTGGGCCCAAGAGATGTGACACTGCGCGACAGCTTTTCGGCGATGTCGCCTGATCGGTGAGGACCTGCACCTAAATCGGACATTGCGCGCAAGTACTTCTTTTCGTGCGGTGTGAGTCGGTCGAAGCGTACCCTGAAGAAGCTTTCATCAAGAGCTGCGATCGCAGAGACGGTTGCCTGCTCGACATCTGACATAGTGATGGGCGAGCGTACGGCTACGTCCCATGAATGCTTGCCCCATTCTTGGAGGAAATAGGGATATCCGTGTGTTTCCTTGATGATTTGATCAAGCGCATCGTCGTTTACCTCTACACCTTGATCGGCAGCTGGTTTACGGATTGCGAGACGTGCAGCTTCTTCGTTTAATGGGCTAATTTGAGGAAAATTAAATAACCTTTCGGCATAAGACTTGGCACGACCCATTTTCCTTGGCAACTGAGGAAGTCCAGCTCCTACTAGCACGACGGGAAGCGAACTTTGGGCTGTGCGATGCAGGGCGATGATGAGAGAGCCAAGCTGTTCTTCTTCGACATATTGCAGCTCATCCACAAACATAACCAAGGCGGTTCCAGCTCGTTTTGCGGCCAAGCCAGTTACTTCAAACAACGCCTGCAGATCATGCTCCAGATCGCCGTTATCGGCTAAACCAGGTTCGGGATCGAAATCAAACCCTACTTCGATATCTTGACACTTCGTCTTCAAGGCCTTTGCGAAGCCTGCCAAACCACGCAAAGCCCTCTGTGCCAGATCCTTGGCCTGTTCGTTCCGGGACAGGCTGAGCAACGCCAACCGGAGTTGTGGTGCTAGAATCGCAGGTAAGGACCGGTACTCTGGTGTTTCAATTCGAATGGTTACCATTCCAGAAGCCGCAGCATGGTTGCGCAAATTGTCTAAAAAACCGTTTTACCCACTCCCCGTAATCCTACCATCAAAATACTCTTGGCTGGCCTGCCTGCCCTTACTCGCTCCAAAGCAATATGCACGGTTTCACGCAGCTCGTCACGCCCAGCCAGTTCTGGCGGAGGAGTTCCAGCACCAGGAGCGTAAGGATTATTAATCGGATTCATGAAGAACCCTTTGCGAAGTTATCCTAGTTTACAAGAATTTTGTAAATCGGCTAATATCCATCAAATCTATTAGATTTTCTATCTTCTATCCCTTTACATAAATCCCGTCCTCTCCGCCTCGGAAAGACGTACCAGGTTAAAACCCTAAACTTTTCTTTAGCTCTTGTGCTTTGGGATTTTCCCGACGCAGACGCTCGACGATTTTAGGGATCACTTTTAAGACTTCATCAATCTCCGCCTCTGTATTGAAACGGCTGAGCGAAAGGCGGAGAGATCCTAATGTGCGCTCCACAGGGAAACCCATCCCGCGCAAAACATGCGATGGCGTGGGCGAGCCCGTGGTGCAGGCCGAACCAGCCGAAGCGCAGATACCGTGGTAATCGAGTAAAATCAGTAGAGCTTCCGCTTCCACGGACTCGAAGGCGATGTTCGTCGTGTTTGGCAGGCGCAGGATAGGGTTCCCATTAACCATGGTGCCGCTGACGGTTTCCAAAAGCCCCTTCTCTAAGCGATCCCGCAGACGCTTCACTTGCGTGGCTTCGGTCTTAATATGTGCTAAGGCTTCCTCTGCGGCCTTACCGAGTGCCACGATGGAGGCTACATTTTCCGTGCCGCCCCGACGATTTTTTTCCTGAGAACCTCCGACGAGAAAAGGGATGTAGGCCACACCACGGCGCGTGTAAAGCACACCGACGCCTTTCGGTGCATGGAGCTTATGGCCAGAGACGGAAAGAAAATCTATGGCGAGCTCACTTAGATTGATCGGTATTTTCCCAACCGCTTGGACGGCGTCAGTATGAAAGAGCACGCCGCGCTCACGACAAAGTTGACCTATTTCCTCTACGGGAAAGAGCACGCCTGTTTCATTATTAGCCCACATGAGGGAAACGATAGCGGTGTCTGGCCGTAACGCTTTTTCTACATCTTGCACGCTGAGTGTTCCATCTTCCTTCACGGGCAAGTAAGTCACGGCGTAACCTTGTAGCTCCAGATCTTCGCCATGATTTTTAATAGCCGAATGCTCGACTGCGCTGGTCACGATATGGCGATGACCTGACGTTTTTAAGGCGGAGGCGAGTGCGGCATTGTTTGATTCCGTGCCGCAACTGGTAAAGACGATCTCTTTAGCCTTGCAGCCCAGTAAGGCCGCCACTTGCTCACGCGCATGGTCTAAGGCCTCGGCCGTGACCTTCCCTAAACGGTAGGCACTGGAGGGATTGCCGTAATGTTCCGTTAGAAAAGGAATCATAGCTTCTAGGACGGAGGGACTTACCTGCGTGGTGGCGTTGTTGTCAAAATAAATCATAAAATAAGGGAGAGTGCCGCCCCTTTTTTATATGAGGGACTGTTTAATCTAGTCGCTTAACTCTACATTCCAATACGCCACATCCAAGAAATGTTTCCATGAATCATGGGGGACATTGGAGATTTGTATATTAAGGAAGGTTCTTAACTTGGGCCGTTTCGGCTTGGTCATGGGTTTCATACCTATCTCATGGGTGAGGTGGTTCCCTTTACGGCTATTACAAGGTATGCAGGAGCATACGACATTTTCCCACGTGGTCTTACCTCCCTTGTCCCGCGGAACCACGTGGTCGATATTGAGATCCTTACGATCAAAATGAACTCCACAATACTGGCAAGTATGGTGATCACGTTCGTAGATGTTGTTACGAGTGAGCTTCACTTCTTTTTTAGGTAATCGGTCGAAAACCATGAGCACGATAATTTGCGGCACACGAATACGGAAATTGACGGAACGCAGGAAATTACCCTCTTCTTGGTATTTCGAAAAATCATGCCATGCAGTGAAGTCAAGAGTCTGAAATTGACCATTGGTAGCGTCCACCACTTGGGCTTGCCCCATATATAATAGCGAAAAAGCTCGCTTCACCGTGCAAACGCTTACCGCTTGCCAGAGACGATTCAGAACCAAAACAGGTTGGTTGAGTAAGGCTTCCATAAAAGTTTTTTGTGTAAAAAAGCTATGGATAGTTAACACATGTCCGTGGCAGCGTCAACCGATTCACTCAAAACACAGGTGACAAATAGGCTACTTATTACTCCAATAACATCGGTAAACACGAAGTAATTTCAAAAAAAAAACAAAGTTGTGTATAAATTGAAGGAAAGGGGTTGCCTTTTTACAGAAAAATATGTTAAATGCCTCAACTATGACCCGTATCTTATTGGCAGTGAGCCTATTCCTAAGTACAGCTTTTGTTGCAAATGTTATGTCTGCAGCATTACCACAAGAGCAGTTCTTGCAAATTTATCTCCTCATTCAAGAAGCTGAAAAGCTCGAGAGTGCCGGCCAGAACGCCTCGGCCAAGACTCGTTATGAAGTCTCCCAAGAGCGCCTCCAAAAGCTCAACACCAATTATCCTGAGTGGGAACCTACCATCGTTAAATACCGTCTCCGCTTCTGCAAAGATAAGCTTGATCTACTCAAAGACGGTGTCGATGCCGATCCGAAGCAAGTCATCCCACCCATTCCCCCTGAAATTACCGAGAGCTCTGACGATAATAAATCCCCCCTCATCCCCATTACCACTCGCCCTGACTCTCCCTCTGAAGTCATGGAGCGTGCCGCACCTACAGGCTCAACACCCCTGATCGAACTCACAGATGCTTCCTCCTCTTCCGCAGAAAACATCCTCGAAGACCCCGCCACACTCAAACTTCGCATCCGCACCTTAGAAAGCCAACTAGCCGACACTCAAGAACGTCTAGAAAAGGCCACGACAGATGCTGCCCAACTTCGCACACGTGTTGATGAGTTAGAAAAGTCTCTGAGTGTTGCACGTGAAGGCACTACGGATGAAAAACTTTCCAGCATGTTAGCTGAAAACAATACCCTTAAAGAAAAACTCGCCTCTGCTGAATCCGCCATTGCTAAAGTACAAACGGGTTCCGGTGACACCTCCGTCGTCGCTTTAGATGAACAACTTAAAAAAATCCAAGATCAACTTAACCTGTCCCGCCAAGAAAATGAAGCCCTGCGCCAGACCAGTGATGAATTTAAGACTAAACTCTCAGAGGTTCAAAAACAATTAGATGCCGCCAATATCAAAATCGCTGGACTACCTGAAGACGATCCTTTACGCAAAGAAAATGAAATGATGCGCGACCTCATTCGCCGTCAACAAGCCGAATTTGAACGCCGTAAAATCGCCAATCGTATGGCTATCGAAGAACTTCAAGCCCTCAAAATTGATTCTGAAAAACTTAAGACCCAGATTAACCTGCTCGGATCTCCTCTCGTTATATTATCAGAAGAAGAAAGCTCCCTTCTGCGCCAGCCCACCGCTGGTTTACTAGTCGATGACAGCGGTAATATTTCCGCTCCAGCCACTGGTGCCGGCACTAGCAGCAGTCCAGTCGATGCCGCAGAAATCTCCAGCCGCCCCAAAGTTCCTTCAGAATTTAAAGAAGTTGCGCGGGAGGCGAACGAGCTTTTCGCCGCTCAAAAGTTCGACGACGCTGCCACCCGTTACCAAACGATCCTCAACGTCTATCCTGATTCACTTTACGCTCTCTCTAACTTAGCGGTAGTTCGTTTTCAACAAACTAAATACCCGCAAGCTGAAGATTACCTAAAGAAAGCGGTTAAACTCGCTCCTCAAGACGCTTTCTCCCATTCCATCCTTGGTATCGTCCTTTACCAACAAGGTAAAATTGATGAAGCCATCCAGATCCTGACCCGCGCCGTGGCTCTAGATCCTAATGACGCTAAAACACGTAACTATTTAGGTATCGCCGCCTCTCAGAAGGGCTGGCAGGAAGCCGCTGAACAAGAGTGTCGCAGAGCGATCGAAATTGATCCCCAATACGGTGACGCCCACTTTAACTTAGCCGTTATCTACGCGACGCAAAAGCCGCCGGCACGCGAACTTGCCAACCGCCATTACAAACGCGCCTTAGAACTAGGTATTCCCCGTGACGAATCATTAGAAAAAATCCTACGCCAATAAGCGTAGTCAGTTGTTCAACGTGTAGGGAAATAACTTTGCACGCTGGGTTGCCAAGCATGGGGTCGTGTGTTAATATGACTTCCCATGTCTAAAGTGCCTAAAGCTCCCAAGCCCCCAAAACTACCTAAAGCCCCCATCCGTAAAGACGAGGGGTCTGGCCAACCTAACGCAAACTGGAAAGGTCTTACCCTCTTCCTTATTGCCATGACCATCCTGCTCTTGGCTTTCTTTGCGCATAAAGTGCAAACAACGGGGACGGTGAAAGACCTATCCTTCCAAGAGTTTCAAGCCAACCTAGAAAAAAATCAGGTTGCAACAGTCAGCCTTTCTAAAGAACCCGCCACAGGTATGGCCTATCTTGAAGGAACACTTAAACCCATGACTACGGGCGACTTTCCCAGCGGCTCCATCTCCACCCCAATCACTGGCGAGCCACAAGGCCAACGCTATAAAGTTTCTGTCGTCCTAGAATTCCAAAAAGATTTAAACGAAATCCTCGCTAAGAATAATTTTAGCAGCATTGCCCAAAAATATAACGATAACCCCACGTGGCCCATTGTGCAGATGCTGCTTCCTATCGTTCTTATTCTCTTACTCATGTATTTTTTCTTCCGCCAACAAATGAAAATGGCTGGAAAATCCGCCTTTAGCTTCGGGAAAAGTAAGGCTAAAATGATGGATAAAGATAAAAATAAAATCACGTTTAAAGACGTTGCTGGCGTGGACGAAGCCAAAGAGGAAGTCAGCGAAATAGTCGAATTCCTCAGAGATCCTAAAAAATTCCAGCGCCTCGGCGGTCGCATCCCTAAAGGCGTGCTCATGGTCGGCTCCCCCGGAACAGGTAAAACACTGCTGGCCAAAGCCATCGCCGGTGAGGCTGACGTTCCTTTCTATGGCATCAGCGGATCTGACTTCGTAGAAATGTTTGTCGGCGTAGGCGCCTCCCGCGTCCGTGACATGTTTGAACAAGGTCGTAAAACCGCTCCTTGCTTAATCTTTATTGATGAAATCGACGCCGTCGGACGCAGTCGTGGCCACGGCGTTGGTGGTGGACATGACGAACGTGAACAGACTTTAAATGCCATGCTGGTCGAGATGGACGGGATCGACACCCAAGAGGGCGTCATCATCATCGCCGCAACCAATCGTAAAGACGTTCTCGATCCTGCCCTACTGCGCCCAGGCCGCTTTGATCGTGAAGTCATCATCAATCTTCCTGATGTCAAAGGCCGTGAACAAATCCTCCAAGTTCATGCCAAAAAGGTTACCTTGAGTGATAAGGTCGAATGGGGCGTGATTGCCCGCGGAACTCCTGGTTTTTCCGGAGCCGAATTGGCCAACTTGATTAATGAGGCCGCTCTTCTCGCCGCCCGCCGTGGTGCTGAGTCCATCGAGATGTCTGACCTCGAAGAAGCGCGTGATAAGGTGCGTTGGGGTCGCGAACGCCGTAGCATGGCCATGAGCGAAGAAGAAAAAAAGAACACTGCCTACCACGAGGCAGGTCATGCCATCCTCAGTATCTTACTCGAACACACCGATCCTCTTCACAAAGTCACCATCATTCCCCGTGGACCCGCCCTAGGCGTGACCATGTCTTTACCAGAAAAAGATGTCTTCAGCTACTACCGTAAAAAGATGTTAGACATGATGTGCATGATTATGGGTGGTCGCGTGGCAGAAGAAGTTTTCCTCGGTGACGTTTGCAGCGGTGCCTCCATGGACATCCGCCAAGCCACCACCATCGCACGTAAGATGGTTTGCGAATGGGGCATGAGCGAAAAACTCGGCATGGTTAACTACGGCGAAAGCGACGACTACGTTTTTCTCGGTCGTGAAATCTCCAAGTCCCGCTCCTACAGTGAAGCTACGGCCCAAGAAATTGACAGCGAAGTCCGTGGACTCGTTAGCCAAGCCCACGAAAAAGCGCGCCGCTTAATTTCTGAACATCGTGACAAGGTAGAACTCATCGCCCTTGGTTTAATTGAGTTTGAAACCCTCGATGGCAAACAAGTCGAAGACATCGTCCGCACAGGTCGTATGAGTAATCCTCCTCCAAAAAACATTAGCCCGCCCACTGCACCTTTACCTGAGGAGAAACTGGACGGCCTCACTAAGCCAAAGAAGAAAAAAGATGACGGTGGAATACTACCAGAACTAGAAGGCGCACCCGCTGGAGCCTAAGCGCTTCTAGGCTAGCGGGCTAATTTAGAAGGTTCGTTCACTCTATGCTTTGGAAGTGTCGTCAAACGGTCTTTCAGCTTGGTCCTAAGCCCTTAATTATGGGCATTCTGAATGTCACGCCCGACTCTTTTTCTGATGGCGGAAAATATCTTCACCCGGACCAAGCTTTAGAACAAGCCGCCATCATGATCCATGAGGGCGCAGACATCATTGACGTAGGCGGAGAGTCCACCAGACCAGGAGCCACCGCCGTCACGACAGAAGAAGAGCTGGCTCGCACCGTGCCCGTGATTCAAGCCCTTGTTAAGCAACACCCCAACATCCCAATTTCCATCGACACCTACAAAACAATGGTGGCTGACCAAGCTGTTCATGCTGGAGCCTCCATCATTAACGATGTTGGTGCTGCGCTCTGGGGCGACGGCATGTTAGAAGTCCTACAAAAAAATCAAGTCGGCTACATCTGCATGCACACCCAAGGCCGTCCCCAAGATATGCAGAAAAATCCCACCTACTCTGATGTCGTGGCTGACGTTCTAAGCTTCTTAAGCGAACGAAAATCCGCCCTACTCTCCGCGGGCATAGCGCAAGAACGGCTCGCTTTCGATGTCGGAATCGGTTTCGGAAAAACTCTTGAACACAACATCGAACTCATCAGGCAGGCGGAAAAAATGAGACCCTTAGAACGTCCACTTCTTTGGGGATTATCCAGAAAATCTTTCATCTCAAAGCTGCTCAATACCTCCGCTCAAGATCGGCTCGTGGGCGGTCTAACTGCTTATGCTAAATTATTATCGAACCCCTCTCCTCAAATCTGGCGCGTGCATGATGTGGCCGCCCACGCTCAATTGATTCGTATGTGGGCCGCCTTGTGAAGCAACCCGCGTTGATCTCATATACACTGTTACCTTCAAAATCTTACCTCGACGAATGAAGCTGGCTGGATAAGCATACTCAGCATCAATGAGTGAGCAGAAACGAAAATTGTTTGGCACAGACGGCATTCGCGGAGCTTTTGGAGCAGCCCCCATGACCCCAGAATTTATTTATCGTTGCGGCAAGGCCGCCGCAGAACACTTTGGAACAACCCTGACCTCCCCTCTTTTCATTATCGGTCGCGACACCCGCGAATCAGGCCAGATTCTAGAAAACGCCTTATGTCAGGGCTTAGAAGACGGTGGCGCAAAAGTCGAAAAAATCGGCGTCCTCCCCACCGCAGCCATTTCTTTACTTACTGTTCATCAACAAGCAGCGGCAGGCATCATGATCAGTGCTTCTCATAATGAGTATTCCGACAACGGCATTAAATTTTTCGGACCTGAAGGGTTTAAGTTATCCGATGTAGATGAAGCTCAACTAGAGGAACGAATTGAAGCACAACCCCATCATGCCTCTTTTTCCTTCACCCCCGCCACGAATTTTGACCATAGCTCGGCAGCCTTTGAGATTTACGCTGCGACGCTTATTAAAAGCTTACCCACATCATTTTCGTTACAAGGACTTCCTATTTTTGTCGATGCCGCCCATGGAGCCGCTTGGCAAAGCACACCTAAAATTTTAAACCGCCTCGGTGCCAATGTTCACCTCATGGCAGCTGAACCCGATGGAACAAACATTAACGCCGCTTGTGGCAGCCTACATCCCAAAGCCTTGCAACTTCTCATGCGGGAAAATCTTGGCGGCATTGGACTTTGTCATGATGGAGACGCCGATCGTGTCGTCCTCTTAGATGAAGATGCCGAACCGTTAGACGGAGATGAACTTCTCGCTATTGTCGGCCTACATGCCGCCTCTCAAGGCAAACTTCCTAAAAATACCATCGTCGCCACCCTTATGAGCAACCTCGGCTTAGACGAAGCCTTTCATGTAAAGGATGGAAGCGTGATACGCAGTAATGTGGGCGATCGCTATGTCTTAGAAGCTATGCAACAAGGCGGTTACCAGATCGGGGGTGAGCAATCCGGGCACATGCTCTTTCTCCATATTTTACCTACGGGAGATGGATTACTCAGTGCCTTACAAGTTCTTCAGGTCATGGTTGCAGAAAAAAAACCGTTGCGTGAGCTACGACGTGTCATGCAAAAATATCCTCAGAAACTGACCAACCTTCAAGTTCGAGAAAAGAAACCCTTCGCACAAATAGCAGGCTTATCAGAAAGTATCCAAGACGTGGAGAACGAAATGGGCACGCGCGGTCGCCTGCTCTTACGTTACTCGGGGACAGAAAATAAACTGCGTCTCCTCCTAGAATATGCCGACGCTACGCAACTCGATCGTTTAAGTGAACAAATCCTCCGCCCCATCCGCACAAACCTAAATCTCAATCCTCTAACCTAAATAGGAAAATGGAAAGATGGGCTTAACTTTTGGAAAAACTAGAACCTGGACAGTTAAAGTAAATCCATGAGTTATTTAGATCGCATCACCCTTGACCCAGAGCAATGCGGGGGGGCGCACTTGTATCCGCAGCATGCGCATCCGCGTTAAGGACGTCCTCGAAATGCTGGCTGGTGGAGCCTACCGAGGCGGAAATCCTTGAAGACTTTCCTTATCTTGAGACCCAAGACGTACGAGCCTGCTTGGAATTTGCAGCCGCTGAGATGGATCATTCCATTTTGAAAGTCGCTTGAATCTGGCTCGCCTCCTTATTGACGCCCAACTACCTCCTCATTTGGCTCGGACCCTAACGGAAATGGGCTATCCCTCCGCCCATTTGGAAGAAGTGGGCTTGCGTCATGCGAATGACCCAGCCATCTGGGATTATTCCCTGCTACTTAACAGAGCCATAGTTACCAAGGATGATGACTTTGTGGAGAGGTTCCGCCGCCAGTCTAGAGGATCCTCTATCGTCTGGCTTCGCATCGGCAATGCTTACAACCGAGCCTTACTACCATGGCTACTTCCGGCTGTGCCCGCCCTAGTGAAACGCCTAGAGGCCCGCAACTGTTTGATCAAAATCTGGTAATCCTAGATTGCTGACCTGTGTCTTCTTTTCGCCTTAGCGTCTTGAGGAGCGAGTTTAACCGCTTTCTTGCGGTAATTGCTGGTCGGTTACTTACTCAATTTTCAAGAGCTGAATCGATTAATCTGTGCAATGTAGTAGACTGACCCCATTCACTATAAAGTCTTAGTGCGAACTCTTAAGCTCTCTTGGTATGGACCGGGGACATAGGTAACACTTCTTTCCATGGCATAGTTTGCCATTTTAGTGTTACCTATGTTCCCAGTTCATACCGTTACCTATGCCCCCAGATCATACCTGACCTGAGGCGCTCACCAGCGCTCCGGGGCGCCTGATCGCTTAAAATCTAAAATTCACCGACCCGTTGATCGAGTGAATTTCATAATCGCTGTTGGCCTCGGCACTGTAACCCAGCAAAGCGGAGATGGCGTCGCTGAACAGCAACTGCGCTCCCGC
>JAWXBW010000012.1:0-107418 GCA_034440395.1 Blastochloris sp. | reverse complement strand
CTTTAGTTGTAGGTGAGTGGCTAAAGGGACCAGAGACAATTTTAGTGGGAGATGAGTGGGCTAGGCGGCATGATGCGTGGGTAGGAGATAAGGTAACGATCCAGTCTCCGCGTAACATTAAAAACTTGATTCCGCCGAAACCAGGGGAGAAGACGGATCAGAGTTTCTATCTTCCTTCGGAATATACGATAGTGGGCATTTTTTCTACGGGATTTTTTGAGTATGATTTCAATTTTTTGATTCTGGAAATTGGGGAGGTGCAGAGACTTTATGATATGCAAGGTGGGGTGCATGGGATTTCTGTGCGTTTAGTGAATCCTAATTTAGCGGAGAGCGTGAAGAACCGGTTAAATAAACGGCTGGTGGCCCCCGTGCGGGCGCAGACGTGGATGGATCAAAATAAGCGACTCTTTGCCGCAATCGCAACGGAGAGACGTGTCATGTCCTTTATCCTCTTCTTTGTCATGATCGTGGCCGCTTTTGGTTTGAGTAGCACATTAATTACTGTGACAGTGCAGAAGGCTAAAGAGATTGGTTTAATGAAGGCGTTAGGGGCACAGGATTGGCAGATCATGAGTATCTTTACTATTTATGGTTTTGTGGTCGGAATTTTGGGAGCGGTTTTAGGAACGATAGGTGGCTTAGTCATGCTGGCGTATCGGAACGACTTTAGTCTTTTTTTATCGAAGACTTTCCATGTGGAAGTATTTCCAGCGGAGATTTATAGCTTTTCGAGTATTCCCGCTGTGATAGATCCTACGACTGTTTTCATTATTGCGTGTTCTGGTGTAGTTTTGAGCACCTTGGCGGCATTGTTGCCAGCATTTGCGGCGATGCGAGTTGACCCAGTTAAAGTCCTGCATGGTGAGTGAGCAAAACCATTACCGAATTAAGAAATGAGATTTTTGTGAGTTATCGATTAGAGCACGTGGGAAAAACATTTTCCAGCGGCAGACGAGAGTTACCTGTATTAAAGGGTGTCTCTCTAGAAATGTCTTGTACTCAACCTATGGCCATACAAGGAGCTTCTGGCAGCGGTAAGACGACGTTACTTAATTTGTTAGGCGGACTAGATCGGCCTAGTGCTGGGACGATTTATTGGGAGGATCAGTCGCTTAGCTCGATGAGCAGAGCTGAATCGGCTACGTGGCGTAATAAGAATGTGGGTTTTATTTTCCAATCTTATCATCTCATGCCCGAATTGAATGTTTTAGAGAATGTTTTATTTCCTAGCTGGTTAGGAAGGCAGAATCACCAGAAGAGGGCGAGGGAACTATTAGAGCGGGTAGGACTTTCTGATCGACTCGACCACCTTCCGCGGGAGCTTTCAGGCGGGGAACAGCAGCGGGTAGCGATTGCGCGAGCTTTGATTAATGACCCGAAAATAATCTTGGCTGATGAGCCTACGGGGAACCTTGATTTGGTTAATGGAGCGGAAATTTTAGATTTACTGCTTGATTTAACAGCGCAATCGAAGAAGGTTTTGATTCTAGTTACTCATGATGATGCCGTTGCAAAACGGCTTGCCATAAGGTATCATTTAAGTGCAGGGGAATTGACTCTATCAGCAACATGAAAATTTATTTAGACGGACAGTATTGTGCTAAGGAAGACGCTAAGATCTCCGTGTTTGACCACGGGCTTTTATATGGGGATGGAATTTTTGAGGGCATACGTGCTTACAACGGGCGTGTATTCCGACTTGATGAGCACGTGGATCGACTCTACGACTCGGCTAAGGCTATTCTTTTAACCGTTCCTTTAACTCAACAGGAAATAAAAGATGTGGTGGTAGAGACGTGTCGCTTGAACGGGATCAAGGACGGATATATTCGTCTCGTGGTAACTCGTGGGGTGGGTGACTTGGGCTTGAATCCAAATAAATGCCCGAAGGCTACGGTGTTTTGCATCGTTACAGGTATTTCCATCTATCCAGAAAAGGCGTATCAAGAGGGTCTTAAAGTCGTGACAGCGGCCACGCAACGGATCAGTCCTGCCTCGCTTAGCCCTGCTATTAAATCGTTGAACTACTTGAACCAAATCATGGCTCGGATTGAGGGAAACCTAGCGGGAGCGGATGAGTTAATCGTGTTGAACAACGAAGGCTTTGTGGCGGAGTGCACGGCAGATAATGTTTTCGTGGTTAAAAAAGACCGTATTTTTACCCCGCCCGTTTCGGCTGGAGCACTGGGTGGAATCACGCGTCGTGCGGTGATAGATTTAGCTGTAGAAATGGGGCTTATGATTGAAGAGGTCAACCTCACTCGTTATGACCTTTGGGTGGCAGATGAAATTTTCCTAACGGGAACAGCAGCTGAAGTTGTGCCTGTGCGCGAGATGGACGGACGCAGCATAGGCACAGGTAAGCCCGGGCCAGTTACGAAACAATTTACGAAAGCCTATCATCAGTTAACTAATAGCTCAGGCACTCCGATACCTAGTTAGAGCTGCCTTGCTTTCTACCCACCCATGAATCATGCAATGTGAGAAATGCCAGTCTGAAAAAGCGACGGTTTTCTTGACACAGATTATTCAGGGGAAAATGCATAAGGTGGATCTATGCGAATCCTGTGCTAAAGAAATGGGCGTCACGAATACATCCACTTTTTCTTTAGCAGATTTATTGATCAAAACGGAGGCCGAACGGCAAAAACAATCAACCAATCAAACTAGGGTCTGCCCTCATTGTGGGTTTACACAAGAGGATTTAAGTAAAACGGGGCGGGTTGGTTGTGGACATTGCTACGAGGTTTTTAGTGATGTCTTAGCTGAAGCACTTAAAGACATGCAACGCTCGTCGCAACATGTGGGTAAAATTCCGAATAGTTTCATAAGGTCACAAACTTCTGCGGATCGACGTAAAGTTTTGGAAGAATCTTTAGAGTTAGCTGTGAAGCAGGAAAAATATGAAGAAGCTGCGACACTACGAGATCAACTTAAAATTTTTAAGGACGGTTGATGTCTGCATTAAGTCAACTCACTAGACATGTTCAGGAATTACATCAATGTCAGGCTTGCCCACTCATGCACAGGCCCGTGGTCTCTGGGCCTCCTGTTCTAAGTTCCATAATTTTAATTGGGCAAGCTCCGGGCGTGAAGGAACCTCTGTTAGGTAGACCCTTTGCGTGGACGGCTGGTAAGACCATGTTTCATTGGTTCCAAGAATATTGCGGAATAGATGAAGCTAGTTTCCGAGCGAAAATCTACATGGCAGCAGTTTGTCGATGCTATCCTGGTAAGAATCCTACAGGTGGCGACCGTGTGCCGAACGACTCAGAGATCAAGCGTTGCTCGCAATGGATGGAGGCGGAATTTCACCTGTTGCGACCAAAGTTAGTTTTGGCGGTGGGGAAGTTAGCCATCAGTCAGTTCATGCCATGTGGTAAGCTGGACGCGGTTGTGGGTCAGTTAATCCGGGTAGAGCGGTTCGGCCAGTGCTTTGATTTGATTGCCCTGCCGCATCCTTCGGGCGCTTCGACCTGGCACCGCATGGAGCCAGGGAAAATGTTATTAAAAAGGGGGTTGAAATTAGTTAAAGAGCATCAAGCTTTTCATGATGCGTTTAGTTGAACTTGAGGCTTCACCTTTAGACTTAGCTAAAATAGAATCAGCTTATGCATTTTAAACCTGCCGATTTTCTTGACCTCTCGCAAACGGAACATCTTGCTCTTTTTGAAAATGTGGAAAAGGTTTGGGACGTTTTGCCTGAAATCGAAGTGTATCTAAAGTTCAGACTAAAACCAGCCATCCTTGGCCAGGTTATTGGAAAGCCTTTCATTAGTGATCAGGTGTATTTAGGTGAAGGAACTGTGGTGGAGCCAGGCGCGTATATTTGTGGTCCAGCGTGGATTGGTAAAAATTGTAAAATTCGGCACGGGGCCTACATCCGCGAGAATGTCATTGTTGGGGACGGATGCGTTTTGGGTAATAGCTGCGAGTTCAAGAATTGTGTTCTTTTAAATGAGGCTGAAATACCGCATTTTTCTTACGTCGGTGATTCTGTGTTAGGATACCGATCGCATTTGGCGGCAGGTGTGATTTTATCTAATCTGCGTTTAGACCAAAAAAACGTCGTGGTGCGCCACACAGGTGAGCGAGTAGATACGGGCTTGAGGAAGTTCGGAGCCATCGTGGGTGATCGGGCGCAGATAGGCTGTCAAAGTGTTTTAAATCCTGGAAGTTTAATTGGTCGCGATGCCCACATATTCCCTGGAACAATCTGGAGCGGATTTCTGGCTGAAGGCGGCGTGGGAAAAAATAAGCTTTAAGGCAGCGCAAGCAGGCGTGGTTTGAAGCTTTAAGCTTTTGCAGCTAGGGCCGTTTTACTAGACGGGCCGTAGGGATCACCGAGAAAACCAGAGAGTTGACTAAAGCTGAAGGAAGATTCCATCAAGTTATCTAAGATTGAGCCTACGGCATCAGCCGTTTGCGAGTGAAGGTCGTGAAGGAGCACGATGGATCCTGGGTTCGTCATTCTGGTGACTCGCGAGGTGATGACAGATGCACCTGGCTTAGACCAATCTCGTGGATCCACAGACCAGTAGGCTACGCCAAGGGATTTGGCACGCGGGATGGAGCCTTGGTTATTTCGGAAGGCACCGTAGGGGGGACGAAACCAGACAGGCACTTTTCCTGTGGCGGCGTGTATGGCTTCTTGGGTCTTCTCAAGCTCATACTCTACTTTGGCAGCGGAGAGAGTATTGAGGGGCGGGTGGGTGTAGCTATGGTTACCTAGTTCATGGCCAGCGGAGGCCACTTCTTTTGCTAGGGAAGCGTAGCGTTCGACTTTATTGCCGATCATAAAGAAGGTGGCGGTGATGTTGCGTTTAGCTAGCTCTTTTAAGACAACTTCAGTTACTCTAGGTGAGGGGCCGTCATCAAAAGTCATGGCAATGCGCCGTCCTAGACCTGGGCCACGGTGAACGAAGTGGGCGTTCAGTTGGAATTCACCCGTCGTAGGATTTAAGTCGCACAGGCCATTTACGCTAGAAAATTGATAGCCCAGAGCACCAGCTGAGAGTAGTTTAAGAAAGTCACTTCTTTTCATGAGAAAAATATTGGACTCTTAGCTTGAGATGGCAATATGTTTCGCTTGTCAGTGAGGAAGCTGCCCCGTTAGGTTAGCTTTTTGTGCAGTTAAGATAAATAATGAAAATTTGCGATGCGACACAGTTTTATTCAGAAGTTGGCGGAGGCGTGCGCCGTTATTTAACAGAGAAGCGGAATTATATCCGGGATTTTACCCAAGATGAACATGTTCTCGTGGTGCCAGGAGCAAAGACGGAAGTGATTTGCGAGGGTAGACTGACGACCTGCACCGTTGCTTCTCCTCGTATTAATTCCAGCTCACGTTACCGGATTTTATTCAACGTTCAACAAGCCAAGCAGATGGTTTTCGACGAAAAGCCTGACATCATTGAATCGGGCGATCCTTACCAATTAGGCTGGGCAATGCTGGACGCAGCGCAGCAATTGCATATTCCTATCGCTGGGTTTTATCACTCTCATTTCCCTGAAGCCTATTTACGCACGGTTTTAAAATATTGTGGCCCTTGGTTACGTGATGTGGTTATGGCTTACGCGGAGGATTATATTTGCCGTCTTTATGACAGGTTGGATTTAACGTTGGTTCCGTCAGAGTTTTTAGCAAAAGTGTTAGAAGGCTGGGGAGTGAGGAACACAGCATCTGTGCATCTAGGGGTGAACACAAATGTCTATTTCCCTAAAGCACGCAACCCAGAAATACGCCGCTCTCTCGGCATTTCAGAGAACGCGCGGCTTTTACTTTACGTGGGTCGTTTGGCTGGAGAAAAAAATACAGCCACCCTTTTAGAATCGATCCAGTGGCTTTACAAGCATGGGCCTAGAGATATCGAAGTTCTCATTATCGGAGACGGGGCCCAGCGACCGACCTTATTACGTTACCAAGAAAGTAATTCACGCTTACATTGGATACCTTATTGCAGTGATCCCTTTTTATTGGCGGACTACTATCGTGCGGCGGATTTATTTGTTCATCCAGGAGTGTGCGAGACATTTGGACTCGTGGCATTGGAGAGTCAGGCCTGCGCTTGTCCTGTTTTAGGGATTCGTGGAAGTTACATGGATGCGAATATTTTTTCTGGGTTAGAACATTGGGCTAGGAAAAATAATCCCGAAATTTTAGGTAAAGCTATCCTACATTTTCTGGATTTGGATTTAAAAAAAATGGGATCACAAGCAAGTTTGGAAGTTTGCGAGCGTTACGCTTGGCCAAAGGTGTTTGAACGAATCTGGGGACTCTATTCCCTTGCGATTGAACGTAAGCGAGAGAGTTTACTTCATGGCGCACTTTACCAAGCTGATTGATATGGGCGAACAAATTAAGGCTGCGGAGGTAATCATCCGGCTCTATGAACCGAAGGACCGTGAGGCATTGCAGGCTATCTGCTGCGACACGGGTTTTCTGGGTAAAGCGATTGATCAAGTGTTTGGGGATCGCGAGCTTTTTGGTAATTTTCTGACGGAATATTATTTAGAATGCGAGCCTGACTTAGCTGTGGTGCTGGAATCGGAGGGGCAAGTTCAGGGATATTTATTAGGCTGCCGTTATCCGCAGCGCAAAACGCAGTACGAAATAAGAAAGGCCTTTACGCGGATACCTAAGATGATTTTTCGTTATCTAACATGTTATCAAGAACATTCCCGCAAGTATGTAAATTGGCTTTTTTTGCGTGGTTGGAGGGAAGTGCCGGAAACGCCGCTCAACATGGCGCACATGCATATTAATTTACGCCCTGGCTTTAAAAATGTTTCGGGAACACGAGCAATGATTGAGACTTTTTTAAAGCTTCTGGCAGACAAAGGCGAGACCGCCGTTTATGGGCAAATGGTGGTTTTTGAAAAGCGTCGTGGACCTCGCATGTTTGCGCGCTACGGGTTTGAGGTGAGGGACGCAGTTGAGGTGACTAAATATAAAGGGCTTATCAGTGAACCAGTCTATCTTTTTACGGTTATTAAGAATTTGGAGAAAAATGTATCTCTCTACGGAACGGATTTGTGGAAGGATAAGAATTCTGTAAAATCGGAAGAAGTATGAAATCTCTTATTGTATCCCTGCATGACTTTCATCCTGGCTCGCGTGAGTTGATTGCGGAACAGATTCAGGAATTATCAGCACTCGGGGTGGATCATTTTTCTATTTTAGTTATCCCACAATATCACCATGGTAAGCGAACTTGTGACGACGCCGCTAGCCTAGCTTATTTAAATCAGCGCCACGCGGCGGGTGATGATCTTGTGCTGCACGGCCACTACCATGATCGGCGTGGGAATAAAGGTGGTTCGTTTTTTCTAACTCAACTTTACACGGCGAATGAAGCGGAGTTTCTAGATTTGAGCGATGGGGAATTCATGCATCGCATCGAATTAGGTAGTAAATTGTGGGCGCAGCAGGATTGGGGCTTGCATGGATTTATTGCCCCAGGTTGGTTGATGCCTAGCGTGCAGGATAAGTTACTCAAGCGGATGGGAATCGAATACACCACACGTCTTTCTGAATTTACACAAATTCAAAAAAACAACCGTAAAAAAAGTCAGAGCCTTTGCTATAGCACGAGGTCGAGCTGGAGAAGAAGTGTTTCATCCTATTGGAATCCCTTTCTCTTTTCTAGCCTACGGCGCACGGATATGGTGAGATTAAGCTTGCATCCCCATGACTTCGCTTGGCCTTTATTAAAACAACAAATCAAAGAAATTTTGCAAATGGCCTTGGCGGATGGGTTTCAACCCATAACCTATCGTGACTATGCCAAAATGTGACCTGCAAGTTCATTCCTGTTTTTCTGATAGGCCATCTGAATGGATTTTAAGGAAACTGGGAGTTCCAGAAAGTTACACGCAGCCAGAAGAACTTTACGAGAAGCTTAAGGCGGCCAGCTTTCAGTATGTCACGATGACGGATCTGAATCGGATTGAGGGTTGCTTACGGATTGCAGATCGTCCTGGAGCATTTATCAGCGAAAAAGTTACGACTTATTTTCCGAACGACCCGTGTAAAATCCAACTCCTTGTATGGAATATCACGGAAAAACAACACGAAGAAATTCAACAACTGCGGGCTAATATTTATGAATTGACAGCTTGGTTGCGTGAGCAAGGGATTGTTCATGGTGTGGCGCATTTACTGTATAATGTGAATGATCGGTTAACTTTAGCGCACGTTGAAAAATTGATTCTTTTATTTAGAGTTTTTGAAACGCTTAATGGCACGCGTGATCCTTTATCGGGTCAGATTACGGAACTTTGTTTGAAGGCCTTAACTCCAGCTGTGATGGATGAGTTGGCGAACACTCATGGCTTCGCATCAACTTATGCGGAGCCTTGGAAGAAGAGCTTCTTCGGTGGATCTGAGGATTATGGCGGGCTTTATTTTGGGCAAGCTTGGACGGAGGTCGACCACGCTTCTTCACTGAACGAGTTTCTGGCCGCGGTCGAATCAGGACAGGGGAGAGCCGTGGGGCGACCGGGTGATGTTCATCGTGTGGGCACCAGCATCTATCGTGTTATCTTTAATTACGCAAAGGATAGATTAGGTAAAACGGCTCCGAAGGGCATGGATTTACTCGGTAAAGTTGCGCAACGTTTTCTTGAGGGTAAAAACCCCACGAATCTTTCTTTCGGTGAATGGATAGGGCATGTCGGAGAAGCTATTCGTTCGGGAAAGGCGATAGATTTTTTCAAGCCTAATGATCCCTCCTTTAATCGCGAGGTGGTAAAATATTTTTTAAATCCACAGGTTAAAAAAGAATTAGATGCGATCATCCGCATCGAAACAACGCCTGAGCGGAGAACCTTCCGCATGGCTTCCAAAATCGGCAATGATCTTTTCTATCGTCTCTTTTTGCAAGTAATGGAACGTGTTAATAAGGGAGAGTTCCTTGATTGCCTACAGCCGAGTGTTGGAATGTTACCGATTGTAGCAAGTGTTTGCCCTTACTTTTTTTCCTATTACGGCATGCACACAAAACGAGAGGTGTTGCTGCCTGCGGCTAAGCGTTTTTTAGGTGAAGTACCCAAATCGTTACAAAACACTAAGCGGGCTTGGTTCACAGATACTTTAGACGATATAAACGGAGTGGCACGCACGATTTCGACGATGACGAAATCGGCCTCCCGTCTTGGTTATGATATGAGAATTATTGTCTCAAGGAACGAACTTAAAATTGATGATATCCCTATTAAAAATTTTGAGCCAGTCGGTGAGTTTGAGTTACCTGAGTATGAGCTACAAAAGCTGACATTTCCCCCGCTCTTGGAGATGATTGACTACATTGAGCGTGAAAAGTTTACGGAATGCGTTATCAGCACTCCTGGACCTGTGGGATTGACCGCCGTAGCTGCTGCTAGATTGCTCGGCTTAAAAACGTGCGGTATTTATCACACAGATTTCCCGCAATACGTGCGTATTCTAACGGAAGATCAATTAATGGAAACGCTCATGTGGAAGTTCATGTATTGGTTCTATTCACAGATGGACATCGTTTATGTAAATTCCGAATTTTACCGGCAGTGCTGGATTGAAAGAGGCATCGCCCCAGAAAAATTGGAAATACTACCTAGAGGTTTAGATACAGAACTTTTTCATTACAGTCATCGTGAAACTGATTTTTGGCGTAAGCGTGGAGCAAAACATCCTGTTATGTTGTATGTGGGACGAATTTCCAAAGAAAAAGAACTTAGGTTTTTAGCGGAGTTATTTTTAGAACTTCGGAAACGGGGAACGGCCGTAGATTTAGCGATCGTGGGTGAGGGACCTTTTGAGGCGGAAATGAAAAAGATGGTTCCTGATGCCATCTTCACTGGTGTGCTCAGGGGTGCAGAGTTAGGTGTAGCCTATGCCTCAGCAGAGCTTTTCATGTTTCCAAGCACGACGGATACCTTCGGAAATGTGGTGATTGAGGCTTTGAGTTCGGCCTTACCAGTTTTCGTGTCTGACGTTGGGGGTCCGAAGGAACTTATCCTTAAGCCGACTCATGGATTAATCTTAGCTGCTAATCAAATGGAGCCTTGGCTCTCCGCGGTGCAATCTTACTTAAGCCAGCCTACGCCTATCGAAATACGTAAGGCCAATGCTGACATGATCCAAAAAGAGCGCAATTGGGATCATGCCTTTGAAGCCTTTTGGAAGCGCAGCTTATAATATCCCAAAACTAATCATCTTAATGCTTGTAGTTTGATGCTAGTTAACGCTATATTAATATTTGTAACAGAAAGGTTTTCCAAGATCATAAGCTTCTTTTTATCACTTTATGTTTAAAAAGTGATTGACTCATGTTCATTGAAGGATTTATTTTTAATTTATGGCTACTCCTCCATTCCCTCCTAACCCGAATGCTCCTTCTGGCGCAAAACTACCCATGCCGCCACCTTCTGGGATTGCACAAAAGCCGATCATGCCAGCGGGCATGGTAATGCCTAGGGAGACAATAAATATTCATGCACAAGAAGGCTCAGACCTGAAGACGACTCAAAAGAAGCTTAAAAAAGAAACCATGAGGATTAGCCTTCCTCCGAGGCCAAGCGGTGGTCAGCCCATGGGAGCTATACCGCAGAATCCTCTTTCCCCCCCACCTAGCTTGGTGGCTCCTACCTCAGCTGCGAATAAAATGATGGTATCGGTCACTAGGCCGATTGATTTTGCAGCATCAGAATTCAAAGGGCAGGGCTTCGACACACCCACTGCTGCTATTCCTAAACCTGTAGCCATTCTGCAACCCAAGGTGGTTGCCCCCCAAACCATGCCATCGACTGCGGCTAAACCTATTGCCGCAACGGCACCCTTAGCACCCAAGGCTCCACCACTCGCCCCTTCAGCACCCCAAGCAGCTATTAAACCTGTCGTGGCAATGGTTGCGTCTCCCATGTCGAAACCGAGTATGCCTACTGTGCCCATCGCACCTCCATCAGCACCTAAAGCTTTTCTCCCCCCGGCCGCTCCGAACACGGCCATGCCTGCAGCTTCTCCTTCTACGGCAAACCTAACAGGTAAGGCTCCAGCATTGCCTTTTGCTAAGCCTGCTATACCTGCGGCATTAGCTATGCCAGCAGCACCTAAACCACCAGCGGCTCCCACACCCCCGACGGAATCAGTCTCCCCCACAGTGCCGCCGAAACCACAAGTTGGAACCTATGCTCCTCCTGGACCAGCAAAACAAGCACCTGCCTTTGTCAGTCCTAAAACCAGTGTTATCGGCATTCCGTCCCCCATGGTCAAGCCGACACCCGCTCTTGCTTCTACACCCACCCCTATTTCTGCTGGTGCTGCACCCAAGGCGCCGTTCCCAGTTGCCGCACCAATTGGTACACCTAAGCCACCCACAGCTGGATTGAGCAAGGGAGTTGGGCAGATTGCCAATAAACAACCGCTTGGTTCCACACCAGTTAAAACGACAACAACAAATTCTGTACCCGTCTCCACACCTTCACCCGCGTTTACTTACACCGCGCCCAGTCAAGCTGAAGGTGGAGCTGGGCTTCCCATTGCTGCGGCGGTCGCAGCTCTGATTAGTGTGGCAGTTCAAGTACTAAGCTTACTCAATGTTATCTAAAGAGATGAGAATTTTTCATGCAGCACTTAGCTGCGCTTCCAATTCTTTGTTGTGCAGGAACAGTTGCTTTTTTTTGCAAGACCTCTAATTCTAATAATATGACATATACAGCTTCTGGACAAGCCGAGGGCGGAGCAGGACTTCCGATAGCGGTTGCGGCGGCAGCCCTGATCAGCGCGGCAATTCAAGTGCTTAGCTCACTTAATGTTATCTAGAGAAGTCGGAATGTTGCATACAGGGCATTAGTTGCGTGCCCATTTCTTTTTTGTATAGGAAGAGTTGCTTTTTTAAGTGAGCCCGCTATTTTTCAATCCATGGCTAGTGAACATGTAATTGAATTGTCGGAATCTAATTTTACGGAAAAAGTGCTCAACAGCAAAGGAATCTTCCTTGTTGATTTTTGGGCGGAGTGGTGTGGGCCTTGTAAGGCTATTGCTCCATTATTAGATCAAATCGCTGAGGCTAACGTAGGTAAGTTGCTCATAGGTAAAGTCGATGTGGATAAATGCGCTGAACTTTCAGCCACATTTAAAATAAGTGCTATACCAACTATGATCATTTTTCAAGATGGCAAAGTAAAAGAGCAAATTGTAGGAATGACATCAAAGGCCAGTTTAGAGCAAAAACTCGGCCTAGCCTGATCCGTCTATTAATAATCAAAAAACCGTATCTTAGTCATAAGGTGCGGTTTTTTTGCGCACAGAAATGAAGGAGCTTTTTAAACTCTGTTCAAATTAAAGATTATAAAACCCTCATCCTAAGATAGTTAGCTAATGCTTAGTAAATGGAAGATCACTGTTGTATGACGGTTTTTCCCGCCTCGCCCCTAGTAAAAAATCTGTAAGCTCGAGTGGTATCGTAAGAGAAGGTGCCCAGAACGAAAGGACTTAAGAACTTACTTAGGGGAGAATTAAAAATTAGCTACGGAACTAACACTAAAAGTACACTTGTAGAGTCCAGAAATTTTCTCTTCACTACGCTCTACTTTTGCCCCGAGAATCTGCTCGAACATTTGACGTTCTAGGTCCCTGATAACAGGAAACAGATTGATGGAGGATAGAATAGGGGAGTTGAATTCAATAATCTGGTGTTGGCCTGATTCTCGATTAAAGAGATACTCACTCATGTAACCGCGTTCTTCGCGAAGAGTGGCTAAGAGCACTAGTTTTTCTTCTAGGGTAGCACCTTTGTTTTTTTCGGAAATTTTAAGGGTTTCGTTTTTATAAATGTTATAGAGAATCTTATCTGCAGCAGTCGGACCATAAACTTCTTGAATAGATTTCAGAATTTCTGCGGTAAAGTTACTGGATTCCGTAGGGAAAAATTCTTGAGCTATTTCCGTCAGGCGATAAGCCTTTTCTGGTCTGCCCATGCCTTTTGGGCGGCGCCACGTGTCTAAATATCCTTCACGTTCCAGAGCTATACAGTGCTGTTTGACTCCCATATAGGATAAACCTACACGATCACAAAGTTCTGAAACAGAAAGACCCTGACTGCGCTTGATCTCGGTGAGAATCAATAGCTTGGGGTTCTTTGCTACCTTTTTTAGAAATTTGCCTTTCATAAGCCGTTTGTAAGAAGATGTCTTGCTAAATATTTACGTTATAAACCTAATAAGTTACGGTTTGATTGCAAGACTTTTCACGCTCATTAGGTAGAAAGGTGCAACATAAAGGTGAGTGAAGCTCTAAAGGATCAGCATAGCGTCCCCGTAACTGAAAAAGCGGTAGTCGTTATCTAAGGCTGCTTGGTAGGCTTTTCGTTGTAAGCTGACTCCCGTCATGGCGGCTACGAGCATGATTAGGGTAGAACCTGGCAGGTGAAAATTTGTCATAAGAGCATCCGTGCGTTTCAAACGGTAGGGCGGATGGATAAAAATGGAGGTTTTGCCAGGACCAGGCTTAAGTTTGGGGTTTGATTCTAAAACCCGGGCTGTGGTGGTGCCTACGGCGATGACGCGCTTGGCTTGAGCAGCACGCTCGGCTAGGCCAAGGGGAACGTCATAGATTTCTGTATGCATGGGATGGTCTTCGATTTCCTCGACCTTGACGGGGCGGAAGGTGCCCAGCCCAACTTGGAGGGTGATGAAGTCATGTTGAAATTTAGCTAATAGCTCTGGGGTAAAATGCAGCCCTGCGGTGGGAGCGGCGACGGAGCCAGAGGTCTTAGCATAAACTGTTTGGTAGAGTTCATCGTCTTGAGCGGTGTAAATGGGTTCGTGGACAAGGCTACGTGCTTTCTGAATGTAGGGAGGTAAGGGAAGTTGTCCGTAGTCTTCTAAACGAAAGTCCCCTAAGAGGCGAACGATGCGGGTGCCATCTTCGAGAGATTTGAGGATCTCAACTTTTGCTGGGGGTGCCGGGTTTGTCTCGTCGCTGGGATCAGGAAGGTTATGAGAGGGTCTAGTGAGTTCTAGGATGGTGCCGGGCTTCAGACGTTTGGATGGCTTACCGATAGCTACCCAATTACGGGGAGACGTTTCTTCAAGAAGCAGGATCTCGGTGCTGCCTTCGTTTGCTAAGAGTCGGGCAGGGATGACTTTAGTATTATTGAGAAGGAGAAGATCGTCAGAGTTAATATAAAGAGGTAGGTCGTAAACGTGGCGGTGTTCGATGAGGCCTGAATCCCTATGAATAACCATGAGTTTGGAGTGGTCCCTTGGGGTAACGGGGTGGGTGGCAATGCGGTTTTCTGGTAGCGTATATTGGAACTCAGTTAATTTCACAATGAGGAAGTTACTAGAAAGATGTACTGATGCGAAGTGGAATCGTAAACGAAAAAAGTGCGCTAAGCTATAATTTTACGTGTTAATAAAACTTTGAGCGTTGACAAAAAGGTAACATTAACTAATTTTATATTAACTCTATGAAATATTTCCTAAAAAAGCGCGGTTTTACCCTTATTGAACTTTTAGTTGTTATTACTATTATAGGTCTTTTGGCTGGCCTCGCAGTTCCGGCTATTAACGGTGCTCTAGACAAGGCTAAACAAGCTGGTGATGTGGCCAATGTGAGGCAAGTAGGATTAATATTCTTTACGATCGCCAACGATGACTCGGGAAGTTTCCCTGGGCATCTCTCTGATCCCATTGAGGAACGTAGAGATGCGCAGGAAACAGTAACCCTTTTTAACTCCATTCTAAAAAACAAAGAATTAACGGAACCTAAAATTCTCGTTTCTCAGGCAGGGGGAACTACGGTTTACACAGGCTCACTGAGCCAAGCCAACCTTTTACCGGGCAACATCGCCTGGGATTACGTAACAAAATTAACGACAACGGATGCAGGTTCTTTACCGCTTCTGATCACCAAGGGAGCTGTGACTGGAGATGCCTCTCTCTTTGGATCCGAAATGACTCTTGGGGTAAATAACCTTTGGAAGAAAAAAGGTATGGTCGTTTATTCAGTAGGCAATTCCGCCTCATGGCTTAAAATTAACAACACCACTAATAAAATCCCTAAATTATTTGACCCTACAGACGTGACGGATGTAGAAACAAAGTTAATCATTACGACCAAATAAATAAGTGGAAGCAGTTCTCGGCAATGGCCGAGAATCAGAATTTTATAAAAGGGCGCATTTATTTGCGCCCTTTTTTTGCGTTAACCAACGATAGGCGAGTTGACAGCTAAAGTTTTCTTAACCCAAGGAATTTTCGGATATGATCCACTCGGACACTGGTTGACCATGAATGATATGCTCCTCGATGATACGTTTGAGGCGTTCTGGGGTGACTCGGCCATACCAGATGCCCTCAGGATAGACCACGAGGATGGGCCCTTGGGAACAAATCCTGAAACAGGCTGCACGGGTGCGCATGACAAGGAGGTCATGGTTTTTAACTTGTTCTTTTAAAAAATCCCAGCTGGCTTGACCTAATTCAGGACTACAACAGTCAGGCCCTAGGCAGAGAAAGAGATGTCTTTTAGCTTTAAGTAAGCCTGATTTTTCTAAAACTTTGGGGAGTAAATCTTGTGCAGTCATCAGCATTTAGGATTCTAATTTAAAATTATTCTCGACGGATAGCCCAGAAACGACTTCCATCAAACTATGGCCAAAGCGGCTAAAGAACAACTTAACTTTGAAAATTCGGTATCTCGTTTGCAAGAGATCGTCGAGCAGATGGAATCTGCCGATTTACCTTTAGATCAGATTATCGAACGTTACGAGGAGGGCATGAAGCTCCTGACCCATTGTGAGGATAAGCTTAAGGCCGCTGAAGCAAAAATAGAGTTGTTAACTCGAGATAAGTCGGGGATTATCACTCGCTCAGAATTAGACAAAACTGCTTCGGTTGAAGCGGTAAATGATGAAGGAAAAAGTGATTCAGAAGAGATTAGCCTCTTTTAGAAAAACAGGAAAACTATGGCACGTATTTTAGATCGTATTGATGGACCCGCAGATGTTAAAAAATTAACCTCAGCCGAATTGGAGCAGTTAGCGCAAGACATTCGTGAGGAATTGATCCAAGTCACTAGCAAAAATGGTGGACACTTGGGTCCAAATTTAGGGGTTGTTGAGCTGACGCTCGCTATGCACAAGGTGTTCGAAACGCCTAAAGACAATTTTATTTTTGATGTGAGCCACCAAGCCTATGTTCATAAGCTTCTCACAGGTCGTCGTAAACAGTTTGATACGATCCGCACCGCTGGCGGCTTAAATGGATTCATGCTGCGTACGGAAAGTCCGCATGATTGCTACGGAGCGGGTCATGCAGGCACGGCACTGTCAGCAGGGCTAGGCATGGCGGTAGGTCGGGATATGCGGAAGTCGGATGAACACGTTGTGGTTCTGGCGGGGGATGCTGCCTTCACTTGCGGCGTGACGTTTGAGGCTCTAAACAACATCGCACATTCGACTAAGAAATTAATCGTCATTTTAAATGACAACGAATGGTCGATCGATAAAAACGTCGGAGCCATAGCTCATTACTTTAACAAGATTGTTACCAATGATAGTTATGCGCACCTGCATGAGAAAGCGGCAAAATTCTTAGAAAAATTAGGTGGTAAAGCAGCCTTGAGTATTGCACGTAAAGCGGAAGAGTCCTTAAAGGGTCTAGTTTTCCCTAGTATTATTTTTGAAGAACTCGGGATGACTTATTATGGCCCGGTGGATGGACATGATTTAGATGCTTTGGTCAAGACTTTCGAGTTTTTAAAGCAACAAGATCACCCCGTTCTTTTACATGTATTGACGAAGAAGGGTAGGGGCTATGAGCCTGCCATGATGAAGCAGAAGGCTTTCCATGGCACGCCTGTCTTCGACATTGAAACGGGTGAGCCACCTAAAGGTTCACGTCCGACTTTTTCCCATATCTTTGCTGATACGCTGGTCAAAATGGCTAACACGAACCAGAAGATCGTGGCGATTCATGGTGGTATGCCCAATGGCACAGGGCTAGACCGTTTCCAGCCGCACCACCCTGACCGCTACTTTGATGTGGGTATAGCAGAAGAGCACGCCGTGTTGTTTGCCTGCGGTATGGCAACGAAAGGGTTTAAACCTTTTCTGGCTATTTACTCTACCTTCTTGCAACGCGCTTTTGACATGATTATTCATGACGTTTGCTTACAAAACTTACCTGTCGTGTTCTGTATGGATCGCGGCGGAGTATCGGGTGATGACGGCCCGACACATCATGGTCTTTTTGACATAGCTTACTTCCGTTGCATTCCGAATGTCGTTCACATGTCTCCTAAGGATGAAGATGAATTTACGGATATGCTTTTCACGGCCTCTCATTACGCGGGGCCGATCGCTCTACGTTATCCACGTGGTAACGGTCCTGGCACGCAAATTAAGGAACAGCCTGCTCTCATTCCTATTGGCAAGGCTGAGGTGATTAAACACGGAACACAAGTTGCCGTATGGTTTTATGGTCGCATGGGTGACATGGCTGCTAGGATAGCTGCAGAGTTAGAAGCTAAAGGATATTCCGTCGCCATCGTTAATGCTCGTTTTGCTAAACCAATTGATGCGGGCACTTTAGAATTCTTTGGCCGCTCCGTAGATTTGATCATCACGCTAGAAGATCATGTTATTAAAGGTGGTTTTGGAGCCGGAGTGTTAGAGGAGTTGAGTGATCTAGGTCTTAGCACACCTGTCGTGCGTGTAGGCTGGCCAGACCAGTTTGTCGAACATGGTAAGGAAGACGCTTTACGCGAAACCTATGGGCTCAGCGTAAAGATGGCCTTACAAAAAGCGGAACCTTTCCTTAAAAAAGTGAAGCCAGCCCAAGTTGTGAGTGTGGCTTAACTAAGCGCTCGTTACAAAATCTACGCATGAAAATCGTCGTTGCTTATTCTGGTGGTCTAGACACCTCTATTTTGCTCATTTGGTTAAAAGAAAAGTATAACGCAGAGATCATTGCGTTTTGTGCTGATATTGGGCAGGAAGAGGAATTGAAGGGCTTAGACAAGAAGGCTGTCCGAACAGGTGCGACGAAGTGTTATATCGATGACTTAACAGAAGAATTTGCTAAGGATTATATTTTCCCGATGATTCGCGCAAATGCCCTTTACGAGAATCAATATTTTCTTGGGACTAGTATAGCTCGTCCGCTTATTGCGAAGAGGCAGTTAGAGATTGCTCTAGCTGAGGGTGCAGACGCTGTGGCACATGGGGCAACAGGTAAGGGGAATGACCAAGTTCGTTTTGAGCTTACTTTTGCGGCCTTAGCTCCTCAGCTGCAGGTGATCGCACCATGGCGCACGTGGGATTTTAAAGGGCGTGAAGATCTTATTAAATACGCTAAAGAGAAGGGTATTGCTGTGCCTGTTACAGCTAAGAAGCCTTACTCCATGGATCGTAATCTTTTGCACATCAGCTTTGAGAGCGGAATCCTAGAGGATCCTTGGGCTGAGCCACCAGCTGATATGTTTAAACTTTCCGTTTCACCAGAAAAGGCTCCTGATAAAGCTGAGTATGTAGAACTGGAGTTTTTGCAGGGTGATTGTATTGCAGTGAATGGTAAAAAACTTTCTCCAGCCAATGTGATGCGTGCGCTGAATAAGCTTGGCGGCAAGCACGGCATAGGCCGAGTGGACTTAGTGGAGAATCGTTTCGTAGGCATGAAATCACGGGGAGTCTATGAAACACCCGGTGGTGCGATTCTTCATTACGCGCATCGTCAGATTGAGACCTTAACTATGGATCGTGAAGTGATGCATTTACGTGATGGATTCATCCCTAAGTATTCTGAATTAGTTTATAACGGGTTTTGGTTCGCCCCTGAGCGGGAGTTTTTACAAGCTGCTATTGACCATAGCCAACAGTATGTCAGTGGCACGGTTAGAGTTAAGCTCTACAAAGGCAATATTATTACAGCAGGGCGTAAGAGTAAATTTTCACTCTACGATCCTAAGGTAGCCACGATGGAAGCAGATTCTGGAGCGTATAATCAAGGGGATGCGACGGGATTTATTAATTTAAATGCGTTGCGCTTGAAGGCTAGGCATCGGGTTCATGCGAAGAAAAAGAAGTAAGCTGCTCCTAGCAAAGGCTTGCACGTAGAGTTTTAGGAGAGCTAAACTATTTAATGCGAAAGTTTGGCTTACTTTACCTATTGTTTTGCGTCGTAGCCCTAGTATCTGCACAAGCTCAGGAATGGACTTATTCTTATCCCGCATCGGAAAGAGATTCGTTCCAATCGGCTCAGTTTCTTTTAGTCCTCAACCCTAAAATTAAGCAACCTCAATCCGTGATTGTTTTCGTGAGCGGAGAGGACGTAGATGCTAGGTGGCAGATTAAAAACAGGGCTATGATGGATCTGGCACTCAAAACACGCAGTATTTTATTAGGCTGTAAATTTAGCAATCGTCCTAGTCAAGATTTCAGCGTAGCAGATCAAGGTGGGCGGCTTGCTTTGGATACGGCACTAATCGAACTGTCTAAAAAATCTGAACAACTTAAAGATATAAACCAAGTAAGCCTTTTCATGGTAGGTAAGGGGCAGGGTGCACAGTTTGTTTACGAGTATGCTATGTCTGGCAGGGATCGTGTAGCTGGTTTAGTAGTGGAAGACCCCTTTTATCTAACTAAAAGTCCTGCAAGGGCTCTACAAAATATTCCTATCCTGTTTCTGTCCAGTAAATTTAGTCCTGATCCGACAAGCTTAAACACAAAAGCTTTTTTCAAAGAACAACGAAAATATGGTGCTCTCTGGTGCAGATTAAGTCAGGAGGGTAACCCCATAAAATTTTCGGTTCAGGGACTGACCAGTTTATTTATAGAAGAAACTTTGGTGGCGAGGATTGATGAGAGGTCTTTTATTAGAGCACCTAAAATTCTTCCCATAATGAAGGGTTGGACGCATGAGCGGGTAAATGGAAGTCCAGCCAAAGTGATTCCTTATAATTTAACGCGTCGTGGCCAAGAAGCTGACTTGAATTGGTATGCGACTCAGAATCTGGCAGAGAAAATGATGCCTCTTGCCATAGGACAACCTTAAAATCGGGACCTATTTGGAGTTAGTAAGACCTAGATTTTATAAATCCTGGACTCGTTACACCGATCGATGAAGGAGGTATGACCACGATTTTTGGAGTCGATTTAACCGAGGCGTCCATCATCTCAGCCTCAGTGATCCAGATCTGAAGGGCAGAGCTGCCTAGTTCGGTAGAATCCGAGAGGGCGATTTCTCGGTAGGATTTATTATAACCAATGATAAGTAGCGCATGATAAGCTGGTGACAATGATTGGGTGCTGATGATAGAGCTTGTTGGCAGTTGGTTGCCACGTTTGGAAGTTCGTTCAATCCAGTAAGGTAGTAGATTAGCGTTGAGTGCCCAGATGACAGGAAGTCCTTGATTAATTGATCGCTGAATCGCCTCTAATTCTGTTTCATCGTTAGGTAGATACTGAACTTTATAGTTGGCGGGAGATAAAAAATGCTCCATCTGCTTAGCAAAAGGCATGTACATAGTGCCTTGTATTTGAGTGCCGCCTTTTTGGGCAAGTTCATAGACATTGACGCCTAGGCCGAAATGGCGCAGCAATTTTTCCCACGATGCAGGGACACAGTAATTTCGATTGCCTTGCGATATAGGCGGGAGGGCGTCGATGTAGATATCGCCACTGCCTGTTCGCTTAAGGTAGTGAGATGGGGGATTACGAGCTTGGCTTGACTCCATGATGGGCTGATTAGGTGCGGTGACCACGGCTTGGTTATTTTTTTGAATCGTTAGAGTTAAGGCCTCCCGACCTTTACTCAAAATAAAATCGTGTCCTATCCAAGTCCAAACTTCATAGTTTTCTAAAATTTTAGATGAACCTAGTCTGGCACTAAGTGTTGCCTTGATTTTCAAAAAATCTAATTCTGCGTCTTTATCAAAATCAGAAATTTTTGCAGTCCTGTACGCTGAGGCCAAATCTGCCTTATTGATGAAGCCTAGAACCACTCGTTGCACGTAACCTTGTTCGGCATAAAGATCTAAAGCGTAAAGATCAGCACCTAAGGATTTCATCCCCCTTGTGGTAGCCCCACGATAGAAGGAGCGGTCGTTATTTACAGTGCCTTCAAGTCCAAGGCGATGAGCGGTGAAGCTCGCTTTATCGTCCCACAGTTGATTATCGATCCAAAGTCTCAGGCCGATAAGATTATTTAACCCCTCAGACTTGGGCTGAGCCAATGCTGCATGATAACTTAATAACAGGGCTAAGCTAGCCTTCAGTAGGCAAGACATAGAGCAAAATCGAGTGTCCATGATTACACCAACATATAAGGAATTGTGAATAAATGGAAAGACTTAGTCTTATTAGAGAACAAACCGCTTGACCTTAATGAAATATTTTACTAGTTATTATGTAAATACTAATGAAAAATAAGGCATTTAATTTACTTATCGTTTTGGCTTTGATACTAGGAGCCATCTCTATTTTTCTTATCCAAAAATTTGTGAAAATAGAAAGAGCGAAATCTGGAAATAACACAGTGGCTGGCGTTGCGGTAGTAAAAGAGACGGGTAAAGTACTAGTTGCCAGCAGCGATATCCCACCTGGGAAAAATTTCGGACCATTAAGTTTTCAAGTAGTGGAGCTACCTAAGGATTTGGTGCCCCCAACAGCCCTGACTCTCGGAAGTGAATTAGATGGTAAACTGTCATCGGTATTTATTCCAAAGGGAGATATGATTCTGTCGTCAAAAGCAGTTACGCCCTCCCAATTACCACGAGCATCTTACATGATTGAACCTGGTAGGCGTATTATTTCTATGCCCGTAGACGGTATAGGAACTAGCGGTTTCGTTATCAAGCTAGGTGATTATGTTGACTTAGTAGGAATGTTTTCTCCAGATAAGGATTCTTTAGCTAGAGGGCAGGAGCTTTATGGCGGATTGATTGCCGTAACTTTTATGCAACGTGTGCGCGTCGTGGATATCTATAAGGGCGAGGTTGACTCAGCAGGGGGAGGAGCGCCTACGCAAGCTACCGGACCTAGTAATCAAGGTAAGCGTTTAGGTGAGGGGACGATAGCTACTTTTGACGTTACCGCTCGCGATGCAGAAGTTATTATGGGTGCGCTCAGAAGCTCTCAAGGTGTTTCCTTAATCTTACGGCGTTTTGATGATGATGAAATAAGGGTTATTACCAATCCGCTGCATAATAAGATTATTGATGGCTTAAATCAGGTGGTAGAGAAAAAAGCTGAGGTGGCGCCGGTTCAAGCACCTACGCCAGCGCCTAGTCGTAGAAAAGTTCTGTAAATAAAGGCACTATAAATGAAATACTGTAACTTAATTTTAAAGCTAGTTCTACTGCTACTTCTCTGTCCAAGTCTTGGGCTGTCTCAAGACTCCACTTTTGGCACACCACAGATGCAGAAAAAGAATACTAACATTCAGTTGAAAGGCTTTCCTCAGGAGAATTTAGCTATTCCTGTTCGTGACGCCACCACAGCTAATATAAAGATTGATAATAAGCTTGTTGCCATTGATGGATATTGGGAATTTAAGGACGAGGCTGGAAAAGTTTTAGCTGAACCTATCATTTTATCGCAGCCTAATGAGGTAAATGATAAGCTCATCGTAGCTTTGCGCACGACGGGAAGATCAAAAGTTGAGGTTACGGAGGATGGTGAAACAAAAGTTTATGAGATAGTCGTTGCAGCTCGTTTCACAGAAAATAGTATCGAAAAGGAAGTGGAGGCAGCTATCTTAGAGTTTGTGGGCGATCCTGGATTAAGAGTTAGAATGATGCCACCTCAGTCGGCTTTGGTTGGTGCGAATTTGACCAGATCTTTTGGTAGTGAAACAGCCTCTGAAATTTTAGCACCTCGCGGGCAGACGGCTGGAAGTGCTACGGGCACTTCGCTCAGCGCAGATGATTTCCGCTCAACGATCATTCTTTCTGGTGAAGTGGAAAATGAATTGGTGTCGGACAAGGCTCTCAATGTCGCTTATGCATACTCTAATAACATAGTTAATCTGATGAGCATACGCACCTATTTACAAATGAAAATTAAGGTCAAAGTAGTGAGTGTGGAACGTAGTGAGGACAGTAATATCGGCATTCAATATAGTTCAATCAATAACCCTAACACATTGAACACAGCAAGCCCACAAGGCTTTGGTATGTCCTTTGCGTCATCAGCACCTTTTTTTGAAGTGGTAAATGGAGTTCCGATTTTTGGTAATCCGTTAAATCCCTTTGGTGGCGATATCCGGGCGAATGTGAATTTAGGTAAAGCTAACAGTGCAAGTAAAGTCCTACAAGAGCCCACTTTAACCGTTATTAACGGCCAAGCCGCTGTTTTCAATGTGGGGTCACAGATACCTATTCAAACAAGAACAATTGATCCTAATACTAATACGACAGTTATTAGTGTGGTCTTTAGGCAAATAGGCGTGACATTAAGGATATTGCCTACTACAAGATATGACACTGCCATCATGCGTCCGCTCGGATCAGAGGGTCTTGTGCCGATAGCTTCTCCTGCTGTGCCAGCCAGTAAGATTTTAGGCGGTACTGATAGATCCGAGACCATAAGAACTATTGATGAAAATGGTATCATGAGGATGACCATTCAGCCTGATATTACCACGCTTGGAGCTGAGGTTGGAGGAGTGCCAAGTTTCAATACGAATTTCGTTGAAACCAAAGTAGCAATGAAGTCTGGTCAGTCTCTTATCATAGGCGGCTTGTTTGATGATCAGACAAGAAAAAACATGGAATCTATACCTTTTATTGAAAAAATTCCAATTTTAGGAGAACTCTTTAAAAATAGAGTTAATGGTAAAGTAAAAAGGGAGTTGATCTTTGTGCTGGAGCCAACAGTTTTAGGTCTTACGGCGGATGCTAACCGCAGTGATTTCGGCGACAAAACACCTTTGGAAAATGAAATTAACGAGCGCAAGCTGGGTATGCCTGAAACGGAAAAAGTATTAGAGGATCTCGGATCCAGAAAACCTGCATCCAAACCCGTCAGGATCAGCGCTGGTAATGTAACGCCGCGTGAAGTTACAATCATGGAAAAAGCACCTTCAGATTTCCCACCGGTTCAGCTCAACAAACTAAGCACTACTCCTCAGTCATCTGTGCCATCGGGCACTTTATCTGTTCGCCCTGATAACAGCGAACAAGCTCTTGAAGTAGAGCCTACAGATCTAAAAAAAGACGAAACAGAAGCTTTGGTTGATCCAGCGCCAGCGCCCACTCCAACTCCTACGCCATAACTAACTTTACACAGCTTGCGCTTTACTGATAATTTGCACTCATGGCTGGACTATTTCTCATTCACTCAGAACCTGCCGTAAATCAGGTTATAAGATCAGCAATTCAGGATCATCCCCAGTTCATTTTTAAGGGATATTCGCAAAGTGCTGGCGATGCATTATCCAAATTTCCAGCTGGTGTTGGTATCGTAGTAATACAAGTAAAGTTACCCGATGCGGATGGGTTTGCTGTAATTCAGCAGCTTAGGCAGAAACACCCTGCCATCGTGTTTGTTCCTGTTCTGCAAGGTAATGAGGGAGGTGATGTCTGGCAAAAAATTCTCCAACTTGGGCTAAGAGATGTTATCGTTCCACCTTTGAATCCGCATGGTGTGTTGAGCATTCTGACACAAGCACTAAAAAACTTGGATACAGCTGCTTTGGATGTTGTGCCATCCTCTTGTTATGTCATTGCTGTCGCTGGAGCAAGGTCAGGTGTTGGCAAATCGATTTTCGCAACAAACTTAGTCATCTCAATGGCTAAACAAGGAGCCGCCGTAACTTTGATTGATTACAGCATGAGTCCAGGTGATTTTTTTACCATGTTGGATCAAGTTCCCCGCAATACAATCATGGATGCTATTTCTCAGGGTTTAACTCTTGACTCAGGATTACTAAAAAATCTCTGTGCTGAGCACAAATTAGGTTTTGATTTTTTAGCCTGTCCCAACGATGATTTTGATTTTTGGTCGTTTACTCAGGAGTCTGCGCTGCATCTTTTAAAAGAATCCAGAAGTATCAACGATTTTGTAGTGGTTGATTCAGGCTCTTATGATATGCCGCCAACTTTTGCTGCGGTAGAAGAGGCGGATTTAGTTTATGTAATAACTACCCGTGATTTGGCACGTTTGATGGCTACGCAAAGGTGGATGAAAGCATTAATAGGAAAAGGCGCCAACTCCGAAAAATTTAAAGTTATTATCAATAATGCCGAAGTAGGCACAGAGCTGTCAGAGACGGAAATAGAAGAAATCTTAGGGCATCCTATCACAGCTTATTTGCCTAGTTGTCCTGCAGAAGCCACCTATAGCATCAATAGCGGAAAACCTATAATAGATATTAAGAAAGACCATCCTTTTTCATCGGTAGTCGGTAAGCTTGCGGAGTACACCATACAACGCTGGGCCTAGCCTGAATCTATCTAAACTACTTACTAATAAGATTGATCCAATTTTCAATTTAAAGAAGAATAGCCTATGAGACCAATACCACCAGGATATGGAGGAGCCCCAGGGCAAAGGCCTGCTGCGGCAAAACCACAAGTAAGTTTACGTCCTCAAGGACCTGCAACCACGGGCACAGGTCAGCCTACCTCAGGCTCAGGTTCCCCACATCTTCCTGCGGTCAGTTCGGCCAATGCAGCTAATGATTTTCTTCTGGCCTTTAAAAAAACACTCTTGCCTTTTTTGATTCAACGAATTAATCCCCAGCTTCTAAATAGTGGGAATAAAGAAGCTTTGGTTCAAACTATTGAACAACTAATCGATGAGAAACTAAACGCAGATAGGATACCTATCGGCAAGCAATTGCGTGATAAGTTGGTCAACGATGTTATCAATGAAATGGTCGGCTTCGGTCCTTTAGAGGAACTACTCAGGGATGAAAGCATCACCGAAATTATGGTCAATGGGGCGTCTAAAATTTATATCGAACAAAAAGGTAAGGTAGCCATTTCTCCTGTAAAATTTGTAGATGAAGCTAGCCTACGACGCGTTATCGATAAGATACTTTCTCCTTTGGGTCGGCGCGTTGATGAATCCAGCCCTATTTGCGATGCTCGCCTTCCCGATGGCTCACGTGTAAACGTCGTAGTTCCTCCCTGTGCTCTCGATGGAGCTACTGTTACGATTAGAAAATTTAGTAAGAATAAGCTAACGATGGAAAAGCTCATGGAGTATAAAGCCTTATCTAAAGGCATGATTATGTTTCTCCAATCAGCCGTACGGGGAGCACTGAACATCGTTATCTCAGGGGGCACCGGATCAGGTAAAACAACGGCTCTTAATGCTCTTTCATCTTACATACCGGATGGTAATCGAATTATCACGGTGGAAGATGCTGCAGAATTAGTGTTAATGCAAGATCACGTGGTTAGACTTGAATCAAAGCCTGCCAATATTGAGGGTAAAGGAGCCATAACCATCCGTGATCTTGTGAGAAGTTGTTTGCGAATGAGGCCAGATCGTATCGTTATTGGCGAGTGTCGTGGTGGTGAAGCACTGGACATGCTACAAGCTATGAACACTGGGCATGACGGCTCCTTGACTACAACCCACGCCAACTCGCCAAGAGAGGCGTTAGCTCGTATTTCTACTCTCGTCATGATGGCAGGGGTGGAATTACCCGAAAAAGCCATTAAAGAGCAGATCGCAGGAGCCATCCACTTATTTGTTCAGTGCAGCCGTTTACAGGATGGGTCGAGAAAATTTACCTACATAACAGAAGTCCAAGGAATGGAAGGGACAGTTATCACGTTGCAAGATCTATTTAAATTTGAGCAAAAAGGTATTAGTCAAGAAGGTAAAGTTTCTGGCGTTTTCCGTGGCTGCGGAATCGTGCCTAAATGTATGGATCACTTACGTGCACATGGAGAAAATTTACCGATAGAAGTCTTCCAAACAAGCATGGAGGTCTAATATGTTATTTGCCGCCCTGTCCATTTTCATACTTTTAACCTTGGTTGTTTTAGCCATGGCGATAGGGCAACTTTTTTTCTACAAAGAAGAAGTTTCGGTCGTTAAGTCCCGTGTGCAGCGTCTTTCGCAAGTGCCAGAAGAGTTACGTGGTGAATTTGTTATTCCTGATGAAGCTGCACCTAAGAAGTCTGTTCTGTCAGATATTGACTTAAAACCCCTCTTAGGAAAACTAACAGGCGATGCCTATTTCACCCACATGGAAGAGGAGTTGGCCAGAGCTGACATACCTTTACGTGTTTCGGAATTTTTAATTTTCAGAGCAGTTTTTGTTATATTAGGTGTAGCTATAGGTTTTTTTATATTTAAGAACATCGGATTGGCCTTGCTTATGGGCATTCCCTTCGCACTCCTGCATCTTCCTTATATCCTGATTAAAAAAAAATCACGCATAACTAAGTTCGGGATTCAAATGGCGGACTTCCTTCTTCTAGTAGTGAACTCTTTGCGAGCTGGGCAAACTTTTTTACAAGGTTGTCAGGTAGCTGTCGGTGAATCTGAAGATCCTATTGCCGCAGAATTTAAGCAAGTAATCAAAGAAGTTAACTTAGGCTTACCTGAAGCCGAGTCTATGGAAAACATGTTGTCACGAGTTCCTTCGGAGGATTTACAAATAGTGGTAAGTGCCTACATTATACAACGAAAAGTGGGTGGCAACCTCGCAGAAATTCTCGACACGACAGCTGCCACAGTTCGAGAGCGAATCAAGATTAAAGGAATGATTGATACTCTAACGACCCAAGGGAAAATATCAGGAGCTTTGGTTGGTTCTTTGCCCTTTGTTATTGCTCTTGCAGTCAGCTTTATTAATCCTGGTTACATGGCTCCTTTGTTAAAAACAATTCCAGGTTATTTTGTAATGGCATTTGCTCTCGGTTTACAGGCGACTGGTGCTTTCATCATTTATCGTATCATTGACATTGAAGTTTAAAATTAAAAATATATGATGTTAATTTTAATTGGTATCACAATAAGTTTGACGCTAATACTCTTAGCAAAGGCTTTTACTCTTAGTAAACCCAAAATAGAGAGTCTTGCTTCTCGTGTTCGTACAGCTCAAAATAATGAACTGCAAGGATCAGGCGTAGGTATTCGCGATGCTGAAGTCATGGATAAAAATATCATGACCCGTATTTTTCTTCCCTTATCAAATAAACTTTCAAAAAACTTTAGTGCATTGACTCCAGCAACGATGATTGCAAAGGCGGACATGAATATTGCTCAGGCTGGGCTTATGGGAGTTCTCACGGGTGTTCAGTTAACTACTTTGAGTTGGATATTAATGTCGATACTACCTGTGGGATGTTTTATCTTATTTTTACCCCATCTTATTGCTGGGAAAATTTCCCTACTAATGCTCGTAGGCGGTTGTGCGATTGCGGCTTTTTTAGGATATCGTTTACCCGTCGGTATCGTCGCGGGGAAGGCAAAAAAAAGACAGCATGAGATACTCCTCGCACTGCCATTTACCTTCGACTTAATAAGCATCAGCGTACAAGCTGGGATGGCTTTTGATGGGGCTATGGCAATCGTGGCGGAAAGAACCAAAGGCGCCCTTTCTGATGAGATGAAGCGCACTTTAAGAGAAATTAGTTTAGGTATTTCCCGCTACGACGCTCTGGTTAACTTAGCCAAAAGAACTGGGGTAGATGATCTGAGGACTTTCGTTTCTGCTGTTAACTATATTACGAAGTTAGGTGGTAATTTAACCGAAGTTATTAAAATTCAGACTGAGTCTATGCGCGTGAAAAGACGTCAACGCGCAGAAAAAGCGGCTGCTCAAGCTCCCGTTAAAATCATGATACCGCTAGTTCTTTTTATCCTGCCATGTCTGTTTATCGTCATTTTAGGGCCAGCAGCTCTTATGTTCCTTGTTAAAAAAGAATAAGGTATTCTGAGCTGTAAAAAGTGCAAAATATTGGGCTCATTTTAAAAGCAAAAATAAAGACAATTAAAGTCCGTTCCCACTTCTAGGCCTCTTCAAAAGGTAAAGTCGTAGGCCGAGAGTCTTTCCTCTAACGCCCCAACCACTCTTACCTCGTCCGCCTCAGATTTAGCTTGAAACGTGACGCTGAAGCGCACGAAATTCCCCGCATCATCCCAAGGCACGGTCGAAATTGAATGATCACGAATGAGCCACTGAGAAAACTCCTCACCTGATTTGAACGGAATAGTTTCCGTTCCTTTCTGAGCGAACTTAGGCGCCTTCACGTAGAGAAAGAAGGAGCCGCCGGGTTTAATAGCGGGAAAACCTAGTTTACATAATACTGGGACCAAGAGATCCATGCGACGAGAGTATTTTGCCGCAATTTTTTCGGTGATTTCGGGGTGTTCGAAGCAATAGGCCGAAGCATTTTGGATGCCTAGGAATTGGCCAGAGTCAGTGTTATCTTTCACATCACCGTAGGCTTTGACGATGAGCTCGTTACCCGCCACGAAACCACAACGCCAACCAGTCATGTTAAAGGTCTTACTGGTGGAATGTAGTTCGATGCCTACGTCTAGCGCACCAGGCGTGCTGAGAAAGCTTAGAGGTTTGTCTTGGAAGACGAGTGCGGCATAGGCGGCGTCGTGAATGACGATGACGCCGTTTTCTTTAGCGAATGTGACTACCTCTTCGAAAAAAGCTGGCGTGGCGCTGGCACCCGTGGGGTTATTTGGGTAATTTATCACCAAAACTTTAGCCTGTTTTCGGATAGATTCTGGTATGCTTTTAAGATCAGGTAAATAGCCATTGGCCTCGGTGAGTGGTAAGTTGTGCACGACACCTCCGTAATATTTAGCATGAGTGCCGAAGACAGGATAACCAGGTGTAGTCATTAGGACGACATCTCCAGGATTAATAAAGGCGGCTGGCAGGATGCTCAGGGCAGCCTTGGAGCCGATGGAGTGGAGAATTTGCTGATTAGGATCAAGATTTACTCCGCACACTTTTTTCATGTAATGAGCGGCAGCTTCTTTTAAGCGAGGACCGCCGTTGTCAGAGTAACCACGGTTTTCTGGTTTCTTTGATTCGGAGATCAGGGTCTCGACCACTTCGGGGAAGGCCATTTCATCTGGCTCGCCGACGCCTAGGTCAAACATTTCAAGCTCTGGCCTAGCCTCTAAGGCGGCACGCTTGGCGCGTTTAATCTTCTCGAATTTATAAATAGCGGTATCTAGGCCGTAGCGATTTCCACCGATACGTTCTGCAAATAAGTTTTGTATGTAGTTCTGTGACATCTAGTGTTTTCCTTTGAAGCCATGAAATTTATTACGAGTTCCCGTCAAATGCAATGCGAAGCTTTAAGACTAAAGCGGAGCGGAAAGAAAATAGCCTTCGTGCCGACGATGGGTGCCTTACATGCCGGGCATCTAAGTTTAATAAATTTGGCACGTAAGCGGGCTGATGTCGTGATCTTGAGCATTTATGTTAATCCTGCCCAGTTCGGGCCTAGGGAGGATTTTAAACGGTATCCACGTCCCTTTGCGCAAGATTACGACTTAGCTAAGACGGCGGGGGCAACTTATTTATTTGCTCCGAAAAACCTGTATGCGGCGGATGCTTCGACCACGGTGCAGGAAAAGCAAGTAGCGGTAAGTCGCTGTGGCGAGCTACGACTGGGTCATTTTGATGGAGTGGCTACAGTGGTGACTATTTTGTTTAATGTGGTGCAGCCTGACATAGCTGTATTTGGTCAGAAGGATGCCCAACAGTGTGATGTTATTGAAAGAATTGTGAGGGATTTACATCTGCCCGTGAAAATTCTGCGTGGTCCAATTTTGCGAGATGCTAAGGGTTTGGCTTTAAGTTCACGCAACCAGTATTTGAGCGGTGAAGAGTATGAGAATGCCTTGAGCTTACCGCAGGCTTTAAAGGAGGCGGCTAAGTCGCTATCACCACAACGAGCGGAGAAGACGGCTCGTCATTTACTCAGCAAGAATCCACAGCTTTGCGTTCAGTATGTAGAGGCGGTTGGTGGGAGGCTTTGTGCTGCAGTCATGGTGGGGAAAACACGACTGATCGATAATGTTCCCTTGAAGAGATAGGGCGATTCGGAGAGAGTATCCTTTTGGCTAAGTCTATTATGTTTGGATTTAAATTAACTGGTTTCGGGTTGGTGTTGTTTTTTCTAGGTTCAACCTGGGTCAAAGCAGCCGGCTGGGAAGAGACGAAGATTGGCTCGCAGCCCTACGTAACCTTTGAGTCTTTTTGTGCCTTTTACCAGTTTACACCAGCGGCTATTCCAGAAAAAGATCCTTTTGAAATGACAGGAGCCTACGGAAAATTACAACTGACACCAGGCAGTCGCGATGCTCGATGGAATGGTCGGCGGATTTGGTTAAGTTTCCCCTTTGTAGTCACCGCAGAGAGTAGGGGTTTTATTTCTAAGTTGGATGTGATCAAACTTTTTGATCCGCTCATAAGGCGTAAAGAAATGGCTCCGCGGAGAAAATTAGAGGGGGTCATTATTGATGCAGGGCATGGTGGAACGGACAATGGAGCGAGTAGTCGGGATGGTTTTTTTGAAAAAACGGGGACGCTTGACACGGCTAAACGGCTTAAAGCCTTACTTGATGTGGCTGGCATTCCAAATAAAATGACAAGGAGCCAAGACGAGTTTATTCTTTTGGAAGAGCGTGCCTCGATTGCTAATAAAAATTCAGGCTGGATCTTCGTTAGTCTCCATTATAATTCAGGCCCCTCCCATGCTCACGGTGTGGAAACATATGCGCTTACGCCACAATTCTCCTCTTCTACGGGTGATTCTGGTCGTCCCACCGCTAAGGATAGGATTTCAGAAAACGGGAATGCCAATGATGCTCTTAACTTAATTTTAGCCGATTCTGTTCATCAAGAAATCACCAGGCTACACTCTGCGGAAGGAGACCGTGGGTTAAAGCGTGCACGCTTCGTGGTGCTTAGGAAGGTAAAGATTCCAGGGGTTCTTGTCGAAGGAGGTTTTTTAACGCATAAGATCGATGCCCGACTCATTAGCTCAGGAGCTTACCGCCAAAAAATAGCTCAAGCGGTAGCCAATGCAGTGCAAAATTACCGTATGCTCATGCTTAGCTCGGTGGAAAATGCCCCCACTACGATCCAGCCTGCGTCTAAATCAGTTCCCTTACCTAAAGACACGCCTATGCCAGCGGTAAGTCCAAGCCCCGTGCCGACGACTCCGCTGTCGCAAGCAAAGCCTGTGGGAATCGCTCTTGAGAAACGTGATCCTGCAATTTTGCCTACTCCGACTAGGATTCCCTCAACTCCGGTATCTGAGGCCAGTCCGCAGCTTCTCTTAAGTAAGCCCTTGGTAATCCCCGTTCCTCCAGACCCCGACACGGTGGCGCCGATAAAGGAAGAGGCTAAACCTAAGGATCAACCAGCAGGTGAAGTAGAGGAAGAGAAAAAAAATGAACCAGTGCGATAAATCTTTTGGCATTTTTGATTCTGGTGTGGGCGGCCTCACTGTCGTCCGAGCTTTCCACGACCTGCTGCCGAAGGAATCCGTCATCTATCTCGGAGACACCGCACGGGTGCCATATGGAAACAAATCAAGCGAGACGGTGCGACGTTTCTCCAAGGAAATTTGCCAGTTTTTATTATCTAAAAATGTGAAAGCAATTGTCGTGGCCTGTAACACCGCTTCAGCCTATGCTTTAACCGCTTTAAAGCAGGAGTTATCTATCCCTGTATTTGGGGTGATTGAGCCTGGCGTACAATCTGCCTTAGCTGCCACCCGTAATGGACGGATAGGCATCATCGGAACTACGGGAACGATTAAAAGTGCCGCTTACCAAAACGCATTAAAAACGATTAGGCCTGAACTTTATCTCGTGGCAGAAGCGACGCCGCTTCTCGTGCCTCTTATTGAGGAAGACTGGCTGGAGCATGATGCTACACGCTTAGTTTTAGAGCAGTATTTAGAGCCCTTTCACGAAGCCAAGATTGATACCTTAGTGCTAGCCTGTACGCATTACCCTTTACTAAAGCCGTTATTAAAAAAAATGCTCGGGTCAGAAGTAGTGCTGGTCGATTCTGCGGAAGCTTGTGCCCGTTACGTGCAGAATTCATTACAGGGAGACGACTGGTTCAGCCGTAGAGAGGCAGCCATATCGGATCAAATTTATTTAACAGATTTACCAACTCATTTTACTTCCATGGCAACGAGATTCTTAGATAGAAAACTTGACCCTGTACAAGTGGTGCAGGTTGGAGGAGTTTAGGGTAAAAAAGTAGGCTGGACGCTTAAGCGTAGCATTTGGAGTATTAAATATAGCTACTGTTTTAATAAAAATTAGTCTGTAAATACTCTTTGAGCTAGGGCAACTTTTGTGACATGCGTACTATCCAGCTTTATGAAGACATGGCTCCTCTTTCTCAAGGTAATTCGGCTCAAGACAATCCGACCTTAGACATTTATGAACCTTTTGGAGAGATTTTCCCTGATGCGGCCGTTATTTTGCTACCAGGTGGAGGTTACGCGGGGCTTTCCTCACAGGAAGGTGAGGGGATGGCGGGCGTATTTCAGCTTTGGGGCTTGAAAGCTTTTGTTTGTAATTATCGTCTAGGTTCTGCTGGTTACAGGCATCCAACCATGCTACTAGATGCGGCGCGTGCCGTGCGCTTAGTGCGAGCTCATGCGAAGGAATGGGGCATTCACCCAGATAAAATCGTGCTGGTAGGGTGCTCCGCAGGCGGGCACTTAGCGGCAACACTTTTAACCAAGTGGGACGCCGGGCAGCACAATCATTCAGATCCCGTGGAGCGGGTGAGTTCTCGCCCTGATTTAGGTGTTTTATGTTATCCTGTTATTACCATGAGTAAGACGACGCATGGAGGATCTCGTAATAACTTACTAGGTGAAAACCCTAGTCAGGAGCTCATCGAGGAAACGTCGGCAGAGAGGCACGTTTCTCCTCTTACTCCTCCTTGTTTTATTTGGCACACCTACGAGGACGACAGTGTTTCTGTCGATAATGCTTTACTCTTTACCCATGCCTTACAAAAGTCTAGCGTCCCCTTTGAATTGCACGTCTATCAAGACGGAGGCCATGGCTTGGGTATGAAGAATGGACACTCTTGGGCAAACGACTGCCTAAACTGGTTGTGCAAAAGGCTGAAGTAGGAACTAGCACTTCATGGTCTTTAGCCAGGAACCTCAGCACCGTGGATTTCATCGCCTTTTCTCATGGGTTCGGTGATGATGTCTTTAACTGTTTTACCTGCCGGGATCATGGGCAACACGTGTTCGGTGTAGGGAACAAGAACATCTAAAACGTAAGCTTTTTTAGAGGCTAACATGCGTTTGAGGGCAGGGATTAGGTCTTTGGGATGGAGGACTTGTTCAGCTTCTACGCCAAAACCTTCACAAACTTTTACGAAGTCTGGATACATACGTTCGCGGTCGTTCGGCAGGCCAAGGTAGGTATGGCCGCGATTGCTCTTAAAGAAGCGGTCTTCCCATTGCATCACCATCCCGAGGTGTTGGTTATTAATAATGATAACCTTAGCGGCGATGTCTTCAGTAGCGGCGCAGGCGAGCTCTTGGATATTCATGACAAAACTGCCGTCTCCGTCGATGTCAACTACTTGACGGTCAGGGCAGGCGACTTTAGCACCAAGCGCAGCTGGGTAGCCGAAGCCCATGGAGCCTAGACCTGAGGAGCTGATGAAGCTGCGAGGGTGAGCAAAATCATAGAACTGCCCAGCCCACATTTGGTGCTGACCCACGCCGACGGTAATGATGGCCTCACCTTTGGTTAGGCGGTAGAGTTCTTCGACCACTTGTTGAGGCATGATGAGGCCAGGCTCTGGGTGGTAGTGGAGGGGGTGGATTTTTTTCCATTCCTTAATTTGTTTATGCCAAGCGGGGAAATTTTTACGCACACGATTTTCTTTGGCGATGATTTGGTTCAATCGCTTTAAGGCGTAACCTACGTCGCTGAGGATGGGTAAATGGACGTTCTTATTTTTATTAATTTCTACGTCGTCCACTTCGATATGGACGATAGTGGCGTGTTTAGCGAATTCACTAACTTTACCCGTCACCCGGTCGTCAAAACGCACGCCGAAGGCTAAGAGTAAGTCGCACTCATCCACGGCCATGTTGGCATAAACGGTTCCGTGCATGCCAAGCCATTTGGTGGAGAGCTCGTGGGTTTCAGGAAAGGCTCCGATTCCCATGAGAGTCGTGGTGACGGGGATGTTGGTGGAGGTCACGAATTTTTTAAGTTCGCCTGAGGCCTCTGCGGAAATGATACCGCCGCCGACATAGAGCATGGGGCGATCAGCTTTTTCGATCAAACCGAGGATTTCATGTAAAGGTAAGTCATCCGCCTTAGGGGGTGGGTTAAAGCCTCGTAGTTTTACCTCTTTCGGAAAAACGGGTTGAGTCGTGGCGCCTTGGACGTCCTTAGGTATGTCGATGAGCACAGGGCCAGGACGACCGCTGCTGGCAATAAGGAAGGCTTCTTTAACAATGCGCGGGATGTCATTCACATCCATCACAAGATAATTATGTTTAACTATAGGCAGTGTCATGCCGAAAACGTCGGTTTCCTGAAAGGCACTCTTCCCGATCATGGCGCGGGCAACTTGACCTGTGATGGCAACGAGGGGGGTAGAATCCATGTAGGCATCTGCTATGCCAGTGACGAGGTTGGTGGCACCTGGGCCTGAAGTGGCCATACAAACGCCTACTTTACCTGAAACACGAGCGTAACCTTCCGCCATGAAGACCCCGCCTTGTTCATGGCGAGGGAGAATGGTGCGAATTTTTTTAGAGTAGGTGAGAGCTTGATGTATGGTCATGCTGGCACCGCCGGGGTAAGCGAAAATGGTATCGACTCCTTCACGTTCTAGGGCAGCAACTAAAATTTCAGCTCCCGTCATGACGGTATTGGAGCGTCCGTTGGCGGATGTTTTAGCGATAGCGGTTTTGGGTTTGGAAATTTTTTTCATGGGAATGAGCTGATATTAGGTTAGAATGGGCAGGCTTTAAGGTGTTCTGATTTACGTGGTTTACTTGTTAAAAAGAAGGATATTACGAAAAAAAATCATTCTGACAACAAAAAGCGTTGACAGTTTGCCTTTCAAATTTTACTTTCTTCACTCCTTTTTATGAAAACATTCTCGGCTAAAGCAGAAACAGTGGACCGCAAGTGGTATGTGGTTGACGCAGACAAACAAATCGTGGGCCGCGTAGCCCAGAAAGTGGCAGACGTTTTGCGTGGTAAGAACAAAGTCATTTACACCACACACAATGATACAGGTGATCACGTCATTATTATCAACGCCGAAAAGGCTTTGTTCACGGGAAAAAAAGAAGAGCAGAAGATTTATCATACGTACTCTGGTTACGTCGGTGGAGAAAAGCTTGAGTCCCCTAAGCAGGTACGTCGTCGCCGTCCTACTCTCATCCTTGAGCGTGCCGTTAAAGGCATGGTTCCGCACAATCGCCTAGGTCGTGCTGTCCTGAAAAAACTTCACATTTATGCGGGGGAAGAACATCCCCACGTGGCTCAGAATCCTGTGGCTCTCAAGATCAAATAACGTCCAACTACAATAAGTATCCATTATGTCAGCAATTCAAATTTTTTCCGCTATTGGTCGCCGCAAAGAAGCCATGGCTCAAGTAAATGTTCGTGTCGGTAAAGGTCTCATCACCGTGAACGGTAAGGCTTTTGAAGAATATTTTTGCACAGGTGCCCAACGCAGGTCTGCCTTGCAGGCTTTGGTTTTAACGGAAACGCAAAAAAGTTTTGACATTCAACTCCGCACGGCTGGGGGCGGGCTTGAAGGCCAAGCGGGTGCCGCTTGTATGGCTCTAGCTCGCGTCCTTATTCAAGTGGATGTCGCACACCGCACTATTTTAAAGAAGCAAGGTTTACTGACGCGTGATTCGCGCATGAAAGAGCGTAAAAAATCTGGTCAGCCTGGTGCTCGTAAGCGTTTCCAGTTTTCCAAGCGTTGATTTTGTTTTCTCCTGTTTTTCGGAAAAGCGTCCAAGCTCAGGCTCGGGCGCTTTTTTGTTGTTAAGACCTCACTTTTTCTCGAAGGACACACTTGCTTTGGCCTGAGGAATCCTCCAAGATTTTGAGCTCATGTCAGATTTATTGAAAGTGGCAGTGATAGGGGCTTCTGGTTATACGGGTGAAGAGTTACTGCGTGTTCTTTTACAACATCCTCACGTCTCTTTAACTGCCATTACCTCTAGGCAACTAGCTGGTCAGTCACTGAATAAAGTTTTAGGTCCTTTGGCAGATTCCGCAAACCTCGCTTTTGAGAATTTAAGCCCAGAGGAGGTCAGCACAAGAGCGGAGGTATTTTTTCTCGCATTGCCCCACGGAGTGGCGGCGGAGTATGCGGTGCCGTTAATTAAGGCTGGGAAAACCGTGTTTGATTTGAGTGCAGATTTTCGTTTAAAAAACCCGGTGAAATATCTGGAGTATTATCATGCCGAGCATCCTGCGCCTGAGTTGCTAGCGCAAGCCGTATATGGTTCACCGGAATTGTACCGGGCTTCATTAGTTGAGGCTCAACTCATCGCCTGCCCAGGCTGCTATCCCACCAGCACAATTTTAGGTCTGGCTCCAGCCTTGAAGCACGGACTGGTCAAGCTTAACACGATTATTGTTAACTCGTTATCAGGTGTATCTGGTGCGGGCAAGAAAGCTGACGCCTTATATTCCTTCTGCGAGCGGGATGAAAACGTCATGCCTTATAGCGTTCCTAGACATCGGCACATCCCTGAGATTGAGCAGGAGCTTTCCTTGTTGGCTGGGGAGGCCGTGACGATTTCTTTTACGCCACATTTAGTTCCATTGATCCGTGGTATGCTAACAACAACGGTAGCTGAAATGACCAAGCCCTTGACGAATGACCAAGTGCAAAAACTTTATGAGGACTTTTACCAGCACGAACATTTCGTGAAAGTTTTAGGGCAAGATCAGTTGCCTGAAACGAAGCGGGTCATGCGAACAAACTACATTGAGGTCTCCGTGCGTTGTGATGCACGAACGGGTAGAATTTTCTTCTTCACTGCTCAAGATAATCTTGGCAAAGGTGCTGCCACTCAGGCAGTGCAGGCTTTTAATGTGAGGTTTGGTTTAAAGGAAAGCACAGGCCTTTAAGGATGATATTATGACGGATTATAAATGGTTAAAAAATGGAAGCGTGACATCAGCTAAGGGCTTTATTGCAGCAGGCGTGGCTGCAGGAATTAAGCCTTCTGGGAAAAAAGATATGGCTCTTCTGGTTTCAGAAGTTAGAGCTCAGGTCGGTGCCACTTTCACCATGAATCAAGTGAAGGCAGCCCCTGTACGTTTGAGCATGGAACATGCCAAGAAGGGTTGCGCGCGCGCTATTATCCTCAATGCTGGCAACGCCAACGCTTGTACGGGTCTACGGGGGATCAATGACGCTAAGTCTATGACACAAGAAGTCGCCACTAAACTTGGTTTTAAACGGCAAGAAGTTCTGGTCTGCTCTACAGGACGCATCGGCATTCCGCTGCCTCTAGCTAAAGTTAAGCGAGGCGTGGGTAAGTTGGTGAAAAAATTGACATGCACTGGTGGTAAATCAGCGGCAAAAGCCATTATGACGTCTGACACCTATTCGAAGGAATGTGCTGCGACCTTAATGATCAATGGGAAAACGGTAACTATCGGTGGCATGGCTAAGGGGGCGGGTATGATTCACCCTAACATGGCCACGATGCTTGCTTGCCTAACAACGGACGCAGCCATTGAAGGTAAGACTCTCATTAAGCTTACGGCTGAATGTGTGGAGAAAACATTTAACCGCATATCCGTCGATGGCGATACGAGTACGAATGATACAGTTTTTGTTCTAGCCAATGGGTTAGCAGGTAATACGGTCCTAGATAAGAACCACCCTGAGATTGCCAAGTTTGAGAGTGTCTTGATCGAAGTCATGAGGAAGTTAGCCCGCTTAATTATAGAGGATGGCGAGGGCATTAGTAAGGTCGTGGAGCTAACGATTCAGGGTGCTCGTAATGATCTTGATGCTAAGAGAGCTGCGGAAACTATTGCCCGATCTCCTTTAGTGAAAAGTTCTTGGGCAGGCAATGATCCTAATTGGGGACGTTTAATGGATGCGCTAGGTTACAGTCCAGCGCAGGTTAAAGAAGAAATGATAGATATTTATTACAATGGGTTGATCGGCGTTAAAGGTGGCCTAGCAAGTTCTACTCCCATGACTCGGTTGCGTAAGGAAGTGCGGAATCGTAATTTCTCCATCAGTATTGATCTCCATCAAGGTAAGGGTTGCTATCATCTTTTGGTCAATGATTTGACGGAAGAATATGTTACCTTGAATAAAGGTGAGTAGTGCCCCAAGGAAGCGTATATGAGTTATTTTTCTAAGTCCATTGAACGGGCTGAAGTTTTAGTCGAGGCGCTACCCTATTTGCAACGTTTTCGTGGTCAAACGATCGTGATTAAATACGGCGGCAGTGCGATGGAAGATCCTACGCTGGTGACATCGGTCGTGCGTGATATTGTTTTTTTAGAAGCGGTGGGGATTAATCCCGTCATTGTTCATGGCGGAGGTAAGGCTATTACGAAACGGATGCAGGAAAAGGGGCTGCAAGCTAAGTTTATTGCAGGTCTTCGTGTTACGGATCAAGATTCAGTGCAAATTGTGGACGAGGTTCTTTCCCAAGTAATCACTCCTGGCATCACGGAACAAATTATCAGTAAAGGAGGTAAGGCTCGCTCTTTTTCTGGACGAGATATTTTTAAAGCGATTAAGTCTGAGCCTTTTGAGTATAAAGGGGAACGAGTCGATCTGGGCTTTGTAGGCGATGTAGTGGGATGCCAGGTTTTACGTGTGCTCGAAGCGATTCGGGATGAGGTGGTACCCGTCATTTCCCCAGTGGGTGAAGACGAACAAGGACAGGCCTATAATGTGAATGCAGACATCGCCGCGGCTGAAATGGCGATTAGCTTGGAAGCGGCAAAGTTAATTTATCTCTCGGACGTAAACGGCGTGATGCGTGATCCGAAAGATCCGGAGACCTTGATCCCGACGATTACACCACTGGATATCGAGCGGCTGAAGAGGGACGGGATCATTGATGGAGGTATGTTACCTAAGATGAATTCTTGTTTGAAGGCATTGAAGCACGGAGTCAGTAAAATCCATTTAATTGACGGGCGCATTCCTCATGCTCTTTTGTTGGAGCTATTTACGAATCAAGGAATAGGAACTGAAATAGTTAAGGATTGAGCTCTTTTCAACCAACCATATCTTGTGAAAAATCCCGAATCAGCTGAACAGATTAAAGCAACCTATGAAAACTATGTGGTTCCGTCTTACGCCCGCAGTCTTGTTTTAGCAAAGGGTACGGGCTGTCGTGTTTGGGATGTGGATGGTAAGGAGTATCTCGATTTTGGTGGTGGTATTGCGGTGAATTGTTTGGGTCACTCCCATCCTGCGATGGTGCGAGCCTTAAGCGAACAATCGCAACAGCTCATTCACTGCTCCAATCTTTATTATCATGCAGGGCAGGGTAAGTTAGCACAGGAGATTGTCCGCTTAACGGGGGGCGGCAAAGTGTTTTTCTGTAACAGTGGAGCGGAAGCGAACGAGGGATTATTCAAGCTGGCACGTAAAGCAATGCATGATCAGGGGAAATATGAGGTCATTACCACGCTTAATTCTTTTCATGGTCGCACCATGGCAGGTATAGCCGCCACGGGTCAGGATAAGGTGAAGAAAGGATTTGAGCCCTTGATGCCAGGATTTATTCAGGTGCCATACAATGATATCGAAGCCATGACCTCTGCCATTACGGAGAGAACGGCGGCCATTATGATTGAAGGGATTCAGGGGGAAGGCGGGATAACCTCAGCTACTCCAGACTACTTGTTAGCACTACGCAAGCTGACCCAAGAAAAAGGTATTCTTTTACTACTGGATGCAGTGCAGTGCGGCTTTTTTCGGACGGGATGTTTTCAAAGTTATCAACGTATTTTAGAAGGAATTTCTGGAGGAGAGAACTTTAGGCCAGATGGGATTTCCATGGCGAAGTCTTTAGGCGGCGGCTTCCCGATCGGTGCGGTGTGGATTGATCAAGCCTATGCGGACGTCTTACAGCCTGGGACGCATGGCACAACTTATGGCGGAACACCGTTAGCTTGTGCGGTAAGTCTCGCCATTTTAGAAGAGATAGAATCTAAAAAACTTTCGGAAAACATTCGCATCCTAGGGGATTATCTGAAGGCGGAGTTAAAGAAACTACAAGGTCGTCACTCTATCTTGGAAGTGCGTGGTATGGGCTTTATGCTAGGATTATTAATGGAAGGGGACGTGACGCTGGCGGGACAAAAACTGCGTGAAGCTGGACTATTGCTGATCCCTGCCACAGGTAATATTTTACGGTTTCTTCCGCCTTACAACATAACAAGGGCAGAAATAGATCAAGCCCTAGGTATCATCCGGAAAACTCTATGAGAAGCTACCTTAAATTTAAGGATTTTAGTCGGGAAGAAATTGAGATCATTTTAAAAAATGTTGGCGTATTCAAAGCACTACGTGGGAAAAAAAAGTGGGACTTTCTCAAAGGTCAAACCTGGGCTTTGCTCTTTTCAAAAAGTTCTACTCGAACCCGCGTATCCTTTGAGGTGGGGTTACGTGAGCTGGGTGCAGAGACCTTGTTTCTCAGTTCTCAAGATATTCAACTTGGCCGTGGTGAGCCCATCATCGACACCGCTCGCGTTTTAGGGAAGATGATCCACGGTGCGGTTATACGCACCTATGCCCAGACGGATGTGGAACAATTCGCCGATTATTCTGGCGTGCCTACGGTTAATGCTTTAACGGATGAAGAACACCCCTGCCAGATTTTGACAGATATTTTCACGTATGAAGAACGCTTTGGGTCGATCCGTGGAAAGAAGGTCGTCTTTGTGGGCGATGCCAGCTGCAACATGGGTCGTTCATGGGTTCATGCGGCGGAGGTTATGGATTTCCAATTAGTGTGCGCAGCACCAGAGATTTACCAAACGACGGTGACGAATGCGAATGTGACCTTAACAAATGATCCGCAAAAAGCAGCAGTAGGTGCTGATGTTCTTTATACGGATGTTTGGGTTTCCATGGGCAAGGAGGCGGAAGCACAAGACCGTAAAAAAGTTTTCCAAGGCTATCAAATCAATCGTGAGCTTTTGTCTTTAGCAAAGCCTGAGGTATTAGTCTTGCATTGCTTACCCGCCTACCGCGGCATGGAAATTACGGAAGAAGTTTTAGAGCAACATGCAGAAGTTATTTTTGAGCAAGCAGGAAATCGTTTACCCACACAGCAAGCCATCGTGGCCTTTTTAGTTGGAATGGGCGTTAGTCATTAGTCAGAATTTTTTGGTATCTATCATAAATAAGCTATCGCTTCATTACCATGGCAAGGGCATAGTGACTGGGTGACTTTCGCTACGCAAATTACGTTATTTCGGATTTTATTGATCCCAGTGTTTATTGGATTCCTACTTTATTACAACGAAAGTAGTCAGGCTGGGCAAGTGCAGGACTGGTATAGGGTTGCCGCCGTGGTTACTTTTTTAGTAGCTGCGGTTTCAGACGCCATTGATGGATATGTGGCGCGAGCCTTTAAGCAGAAAAGTCAACTAGGTTCTATTCTGGATCCGTTGGCTGATAAGGCACTTTTATTGTCAGCCATTATTATTCTTAGTTTTGTCATGGTAGAAGGTTTGGGGAAGTTGCCTTTGTGGTTTTTAGTGTTGGTGTTAAGTCGGGACGTGATTCTGATCCTAGGCTTCGTTTGTTTGCATCTATTTACTCGTCATATTAAAGTCTCACCACACTGGTCTGGGAAGGCTTCGACCTTTTTACAAATGGCGGCTGTTGCGATCATTTTGTTAAAGCTAACTGCTATTCCACTGATGCTGGTGATTTATTTGGCGGCAGTCTTCACGGTAATTTCGATTGTGGTTTATTTAATGCGTGGGTTTAAGGCCATGAACGACAGTGGTTATGCTCAGTCTTCTAAATAAGATTAGAGGCTTCTATTCATTTTACCGTTTTAATCTAAGCAAACTGTGTAACCTCTTACTTCTATGAAACCTGTGCTAGCTATTGTCGGTCGTCCGAATGTTGGAAAATCGGCCTTGTTCAACCGAATTTGTGGTAAACAAATCGCACTGGTTTACGACCGACCTGGTGTGACACGGGATCGACTCAGCATGGAGGCAAATTATGAGGAAAAGCCTTTTACCTTGATCGACACAGGTGGGGTTGGTTTAGATGATCACTCTGGTTTTGAAGAAGCTATTCAACGTGAGGTTAATATTGCTCTAGATATTGCCACGGAGATTCTCTTTGTTGTTGATGGTCGTGAAGGTGTTAGACCGCTGGATGCTGAGATAGGCCGTCGTTTACGCAAGACAAGTAAGCGGGTGATTCTTGTGGTAAATAAGCTCGATACGGATAAGCAAAACGACTGGGAACAAGATTTTGGGCGTTTAGGGTTTTCTGAAATGTTCGGTGTTTCCGCTGCACACGGACGCGGGGTGGAGACTTTGATGGAAGCTGTATCGAAAGAATGGGCGAAGGAAGTGGAGATTGCTTATGCTGAGCGCATTCGTAAAACACGCGTAGCGGTAGTGGGTCGGCCTAACGTGGGTAAATCTTCTTTGCTCAATGCCTTGATTCAGGAAGATCGGCTCATCGTCAGTCCAGTTGCCGGAACTACCCGCGATGCGATAGATGTGGATTTTATCTTAAACGAACATACGTATCAATTCGTAGACACAGCTGGGATGCGTAAAAAAGGCAAAGTTCATGATGAACTAGAGCAGGCCATGACCTCGCGGACAGCACACTCGATTAACCGCTCACATATCTGCATCTTAGTGATGGATGCGTCTGAGGGTATTGCGGTGCAGGAAAAAAAGATTGCAGCGTTGATTCAAGGTGCGCAGAAGCCTTGCATTATATTGATCAACAAATGGGATCTTTCTAAAGATGTAGAAAAGAAAAAAGGTCAGAAAGCGCAAGATTTCCGTAAAGCTTATGAGGAAGCAGTGAGGGAAGAATTTTTCTTCCTTAGTCATGCACCAATGGTTTTTGCCAGTGCGAAGGAAAAGACCAACATGAAAATTCTTTTAGAAAAACTGGAAACGGTGGCACAAGCTAGAGCGACTATGGTGCCGACGGGACCATTGAACCGTGCCATGAAAGCTATCGTAGCGCAGTGCAGCACCCCTGTACGTAAGGGTAAGACTTTAAAGATTTACTATATATCCCAGCAACGAGATGAGGAAGGACCGCCTACCCTTGTGGCATTTATTAATGATAAAGACCTTTGGACCGATAATTATCAACGCTATTTAGAATCTAATATCCGGAAACATTACCCGTGGGAAGGCTGCCCGTTGCGTTGGGTGTTGAAAGATAAGAAAGAAAATCCGAATCAACCTAAAAGAGAAAAATCCTTTAAGCCCTCTAAATACTCAAGGCCATCACATTTATAGGTGAGTTAGATTGAGGCTTGAAACTTGTTGCGAGAAGACTATCTTAAAAGTGTCATGCCAGTTCTAAAAAACAGTCGTCGTGAGTATGCTTCTGATCCAGCTTGGCGGGCTTCACGTTACATTGGGCACTGCCTCATGGGAGCAGAGCGTGGCACCTTAAGGATAACACCACTCAAGCTAGCGTTTTATAAATCTGCTCTAGAGACAAAAGGTGTTTCTGGGCGTCTTATTGAACAAGGGAAGAAATGCTGGGCACGGTAAGTAGCTGGCGGGGGTGGAAATGGGAAGCTAGGGTGGAGGCTGCTACACCATCGGGAAAGGTGCTCAATAAACTCACGAGCTTAATGAGCAAAGATATTGATTTAAAAGATACTGGAATCGTGGTATTCGGTTCGGCTCCTTTAGAGTTTGCTTCTCTACTGCATGTTAAAAGTGCGGATATAGATATTACACCAGATCAGTTCTTCGAGCATTTACGCAACCGTGTTATGGAATGGAAACTAGATGTTGGTGATCCTTTTGTTCAGGTTTTGCCGCCTACAGTTTTTAAGGCAGGTAAAAATTATCTACTCAGGGCATGTGGCTTAAAGTTGAATGAGATTGAAATCATTATACCACACCCTATTGATATCGTATTTGGGAAGTTGCATCGTATGGAGGAGAAGGACTACACGGCCATCAATGAGCTCGTTTAGACTTTCGGAAGGCCAACCTTTGATGACTTACATCATTACATGATTGAGAACGCCGATATTTTTGAAGCTTCCTCTGAAACGATTGACAAATTAGTGACGAACATTGAGGTGCTCTGGGTTTATTTAGGCGGGCAGCCACTTGAGATAAGGACTAAGTATTTAGAGTCATCGTTGAGGGAGACTGCGAAACTATTTAACGAGGGTAATGAAGCCTTATCTGAGGCGCAGGCTTTTGCTCGAACACATCTCAAATAGAAGCTTATAACTAGCTAGTAGTCTTAGCTTAAAAGACTGCTTTCCCGACTTTGTAAAGCTTTTTGCAATGGTTTAATCACCAAGAGTTTGCGGATAAAAAAAAGAGTCAGAAATCCATTGCTACGAACCCGTTTTTTTGAGATTATTTTAAGATATGTCAGACACCTACGATGCATCAAAACTCGGTAAGTTAGAAGGTTTAGAAGCGGTTCGGAAAAAGCCCGGAATGTACATCGGAGGAACAGATGAACGAGCTTTGCACCACTGCGTTTCTGAGGTGTTAGATAACTCGGTCGATGAGCACCTAGCGGGACATTGTGATCGGATTGATGTGACGATTCACATAGATGGCTCTATTTCTATTCAAGACAATGGCCGTGGTATTCCTGTGGATATTCATCCGCAATATAAAATCCCTGGTGTAGAAATGGTGCTAACAACGCTGCATTCTGGCGGTAAATATGGCCAAGGCGGCTATAAATTTTCTGGCGGCACGCACGGAGTAGGAGCGAAGTGTGTGAATGCGGTTTCGGAATGGTTTGAAGTAGAAGTTTACCGCGATGGCAAGGTACACCACATGGCATTTGAGCGTGGGAAGACAACGAAGAAGTTAGAGGTAATCGGTAAGTGCAAGAATACGGGGACACTCATCACCTTCATGCCAGATCATGAAATTTTTAAGGAAACTCTGGAATTTAAGACCGACCGGATTGAGCAGCGTTTGCGGGAACTAGCTTTCTTGAATTCTGGATTAAAGATTTATCTTATTGATGAACGCACTCAGAAGACCGAGGCGGAAGTTTTCTATTACAAGGATGGGATTGAAGATTTTATTAAGCAGTTAAATAAAAATAAATCCGTAGTGCATGTGAAACCTGTCGTGGTGCGTAAACAAAACCACGTGGACACACCGGATAAGCAGGTGGAGATTCACATGGAGTCGGTCATGCAGTATAATGACGGCTTTAGTGAAATGGTTCTTTGCTACACGAATACGGTGCATAATCCTGACGGTGGGGCGCACTTGTCAGGCTTCCGCACAGCTTTAACACGCTCGATCAACCAGTATTCTAAGGCGAATGGTATTTTAAAGGATAAAGATCCAGCGATTACGGGTGAAGATGTGCGTGAGGGCTTAACGGCGGTTATCTCAATTAAGCATAGCGATCCTAAGTTCGAGTCACAGACGAAGGTGAAACTTATTTCCCCTGAGGTGGATGGCATGGTGGCGTCAGCCACGTATGAGGGTTTGATGGCGTTCTTTGATGCAAACCCTCCCTTAGCTAAGAAAATTATCGATAAGGCTTTGACTGCAGCGCGTGCTCGCGAAGCAGCGCGTAAAGCTCGGGAAGCCGTGCGTAAGACTGCACTAGGTGCTGGGGGCTTGCCTGGCAAGTTAGCGGACTGTTCGGATCGTGATCCAGCCAATACGGAGTTATTTATCGTTGAGGGGGACTCGGCCGGTGGTTCAGCTAAGCAGGGGCGCGACCGTAAATTTCAGGCTATCCTTCCATTGCGTGGGAAATTGATCAACGTAGAAAAAGCTCGTTTAGATAAGGTGCTGCAAAACACGGAAATTCGGACTATGATCACGGCCATCGGCACGGGGATCGGGGACGGAGAAGGGGAGGGAGCCTTTAACATAGAGCGGCTACGTTACCATAAAATCATTATTATGACGGATGCGGACGTGGATGGATCACACATCAGGACTCTTTTGTTGACGTTCTTTTATCGGCAAATGACGCAGTTGGTGAAACAGGGTTTCGTCTATATTGCCCAACCGCCTTTATATCAAATTAAGCGCAAGAAGCGTGAGGAATACGTGGAAGATGATGCGCAGATGGCGAAGATTCTGATCCAGCTGGGCACAGAAGATGTGCGTCTCAGAAGTTTGTCTGATAACAAAGAGTTTAATACCAAGCAATTAGCGGAAGTATTGGAGCTACTCCAGCAGCTTGATAAATATGCCACTAGTATTAAACGGCATGGTGGAGATTTTGAATCTTATTTAAGTAAGCGTGATCAGAAGTCGGGGATTTTACCGCAACACTTGGTGCGGATTCGTGAAGGGAATGCGGAAAAAGTTCACTACTTTATTACGGATGAAGCCTTAGCTTTGTTTGCTAGTGAAAATGCTGATTTAAAACTTTTCGGAGATGAGGCGCGCGAAGAGGAAAATGTGGAGGTGAAGGTTTCTGAGAAGAAAAAAGATGTTCCCACTCGTCGTGCACGACATGTTAACTTGACCGAGAGCAAGGCAATTTTTAGTTTGTTATCGAAGCTTGATGATAAAGGTCTGCATGTGGATCACTATGCTTCGCAAGATCATCCTTTGTACCAAATCATCGAGGGTGATGGGGATGACGCTAAGGTAAAGTCCTTATTTTCTCTGACAGAAATTTTGGCATCAATCATGGAGATCGGTCGGCGGGGAGTTCAGATTAAGCGGTTTAAAGGTCTAGGCGAAATGAATGCTAAAGAACTTTATGAGACCACTATGAACCCATCTCGGCGGAAACTTCTTCGTATTGACCTGACTGACGCAGTCGAAGCGGAAGAGATGTTTACCACACTGATGGGTGACGAAGTAGAGCCGAGAAGGCGTTTCATCGAGGATAACGCACTCAATGTTAAGAACTTAGACGTGTAGTCACATTTTTTATATAAAGCTTGATTTAAGAACTACATGTGACTACATTTAAAGAATGAAAGAACGTAAATCAGTTAGATACACTTCAGACGAAGTCCTTTCCTCAAAAGTAAGGGAGGTTGCGGTCATGCCTGAGCTGGGTAAAGTCATCAACCTGCGTGCAGCCAAGGCTCAGCTTTCGGCATTGGCTGACATGGTGGAAGAGGGGGAAGAAATCGTGTTAACTCGTGATGGTAAACCTGTGCTTCGAATGGTGCCTTTTCGTAAAACTTCTAAGCCGTATAAGGTTAATTGGGACTTATTAAAATCAATGCCCATGCAGACAGAAGGTCCCTTTGCGGAAGAAATTGTTAGAGAAGACCGAGATGGTCGCTGGTGATCATTATGTACATTGATACTAGTGTTATGATTAAGTTGCTGACCCTTGAGCCTGATTCAGCTTTTTATGCTGATAAAGTGGAGGGTCAGCCCTTAGTCTCTTCAGAACTCCTCTACACCGAAGTGGCAGGAGCTTTACTGGCCAAGGAACGCAGTGGTAAGCTCCATGCTAAGCAGAGGTTAAAAGTTTGGGCCATTTTTCAAGAGCAGGTTACTGAGCATGACATCCACCTTTTACAGTGCCGAACGGAGACTTTTCGTAAGGCTCAATCAATCATGGAAGTTTGTCATCCTTTAGTTCCGCTGAGATCGCTTGATGCGCTTCATTTAGCGGCCTGTGATCTTTCTCAATTATTTCCCCTCGTTACTAATGATTCCCGCATGATGGCAGCGGCGCAACGTTTAGGTATTCCCGTTTTATAAATTTTACTAACCAATTAACAATCCACCCATTAACCTCATTCTTTTATGGCAGACGAAACGACACCTCCCACACCCCCGACAGATCCTAAAGAAACGAAGCTAAGCCCTGGCTCTTTATTTGCACAGAACGAAAAGATTGAGAAGATCAACGTAGCTGATGAAATCAAGGGTTCTTTTCTTGATTACTCCATGTCGGTTATTATTTCGCGTGCCTTACCCGATGTGCGTGACGGCTTAAAGCCCTCGCAGCGCCGCATTCTTTTTGCGATGCATGATTTAAATTTATACCCTGGTCGTCAACACAGAAAATGCGCTAAAATCTGCGGTGATACCTCCGGAAATTACCACCCTCACGGAGAAGCGGTTATTTATCCGACCTTAGTTCACATGGCACAGCATTGGGTTATGCGAGATTGCCTAGTTGATGGGCAAGGAAACTTCGGCTCCGTGGAAGGTGATCCACCAGCTGCCATGCGTTATACCGAAGCGCGCCTTACGCACTTAGGTGCAGCATTGATGGAAGACATGGAAAAGGATACGGTCGATTTCGTTCCGAACTATGACGAGACACGAACGGAGCCTGTTGTTTTTCCTGCGGCATTTCCGAACTTGTTAGTTAATGGCGGCACTGGCATCGCCGTCGGTATGGCTACGAATATCGCTCCGCATAATTTGGGAGAAATCGTCGACGGGATTTTTGCGGTCATTGATGATCCTGACATTGCGGTGGAATCTCTCATGCAATTTGTTAAAGGCCCTGATTTCCCCACTGGCTGCTCCATCCTCGGAATTGAGGGGATTAAGAGTTATTTTAAGACAGGACGCGGTGCCGTTAAAATTCGTGGTAAGCTGCATACAGAAGAAATGAAGGGCGGAAAAGATGTGATCGTAGTTGATGAAATTCCATTCAATGTCAACCGCGCTACCTTAGTCGAGCGTATTGCGGAATTGGTCAATGAGAAGACGCTGACTGACATTACGGCCATTCGTGATGAGTCGGATGAAAATACCCGAGTCGTGATCGAGTTAAAACGTGACGCCGCTGTAAAAGTTGTTATTAATAATCTTTATAAACTAACTTCCCTCGAAACGAGCTTCAGCAGTAACATGCTGGCCATCGACCAGCGTCGGCCTAAGGTGCTTAACCTTAAAGACCTTATGGTCTGTTACATTGAACATCGACGGGAAGTTATCATCCGACGCACCAAATTTGAATTAGCCAATGCAGAAAAACGTGCAGAAACCCTTGAAGGCTTCTTAATTGCTTTGGCGAATATGGATGAATTCATCCGCATCATACGTGAGTCCAAGACGCGTGATGAAGCTCGATTGAAGTTGGCTGGCTATGAGTTTACCCGCAAAAATGTTGAGCAGTTCGGTGTTTTGATTCGAAACGAAGCTCGTCTAGTAAATGGTCGGTATATTTTCAGTGAGCAACAAATCGAGGCCATCCTAGAATTACGTCTCTATCAGTTGGTGGGTTTAGAGCATGATAAAATTAAAAATGAATATGCGGAACTTATTAAGCGTATTGCTGATTTACTTGATATTTTAGCTCGTGAAAAACGTGTGCTTTCAATTATCAAAAGTGAACTTAAAGCTATTAAAGATAAGTATGCCACACCTCGGCGTACGCAGATCATTCCAGATGAAGGCGAGATGGCGATTGAGGATCTCATAGCGAATGAGGGCGTTATCATTACTTTAACTCATGGTGGTTCCATCAAACGTACGACCATTTCTAGCTATCGTGCACAGAGACGCGGAGGTAAGGGGGTGATAGGCCTGACCACAAGGCAGGCCGAGGCTGAGGAGGATTCTGACTTTGTCGAACATCTCTTCACTGCCAGCACTCATGATTATCTTATGTTCTTTACCAATAGTGGTCGAGTTTACGTCGAACGCGTGCATGAAATCCCTGAAGGTTCTCGTGCATCGAAGGGGCGTAGCATTGCCAATGTCCTGTCCTTACAAAGCACAGAGAAAGTAGTGGCCTTGCTCCGTGTCGAGTCTAAGAAGGGACCGAATAATGAGGACATCACTTGGAAATCAGAAAATTCTTACGTCTTTTTTGCTACGCAAAATGGCACGGTAAAGAAAACGCCCTTAGCTGATTTCGCCAATACACGTAAGGGCGGAATTATCGCAATAGGTATCGACGAGACAGATGCCCTTATTGAAGTGAGATTAACCAATGGTGAGAGTGATGCGGTTCTGATTACACGGGAAGGTATGAGCATTCGTTTCAGCGAAGAGGATGTGCGGAGCATGGGTCGTCCAGCGACTGGTGTCCGGGGTATTTCCTTAGGCAAGGATGACGTTCTTGTCGCCTTAGCCATTGTTGATGCCACAGCAACCCTATTGGTGGCGGGAGAAAACGGCATTGGGAAACGCACAGCCTTTGTGGAGTATCGTCAACAGTCTCGTGGTGGTAAGGGGATCATCACTATGAAAACCGGCGAAAAAACGGGTAAAGTCGTGGGTGCTTTGACCGTGAAGGAAACGGATGAGATCATGCTGATTACAGCTAAAGGACAAATGGTGCGCACCAATGTCAAGGCGATCAGAGAGGCTGGTCGCAATACCATGGGCGTTAAACTTGTCGGCCTAGATGCGGGAGATTACTTGAAAGCGATTGCTCAAGTCGTTTCAGGCGATGATGAAGTGAGTACTGATGAAGAGAAGGATCTTTCATAAATTAGAAGTGAAATCATGAATACTAAAATTGTGAGCGTTCTAAGGAAGGGCTACGGAGTTTGGTAGCACTCGTCGTCGAAGTAGGTTCTAAACGGTATCCTAAAACTTGGACTGAGACTTCATTTGTTGCGCAATCACTAGCTTGAAATTTTCTTGCGGGTGAAATTGAGTTACCTATGATCGATATTACGCACTCGTAGCTCAATTGGATAGAGCGCTGCCCTCCGAAGGCAGAGGTTGTGAGTTCAACTCTCGCCGGGTGCATTCCTTAATTTACGCAACCCGTTGGATAAATTCTTGAGCAAGTAAACGGTAACTTTGTGAGCCTACGCCGCTGGGGTCATACGCCATAATGGGTTTCCCAAAGCTAGGGGCTTCACTGAGTCGGATAGACCGGGGAATGATGGTGGTGAAGATTTTGTCTGGTAGATGTTGCTTCAATTCATTGACTACTTGCTGGCTCAGGCGTGTCCGAGCATCGAACATGGTTAGGGCAACACCTACTAGCTCTAGGTTAGGATTAACTCCTTGGTTTTTAATGCGGTTGAGCAGGTCTAGGATTTTACTGATACCGTCGAGGGCGAAGTATTCGCATTGAACGGGGACAAGAAGGCCTTCCGCAGCTGCTAGGGCGTTGGTCATGAGGATGCCGAGGGAGGGCGGGCAATCAAGGATGACGTGTTGGTAGGCGGGGTCATGACGAAGAGGTTCTAAGACTTCGCGGAGGCGGCCTAGGGGGTTTTCTAAGCGAGCAATTTCTACTTCGCAACCAGCTAAGTCAATTTCTGAGGTGATAATAGAGAGGTTATTGTAGGGAGAGGCTTGAATTTTATCATGGATGGGGGTTGAGCCGATCATGCAGGAATAGATGCTCATATTGTCTTGAGCTGGGCAGCCTGCGGCGCTGCTGGCATTAGCTTGGGGATCGAGGTCAATAAGAAGCACCTTATGCCCGGATTCGGCTAAGGCAGCGGAAAGGTTCACGGCGGTTGTTGTTTTACCGACGCCACCTTTTTGATTTGCGATTGCTACGATTTTCATGCAGATAGACGAAAACGAATTTAAGAAGAAAAGTCCAGAGGATTGATAGGATAAAGCAAAATGGGGCGACCGACGGGGCTCGAACCCGCAACAGCCAGAATCACAATCTGGAGCTCTACCATTGAGCTACGGCCGCCATATGGAAGGCAAGATAGTAAATCAGCCTACGCAGCATTCAACTCTAAAATGAGGGAAATGTAAAAACTTTAGAGAAGGGAGCCGGAGAACAGGATTGAACTGTCGACCTACTGATTACGAATCAGTTGCTCTACCACTGAGCTACTCCGGCAGAATTTGGAAGGCATATAATCTCTCAAACAGGTAAAAATTTCAACAGAGAATTTTAGGATCATGATAATCCCTTGTTAGGAAGCACTATTTTACTTCTCTCGATAATTTGGCTCGCACTTGTGGCTCTGACTTAATATATTTTTAATATTACTACGTGAAAATTAAATACGGAATCTTTAGCGACATTCACAGCAACATGGAGGCGTTAACCGCTGTGCTACAAGACATGCATGGGCAGGGGGTAACGCATCCTGTTTGTCTAGGTGATATTGTGGGTTATAACGCTAATCCATTAGAGTGCCTGCGCCTCGTGCAAGCACTAGGTTGCCCCGTTATCAAAGGCAACCATGATGAGATTGTTTCTGGTGCTAAGGATGGAAAAAATTTTAATGCCTTAGCAGGAGAGGGAATCGCTTATTCCAAGAGAAGATTAAAGGACGAGGATAAGACTTTTCTATGGGACTTACCTATGCAGCTAAAAGTAGGGGGATTTACCGCCGTGCACGCTTCAATGGATGACCCTGCACAATGGAACTACGTAACCTCTGATTTAGAGGCAGAAAGTAGTTTTACGTATCAGATGACATCTCTTTGTTTTTGCGGACATACCCACATACCTAAAGTTTTTATTAAAGATCGAGGTGTAAGTGAAATGCCCAAGATGCAGCGGCTACAACTTAAAAAAGGCGCTCGATATTTAGTTAACGTGGGATCTGTTGGGCAACCAAGAGATAGGGATTGGCGCTCAAGCTATGTAATTTACACGCCTGATCAAAGTTTGATCGAATTTCGCCGCATTAGTTACAATATAGAACTCACACAACGTAAAATCCTTATGGCCAGACTCCCAGAGCCTCTTGCCATGCGTATTCAAATCGGTGCTTAAATTTAATTCCTCTCACAGATGACTTTTTTCTTTCAATACCATGTCGGAAAAATAAGGGCCTTAGTCGTCGCCATTTTGCTAGGTAACCTGATTTGCCATCTGGGCGCGCAAGATAATCAGGACCCTTTAAAAGACAAGTCCTTAGCTGAAGTGCAAGCGGTGGCTGACGCAGGGAAGGCAGAGGGGTTGGCGAGCCTGGGATTTCGTTATTGGGCTGGGCAAGGTCTAGAAAAAGATAAAGTGAAAGGTTACCAATTCACTTTAAAGGCAGCTCAGTTGGGGCATCTCCGATCTATCAATGCTGTGGGGGTTTGCAAAGCGAATGGTTACGGCACAGACCTAGACCCTACGGGCGCAGTTGAATGGTATCAAAAAGCAGCGGACCTTAACTATCCCTCAGCCTTCTTTAATTTAGGTAAAGCCTATTTGAACGGTTTCGGAGTAGCTCCAGATCCTACTAAGGGTGCCGAATGGATACGGCGCTACGCCGAGACAGGAGACCAAGAAAGTCAAAATCTTTTAGCAACACTCTACATGCAAGGTAAGGGTGTTTTAGCTAATCCACAGGAGGCGGCTAAGTGGTATGAAAAGGCTGCCTTGCAGGGCAACCAACTTGCGCAAAACGACCTTGGTCTTCTCTACATGCAAGGTAAGGGAGTTCCTAAAGACGTGAAGAAAGCACTTTATTGGCTGGAGCGGGCGGCAAACCAAGGGAACAAGAATGCTATGGCTAATGTTGGGATCATCTACGAGGAAGGCAGAATTCCGCCGGCTGACTTAGTTAGTGCGTTAAAATGGTTTATCCTAGCAGGTAAAAATGGCGATGCGACCGCTCAAGAAGATGCTAGAAATTTACAACAATTAATGAAGCCCGAAGACGTTAATAAAGCGATCAAACTCGTAGACGCTTTTTCGCCGAAAGTTGAGTAGGGCATGTCCTTTAAAGTTTTTCGTTGGTTTCACCGTCGAGGATTTTCTCGCCATAAGCTTAAGGGCGGACGCTTACACTCATGGCTAGGTGACCACCTATTTAGTAAAGATCTCTGGCAGTTAAAGCGTGAGCCTGTGGCGCGGGCGTGGTTGTTTGGTTGTCTGATAGCTTCGAGTCCTTTGATGGGGGTTCACATCGTGTTATCAACCTTCGTGGCCGTCGCAGTCAGAGCGAACTTGCCTATGACGTTTTGTCTGCAATGGATCACCAATCCTTTCACCGCCCCCGTGTATTATCCTGCAGCTTTTATTTTAGGCTGCCGTATCCTAGGCTTTAAACCAGAAAGCATGGGAGGCTGGAAACATATTTTGCATAAAATTGTTGAGTTTCGGTTTCACGAGTTGGCACTGGATGCTTCTATGGTTTTGAAAATTATTCTAACTCTTTTCCTAGGTTGCTTTGTCGTGGGACTTGTGACGGGATTAGTCGGCTACGCAGTTATTTTATTAGCTTGGCCTAGAGACAAAATGACTAAGAAAGCACTAGTCTAAAAACTTACCAGGATTGAGGAGAGCTAGTGGATCAAGCGCAGTTTTTATGCAATGATGGAGACTTCTTAATTCTGGTGTAGTCGCAGCGTTCCACCATGGTTTTTTAGCTAGGCCTACGCCATGCTCCCCTGTGATCGTGCCGCCCCAAGATAAGACAGTATGAAATAGTTCTGCTAAAGCAGCCGCAACATGGGGGGACTGGGCGTCCTGTGGTGGAACCATGAGGTTGACGTGAATATTACCATCACCAGCATGACCGAAGGAGGCTACGGCTATCTTATATTTTTTTTGTAACGTTTTTGTAAGTTGAAAGAGTTGAAGAAGTTTACCACGTGGCACTACGACATCCTCATTTAGCTTGGTTAATCCCGTAGCTCGTAAGCTGTAGGAAAAGGCTTTCCGAATAGCCCAAAGCTTTTCCATGCCTTTCGGGTCATGGGATGTTTGGGTACTGAGTGCTTTAAGTTGGCGCAGCAGGGTTACTAAACTTTTTTCTTCAGATTTAACGGAGCTGATCTGGCCGTCAATCTCTACCATAAGGAGCGCTTTGCCTAAAGGCACCGCCGTGGAATAAGTGCGAGCTGCTTCGAGGGTAAAGGAGTCGGCGATTTCCAAAGCACTAGGTAAGAAGCCTGCGGATAAAATTTTTTGCACTGCCATAGCTGCTCCCGTGGCGTGGGCAAAGGAGGCTACGATCAAGGCTCGTGCGGGAGGATGCGGTAGGAGGCGTAAAGTGGCTTGGGTTACAATGCCTAACATGCCTTCAGAACCAATAAAGAGGTCGGTTAAGTTAAAGCCTAGTTTATTCTTTTGGGTGCGACCGCCAACTTTAACCAGATCACCATTAGCTAAGACAACGTGTAATCCTATGATATAGTTCCGCGTCACGCCATATTTTAGACAGCGTGGCCCGCCTGCATTCGTGGCGATATTTCCACCAATGGAACTTTCTGCCGCACTGGCGGGGTCAGGCGGGTAGTAAAGCCCTTGAGCTTTAACTAAAGATTGAATATCTCCTGTAATGACCCCTGGCTCTACTACTGCCAGACTGTCTTCTTTAGAAATTTCTAAGATGCGATTCATCTTTTTAAGGGAAAGACTTATGCCGCCTTGGACGGGCACGCAGCCTCCTACGTAGCCTCGGCCAGATCCGCGTGGGGTGACAGGGATTTTACGCTTAGCGCAGAAGCGCATAAGTTTTTGCACATCTGCGGTGCTTTCTGGTATCACAACGGCCTGAGGCATGGAATGGGCAAACCACGCATCTCCACCATGTTCATGAAGTATGGCCTCTGTGGTTGAAACCTTGTTAGGTAAGAGCTTATTTAAGGCAGGAAGCCATATTGCTTTTTTAGAACCTAATGAGTGCGCTGTTTTCACTTCCGTTTTAGTTGATGCGCACTGAGCCGTTTGATTTCACGGTCAGTGTCGCGTTTCTTGATGTCTTGACGGCGGTCTCCGTGCGTCTTGCCTTTGCAGATGCCGATTAAAATTTTGAAGCGGCGATTTTTAAAATAACCTTTGAGTGGAATGAGAGATTTACCTGCGATGCTAGTCTCAGCATGAAGCTTAATGATTTCGTTTTTATGAACCAGTAGGCGGCGAATTCGTTTCGCTTCATGGTTCTCGCGGTTACCTTTATCGTAGGGTGCAATGTGGAAATTATAGAGCCAAGCTTGACCTTTTTCGATGCGAGCAAAAGCGTCGTTTAAATTACCTTGTCCATCACGGATAGACTTGACCTCGGTGCCTTGTAGTTCAACTCCGGCCTCGAAGGATTCGAGAATGGTGTAGTCGTGACCCGCTTTTCGGTTGTTGATTTCGATTACTTTGTTACTCATAGGTGCGATCCTCGTTGTGCAAGGGGATGGCACCTCTAGCAGGTAACCGAGATAGGCTCTGCCAAATAGGTTTAGCTCTTAGCATCAATAAATTCAAAGGCCAGCTTACCATCAGCCACTTCTTTAAGAGCTACATCCATGAAGGTCATGCGAGGTTCTACTACGATCATGGGGCGTTCTCCCATACCGAGCTGACGCACACGCTTAGAGATCATATTGATGAGGATTTCCGGAGCTTCTACTTTGCTCAGGGCGGATTGGACGAGTTCGTTACGATTGATAGCCATAGTGGGTATTAGATAGTGAACAAGTTAGGAGCTATGGCAAGCAATTAAAAGTGCTGTTTTTAGGTTTCAAAAAATCGGAGTGATAGGATTTGAACCTACGACCTCCTGGTCCCAAACCAGGCGCTCTACCAAGCTAAGCTACACTCCGTGTGTGAAGGGAAAACATACGTCATGACAGGGTGCTTTGCAATAAGTTTATGAACAGGGCTAGAAAATCGTCTACGTCGCAATAATATAAGGTTTCGAATAAGACCAAATAGGTTCCGAAAGTTGATTTTACAATGATAAAACAAAAAAATGAGCCACCTTGAACACTTCTGCCCATCGGCGGAGCAACGTTTTTGCGGAAAATTCCTTCAATCCTTTTGCTCAAGATGGAAACGGTGCAACACTCGATGAAACATGGGTGCTAGCAGGATTCCCGATGCCGCTATAAAGACGACTCCTGAAAAAAGCGCATAACAAGAGGCGAAAATTTTAGCTGCATTTGTATCGAGTATCTGCACAGGACCCATGCCTGACAAAATCATAGAAGCATCTAGAAGGGCATCAACCCAAGTGAATCCCGCAATAAAGTGGTAACCGAGTATACCCAATGAGAGGGAGACACCTAGCATCCCAGAGGCAAGAAGAAAGGCTTGCAAATAATGTTGTTGGATACTTTTCTTTTTATTGGTTTGTGCGGTGTTTGAGGATTTGATCATAAAAGAGTTCAGTTAGTTCTCAGGATAATTTAGATTTTTCTGTGAAGGGTTAACATACTTTTTACGAGCAAAGTTAATGTGAAAAAGTAACGTTAGGGCGAGATGAACTTAAACAGGTTTTTCACTTTGGGTGGAGCGCAGATGGATTGTTTTGCGGCTAAGATTATGTTGAGCTTCGATCATACGCACTGTTCCGCTGCGGGCACGCATTAGTACTGAATAGGTCGTAGCAATGTTGCCGCGGACTTCAACGCCCTTAAGCAGAGGACTGCTACTAATACCTGTTGCAGCGAATAGGATGTTGGAGCCACGAGCTAAGTCTTTGGACATGAATTGAAAGTTAAGTCGATCTCCCCAACCTGCATCAATAAGGGACTGGCGCTCAGCTTCGTCACGAGGCCAGATTTTTGCGCGCATTCCGCCACCGAGACATCGCAAGCCTGCAGCGGAAAGGACGCCTTCAGGACTACCGCCAATGCCCGCATACAGATCAATATTCGATGTGTGCATGGCTGGAGCTAGGGCAGCGGCGATGTCGCCATCAACGATCAAACGCAGGCAAGCACCTTTTTTACGCACAGCTTCAATGAGTTCGCTATTGCGCGGACGATCTAGAGCGCAGATGACGACGTCACGCACCTCTTTATTTAAAATTTTTGCGGTAACATCAATGACTTCTTCGATGGGTGCGTCAACGTCGATGGGAAGTTTAGGATCATTGATCCACGCACGACGGACGGCAAGGGGATAGGCTAGTTTTTTAAGATAAAATGCGGGGATATCTAGCAGGCTAGATTCGCCTTTTTCATCTGCAAGGGCGGCAGCGATACAACTTAGGGAATTGGGCATTCCTTTAGCTGCGTTGGTTGTCCCATCAACGGGATCAAGAGCAATATCGAAACGAGGTGAGTTTTGACGCCAAAGGCCTACTTTTTCACCGATAAATAAACCTGGAGCTTCATCTTTGATCCCTTCGCCAATGACGATTTTGCCGGAAATATCCATTAGATCAAACATGCCGCGAATTGCGTCGGAAGCGGCGGCATCTGCAGCCTCTTTATTTCCTTTTCCCAGCCACTGTAACGTGTTGAGTGCAGCAATTTCTGTGGCACGCAAAAAGTCCATCTCCAAGTTTCGCTCAATATCAGCGCTAAAAGAAGCCATAGAAGTATAATACATAAAATTTAAAATTTGGCTATTTCCAATGTAAAAACAATACGAAGTCTAGAGCATTTCATGAAGAGCGTGACTAGATTATTTTAGGCATTCGTATCAAACTGGACTATTCTTGTTGTATAACACACCGATTTTAACCATCTATGGCTCATCCCCTTTCTGAGGTTCATTTGAAGCATTGTGGAACACGCTGGCGATTTCATTTTAATTACGCCAATTACTCCCCGCCAAGATAAACGATAAAACTAATCTACTTGCTTGTAGAAACTAAATTTGCGTCGAGTCACCTTAATATTCTGGATTTCAAAAACTTACGCTTATGTCATTGTTTTTACGCCTGAGTGCTACTAGAATCGATTGATACATGCTAACCACAGACGATTTTAATTATGCCATGGAACAAACCAGAGTGATCTTACCACCTGAAAAAAGGTTGGAAACTTTTGGTAACTCGTTTGTTAATTATTATCTCATTACGGAAAATATGGATCATGCGGGATTGTCCTATGTGCGGGAGGGAACTATTGTAGCGGAGCGCCCGCAAATCATTTCCTCCAGTAATATCGCTAAACTACTTTTAGAGGGCTTTGGGGATGAGGCGGAGAAGTTCGCTGAACAAATAAACCAACAAGCCCATAAAATAGCTGTCTTAAAATATGGCTTTTCCGTGAAAAAGTCAGACACACGTTTTTACGAAGTTCATGAACCTTTTGAGCAAGTCATTGCCAGAGTGAAAGAAGACGTCATCGGAAGGAATGATCCTATGGCTACAGTCTTGGCTGGAATAGATACGGGCTGGGAAGTTTCCCTTTTAAAATTCATGGTCGATATGATCACGGCATCAGGTGAAGGCCACATTCAAGACCTTAGGGGCAGGGGACTTTTGTAAACTCCATAACCAGAGGAGCTAGCAGACATTTATTTTAAGGCATTGACTGAGTTTATAAACCACCCAGCATTACCCCGAACCTAAACAGCCACTTTAAGCCATACTTATCTATGATTTTTTTTTCCGCAACATCTCTCACATCTCTTGTAGCATCCTTGTTTTTATTCATAGGAATTATGAGCTCCCAAGCACAAGCAGATGAAATAAAGACCAATCAGGTTGTCGTACTTCAGATTCCAGGCAGCCCTCTTAAAATCATACGTGCTAACCAAGTGGAACTGAAAGATATTGTATTTGTCACCGTCGATGAACTTAATCGAAGTCAACGCTGGCAAAAATCTTTTCTTGTTGGAATGGTTCCTCTTGTCGATGCAAAAGGTATTGAGGACATGACCGATGTACAAATTCAAGAAATCTTAAGTTCCTATGAAAAATTAACCTCTGACTTTCCAGACACGAAAAAACTCTTGGAATCAGAATCTTTCAAGTTGAGAAAACTCTCCGAGGATCGCAAACGTGCTGCCTCTGAGAAAGAAGCTCTTAAAAAAGAAGCTTTTGAAAAAATTGTGAATCAGCCTTTTGAGGATGCTAAAAATTATCTTCCAGAAGAGTTAGACGCACTAATCACACAAGCCCAAATAGTCGCAAAGGACTATCCAGACTTAGGCGAAAAAATAGATTCCTTCTTGGCGCCATGGCTACAGAGGCAGAGCTACCTGAAAGAGAATAAAACACGTTTTGAAGGCAAATGGTTGACTCCACAAGAGGTCAAAGAAATTTTGGAAGTGAGAAGCGAGCAAGAGCAGGAAAAATTATTTAAAGAGACGACTAAGCTATCTTTCTCATCTTTAGTGCTTCCCCAAGCCTCCATGCTTCTCATACTAGGCACAATTAGTCTCCTACTACTTTCTGTCTTTTATTCATTCTTTTATCTTGCTACCGAAAGAGGCGGAAATCTCACTTTTGTTGGTGCAATTATACTTTTAGTGGGTCTTGGTGTTCTGGGTTGTTACGGATACTACGGCTTTAAGGCACTTAATTTTACAACCAGCGCAAATGAGTATTGGGCCGAGGCCTACAAGGTCGCACAGCCAGAAGATCAGGTAGTTAACCCTTTACCTCGAATGCTATTTCTAGCTTCAGGCTCCCAAAATAGACGCATCCGTCCAAGTGATGCCAGCGTCACTTTTGAGGACAGACAGTTAAATGTATTGCTTAAAAAATATCTAAAAATTCAGCGCTCAGATCAGGCTCAAATCTTAGACCTTGAGAGGAATAAACTCTTAGTGCGTTTTTATTCCGATCGTGTGGAATTTATCGACGAAGTCGTTTGCCTCGGAAAACAAATGCTTATTCGCTACGAAATCCTTTATAAAACCGACGGTAAAGTTTTATCATTCTATGACCAAAATATTTATGTAGGCGGGGCTCGGTTACCTTCCCGGCTAGGAGCTTTTTTATTCAGGCAGTTTCTTCGTCAATTGCAAGAATCTATAAAGGCTACGAACATAGCTACTCTTTACTCCATTGAAAAAATTGAGGGAGGTTCCGTTACCTTGCTTTGGCCTATTCCTACTCAGAAACCGAGGGCAAAACCTCAAACTCAAATGCCTGCGCCCGTTCCAGCTGTGAACGAAGCTCCTTTACCTGCTGAGACTGTAAAGCCAACGATTAAATCTGAATAAACTAGTGCACGTTTGCAGCAAATCACGCTACATCTTAATTTCCTTTATTTTAAATGGTTGAAGCAGCTTACATCCACGTTCTCGACATCCTTCTCGGCACCATCGTTCTCAGAATGGCCTTTGGATGGTTAGTAAGTTACCCACGCTTGCTACGTTTAATTTTCATGTTGGTCTCCTTGGTCGCTCTCGGCTTCTTAGTTCAAGTGACACAATTACCATTTTCTGGACTACTTTTTTGGTTATTAGTAGCACCTGTATCTCTAGTTGTCTTACTCTCTTTCTTGCCTGAGTTGGGTAAGATTTATCACTCAGCTAGTCGGGGTCATTTATTTGGTAATTTCCGTAATGAATCAGAGAATTTTACACCTATATTAGCTACTACCTTGGAGGAATTAGTCAGACGCAGATATGGAGCTTTAATCGCCATACCGACTAGCGGCGAGGTTGATAGCTTTATCCATGGAGGCGAGGAGGTGGATGCTTCTTTGAATAGTTCCCTGCTTGTTTCCTTATTCAACCCTGACTGCCCTCGCCATGACGGTGCCGCTGTTATTATCAACAATCGTTTAAAAAGGATCGGAGCTTTTCTACCGCTAGCTTCGGCTGAAGGTTCTGAGTCACAGATGGGTACCCGGCATTTAGCGGCACTAGGATTGACGCAGGTTTCTGAGTCTCACGTCTTTGTCGTCTCAGAGGAAAGGCAGGTTATTTCCTATGTCCATGATGGAAAGTTAACACCCCTACCATTGACTTGTGCAGGGGGCTTGGATAAGGCACTAAAAGAAATTTTTGGTAAAAAATCTGATAGAGAACCCAATAGTAAACGAATGGTTTTAGCTTACGCACTTTGGATCGGTTCTTTTCTATTAGCATTGACTTGTTCCTTTAACATTAATGCTTGGAAGGCACAGCTTTCTGAAAGTTCAACTGTCCTCACATCAGTGGAAGCTAGAGTCGAGATAGCGTCGTTGCCTGAAGGTTTATTTGTTGACGATATAAAACCGACAGAGGTTACTTTATTTCTTAAGGCACCGCAAATATTCAAGCCGATCGGCGGTATGACAGTATTAGTTAACTTAAAAGAAGCCAAATCTGGTAAATACACGCTAAACCTTTCTGAAGCCATCGTCGCTGGGTTACCCCGTGACGCAAAAGTGGAACGCTTTAATCCCTCTTTTATTCAATATACCGTGGCAGAAACTAGAAATCTCAAAATTAGCATTGAGAAGCCTGAGTTCACGGGATTAAGTAAATCCCTGAAGCTTGGCGGACTTAAAATAGAGCAGGAAAGCTTCCGAGCGGAAGTGCGCGACACCAAATGGAAGCTAGGTGCTTCTGTAAAACCGCAAATAGTGGATTTAAGTACTATCAACAAAGCCGGAATCTATCGCCTGCCACTCAGCTTTAATTTACCTCCAACTATTAAGCCAGCTGGAGGCACAGAGTTAAAGTTTGATGTGAGTGTAGAGCTTAAGGCTAAGTGAGTAGCTGTAAGTATGGACTTACTTCGGAAGACTCACTTCAATGGCTTTGATTTTCCGAGCTATATCGCGTTGCCTATACTCTACAATAAATGGCTGAAAATCGGGTTTAGACTCTTTAAGTTTCTTTAAGTCAACCAGAGCACTTTCGTAAACACTCCGAGCTGTCTTGAAGTCACTGTTTTCATAGGCACTGTCGGCTTCTTTAATCTTAGCGAAGATCATGGAGTAGGCCGAGACTCCATCTTGATCAAAGCTGCTACTTGCGGGTGCCGGTGGGGCAGTAGCTGCGGGACTTTGTGTTTGTAGAGGTGCAGAAGCTGTCGTGGTAGGTAAAGGCTGTTCAGGGGTAATTTCTACTGCATCCGTTGGCACTTGAGGTTCTTTGTTTGAAGAAGGAATAATAGCCCCACTTTGATCGACAACGACAGGTGTTGGGCTAGGAGATTCAAGATTGATCGGCGTGTCTAATCCCAACTCAGGCTCAGGGTTGATAATAGCCAACGATGGTTCAATGGTGGCTGGCTTACTCACAACGATAGGACTCGTTACTACAATAGGCTCTTCCCTGGAGGGAGCGCTGGTTTCGATGATCTGAGCGGCGACTGGAGTTTCCACTACGCCTCTTTCGGGTAAGTTTTCATCAATGACAGTTGTGGGTACTGTGTCAGAGGTTATAATCACAGGCGCACTAGCATCAGTAAAATCAGGCGTGTTAGAATTCGTGATCTCAACTGCTTCTGTTCCTGTAACTTCTAGTCTTGATTTAGTTTCTGTTACAGTGGGCTCGGCGATTGCCGGGATGAGGAGAGCCTCTTCAGAAGCGGTAGTGGTTTTTTGTGGGGAGGTAAAGGGAGAGGGAGGGCTTACGATCCTTTTACTCGGGTTACTCTTACTTAAAACCATCAGCTGCTGAGAACTTAGCGGTTCAAATGTATGATGTAACGCGGCTGGTTCATACACATTACCTTTCTTCCTAAGAAAAGCAGGTACGACCTTTCCCTCTACTGGGATGGACGGCTCTAATGTGGCAGAGCCAGCCTGAGATTTCCTTTTAAATCTAATCGTGATGGGGTTACCCGGAGCTAGTCCAGAGGAGGAGCGAAAGACCTGAGTTACTTCGGCTCGCAACTCCACAGTGGAGCTGGAAGCGTAAAAGGAGCCAGCACCTTTTACTTGGGCTTGAGTGACTCTGATCTCAAGATACTCAGGGGCTACGTCTTGATAAGGTCTGTAGCCGTCATCCCAAGCTTTCTCTGCACGGCAGTTCAGCATAGGTAAAGTCAATAGAAGTAGTAGAAAACACAATGATTTCATAAGTTAATAGGTAGATATAGTGTGGCAACTCGTGAGGCAAATGCAAGCCTCTCGCTTATTCGTGTTTTCAAATGGGTTTACTTAGTTACGATACTTCTATGTTGATTTTGCCAGCAATTGATTTAATGGGAGGGCAGGTGGTGCGCTTACTGCAAGGTAAGGCCGAACAAAAAACAGTCTACAGCGAAGACCCTGTGGCCGTAGCACTAGACTGGGAGGCGCAGGGAGGAGAGTATCTGCACCTCGTTGATTTAGATGCAGCATTTTCAGGCACCTTAATGAACTTGAATAGCGTTCAAGCAATTTGCTCTGCGCTTTCTATTCCCTGTGAGTTAGGCGGAGGGATGCGTGATTTGCCAGCCATTGAACGAGCCCTAGCGGCGGGCATCACTAGGGTCGTCATTGGAAGTAAAGCGTGTGAATCTTTAGACTTTGTTAAGGAGGCGGTGAGCATCTTCGGAGGGGAGAGAATAGCTGTTGGGATTGATGCGAAGGATGGCAAAGTAGCGGTGAAGGGCTGGGTAGAAATTTCAAATTGGGATGCTTTTGACTTAGCCAAGGCCGTGGTGGACTGTGGTGTGGGAACGATTATTTATACGGACATATCTACGGACGGGATGTTGACGGGGCCTAATTTAAAAGCGCAAGAGGCGATGGTCAAAACAGTTTCAGCTCAGGTTGTAGCTTCTGGAGGCGTTTCGTGTTTAGAGGACGTACGGAGCCTTTCACTCATTCCTAATTTATATGGCACCATTATTGGTAAAGCTCTTTATGATGAGAAAGTGAAACTAAGCGAATGTCTGTCTCTTACACATTAAAAAATCCTCGGGACATTATCCAGCCGCAGATCGACTATGCGAGTCTGCTTAACGAACAGCAGCTCCAAGCTGTGATGGCTAAGCCTGGCCCTCTACTAGTGATAGCGGGAGCGGGTAGCGGTAAGACACGCACCTTAATCTATCGGGTAGCGTATTTGATTGAGCATGGAGTAAGTCCGGATGAAATTTTATTACTTACTTTTACGAATAAAGCTTCTAAGGAAATGCTCCGCCGGGTGGAAGAACTTTTGCCTCACGATATTTCTCGGCTCTGGGGTGGAACCTTTCACCATATAGGGCATAAGATTTTACGACGCCATGCAGACCGGGTCGGGCTGGATCCTAGGTTTTCTATTTTAGACCGTGAAGATGCAAAGGATCTGGTATCGGCTTGTTTAAGCGACTCAGATGTGGATCATAAGGATAAGCGTTTCCCCAAGGCGGATGTGTTGATGGACATATTCAGTCTTTCTTCCAACAAGGAAAAAAGTATCCTTTCCATTCTGGAGGAAAGTTATGATCACTTTTCCGAATTTGAGCCACAGATCAAAATGTTAGCGCAAGCCTTTGTGCAGCGTAAACACAAAGTCAGTGCCGTGGATTATGATGACTTGCTGACCTTAACCTTGCGTCTTTTACAGCAGCACGAAGATGTGCGCCTGCGTTATCAAAATCGTTTTAAGCATATTTTAGTGGATGAGTACCAAGACACGAATCGTATTCAATCGGATTTAGTGGATATGTTTGGAGCCTTACATCATCAGATCATGGTGGTGGGAGATGATGCGCAAAGTATTTACTCTTGGCGCGGAGCTAACTTTGAAAACATCATGCAGTTTCCCGAACGCCATCCAGGCACGGAAATTATACGGATTGAAACGAATTATCGGAGCGTTCCAGAAATTTTGGAGTTGGCTAATTCGGCTATCTCTCAGAACACCCGGCAGTTCCCGAAAGAGTTACGAGCTTCCCGTTTAACGGGGGTGAAACCCGCTTTAGTGGCTTTAGATGATAGTCGGCAGCAGGCCATGTTTGTAGCACAAAGAATTCTGGAGTTGAGGGATGAGGGGATTAGTCTGAACGAAACAGCCGTGCTCTATCGATCCCATTATCATTCGATGGAGATTCAGATGGAGCTGACTCGGCGTCAGATTCCTTTTCAGATTACTTCAGGGTTACGTTTCTTTGAGCAAGCTCATATCAAGGATGTGGCGGCTTATTTAAAGTTCTCGCTCAATATGAAGGACGAAGTGGCTTTTAAGCGCCTAGCTTTAATGCTTCCAGGGATAGGATCCAAGACGGCGCATAAGATGTGGTTAGAAGTTTCCTCTAAGGGGAAGATGAGCTTAGCTAAAACTCCAGCTAAAGCACTTAAAGCGTGGCAGCAGTGGGCAGAGACGCACGAACAATTGGGTAAAGAGTCTTCAACCAGTCCGGGCAAGATGATCCAACTCATCTTAGATGCGGTTTATGAAGATTATGTAAAAGCAACGTATCCAAACTTTAAGAATCGTTTAGAGGACATCACGCAGTTGATGCAGTTCTCGGCTGGGTTTACAGATTTGTCGGAGTTTCTTGCCCAGCTTTCGCTCATGACCAATATGGATGCGGACTCAGAGGCCTCCATGGTGCTAGAAGACGAGACGGTGAAGTTAAGCAGTATTCACCAAGCTAAGGGGCTGGAGTGGAAGGTAGTTTTCGTGGTGATGTTATGTGACGGGCTTTTCCCTTCGAGTCGATCCAGTGAAACCACTGAGGGTGAAGAAGAAGAGCGGCGTTTGTTTTACGTGGCAGTGACCCGGGCACAAGATGAACTTTATCTGACCTATCCGCAAATACGCACGGGTGCGGGGTATGGCGACACGTGGCAAAAACCTTCACGCTTTTTATCGGATTTCCCGCGAGAGCTTTGCAATGTGTGGACCATACGGGCAGAAACGCCTTGGGATGATCAAGAGCAGCCTTTTTAATGAGCGCCACGCCGCAAGTGATTTTTTTGGTTGGTCCGACAGCCTCGGGTAAGTCTGAGTTGGCTTTAGCCTTAGCTGAGGATTTAGGGGCGGAAATTTGCTCTATGGATGCATTCCAAGTTTATGAAGGACTGGATGTGGGCACAGGAAAACCCTCGCTAAGTGAGCGTCAAAAAATCCCGCACCACTTACTGAATATCGTGGGATCTTGCGAGTCGTTTAGTGTGGCGGCTTACTTAAAAAAAGCGGAGGTGGTGTATCGGAATTTAGTGAGTCGAAATAGGCCGATGATTTGGGTGGGTGGAACGGGTCTGTATTTTCGAGCCTTAAGGAAGGGACTATCACCTGCGCCATCTTCTTCACCCGCACAGATTGAGGAACTTATGAATTGGTCTTTGGAGAAATTGCAAAGCGAAGTTAAACGCCTTGATCCCGTTTGGTCAAATAAAGCGGATTTAAATAACCCCCGAAGGCTTATCCGCGCTTTAGCCGTAGTGAGGGAAACGGGGAAACCACTTTCGCAGTGGCAGGAAACCCCCGGTCAGGTCTTGATTAGAGAGGGTGCGGCGTTTTACTTGGAGCCTGACACGGCAGAGTTAAAGATAAAAATCCGTAACCGGGTGCAGTCGATGTGGGAGATGAATTGGTTAGGAGAAGTTCTTGAGTTAATGAAAGTCCCTGGTTGGAGTGAGAGTCAATCGGCTCAGGCACTGGGCTACAAGGAAATAATTCGGTTGGCAAAAGGAGAGGTGTCGGGGCAAGAGTGCTTAGAAAAGGTGAGCGTTGAAACTTGGCAGTATGCGAAGAGGCAGCTTACGTGGTTTAGTAAAGAGCCAAGCTGCCAGAAATTAAACCCTAGCTGCGGGGTTCAAGTCATGGCCGACTTTGTAAAAAATAGGCTTGTAAAGTAATCAATATAATTGAGATTAGTTTAAGCACTTGTTATGAAAATATTCCTTAAATTCTTTTTTATCGTTTCGTTCCTAAGTATAACCCACCACCTTGCGGCGCAGGTGCTGGCACCTAATAGGGACAATGAGGATGTTACCTTTTCTGATTTGAATGAAAAATTTATCAGGAATATGAAGGTTTTGGTGACACTAATCAATGACCCCGAAACGCAAAAATCGATGGATGCCGTTATTGGACAAGCGGGAGCTTTGGGGCGTTTTTACAACTCAAAAAATACAGACTCTAAACGAGAAAAAATGCTTAAACGCAGTGAAGACATGACGAGTAAAGAAAGTTTAAGTAAAAACGATTTTATTAAAATGCAGAAAATGAGAAATGATTTAAGAGAAATGGATCCTGATAATACTTTTGGAAAAGGCAGCGAGCAGATAATGAAAACTATTGAAGCTCTGCAAAAAAACTTGAATCAATCTTACACTCCAAATGATCAGGACAAAGATGTTATAAGAATTACGCGTCAGCACTTAAGTTTCTATACTTCAGCTCTGTCAAAACTAAGGTGATACGATGAAATTTTTTTACATAATTCTAGCATCTACTACTTTAAGTTTAAATCTTTCAGCTCAGACGGTTCCAGTAAGTGTTCCGCCTACTGACGCAGAGGCAGCGACGTTGAGTGCGCCCGCAACTAAGCCCGAACCGCTAACTATGCCGAGGGAGTTGCTGGAAAAAGTAAAGAAAGAGAATGACGAGGCCGTAAAACGCATCGCTGAAATCGATGCTACAGTTTACCCCATACAAGAAGATATTGCGCAAAAGTTATTTGGGCTCAGAGTAGGGGAATACACCTTTTTAAGGATGCAGACTCAGGCCCCTCAAGTAGCTTCGCAGTATTTTGAAAAATTGAAAAATAGTGATAGTAACTCATTTGAAGGTATGGCCGTGTATTTTGATGAGACTTTTGAAGCTTTGCAAGCGGGAGAATTTTGGGTCGGACGTGAAGGAGGTTTGGTGCAAGAGGACGTCTCTCTTTTTAAGGAGCTGCAAGCAAAAGTTTTAGTCGAACAAGCTAAACGCCCTGACGGCGAAAAGCTCAGTAGAATGATGGCTGAGCGGGAGATTCTTTTAACTAAATTAAAAACGTCCCAGCCTCTCTTTAAGTATTTCAATGAACGGCGGCAGTGGTGGAGGAACCACCCTGATTATGAATCGGTAGTTAAAGAGGATAATGTGGTCGTTAGTCCCGAATAGTATCAGATTTTTTCACAGGTTGGCATGTAGTATTTGCATTATACGCAGTGCTACGTTTACCTTTTCTTATGGCTGCACATCTCATCGACGGTAAAATCATTGCACAACAAATTCATGAAGAGACCTTGTCCAGAGTCGCAGCGTTAAAGGTTAAAGGTATTGAGCCTTGTATTCTTTTCATCAGGGTTGGGAATGATCCTGCTTCGCAGGCGTATGTGGGGATGAAGGACAAGAAAGCATTACAGCTCGGCATTAAGCCTTTGACGAAACTTTATCCAGAAGGAACGTCGAAAGAAGCTCTACTTAAGTTTATTCATGAGGCGAATGAGGATCGAGCTATCCACGGTATTTTAGTCCAAGCGCCCATTCCTGGGATCCCGCAAGAGGTTGTTTTTTCTGCAATCTCGCCTGAGAAAGATGTGGATGGTTTTCACCCTATCAATTTCGGTAAATTGCTTTTGGGAGACAGCTCTGGTTTCAAACCTTGTACGCCCGCTGGGGTGCAAGAACTTCTCATTCGTAGTAAATTGCCGACTCAAAGTAAGCACGTCGTTATATTAGGTCGAGGTAATATCGTGGGTAAGCCGTTGGCAGCAATGTTATGCCAAAAAAGTTTAGGGGCAGATGCCACCGTTACTTTGGTGCATTCTCGCACGAGCAACATTGCGGCTCTTTGTCGGCAAGCGGATATTCTCGTCGCAGCTATGGGGCTGGCTGAATTCGTTAAAAAGGACATGGTTAAGTCTGGAGCAATCGTAATCGACGTAGGGGTTAACCGAGTCGAGGATTCGAGTCATCCTAAAGGCTTTCGTTTAGTAGGAGATATAGATTTTCCTGCGGTATGTGAAGTGGCTAGTCAGGTTACACCTAATCCCGGAGGAGTGGGGCCGATGACCATCGCCATGCTTATGTCGAACACCGTAAGGGCAGCAGAAAATCAGGGTATTTATTTTTGACATATTAAGGGCAATCGCTAATTATTAAGCTTATGAGCACACAATCTGCTGAGAAGAATAAAAAACTGGTACAAGCTGGGGCTTTAGGCTTTTCTCTTTTCTTTCATATAGGTCTTTTACTTTTGATCGGTGGTGCAGTTCTAATTGAAGGGATCATTCCAAAGCCAACGTTTACGGATTATATGCCGATGGGGGAAACGATCGATGATGTTACCACCACGACCGAAGAAGAGCAACCGCAAGAGAACACGGACCCGCTTAATTCTAACGAGCCTGTGCTGGAACAGACTGTGGCACCCATGCCAGATGTGGGAGGGTCTCCTGATGTTATCTTGATGGATAGCCCAAGTTCAGCTCCTTCATTTACCATGCCAGCCGCAAATCCGAATGCCACAGGCGCTAATACTTTCGGTTCAGGAAGTTCTGGGGGGAGTGGTTCAGTAGCTTCTAGCAATAATGCAACAAAGTCTGCCATCAGGAGCATGACCAGCCTCTTTGGTTCCAAAGGTGTCGTGAGTGATGCTCTGGTCGGTTACCTTTATGACCTTAAGCAGAAAGCCGATAAAACACCTTCGGATATGATGGGGCCAGCCAGTGAAGTGCTAGATACTGGGAATAAATTCAATAGGAAATATGCTGAGATTTTAACTGAATTTGTTAGAAGTTGGAACCCCAAGGTACTGGATGATTACTATAAATCACCCGATGCTTTATCTAGTTATCAAATATTTATTCCTTCCATGCAAGCAGGGGCGGCACCCAACGCCTTTAAAGTTCAAAAGGAAGTCAGACCCCTGCGCATAGCAGTCCATTACAAAGGTAATTTTACTGCCCCAACTACAGGTAAATTTCGTTTTGTCGGATGGGGTGATGACGTTTTAGCTGTCCGCTTCAATCGTAAAACTGTCCTTGATGCAGGTATTACTAGGGTTGCCCCGACAATAGCACAAGAAGCCGCAGGATTGGCTTTCGTGGGTGGACCAACGAATAGGCTGACGGCTGGAGAATGGTTTAGCCTAAGTGAGGGTAAATCTTACCCAATCGAAGTTCTTATTGGTGAACAGCCTGGTGGCATATTTTACGCGTTTCTCATGATTGAGGAAAAGGGGGCCGATTACGAGCAGAGGGCGGGTGATAAGGGTCCTTTACTCCCTGTTTTTCAAATGGCTCCAACCGATCTTCCTAAGTTCAAGCCAGATCAGAATGTTGATGGTGGCGGACCTGCTATAGCAAAAGTCCCTTTTTCAGGGAAACCACCAGAAGAGGCAGCCCCAGCCACGCCTTAACCTTTTTCATTTGGATCGTAAAAGATTCTGATAGCGGCTTTAGTATTTCCAATGAGCTCCTGAGAGCATATCAAGGAGTTTTTTTGCTTGCGCTGAGTTTTTAAACGGAACCCAAAGCACTCCCTTTCAGGCTAGAAGCAATCGTAACTGACGCAGAGCTTAATACAGCTGAGAATTCGAGCCATTCTTAAGAATTTCGATTACTCGTAGAAATAGATTTTTCTGCGGTATTCGAAATGGGGAATCACTCTGGCTCGAACCCTCGACGTGCGGGCTCCGATTACTTTTAAAACGTACATGCGAAAGAGCTTTAAGGCTTTGACTTTGACAAATTAGGGGTCATCGCTATCTATTAAGTTTATGAGCATAAAATCAACTGAAAAAAATAAAAAACTGATACAAGCTGGAGCTTTAGGTTTTTCGCTTTTCTTTCATATAGGGCTTTTACTTTTGATCGGTGGTGCAGTTCTCATTGAAGGGATCATTCCAAAGCCAACCTTTACGGAATATATGCCGATGGGAGAAACAGTTGATGAAGTGACCACCACGCCCGAAGAAGAGCAACCTCAAGAGAACACGGAACCGCTTAACTCTAACGAGCCTGTGATGGAACAGACAGTGGCGCCAATGCCAGATGCGACAGGTGCTCCTGATGTTATTTTGATGGACAGTACTAGTGCCGCCCCCACTTTTATAATGCCTGCGGCTAATCCGAATGCCACAGGCATTAACACGGCGGGCATAGGAAGTTCGGGCGGGGGTAGCGGAGGTGCTTCTGTCAATAGTGCGACCAAGGCTGCTATTAGGGGTATGACCAACTTCTTCGGAACTAAAGGAGAGGAATCAGGTTTAGTTGGAACGTTTTACGACCCTAGTCGCAATAGCAAGGGTGATTCCTTTTCGGGAGATGTATGGGGACTGGTACGAGGATATGCTCAAAGTGGAAGCAAAGCGCAAAAAACGTTTGATGGCTTATGGAAAAGCAAGGCCACTCTAAGTTCAAGCTTTATTGCTATCCCGCCAACACTTACTCAAGCCGCATTTGAAGCATTTGGAGGCAAGCCCCAAGGCAACACAGGTCCGCCTTTTTTCGTTCATTATTCCGCCAAAATCGCGGCTCCTGAGCCAGGAAGTTACCGCTTTGTCGGTTTTGCCGATAATTTTTTGATTGTTTCCATCAATGGAAAAATTGTTCTGATGGGAGACAACCATGGCTCTACAGACACCAAATCTTACTCAACAACCAAGACAACAAAAGAAATGGTCGGATGGGAATCAAGCGAGCCTCTTCTCTACGTTGTGCCTCCATTTGCAGGATACAATGTGCGCTGTACATTTGGAGATTATATCAAATGGGACGAAAACGAATTCAAACGAATCGACATTTTGATAGGTGATGGGGGTGGAACGTTTCAAAGTGCGCTTTTTATTCAGAAAGAAGGCGTCGATTACGCCAAACCTAAAAAGGGGGAGATTCCTATTCTACCTTTATTCCGTATTAGTGACGAAAAAGACAAATTGGGTGCTATGCAGAAATTCAATTTAGAAGAAGCCCGAGGAAGCAAGCAGTTGATTTTTAAAACCGAGTGACTTTACACTGATTCGTTAGCGTCTAAATAAATATAATTGAGCCTTCAGCCTAGGAATCAGTCGTTCGTCCATCTTTTATTCTTCTAATAGTAGGAAGCCCCAGCCACGCCTTAACCTTTTTTATTGGGATCGTAAAAGATTCTGATATCGGCTTTAGCATTTCCCATGAGCTCTTGGGCGCGCTTCAAGGCGTTTCTAGTGGCTACGTTGGGATTTTGAGCGGAACCCATAAAGAAGTTTTCCTTTCCAAGGAACTCTAATAATCCTGAGTTTTTAAACACGCGGTACACATCTTTTCTAGCACCGCTCACGATGAGGTGACGACCGTTTTCCCTTAGATGTCGAATCAACTCCTCCAGAGCTAAAACACTCGTTGCGTCCAGGTGGTAAGCATTTTTTAAGCGGAGAATAATCACCTTCAAATTTACATCTGAGCAAACTCGCCTTACTTGATCTCGGAACAGCTCGGAGGCTCCAAAAAATAAGTCGCCCTCAACATGAACGATGGATATTTGTGGATTAACTCTCGTTTCATTTTCCTTGATTGGTTGTAAGTGTCCTTCATTATTAAAGCTGTACTCAACGAGCTCAGGCTCACTGGCTTTACGCAAAAACAGAATAATCGAGCAGGCAACTCCTAAGAAGATGGCAAAATCTAAGGCGAAGAGCAGTGCGGATATGAGGGTGATCAAAAAAACTGTGCGATCTGAGCGCGTTGCGTAAAAGGCGGTTTTAATCTGGTGTTTATTTATTAACGAGAAGGCTACAAAAATAACTACCACTGCTAGGGCAGGTTTAGGTAAATAAACGAACAGGGGTCCGAGCAAGAGTATGCCTAATGCACACAATAATCCGCTCATGATACTGGACAGAGGTGTGAGAGCGCCGCTCTGCCAATTCAAGACTGAGCGGGTGAGGGAACCAGAGGCTGGCATGGCGGCAAAAAAGGAGCAGGCTAGGTTAGCCATGCCGACGCCTAGCATTTCTTGATTACTGTCTAAGCGGTCTCCTGCTCGGTTAGCGATGGATTTTCCGATGGAGTTAGCTTCTAACACACAAAGAAAGGCTATGGCCATTGCGGATCCGGCCATCTGGTTCATTAATTCAAAGTTAAGTGTGGGTAGTCCTACGGGCCAGTGTCCCATGGGCACGCCTTGAACAGTATCCACATAAATCCCCACATAGCCTAAGCCCCAGGTCACAAGGCTCGATACTAATAATGTGATGGCGAGAGTTGGAAACTTTGTAAAATAACGAGCTACGATTAACCAAATGGTTGCGGTTATTAAGCCGATCATGACAGAGGGCCAATGGGTGGAAGAAATATTTTGCAATGTGCCCCAACAAACTTGACCAAAGGCACTTGAACCTTCAAAAGGGAAACCTAGAACAAGATGAATCTGATTAGCGACGATGAAGGCTGCTGCCGCGGTGATATAGGCAATGATGACCGTTTGTGAAACATATTGTAGGAGAGTAGCTACGCGGAGAAAGGCTCCGATAATCAAGAAAACGCCTACTAAAAACAATAAAGCTCCCATGGAGCCCATTTTATCTACCGTAGGGCCTAAAGCTAAAAAAGTGCTAAGAACCAGAACAGATGTGGCATTTGTCGGCCCGATCACCGTCAGGCGGGAGCTGGCGAAAAAGGGTGCTACGACAGCGGCAATGGCGGAGGCGTAGATGCCGTATTGAATAGGTAATCCAGAAATGAGCGCAAAGGCAATCCCCTGAGGGAAGGCTAGGAGAGAGACATTAGCGGCTGCTTGGAGATCTTTGAGAAAGGTGGATTTAGAGTAGGAGCGAAAGAGTGTGCGATTGGGGAAAAAGGATAGCTGGCTGTAGTTAAGCACTTGGTCTAATAGAAGTTTTAACTTTGTGTTAGGTTTAATGTGTTGTGATCGCTCTTTCAACTCTAGGCCTTCTTTCTGTGCTGGGACTATCGTGCTCTTTTCTTGCTAGAGTTAAAGTCAAATAAAGCGGCTTAACGATTGACTAGATTAGGGGGAACTAGGCAGCTTCTTTGCGTCGAACAACTGGTGGCTTTAATCCCTCAACCGTGGCTCTATGAATGGTTATTTCCACAACGTCATGTTGGGAGGGCGCATCATACATGACATCTCGCATCATGTTCTCCAGCAGCGCGCGCAAGGCTCTAGCACCCGTGCCCCGTAATTTCGCTTTCTGTGCGAGAGCCTTTAGGGCGTCCTTCGTAAAGGTCAGCATTATGCCGTCCATGGCTAAGAGTTTACAGTATTGTTTGGTCAGGGCGTTTTTAGTGTCTTTTAAGACAGAGATAAGCTCAACTTCCGTGAGTTCTTGCAACACACTTGTTACGGGGAGACGGCCAATAAATTCTGGGATCATACCGAAGCGGAGGAGATCCTCAGGTTCAACTTTTAATAGGACAGAATCTTCGGATTCAGATTCCTTGGTAAAATCATGAGAGCCAAAGCCCATGACTCTACCGCCCAGTCTTTTTTGTATAATATTCTCTAAACCAACAAAGGCTCCTCCGCAGATGAACAAGATATTTTCCGTATTGATCTGAATATATTCTTGGTGAGGGTGCTTCCGGCCTCCTTGTGGCGGCACGTTACAGACCGTGCCTTCTAGAATTTTTAGTAAGGCTTGTTGTACACCTTCTCCTGATACGTCGCGTGTGATAGAGACGTTTTCAGTTTTTTTGCCGATTTTATCAATCTCATCAATATAAACAATACCGTGCTCTGCCCGTTTAACATCATAGTCGGCACTTTGTAAGAGTCTTAGGATTATACCTTCCACATCCTCCCCGACGTAACCTGCTTCAGTCAGGGTGGTGGCGTCTGCGATGCAGAAAGGCACGTCGAGAATGCGGGCGAGAGATTTGGCGAGAAGCGTTTTACCTGAGCCGGTGGGGCCGATGAGAACAATATTACTCTTCTCTAATTCCACGTCGTCCTGGTCGGTTTTGTGGATGGGCAGGGTGGTAGTTTTACGTTGCTGATCTTGAATACGTTTGTAGTGATTATGAACCGCAACAGATAGTGAGCGTTTAGCGGAGTCTTGGCCGATAACGTGCCGATCTAGTTCGGCACGAATCTCAGCTGGTTTCCACATTTTGAGAGAGGGCGAGGGCAGAGCCTCTAAAGTTGTGAGTTCTTTGTCTAAGATGTTTTTACATATAGTGACGCAGCTGTCACAGATGTAAACTCCTGGTCCAGCGATAAGCTTACGAACCTCCGCATGAGCCTTTCCGCAGAAGGAGCACATGGTGAGGTTATTCAGCTTAGCCATAACGTTTATGCGACAGGAGCTGCTTGCTTTTTCGAGACGACAACATTGTCCACTAGGCCATAGGCTTTAGCGTCTTCCGCCGACATGAAACGGTCGCGGTCAGTATCTTTTTCTACTTGGTCAAAAGTTTGACCTGTGTGGAAAGCGAGAATTTCGTTGAGACGTTTTTTTGTCCGTAAGATTTCTTGAGCTTGGATGCTGATATCTGTGGCTTGGCCCTGCGCACCACCGAGGGGCTGGTGAATCATGATGCGCGCATTAGGCAGGGCGTAGCGTTTCCCTTTAGTGCCAGCGGTCAAAAGAACTGCTCCCATGCTGGCGGCTTGGCCGATGCAGTAGGTGCAGATGTCGCAGGTGACATATTGCATAGTATCATAAATGGCCATACCCGCTGTGACGTAACCTCCAGGAGACTGGATATACATATGGATGTCCTTCTTAGGATCTTCCATTTGTAGGTAAAGGAGTTGGGCGGTGACAGCGTTTCCTACGAAGTCGTCAATCTGCGTGCCTAAGAAAATGACGCGATCTTTCATGAGGCGGGAGAAAACGTCCCACGTCTCGGTTCCGCGACCGGTTTGCTCCACAACTTTAGGGAGAATATAATTATTTTGAATGCTAGTCATAGTCGATAAAAGTGAGTCCATTGTTATAGCCTATTCCATTATAGCGGATTGCAAGAGGAATTGTACGGTTTTACGATTCCTTATCTCTTCCTCGATTTGTTCGATGCCATTATTTTCTCTCAGTTGTTTGATCATTTTATCAACAGCCATCTTTTCTTGGGCGGCGTAGGATTGAATGACTTGGATGACGTCTGCGGCTTCAGCCTTGATTGATTCTATTTCGGAAATTTTAGAAAGAATGAAACCGATTTTTACTTGTTCGAGAGCGGAGGCTTGGGCGGCCTTATAAATATCAGCTTTATGCTCTTCTAACATGGTGTCAGGGATGCCGCGCATTTGGTTTTCTTTGACGATGTCGAAGACAGCACGTTCGGTTTGATTTTCTACGGCGGACTCGGGTAATTCAAAACTCACGGCGGCCTTGAGTTGATCTAAAAGCTCTTTAACCTGTTCAGATTCAGCACGTTGTTTTTTATCACGTATGATGTTTTCTCGCACACGATTTTTTAATTCTTCCACACTAGTTTGGGCAAGTTTTTGAGCCATATCTTCATCAAAGGCGGGCAGTGTTTTTTCTTTAAGTTCTTGTATTTTGACTTGGTAAACAGCTTCTCTACTACGCACTACTTCGTGGGGGAAATCGTCAGGGAACTTAATGGTCACGGTTTTAGATTCACCCACGTTAAGCCCAACTAGTTGCATAGGAAAATTGGGGAGGAAAATTCCCTCTTGGATGAGCAACCAAAAATTTTCCCGCTTGCTGAGGGTAGGAACCTCGGGTAGGAGAGCTTCGATAGGATTGCCGTCGATGGTGCCTTCGTAGGAGACGATGGCAAAATCCTTTTCCGCTATGGCACGACCTTCGATAGTTTTATAATCAGCATGTTGCTCAAGGACATTATCGATCACTTTTTGCACATCTTCATCGGTAGCTTGGACGTCAATTTTTTTGATTTTTAGGCCTTTGTATTCTGGCAAAGAAAATTCAGGAACTAAATCAACGACGGTAGAGAAGCTTAAGCTAACGCCCCGTTGAAAATGGAGCTCTTCGATTTGAGGGGCGCTGACGACCTTAAGATTTTTGGTTTTAATGGCCTCGCGAAAGGCTTGAGGAATGATCTTCCGTTTGACCTCTTCCTCAATGTCTTTGCTGTATTTTTTTTCAACTACAGCACGTGGAGCTTTACCGGCACGAAATCCTTTGATTTGGGCAAGTTTTTGAAATTCAAGGGTAATTTTGTTTATTTCCGTATCAACATCGCTCGCGGGGACTTCGATGCGAAGTCTGCGACGACATGAGGATACTTCTTCAATGGCAATATTCATAAGGTAAAAACGTAACGGATTAGCTGTGAAAAACCAGAGGAATGTGAGGATTAGGCCTGACTTTCTGAAGAATTCCTAAATAGTTCAATTTGCTAGAGCTGAAACTCAAGGCCTTCGCCTGTGAGGATGCCGTTAAGGAGTAGCTGTTTGACTTCATCGTCTAACTCCAAATTCTCTTCGTGGCAGATGCTATTGAGTACAGACATGATGTGTTGGTAGATCAACTTGGAATCGTTAGAGCCCATAATAAGAGGGTCTAACCTTGATCCGAGAGTCAGCAAAAGTTGTCGCTTATACTCTTCCGTAAATTCGACCTCTTCGACTTCTTTACCAATTTCTTTCTTAGGTGCTTTAATGGATAGGGAGGGAACCTTTTTTGTTGGTGCTTTTTCTGGAGGCGTGGGAGGTAGCTCAAAGACCGTGGCAGTGGTTTTGGTTAGACTCGGTGCGGGCACTTTTATTTGATGGGGAGCAGGTGTTAAGTGGGCTTCTGGCGTAGCATCAAGCAGTGGTTCAGGGCTGGGCTTAGTAGCAGTAGGCTGAGCTGGGGTTAAGGCTAGCGGTGGCGGGGCTGGGCTAGGTGCCGTAGGTGCAACGATGGGCTGGGGTAGTGGGTCGGGCACTGGCACGTTCATTATTTCGCAAAATTTAGCGAGTAATTCCTGTTTCAGTTCTTCACTGATTTGGGCGTGATCAAGAATTAATTTTTCATTAATTAAGATTTGGATTCTTCGGGCTAATGCTTTTTCGTGGCCAGGGTTTAATAAATTGTTGCTGATATGTTGGGCTAGATAGGAGGCAATGGCAGGCCGAAATTTTTCTAATCCGTCTGGTTCTACCGCAAGGGGTAGAGCCGCTTTTTTTAGGGGGAGGCCGCTGTAAATTTCTTCGACTAGCCGTGCTTTTAAGGAGGGTTCAAGTTGTACTTTTAACTCTGCTAAACGTTCATCGACTAGTTTTTCTAGGGTGTGAAGCAGTAGGTCGTTCTGGCCAGCTTCAATAAGTGAAAAGGTAATTTTATGAGCCAAGAATCCAGCCATTGATCTTTTGAGCTGACTCAAATAAAGAGCTGTAGATTCTTCTGGATTGGATGTGTCGGCTGTCGGCTCATCATTTGTCATAAAGGATATATCTTTAGTCTGGAGGCACTCTTTACTTTGTAAATATTAAATGAAAAAAAGAGTGTGATCGATTTCTGCCGCTTATGGTGCTAACTAAGCTTCCACATGAGGCGCATTCCACAGAGAAGCGTAGAGTCCGCCTTTGGCTAAGAGTTCAGGCCCAGTTCCTGATTCCACGATTTGTCCGTGTTCTAGGACATGAATGCAGTCTGCATGGTGGATGGTGCTGAGACGGTGGGTGATGATTAAGGTCGTGGGTTTTTGCATCAAGTTTTTAAGCGTGCCCATGAGTTCGGCTTCTGTTTTTAAGTCTAGGGCGCTGGTGGGTTCGTCTAATAATAGAATGGGGCTATTACGCAAGAAGGCGCGGGCGATGCCGATGCGTTGGCGTTGGCCGCCACTCAAGCGTATGCCACGTTCCCCGACTTCTGTGGCGTAGCCCAAGGGGAGGGCTTGAATAAACTCCGCGGCTTGTGCAGCTTGTGCGGCGGCGGCAATTTCGGCGTGAGAAGCACCTGGTTTACCGTAAGCTATATTTTCTTCAATGGTGCCAGGGATTAAAGCGGTGTCTTGTAAAACCATGGACATATGTTTACGAAGGGAATCTTTTTGCACGTCCCGTATGTCTTGATCATCAATCAGGACCTGACCAAAGCTAGGATCATAAAAGCGTGGAATGAGGGAAAGTATGGTGGTCTTTCCAGCTCCTGTTCCGCCGACGAGAGCTACGGTTTTTCCAGATTCTATGGTGAAGTTGATTCCTTTAAGAATAGGTTGATCAGGGCTGTAACCGAAGCGCACGTCACGGAGTTCCATTTTACCGAGTCCGCTGCGGAAGGGTTTAGCATGAGGTTTGTCTTTGACATCGTTTTCTGTATCAAGTATTTCAAAAACACGTCCCGCTCCGGCGGCGGCACCTTCCATAGCCCAGACGGTGTAGCTGAGCTGTTCTAAAGGTTGATAGAGCATGACTAGGTAGGCGATGAAGACGGTTAGTTCTCCCAATTTCAAGTGACCTGCTTGAACTTCGAGCACGCCATAATACATGAGCAAGGCTGTGCCTAGTGCCGTGATAAGACCTACGACGAGGGAGCTGCTGACGTTAGTGAGGGTAAGTTTCCGGTTAGCTTCAAGAGAGTCAGAAGCTTCTTTGGTGAAGGCCTTCACTTCGTAGTCTTCCCGTCCAAAGGCATGAACCACGCGTATGCTGCTTAAGCCTTCAGATACCTTAGAAAGCACGTCGCTTTCTTCCTGTTGCACTGCGATTGATTGGCTGCGGATGCGTTCGGCAAAAAAGAAGATGGCTCCCAATAAAAATGGCACGACACAAAGGGAAAGAAGGCTGAGGAAAACATTCATGCTAAACATGACACAGAAAGTCCCGATCAAGGTGATACCTGAACTGATGATGGTGGCAAATCCACGGTTAAAAAAGGTCTGGATGGCCTGGGTGTCGTAAGCCACGCGGAAAGAACTGTCTCCCGAGCGGCGAGCGTCGTGGAAGCGCAGAGGCAGACTTTGTAGGTAGGAATAGACTTCGGTTCGTAAGCGTAGTAGAGCTTTTAGGCCGATTTCAACTAACCAATAGTTGTTGATCATACTGAAGATGCCGTTGAGAAGATGGATAAGGACAAAGAATACGACACTATAAAAAAGGGCGCTGAGCCAAGGCAAATCTGCTGGCACCCATGAGTAGGTCTCTTGCATCGGCTGACCCATAGCTTGCGGAATAATATGGTCGATGATGTACTGAAGCGGCCAGGGCTTAAGCAGGTTTAAGGCAATGGTTAATAACAGAACCAGCATGGCCACGATGATGGGGCCAAGAAAAGGTCTGTAATAAAAAATAACGCGGCGGTAGAGGTTCATTTCCAGGCTTTTTTACCATCCATTTGAGTCATCTGAGTGGCATGAGCTGCGGCTTCAATCAAGTCGGCTAGGCGCAACCGTAAAGCCAGCCCTCGATAAGTCCAATAGCTCAGTCCTGTCATGATGCTGGACAGAGTCAACCACCAAGGAAGGTGAAAGGCTAGGCCTAGCGTAATCATGGCACCGGTGCCCATGACAGAGGCGAGTACGCTGGAAGCGTTAGGCCGCAACAGATTTAAGACACAGGTTAAACGTTTTTCTTCAGGGTAATGTTCTGAAAGCGTGCGGATGCGGACGTGCCACCAGCGACTGCCAAAAATTTCTAAGTCCCAGTCTGACCAACCATTATCCAACTCATAGCGCCAACCCTCTTTGTTTAAGAGGTCGATAATCTGTTGTAGGAGTAATTCTCGGCCTTTACCTTTTTCTCCCCAGAAGGAAAGTTTGCCGCTGCCTAATAAGGTCGTTTCTTCATGCTCTTCTTCTTCACGGCTGCTGGCGACGGCGTCTGGGGTGCGTTTCCCGCTGATCCAAGTGAAGTAGCGGGCCCAAGCTCTTGCCACGGGTTGCGCAAGGGCTAGATAAAGGAGGAGCAGTCGAGCGCGTAAGGTATCATATTGCGGTTCAATCCGAGCGCGTAGCATGTAGGACCATGCGGCAAACAAGGTTATGGCGAACATGACCAAGGGCACGACGCGCAAGAATTCAAATTGAGTTGATAACAAGAGAATAAAAAGTGCTAGACCGTTCCACTGTAAGCTTCCGACGATGGCCGTCCACATGGGTTCCGGGCGACGGTAAATGGATTGGAAAAATCCCATCCCGAAGACTCCGCGATAGATCACGGATTCATTGATCACACTGTCTAAAAGCGGGGCACCGTAGATCGTGCCTTTCCAACGAGCCGAACCAGAGTCATCGAAATAATTTAAGTGTTTATAACGCAACATCGACTCCGCTTCTCCGTAGCCTTTTTGTTGATTAAAGTAAGCTCCAACGGTGAAACGGCGGTGATGCCAGACAACGGCTGATGGGCTGAAGCCGATTTTTTGATTTAACTGCATTAAACGCCAGCACACGTCCACATCATCACCAGCCTTGCGGTAGATGGGATCGAATCCACCGATCATGTCCAGAGCCCAACGATGGAAAGCCATATTACAGCCCGGCACATGTTCAGCCTCTACGTCGGAAAGGAGGACATGGCTGGGTGAACCTGGGGCGGCGGCCACAGCGGCCTGAATCCAGTCGGTAGCGGGGGGAGAGATGTTGGGTCCACCAACGGCGGCATAGGAGCCTGTAACAAGGGGTTGGATCAAGTAGTAGAGCCAGTCGGAATCAGGCATGCAGTCCGAGTCTGTGTAAGCGATGATGGAGCCCGTGCTTGCTTGCGCCCCGATATTACGAGCAACACTAAGACCCATATTAGGCTGCTTGATGTTGATGACGTTAGGGAAATCCTTAACGATGTTCTGGGTGTCATCTTTAGAGCCATCGTCCACAAGGATTACCTCATAATCTGGATATTTGAGTTTACCTAAAGCTTCGAGGCAACCGCGGAGGGTCTTCGCCCCATTATAACTACAAACCACTACAGATACGCGGGGCATCGTTTCGAGGGGGAAGGTATCGCAAACACGCCCTTCAGGTCCGATCGTTTTCTGGGCCAGAACCTCGTAGGCCAGCTTAGGCTTACGTTCGCTGTCCACGATGCCGAAGCTCCAGTTGGTGATTTGGTGGCCACCTGTGAACCAGTCATCTGTAAACGAGAAGATCATGGTTCCTGCGGCACCGCCTTGAAAGACTTCCTGATAATGGGCGGAGAGGAGGTTGGCTTGTTTTTGTTCTCCGTTGCGGATGGTGTCTAGTCCGAATTCGCCAAAGACGAGAGGCTTCTCGCCCACGATATTTTGGAGGCGACTTAGATAGGAGCGAAAGGTGTGGGTGTCTTCTAAGTAAACATTATAGGAATAAAAATCGACACAGCGCGGGGTGAGATATTCTGTGGGAGGGAAATTAGCGTAGGAGGTGAGAGCACCGGGGTCTTCTTTTTTGACGATAGTGACGAGCGAATCGAGGAAGCTTTCTACGCGAGAGGCCCCGTACCAACGAACGAGATCAGGCTGCATTTCATTATCCACATAAAATCCGAATATAGCGGGATGCCCGGCGTGAGCAGCGGCGGCGATGCGGGCATTTTCTCTAATCTGGCGTTTCGTTTCTTGGTTATTAAGAAAGAGTCCACGCAGAGGCCAAGGAATGGTGGTGATAATGCGGAGTCGGAATTCCCATGCAAGGTCCACAAACCAGCGTGGGGGGCTGTGATATAGACGCAGGAGATTAAAACCTGCTGCTGCTATTTGAGTGAAATCTTTCCGTGCTTGCTCAGGGGAAGTGAGGTGAACATTGTCTGCTCCGGGACGGAAAGGACCATAGGTTACGCCTTGGATAAAGAATTTATGGTCTCCTTCAAAAAAGAACTTAGCGGCGATAGTTATCCGATTAGAATCTGGCGTGAAACTCATGAAATTTCAAAGCTAAAGATAAATTCTCCAAGAGCAAAGACAGAAAATACGTGGCTTATCCTGCCTCCAATAAAATACATAGGCAAAAAGAACAAGCTTTGGTTCACTTTGCTTATGTCAGATGTTACCTTAGTCCATTCTGGAAAAGTCCGTGACGTGTATGCGTATGGGAAAGACTTGCTTCTTGTAGCAAGTGATCGGATCTCAGCCTTCGATGTAATTCTACCTGACTTAATTCCACAAAAAGGTATTACCCTCACGCAAATATCACGCTACTGGTTTAGTGAACTTCCTGAGACTATCCAGAGTCACGTCATTTCCTTTGAGGTTCCGGAAGACTTAAATAAGCCAGAGTGGTGTGGACGGATCACGCACTGCCACCGGACGCTGCCCATGACCATCGAGTGTGTGGTGAGGGGATATCTGACTGGTTCTGCTTGGAAAGAGTATCAACAAACGGGCTGTGTGCAGGGGTTTAACTTACCAAAAGGGTTGCGTGAGTCGGAGCAGTTACCTCAGCCTTTATTTACGCCTTCTACCAAGGCGCAAGAAGGACATGATGAGCCATTAACGGAAAATGAGGCAAGGGATGTTGTGGGCGATGACGCTTATGAGTTGCTGCGGGAGCAATCCTTAACAATTTATGCTTGGGCTCATAAACATGCCTTGGAGAGGGGCATTATTATCGCTGATACGAAGTTTGAGTTTGGGCGTCTAGGGGATGACCTTATCTTGATTGATGAATTGTTAACGCCTGATAGCAGCCGATTCTGGCCTGCTTCTGACTACGCCGTGGGCCGTGCTCAAGCCAGTTTTGATAAGCAGTATGTGCGGGATTATTTACTGGGTTTAACAGACTGGAATCGACAGGCACCTGGCCCTTCACTACCTCAGGAAATCATTGAGGGAACACAGGCTAAATACTTAGAGGCCTACGAGCGTGTAACGGGAGAGAAGCTACGGTTGCTTTAAAAGTTAAACCCGCTATGGATCGCAGCGTTATTGAAAACTGTCTAGCCTACCAAGCCATGGAAAAAGGGCATGCGGTCAACACGCAGTTGATTAGCCGTATCGTTTTAGAGAGATTTGTGGGGTGGTTGGAGTTGGATAGTAAAGCAGAGGCATGGGACGAAGTAACCATAGAGTTGGTGCGCAGTTATTTAAACTTGCAGAAAAAGCAACGCAGCCTTGCCCCAGCCAGTTTAAAGATTGAGGTTATAGCTATGAGGAATTTTTTTCGATTTTTAAAGCAAGAGAATCTTGTGCAGGAAGATATCTCCCAACGTTTAGACCTACCTAAGCTTTTTCGTTATTTGCCGGAAACACTATCGGAGGAAGATGTCAGTGCTTTATTAGGAGTAGCTTGGGAAGAAGAGCCTTTGGGCTTGCGTAACAAGGCAATACTAGAGGTTTTTTATGCCAGCGGGGTTCGTGTTGGTGAGCTCACGGGGATACGGTTAGAGTTTTTGGATTTGTCAGAAAAGACGATTCGTGTGATTGGGAAAGGGGATAAGGAGCGACTAGTATTAATTGGTCAAGCGGCAGTTGATGCAGTAAAGGTATATCTTGAAAAGGGGCGTCCTCATTTAGTGAAGCAAAAGACAGGCGGGGAACTTTTTATCGGGGAGCATGGTCGGCGGTTGACCTCGTCAAGAATTTGGGAGATCGTGAAGGAAGCGATGAAGCGGGCTGGAGTTAAGAAAAATGTTTATCCTCATTTGTTACGGCATTCTTTTGCTACGCATCTGTTAAGTCACGGAGCAGATTTGAGAATTATCCAAGAGTTACTGGGACATGAAAGTATAAGCACAACAGAAATTTACACTCATGTGAATCAATCGCGGCTCATTAGTATTCACGAAAAGTTTCATCCACGAGGTTAATGTACATCACGTTACTGCTATGAATTTAGACGAGTTACAAATCAAGTTAGGTTACACATTTCAGAATAGAGCTTTATTGGAGTTGGCTTTGACCCACCCATCCAAAGGGCATGAGATGAAGGCAAGGGTAGGGGATAATCAACGCTTAGAGTTTTTGGGGGACGCCGTTTTACAGATGGCCCTGACCATTAAATTATATCAAGATTATTCCAACTTAGATGAGGGAAGTCTCACCAGAATGCGTGCCGTTATGGTGAATGCCGAAGCTCTGGAGGCGATGGCGCTACGCTTTGATTTAGGTGACTATCTTGTGCTTGGTCGAGGGGAGCTAATGAATCAGGGGCGCACCAAGCGATCTAATTTGGCGGACGCTATGGAAGCGGTTATAGGTGCGGTTTATCTAGATAGTTCTTTTGAAGTGGTCAGCACGTGGATAGCCATGCAGTTGTTGGATTTGATTCAGAAAGGGCCTAAAAATACGGTGGACTTTAATCCCAAGGGCACGTTACAAGAACGTTTGCAAAGTCAAAATAAGCCTACGCCAGAATATCGTCTAGAAAGTGAGTCTGGGCCTGACCATCAAAAGTGTTATGAGGTTGTGGTTATCTCTGAGAATAAAGAATTGGGGCGAGGAACGGGGAACAGCAAAAAGGCCGCTGAGATGCAATCTGCAGCGGCCGCTTTGAAAAACTTAACGAAGTCTTAACTTAGAAATGCTTGCGAACACCAACGGCTAGGATATGTTGACCCATTTGGCCGAAATCAGCTTCCGCAGCTCCATTGGAAAGCCCGAGTCCGTTAACGAGAAGATATTTGTATTCACCAAAAATGCTCCACTCAGGAGTAACAAAATAGTCCAAGCCGCCTAGTCCTTGAAAGGCTAATCTAACTTGGGTGCTTTCGTAACTGAAGTCAGGAGTTCCATTCGCTCCATAATTACTTGCATTAATGATAGCTCCCCCTACTCCAGGACCACCATAAAGACGGAATTTGCCCCATTGGGCTTGTAACGTAGCGTTGACCATCAGGAAACCCATGTTTATTTCAACTTTATCGGAGTTTGTTGAACTGTTGATTTTTGTGTCATTACGTAGATAAAAAGCGTCAGCTTCTAAACCACCAGATAGTCTGATCCCACCATTGCTTCCTGTTTCTAATTCAAACTGCTCAATAGGTTCATCCGTAAATGCCCAGATATGACCAAACTTAAGTCCGACCATAGGGGCTATTTCACTGCTTGAGCTTACATTTACGCCGCCGATAGATTCCAATTCATCTTGAGTCGCTACATTAATACCTCCATACACGGCCACGCTGTAGCCGGTAGCTGGACTGCGAGGTCGGGCATTTACAAGGTAATTATTGTTTACTGCTGGTTGCTTGGTTTGAGTTCCTTCTGTCGGAGCTTCTACTTGAAGACGGCCATTGGTTCCAGAGGAGACTGTTGTTTCAGATGAGCTTGTCGTTGTAGTGGCAGTAGAGGGCTCCATGGGACGTGGTGGCGGGGGAGTATTATAGTTCTGCGCCTGGACTAAAGTGACCATGCCTGTGAAAGCGATGCTTAGACATGCGGTCTTGATGGCAAAGGAGGGAGTTTGCATAGACTTAATTACTTACTGAAAAACAAGTATAAAGTCAAAAACTATTTACTTAAATTTATTTAGTTATTGGTAAGTGCTGCCATAAAACCCTAAAGACATCATTAATCACAGATCGTATTCAGCCATTTGCAGGGCAGCGTCAATTAGTAGTCCTGTGCCTTCGGCAGCTTGACGTGCAGCCGCTTCAATTGCAGCGACTTGGTCATCATCATGAAGGGGGTCGTGATGGTGAAGTATCAGGCGTTTAACCCCTGCTGCTAAAGCCTCCTTGATACCAGCCTCGTAGGTCGAGTGCCCCCAGCCTTTGTGTGGCATGAAGCCTCTCCCCTCATATTCATCAGGGGTGTATTGAGCATCGTAGAGTAGAATATCAGCATCTTTAGCTAGGAACTGTAAGCCCGGGTGTAAGGTTTTTAAGTGCTCTGTGTCGGAAGCAAAGGTAAAGACCTTAGTTTTTTGCCCTGCGACATGCTCTTCGATGCGATAACCATAGGATCCGCCTGGATGGTTTAGTGCGGCTGAATAAACTACCATCGTTGTTTTAACCCCAGGAATGGTAACGACGGAACGTTCATCTAGGTCTTTGAAAACCATCTCTGACGGCATGTCCTTAAGCTGCACAGGGAAGTTGAGGTCCTCTTGCTGACCTCGCAGTGCCTTTTCCAATACACTGCCGATGAAACCAGGCATAGTGGTTAGATGTGGGCCGTGAAGGGTAAACTTATTGTTGGATTGGAAGGTGGGTAGGAAAAAAGGGAATCCTTGAATGTGATCCCAATGAACGTGGCTAAAGAAGAAATTAGCATCCCAAGGCTTTTTCTGCTTCATCATCTCTAGCCCTAGTAAGCGCAGCCCAGTGCCAGCATCAATGATGATAAGGTGCTCGCCTGCCATAATTGAGACACAAGTCGTATCGCCTCCATAGCGTGTGGTAACAAACTCGCTTGTACTGGGAGTGGGTATGCTGCCGCGTGTGCCCCAGAGTTTGATTTTCAAGTATTTACCTTTTCTAAAAAATTAAGAATCGTTTCGAGCTAATTTTTTGCTTACTACTTATTGGATAGCTGCGTTCGGTAGTTATTCAACGCTAAATAAACATAAAAAAGGCGATCACGAAGGATCGCCTTTTTATAAAAAAATAAATAACTCCGATGAGTGGCTTATTTAATTTCTTTATGGAGCGTATGACGGCGCAGGTTGGGATTATATTTTTTAATCTCCATGCGCTCTGTCTTAAGCTTTTTGTTGCGGGAAGTGATGTAGCGCGAAGCGGGTTTACCCTCTGCTTTGGCTTCTGTGCATTCTAAAATAACGTGGTCTCTCATAGCTGTGTTTGTATAGTTGAAATAGGTTTAAGGTTTGAAAAAATGCCTTAAGCCTAGGACGAAGTCAATGACTTCTTATAAGCACCTTCAGGCGAAATGATTTAAACTGCAATCTTTTACCTAATTTAATCTAGTTAGGGGGGTGGCAGCTGAGTGTGATTTGATCTTGCGCTTTGGGATGGGGCAGGGCATTGCTGAGGAATGGAATTTTCGAATGTGACGGCTCAGGCGAAGGCGAATGTTTATTTTAACGGTAAGGTGGTTTCCCACAGCATCTTTTTAACGGATGGTTCTAAGAAAACTCTGGGGATTATCTATGCCGGGGACTATCATTTTGGCACGGATGATGCCGAGAGAATGGAAATCACGGATGGGTGCTGCAAGGTTATTCTTGATGGACAAACAGTTGAGCATACTTATGCCATGGGGACTTTTTTTGAGGTGCCTGCCAAGTCAGGATTTAGCGTCACTGTGGAGACAGGCATTTGTCAGTATGTTTGTTCTTTTTTTAAATAGAGTGGAGGACATTAAATTTTCCCAGACATCTTGAGGGCGACGAAAATACCGATGAGGACAAGGCAGCCGAAGACGGCACCACCTACAATAAGGAAAAGTTTCTTATCGCCTGTGCTGTCATCTTGCATGACTTGGATGTTGGAAGCAGGTGCTACGGTGTTTTTATCTAAGAGCCTACGTTTAGCATCTTCAAGATGCTGGATCATTTCCTCGTAAGAGTCAAAGCGGTCTTGTGGATAGCGTGCCATAGCTTTTTGGATGGCGTAGGAGGTCTGGTCTGAGATGTAAGGAGCGTAGGTTTTAAGAGGCAAAGGTTTCGAGGTTAAGTGTTTCGATGCTACGAGCTCGGCAGTGTTTGCGTCGAAGGGGGGGCGACCAGCGAGCGCATGGTAGAGAGTGACGCCGAGGGAGTACATATCACTACGAAAATCTTCTGGGAGATATTCGAGCCGTTCAGGGGAGACGTAATAAGGTGTGCCCCAGATTTCACCCCCGACTTGTTCTGCTACTTCTCGAGTTACGGCTAAACCAAAATCTACTACTTTCGGGGTACGGTCTTGACCGAAGAGGATGTTGCCAGGCTTGATGTCACGATGGATTAATCCTCCATGCTGGAGGGCAAAGTTTAGGCCGTTACAAACACCTATACCGGCGTTGAGGACTTCTAGTTCACTTAGCTTCTTTTTGCTAACGATGTCATCGTCTAATGTGACATGGCCAATGTATTCCATGACCAGATAAAATTGATTTTCGTGTTCACCAAAGGAAAAAACATGGACGATATTTGGATGGGTCAGTGAAGCGGTAATTTCGACTTCGTGAAGAAAATTGGCGATGTAGTTTTTGTCTTCCGATAATTCTCGTTTTAGGACTTTGATGGCAACAGTTCTCTCTAAGTTTCTATCCGTGGCGAGATAGACAGACCCCATACCACCTTCTCCTACCATTTTATCTAGGCGATAATGATCAAAATCACGCCAAGTGTTAAAATTGTGCGCGCAAGCTGGGCAAATGACTGTCGTCCCAATCGGGAGTTCAGTGGTGTCGATAAGCTGACCGCAGGCAGGACAGTTGAGCATATCAGGGTGGGTTTCGTTCACAGTTCTTAATCCTTCACTTAGTTGCAATAACAGCTTTAGTCCAGTCCATGACTATGGGCAAGTTAATTAAATTAACCAACTTGCTTGATCTTTAAATAAGTCTGCATAGAGCCCTGATGTCAAGTGACACGATAATGCTGTCCTGAAATTTCAAGCTCTTGTCCCGAGTGGTTCGAGGCGCGTGAAAGTGTAGCCAGTAAGTAACTTCCAGAACCAGATGAAGAGACAGTCCAGCTTGTCGCTTTTCCTACCTCTTTACCTGCACACAGGCAGGGTGAGGGGAGTGCTATTTCTTCCATAGATTCAGAGTGAAGAAGGCAGAGCTGCTTGTTGACGCGGCCGATACTTTTGATGCGTGCGATGACTTCTTGGCCAATGTAGCAGCCCTTGCGATAACTCAGTGCACCCAGCCGCTCGAAGGGCATTTCTGGGGCGAGGTTTTGCAAATCCATATCAATGCCCCAAGCCGGCACGGTATTTTCGATTCGGATGGTGTTCCAAACATGGGTAGGAGCAGAAATAATCGCAGCCTCGTGCTTGGCTGGAAGCCAAAGATCATAGCCAAGTAAGCCGAAGCGATTTGACTGAAAAGTAAAGTGAGGCATAGCAGATGTTAGGCTCTTTGCAGGGGAAAGTGCGCCGAGGAAATGATAAAGCTTCCATTCCGTACTCACATCGGAGATTTCTACGTCGTCACTGATGATATACTTAGTAAGGCGCGCTAGTAAAGATTCTGCCAGTGAGGGTTCCGTATCGACAAGCAGGGCATCCAACGCAGCGGCGACGTGTAGGGTACCATCAAGCTTACCTTTCACATTTGTCACTGCTGCCCAAGTGCAGTGACCTATGTTAAGAGATTTAAGATCGCAGGTTGTTTGGCCGTTGAGGTAACGGGTGCGGTCAACTCCCGTGACCATCCATTTAGTGCGATGACTTAGATCTGCGGCAAGTTGTCCATTAAGAGCGAGTTGGTAGTCGGAGGAATTCATCTACTTATTAGACACGATTTTTTTCGTTTAGACACTTTTTAGTGGTGTCTTTTTTTCATGGGTAGTAGTTAATGATCTGCATGGACTTCATCACCGATCAAGATGACCTATTTATGGATCAAGCATTACGCCAAGCCCGTAAAGCTTATGAGGCAGGGGAAGTTCCCGTGGGTGCAGTCATCGTTCATGAGGGCCACATCATCGCACGTGCCCATAACCAAGTGGAGATGTTACACGACGGCACCGCCCACGCCGAGATGATCGCCTTGACTCAAGCTCAGGAAGCCATGGGAGATCGGCGTCTGAACCAATGCACGTTATATGTAACCAAAGAGCCCTGCCCGATGTGTGCAGGAGCCTTAGTTTTATGTCGCATGGGGCGGGTGGTTTATGGCGTGTCGGATACTAAATATGGAGCCGCTGGCGGTGCCATGAATCTGCTACAGCTAGAGGGTTGGAACCACAGTTGCCAGATTTCTACGGGAGTAAAACAGGAGGCCTGCTTGCATTTACTACAATCTTTTTTCCAAGAGCAACGTGAAAAATCTAAGCTTGAAGAGGCGCGTAGAAAAGGTGTTTAGTGCAGCATCCGTTAAGTAAGCGCATGAGGTTGTTGCAGTTCCCAGCATCCTGTTTGTAAGCAGCGGGAGATTTTTTTTCCTTCCTCTTCTATGCAGAAGAGGTGGAGCCACGATTTCTCCACTAAGTCACGCACTTGTTCATGCTTATTGAGGACTTGGTCTATGGCTTCACGTGGAGCTTCTAAGTAGACGCTCAAGCGAAGAGGCTCATGCATCCATTTTTCACCGTCATGGACGGATTGAAGGGGTAATCCCGTGAGTAGGTCCCCACCATTTCCTTGGCATACGCCGAAGATACCGACCACGTTATGCAGCACTTTATTACCGCTACCAAAGACATTATTGTTCACGGTAGAGGCGTAATATTGCATGTTAATCCAATTCGCTACGACCATGGGAGCGGTCATGATGAGTTCGAGGGTGGACTTTGTTGTGTCGTGAATGTGCTCATAGTTATGGAGGAAGGTGCGTCCGCCCAAGTTCAACTCACGAGTTCGAGCACGAGGAGCGGCGATGAAAGCGGCGTTTCCGGCTAGCCCCCATTCTGGACGAACTTGAGCCCAGTCTTGGCTTCTGGAGCGGACGAGCTTATCAAGTTTATCTTCTTGCGCATCGCCTAGACCTAAGGATTGTGAACGTTCGCGGCGTGTTAGGACGGAGGCTTGAGCAAGGGATTTCTGCAAATCTTGAACATCTTGGGTAAACTCTGCAGGCACGCTATTAAGCTCAAACAATACGATATCGTCCGTGGTCGTATTATGAAGACCGGCTAAGAACCATGTTTCTTTGGGCAAAAAGATTCCTTCTTTTTCCAGACCCCTGCGGACTTCAGGGTTATTTAAAATACTGGAGGCTACACGTGCATTAGAGTCTCCCGTATTTCCTCCGCAAGCACCGCAATCTAAGCCTGAGCCGTAGGGGTTGTTAACAGTGCTACTGCCGTGACCACAAAAAAGCACGAGACGAGCAAAGCCTGTGGTAAGACCGAGGTTTTTTAGAATCCCTTGAGCGGAAGCTATTTGAGTTTCTAGGCTCATGGGTTGACCAGAGGTTTTGGCAGTGGCCTTAAAAGCAGGCTGGCAAGTTATGCGCGGGCCGCGGGTGTTGTCTGGGCGACTGGGTAGGGTCGGACGAGTAAAGCCGAGGGAGTCACGTAATAAACTCCAACCATAAAGAAGGCCCGCCGTTTCCACGAAGGAGAAGCAAGAGATTGCTGAGGAGGAGAAGGCATTCCAAGCGTGGGAAATTTTCTTTCCTAGATGAAGTGTACGAAGAACGGTAGCTTCATCCTCAGGCTTTGCGTTGAGGAGACCTTCACGGATTTTATGTTGGGGCAGTAGGAGAACCGGACATTGGCACGAACCTTCATTGGCACCCATGGGGACGTATTCAATAGCTAAGCCAAAAAAGCCAGCGAAGCCGAGGGTTTCAATTTTTGGAGAGCTGGACTCAATGTTGCGTCGAATGACTTCTGAGCGGACATCAATACAGAAGATGGCTTGAGCTGTTAAAGGTTGTGCAGTAAAGGTTTTAGGTGCGGAAGCACTTTGTAAAAGATTGGAGGTTAAGGTGCGTTGATAGGCGTGTTCCATGGCGAGGTGCCAGATGTAGGCCATTAATCGTGCGGTGCTAGATTCTGGCTTGTTCGTGAATTGTTTTGCCCAGAGAGTGCGTAATTCTACGGCATCGTAACGTTCTAAAATCGCCACATCATAAGCTAGCCGAACCGCCAAGAGGTGGAGTAGGGCATGGTCTGATTGTCCACGCAGGGCGTGCTCCCGCACTCTATATTGAACGCTTGAACTCCAACCAGGTAATGTTGCCCACTGCCGATGATAAAAATCTTCCAACGCATCTGGTGCCAGATTTAATTTTTTTGTCAGTTCGGTTATCGCTTGATCAGCTTCTTCAGGTAAAGCGGCAACGAAGGTGCGGAAGTTTGTTAAACCGAGAATTTCTAGGCTAGGGTCTTGCGCGGCTACGGAACGCCAAGCCTGATAAAAATCACGATCCTTCTTGGGCATACTCCAAGCTGAGATCCCTTCGTCATAATAAGCAGCGCACCATTTAGAAACTTCATCAAGAATAGCGGAGGACCATGAGGTTTTGTTGTTGGCATCCACGATTTCGGCGATCGTTTTGACTTCTATCGGAGTGGTCGGGGGATTAGTTTGCGGAGCTTCTGTTTGTTTTAACCATGTGATCAGTTTTCCTACGTTTATGTGAGCTAGGGACTCTTGGGAAGCTGCTGGTAAATCACGCACAGTTTCTTGCAAAGCCCAGAGTAGGTCAGATTCTTTAATTTGATGATTGTTCCATTTCGAGATAAAAAAATCCGCAGCCATAAGCATCTCCCCGTGGTGGATGCGTTTAATGAGAGAGCAAACATCGATAAAGTGATTTGAGGATAAAGAGAAGAAAGGATTTACGGCTACGAAGTGTTTAAGGGGCCAAAGAGGTGCTACCCGCGTAGCAGCAGAAAGGATTTCAGCAGAGTAGATGGCGGGTGCTTGGGGTGAGTTGATCGTTTTCATAAGTTATTTTAAATAGCAAAGTTGGTTAATAAATTTATTCATCAAAGTCTTGCTCTAGTGTCTTTTCTACCCATCAGGCGACTTGTTAAGGTGCCCAGATAAAATCCGTTATAGGCATGCACATAAAGAGTTTGCCAGAAGCTATGCCGCGACCAAGTGGCTACTTGAGATTGGAAGAGTAGCACCGTGAAGAATAAGGCCACGATCAGTGCCATGACGACATATTCGAGCGTGGAGCGCGCGGGAGCATAGTTTGGTAAGGAGTTAGCGAACAATGCGTAGCTGAGAGTATGGAGAGAATAATAAAGAAAGGCGGATAGTGTGGTAATACCAAATCCCCAAAAAAGTAATTTAGGGAGAAACCCTGAACCCCAGAGGCTCCAAAGAAAATGAGCCAAAGCCATCATCATGACACAGCCTAAAACCTGAACTCCTACATCGGCTTGCCAGCTCAGATTGAAAAGCGTGCCCATGCCTAGAGTAATGAGAATCGCTAAGAGCATTGAGCTAATTAAAATTAGAGGATGGGCGGAAGGGTTTCCTTTAGGTACCCACGCATGACGAGCCATTTGAACAATACTGCCAGAGGACAGGAAGGCATGGGCTTTGTAGAGTGAGTGGGCGACGATGTGGAGCATAGCTAAGGAAAAAGCTCCTAGGCCGCATTGTAGCATCATAAAGCCCATCTGTGCGATAGTTGAGTAGGCGAGGGATCGTTTAATGCTCGTTTGGGTCAACATAACGACCGAAGCGTATAGTGCCGTTATGGCTCCAATGATGGCCAGTCCATTTAAGGAGGCAGGTGAGAGGGAGACGATGGGACTTAGTCGAATGATTAAAAAGCCACCAGCATTGATGATACCTGCATGCATCAAGGCGGAGACGGGGGTGGGAGTTTCCATGGTGTCAGGCAGCCAGCTATGAAAAGGGAATTGGGCCGACTTTATTAAAGCTCCCGCCACGAGTAGTAGAGGAATCCAGAAAAGTCCCGAGGGTGCAGCAGAGGAGCCATTATTCTTTAACTCTCCAGCTAGAGAGAATAGTTGAGGAAAATCCCAAGTGCCGAAGTATTGGTAGGTTAGGATAAGAGCAGCCAAGATACATAGATCGCCTATGCGACTGATGTAAAATTTCTTACGCGCGGCGAGCACAGCGGCAGGTCGTTCAGGGTAAAAGAGAAGTAGTTTATGGAGGCTCATGCTGGTGGCGATCCAAGCAATTAAGAAGAGCAATAAATTTCCTGAGATCACGAGCAGGAGGACAGAGGCGGAGGTAAGGCAAAGCCATTTCATGAAGTGACCACGATCTGGGTCGCCGTCTAGGTAGTTGCGGGAATAGCGGGTGACAACGGCGGAGAGAAAGGCTACCAAAAAAAACATAACGGAAGAAAGGGAATCTAGAAGCAGACTTACTTGAAAAATTCCTTGTTGCAAGAGAACCACATGAACAGATCCCCATCCCATGACTCTGACTAAAACAATAAAGGCCAGAAATAAGGTGGTCGCGCTTAGGATGGATCCGTAATGAGCACTTTTTTTGGCGTGACGATTACAAAAGGTGGAAGGTAATAAAGCGGGAAGGAAGAGGACAAGGATAGCTAGAAGTGCAGGGAAAAGCGTGAGCCAAGACTCGTGAAGTTCAGTTGTTATTAAATTCATGTTGCATGAAAGTATCTACTGAACTAATTTCTATCCACTATATGTTTTATGTAAAATAGTTCTCTTTTCTAAAAGCAAATATGTCTTTCTTAAACTATCATCATCTCCGTTATTTTCGTGCCGTAGCCAAGGAAGGAAGTCTGACTCGGGCGGCGACACATTTAAATCTTTCTCAGTCGGCTTTAAGTATTCAGATACGTCAGTTAGAGCAAAGCTTAGGACAGCCACTGTTCAGACGGGAAAATAAGGCTATGCGTTTAACCGAGGCAGGCCAGATTGCTTTGAATTATGCTGAAACTATTTTCCTCACTGGAGAGGAGCTTTTAGATACACTCCAACACAGGACGGAAGGGCGGCAACAGGTTTTACGGGTGGGTGCGGTTTCTACGTTGTCACGGAATTTTCAGATAGATTTATTGCATCCCTTGCTTGATCGTGCAGATGTAGAACTCATTATACGGAATGGATCCCTGCGTGATTTATTGGTTCAGATGAAAACCCATACGCTGGATGTGGTGCTGTCAAATCTGCCTGTTCGCCGGGATGTGGACACAGGCTGGCACAGTCATCTATTAGCGGAGCAGGCGGTGAGTTTGGTTGGGCCACGAATGCGCCAGCGTAAGAAATTTCAGTTTCCTGAAGATTTACGAACGACACCAATTATTCTTCCTAGTTTGGACAGTAATGTTCGGGTCGCTTTTGACTTAATGATGGAGGAGGCGGGCATACGCCCTACCATCGCTGCAGAAGTCGATGACATGGCTATGCTACGTCTATTGGCGCGAGAATTTAAAGGAGTAACTCTTGTGCCCCCAGTGGTGGTTCAAGATGAATTAAAGGAAGGAACGTTAACGGAGCGGTGTCGAATTCCGCAACTGAAGGAATGTTTTTACGCCATAACTCCTAGCCGACGTTATCCGAATCCTTCGTTAAGAAAACTCATAGGAGGGAAAAAGAAAAGCTTTATCACTTGATAAAGTTGATGCTGGGATATGAACAAAAAAAGTTGTTTTTGCCTAATTATTCCTCAGCTTAGAGGACTTCTATGATTACTTTAACTTTACAACCTAATGCGCCAGTTCTCAGGCATCCTTGGAGAAAATGTATTGCAGTGGGACGAGCCTACGACCTGATGCGCTCGGATTTGCGTCAGCATTTAGCGGACTTACAACGTGAGCTTCGGTTTAGTTACTGTCGTTTTCATGCTCTTTTCCATGATGATATGAATGTGGTGCGTCGTGATGCGGAGGGGCAACTGGTTTATTCATGGCGCCACGTGGATGAGGTCTATGATTTTCTTCTTTCTATTGGGTTGAAACCATTTGTGGAGTTAAATCCCATGCCTGCGGCCTTAGCTTCTGGGGATCAGAAGATGTTTTATTATGAGATGAACGTGACACCGCCTAAGATTTATGGGGAATGGTCGGCATTGGTTGAAGCTTTTACGCATCATTGTGTGGAGCGTTATGGATTAGAGGAGGTGCGTTCATGGTATTTCGAGGTGTGGAATGAGCCCAATCTCTCTGGTTTCTGGAGCGGCACAAAGGAGGAATACTGGAGTTTATATGACGCTTCTGCTCTAGCTGTTAAGAAAGTGGATGCAGCGTTGCGCATTGGTGGTCCCGCTAGTTCAAAGGCCAATTGGGTCGCCGATATTATTGAACATTGTCATAAAAATAAAGTTCCGTTGGATTTTGTTTCTACGCACCTTTATCCACAGGACGAGTATGTGGAATTTCCAGATCGGGTGGGAAGCCCTCACGCCGTGGGCGAGTTTTTTATGGACACGGTGCGTTCTGTACAAAACGTGGTGGCGCAGTCCTCTATGCCAGATTTAGAGATCCATTGGTCTGAGTGGAATACGCAGTCGGCCACATCTAGTGAAAGCATAACGTGGGGCGATAATGTTTACGTAGACAACCTCTATGCGGCCTCGTTTATTGCTAGGAATTGTGCGGGTTTAGACGACGCCTGTGACTCCCTGACATGGTGGGTGGCAAGTGATATTTTTGAAGAAGGCCAAATTCCTACCCGTCCCTTTTCCTGCACCTATGGACTGGTCACACCGCACGGACTGCCGAAGGCTTCGTGCAATGCCTTTAGCTTTCTCAATAAACTCCGGGGTCAACGTTTAGTTGTGAGTTCTAAAGAAACTTCGCCGATTGGGTGTGGGTTAATCGCCACACGGGAGTTGGATACGGTGCGTATCTTAGCGTGGAATCATCACAGCTTAGAATTGTCGGAACAAGGCACCTGGAATGAGTCTTTTCTTCTCCCATCATTTACGGGAAAAAATCCCTTAGCGGTGACGCAACGGATCGGAGTTGAGTCTGGCAGTCCTTATGAGCATTGGTTAGCTCTTGGTCAACCGACAGATCTTTCTCCTACATTGTTAGCTTATCTTAAACAAAAAGCGGAGCCGTCTTTTCAAATTCTACCTGTAGACGTAACGCCACAAGGCTGGCGTTTTCAGCTCAGCTTAGCTCCAAATGAAGTCCTCTTAATTGAGGTGGCCGAGGCTCCAGCTGGTGCCGCCACGGCGAGGATCAATGCTGAGGCATGGGCTGACTGGGATAAGAAAATGGGTGAGCAATCCAGAGCTTAGGGTGCTGGTGTCTAGAGATTCCCGACTTCATTCAAGGTCTGAAGGAGTGGAGCCATAATTTGTAAAATCCTAAAGACGATAATCCCCACGGCTAAGGCGTAAGCGACGGCAGAAAAGGCAACTGTCATTTTTTCTGCGGCTCTCTCGGCATCGTAACTTAAAAGTTCTGTTAAATGATTCAACGTTTGCACGAGGGTTCCACTGAGTTCTCCTGCGGCCAAGAGGTTCATGGAGGCATCGGGGAAAACCTTAGCTTTCATCAGAAGAGTCGAGAAAGGTTCCCCTTGTTGTAAGCTGGGAAGTTGTTTTTTCAAGCTCTGTGCGATGCTACTATTGCCCATGGCTTGGCAGGCAGAGAGCCAAGCGTGTTCGATTCGAGCTCCCGACTGAAGTTGAGTGGCTAGGGTGCGATAAAAACGAGATGCGTCGGAGCATTGCAGGTAGCGATTTAAAAAAGGAATTTTTAAATATAAGGAATCAGCCTCTCCGCTAACGGTCATATAGTAAATGGTGAAACCGGCTAAATAAAAAGGGGCAAGCCAAAGGAGGGTTTCTAAAAAAGCCATAAAGGGAGAGCCTTGGCTTAACGTAATGATGGAGGGCAGGATAGCCGCTGCGTGAATGAGGAGGGCAGGGTAGGCGATTCGTTTAAGCAGCTTTTGCCGGAGCTGGTAGTTCAGGGCTTCTTCTTTAGCCAGTGCGCTTAACATGGTTTCTAGCTGGCCACTCTCTTCGGCGGCCTCTATGCAAGCGAGCTGGCTTTCGGTAAAGCGTCCTCGGTGATGCAGGCGACAGGCTTCGCCTAAGTGTTTCCCTGCGGCGAGCTCAGCGGCTAGAGATTTAGTTAAGGTTTTTAGTTTGTGATGTTGTGAAGGAAGGAGATGGATCAGACCTTGGCTCATCGGCACACCAGCCTTGGCTAACATACTGAGTTGATCAAAAAATGTGGAGGTCTCCATGGAAGCCATATACCAAACTACGTGAGTATTTTAGGAAAGACAATCCTAGCAGCAGAAGAGCCGTAGTTAAGTATTTACGTGTTTTTATGTAAATAGATTGTGTTTTTACATAGTTTAATATAAAAAATCTTCTAACATGCGATTACAACCTAACCGAGATTATGTAAGTGATGATGTCGTGCAGACACCGCTGGAGATGGCACAACGACTCGTTGAGCACTTTAAGCCAGAGGGAAAAATCTTAGAACCCTGTTGCGGAGAGGGAAACTTCTTACGCTTCTTACCTGGAGCGAACTGGTGTGAATTAAAAGAGGGCCGGGATTTTATGGAGTGGTCGCAACCGGTGGATTGGATCATCACGAACCCGCCTTGGAGCAAGATTCGTAGTTTTTTACAGCACTCCATGCTCTGGGCGGACGACATTGTCTTTCTACTTACTATCAACCACATTTGGACAAAGGCACGTTTACGCGACATAAAGGAGTCAGGCTTTGGCTTACGTGAAATATGTTTATTGGAAATGCCTAGCACCTTCCCACAGTCAGGTTTTCAGTTGGGTGCGGTTCATGTACAACGCCACTGGCAGGGTGACATCCGCATGTCGGATCTATCTGTTACCGCAACAGCCAAGCCCAAAATCCGTCGTCGCTTGCTTCAGTCGGTTAATGTTTCATAGGGCTTCCCCTTGCATCTGCCGTTAAAGGCGTGATGCTTACCAAAGATGACACGCACCTATTTATTTATACCCTTGGCCTCGGCCATTATCTATGCCTTTGCGGCCCTAGCAATTAAGCGTTCGTTGCAGTTGGGTGTGGGACCATGGAGAATGGCGTTTCTTTCTAACTTCATTTTATTTTTAATTTTCGGCTCGTTCATTTTTTTCGTAAAAGGTTCTTGGGTTCCAAGCCTGTGGTGGCCGGCTTTGTTAAGTGGCGCACTTTTTTTCATAGGACAATCTTTCACCTTCTGGGCATTATTTCGGGGTGACGTGTCGATCGCTACGCCTGTGCTAGGAACGAAGGTGGTTTTGGTAGCTCTCTTTTTAGTCCTCTTTCTTGGGCAAACTCTCTCCGCATCAGTCTGGATAGCGGCTTTCATGGCCACCTTAGGTATAGCACTCTTGCAGCTGGGAGGTCGTGCTGAGCACAGAGGGAAAACCATGCAGACACTTATACTTTCGTTCGTAAGTGCCACGGCATTTGCTGGGGCTGATGTTGTCGTGCAGCGTTGGTGTCCAGAGATCGGGTTCCAAAAGTTCATGTCTATTTCTGCTACGACGACTTTTGCTTTATCCTTCCTCTTAATTCCTTTCTTTAATGCTCCACTTTGGAAACTCCCTGCTGGTTCACTTTGCTATACCTTCATAGGACTCTTTTTACTAGCCGTGCAATCCATCGGAGTGGCGCTAGCTATTGGATTCTATCAGGACGCCGCTGGCACTAACATTGTCTATGCTAGCCGTGGATTATGGAGCGTTTTAGTCGTATGGTTCGTAGGTCACTGGTTTGCGAACGAAGAGCGGCAGCAAGGTAAGGGTGCTATGCTGGGGCGTGTGATCGGGGCTACGCTCATTCTATCCGCAGTCGTCTTGATTTTTGTTTAGACTAAACAGATGTGCTTATGGTGAAAAAAATCCTGTTAGCATCATCCATCTTTTGACATCGTAAAAAACCTGCGTATAAATTTATTTTCAACAACTTACTAGGAATATTTTATTATGGCTCAAGCAGGACTCGAAAAAGGAAAAACATTTCTCCAAGAAAACGGCAAACGCCCCGAAGTAACCACGACAGCTAGTGGTTTACAATACGAAGTACTAACCGCTGGCACAGGCAAAAGCCCTAAGGCTCATGAAACGGTGTTGGTTCATTACGAAGGAACCTTAATTGACGGCACTGTTTTCGATAGCTCCTATAAGCGCAATGAGCCCATTGATTTCCCCTTGAATCAAGTCATCAAAGGTTGGACTGAAGGTGTGCAATTGATGCAAGAAGGTGCTAAGTTCCGTTTCGCAATTCCTTCGGATCTAGCGTATGGCTCAGGCGGTGCGGGTCGTGACATCGGGCCTAATGAAACCTTAATCTTTGACGTCGAGCTGCTGAAGGTGATGTAAGCTCCAAGTGCTGCCGCTTATTTAAAGCTTGGAAAGCATTTCTTGCTTTTTTATTTCGTAATCTTCGGAAGTAATCAGTTCATCCTCCAGCATTTTCTTTAAAGTTGCTAGGCGATGTAAGGCATCATCGTGATTGAAGGAGGTATGCTCGCCTATTGCTTGGTGAAACTGGGGGAGAGGAGTCAACGTTTGATTAGGTAGTTTTACCTGCTTTGCCGCTCGTATTTTCTCCTGCATTTCGTGGGCGAGGGTATGCAGCTTGGCACCTTGAGCTTTCGGCAAATAAAGAATACCGAAGGCGAGCCCTTCCACAGACTTAAAAGTAAAGTGAGAACCTAAGAGAGTATTTTTAAGTTCGATATTGAGTATTTCTTTTAAGTTATAAGTATCGCAGCGAACCCGCAGCAAGTGTTTGTAAAAAAGATGAATGCGTTCGTTAGTTAAGGCAACGACTTCTGGACTGAAATTGATTAGAGGTTTTTTTTGTACGGCAATATAGACAATCGTTTCCCCCTGGTTGAGTAACGGGCTTAAGCGTTCATAGGTGGAGGCCACGATAGAAGTGGGCTGATTTTCGTTTAAGCTATGCGCGTAAGGTAACTCAGCGTGTGGCGGGTTTAGGCTTGTGTCGCTAGCCAATGCACCCTCTGTAGGCGGAACTTCTAGAAGCAGGGAAAGTGGTCGCCATTCGTTTTCAACTTCCGACCAGAAAAAATCTTCCATACTAAGATTGCCCGCAGCTATTTTCTCTAGGATTTCTTCTAATGCAAAGGGACCAGATTGCTCATCATTTTGGTAAACGAGATACATAATAAATAGCATAGACAAACTGAGGGTGAGGAATAAAGCATTTTCGTAAAAATGGAATTAGCAAAAACAAGTTGCACCGCTTAGAATTTCCCAATGGCATTTACTGTTGGAATTTTAGGAGCTGGAATTTCAGGTCTATCCTGTGCTCAAGCATTAAGGACAAAGGGGGTTGATGTAACGGTTCTAGAGAAATCGAAATCCTTGGGTGGACGTTGCGCCACGAGGTGCTGGAATGGGCATGTTGTGGATCACGGCGCGCAATTTCTCACCTTAAGGAATGATCGTTTTAAAGTGGAAATGGAAACTCTGCTAGGGTCTGACTTGAAAAGCTTGCGGGCACCCGTAGTGAATTTTAAAGGGGAGACTCTAGCCTCCTCAGAAGGGGATGGCAGGTTTTACCATGTTGGCGGGAATAATAGGGTTGGGCAGCAACTCGCACAAGGTCTTCAACTGAGGCAGGAGGTGTTGGTTGAACATATTAGGAGTGATCATAATAAAATATGGGCGGCAGATTTCGGGTTTGATTCATTAGTCATTAGCCTTCCCATACCCCAAACTGCCCAGCTCTTAGGTTGGAAAGCGTCGCCCGTGCGCTATGCTCCCTGTCTGACCTTACTTTTTGAATACGAGGGTGAGTGGGCGGGAAATAGTCCAGATCGCTACGCGCTGAGTGATCTCAGTGGAAGCGAAAACTTGGCGTGGAGTGCCTGTGAAAATCATAAGGTAGGTCGAATCAAAGAAGGCTCCACGGTCTTCGTCGCGCAAGCATCGGAAGCTTTTAGTCAGCAACATATTGAGGATGATTTGGAAAACTATATACCTTTGTTGCGCGCGGATTTGGAAAAGCAGTGGAAGCTTAGCGGGGTGAAATTAAAAGAGACTTTTCTACATCGGTGGCTTTATGCGCGTCCGGTGGAGGGTGGTATTTTCCCAGAATTACCAAGAGGCATCTACCTGTGTGGGGACGGTGTTTCTAAAGGCAGGATTGAAGAAGTCTGGCTTAGTGGCGTGGCAGCGGCGGAAAAAATATTAAAGGAAATCTAGGGTAATGATATGAATAATAAGCGAGATGAAGTTACCAATGAGGGTGGATTGGCAGGGATAGATATACGGAGTTACCTGAGATCAACGGTTATTGTTGTTTTTGGTTCGGCACTTGTTTTGTATGTGATACTTATCCTCTTATTTTCAACGCAGCAGGAACGGCTTATGTATCCAGGCTCGGCAGGGCTTATGACCGTTTCGCTTAAAGATGGTAAGGTTCAAGATCTCATGGCTCAAGCTGGTGTAAAAGTTTGGCAGGATGCGGAGGGTCGTTACCAAGGCTTTAAAAAAGAAAGTCCCGACGCCCAAGCCAACTGGATTTATTTTTATGGTAATGGGGATAGTGCTCTGGGCGGCTCTTTTTGGAACTCGGTTTTGGAAGAAGCTTATCCCACCAGAAAGTGGAATTTCTATGTGATGGAATATCCTGGTTATGGGTTCCGTCAAGGCAGGCCAAGTCAAGGCAGTATTAAAGCAGCAACGCAGCAGGCACTAGCAAGTTTACCAAACCATGAGTTACCTCTTTATCTTGTTGGTCAGTCTTTGGGTTCGGGGGTCGTTGTGCAAAGTCTCGTGGGATCTAAAATTCAGCCAACAGGGCTTTTATTAATCAACCCATTTACGAGCATGACGGATGCAGCTAATGTATTCTTAAGACATGCGCTGGGTTGGTTCTCTGGAGCCATCCCTTTATCCATCATCTTGAACGATACGTGGAACTCGGAGGTGATCATACCCACCTTCAAGGGAAGAACGGGTTTGGCCGCATCGCAGCGAGACACGGTCACCCCTGTCTGGATGGCACAGCAACTAGCTGAAAAAACACCTGAGCCTAAACGTTTGATTATTCAAGACGCCTACAACCATGGTATTGCTTGGGAGGAGCTAGAAGGTAGGATTGAGTTCTGGAATTTTCTCTGGCCCGAAAATTCTCCCTAGCTTATTTTTTCTCAAATAGTTTTGTGTAATCGCCATAACCTTCTGTTGCGAGATTTTCTTTTGGGATAAATCTTAAGGAGGCTGAATTCATACAATAGCGTAAACCTGTGGGTTTAGGACCATCAGAGAAAACATGCCCGAGGTGAGAGTCAGCTTTCTTAGCCCTCACCTCTATTCGTGACATTCCGTAAGCTTGATCTGTTACTTCCGTGAGGGATTCCTTACGAATGGACTGGGTAAAACTGGGCCAGCCTGTGCCTGAGTCGAACTTATCTTTTGAACTAAAAAGTGGGTCACCTGAAATCACGCAAACGTAAAGTCCTTCGGCATGATTGTCCCAATACTCATTATTAAAAGGTGGTTCGGTTTCATTTTTTTTAGTGACGCTGTATTGGGCGGAGTTGAGTTTTTTTTGCAATTCTTGGTCAGTCATAGGTTTATAGGTTTTGTAGGGTACGCTTACAGATTTAGGGGAAGGTGTAGGTTCAGAAGCATGAATTGGCAACAAAGTTGCTAGGCAAAAAATGAAAACAAAATGGAATGGATGATTATTTTTCATAGGAGTTTGAGTAAGAGGGGTAGGAAAAATTTCATGCTACCATATTCTACATCATTTTTAGAAAAGTGGATGCATAATGTTTTACCGTTTACGCTTAAGAAATTCAGTTTAGGGTGGTTTTGTGCAGAATCATCCCAAGGTTGTAGTTGTCATGGCAACTTACCGTCGTGTGTCAGAATTACTTCGTTGTCTCGAATCTATTCGTCAGCAAACCACGCCAATACATGGATTGGTCTTAGCTGATAATGCTAATGACCCCTTGATTTTAGATCTACTCAGGAAGTTTGAAAAGGAAAGCACCGAACCTAATTTGAGTTATTTAGGTCTGAAGGAGAATCATGGGTGCGGTGCTGGACTCAAAGCCGCTGAGGAAGAGGCTTTGCAGATTTACCCTAACCTGACCCACTTCTGGATTTTAGATGATGACGTTGTTTTGTATCCGACGGCGTTAGAAAAACTTTTAAGCCACATGCATCATGCAGAAGCTGATCTGATGGCACCTATATTGACCGATGGGCAGGGGAATCTCTGGGGTTTTCCTGAGCCCCGCGACGCGGAATTGCGTAAGAACATTCGGCTCTGCGTAACTCCTCAAGATGGTATCACTAAACTAGGACTGGGTCCTTTTCCTCTGTGGTGGTGTACGGGTGCTTGTGTGCTTGTTAGCAGGAGAGCGGTAGAGCAAGTGGGCGTTCATAGAGAAGATTACTGGATGTTGGGAGAGGATCATGAATTTTCTATGCGTGTAGGAAATAAATTTAAAACCATGTTTTGCTGCGATGTCTTGGTGCCGCATCTTCCCCCTGCAGCTACCGACGTAGCGCAGGCGGAACAGGGACATTACTTGAAATTTCTCAGCCTCCTACAGAACCTCTGTTACAATGGCTTTCATTTAAATTACAGTGGCCCCATGAAAAAGTATGTGCTGGGGAACTATCGGCGTTTTTTTAGGACATTTAATTATTCCTTTCGCACCATGAGCCATGCGACCTTAACGGTATGGTATGGCCTTATTTGTGGTCAGCCCGCTGGCGGTAAGGGTGGCGAAAAGCTTCGTAAACGTATTTATTTAGAACATTAAAGCTGTGCCCAATCAAATTAAACATTTTAATGTGTTAGGTACGACGATTAGTGCCGCGACGTATGAGTCGGGCTTAGCAGCGTTATGTCGTTTGGCGCAGCGATCCCAGCCTGCGGCTGTTTGCGCAGCTAACACACATATTATTTCATTAGCTAGGCACGACCCAGATTTTGCTCAAGTGATCAGAAATTTTGACCTACTCCTGCCCGACGGCATGCCTTTAATTTGGCAGATGAATAAGGTGGGCGCTGGGCTGAAGAATCGAGTTTATGGCCCTTACTTTATGCGCCATGCTTTGCAAAATTTACCAAGGCCATCGAAACACTTTTTTTTCGGTAGCGAGGAAGAGTGTCTATCGCAACTGGTAATGGCAGCTAAAAAACTTCAGCCTGATGTGGATATTGTCGGCACGTATTCCCCACCTTTCCGAGCTTGGAACGAAGAGGATGAGGAATCCTTTGCCCGCATCATTCAAGAGAATAGGCCAGACTTTATTTGGGTAGCACTCGGAGGTGAACGCCAAGAAAAGTGGATCTACAAGAACTTGCATCGTCACAAGCACGGTGTTTTTCTAGCAATCGGAGATGCCTTTGAATTGTTAGCGGGCCGCCGGCCTTTTGCACCAGAGTGGATGCAAAGTTACGGCTTAACGTGGTTCTACCGCCTAGCCCAAGAGCCTAAACGATTGTGGCCTCGTTATTTAAAGTTTAATTCTCTATTCACGTATTATCTAATCCTAGACATTTTTTCAGGTCGGACATCCTCGGGGAAGAAGCAAACGAAATTTAAGGTTGCCTTCATTGGATCAAGAGGCGTCCCTGCTCTTTATTCAGGATTTGAAACTGTGGTGGAAGAGTTAGGAAGTGAACTGGCGGAGAGAGGTCATGACATCACTGTCTATAACCGTAAACAGCACTACGAACACGTT
>JAWXBW010000011.1:0-41792 GCA_034440395.1 Blastochloris sp. | reverse complement strand
TTATCTCTATTCGCAATGCGTCGGATAGTGACGAGCGCAACTGTCTTCTCATACAAATTGATCAAGAGTCTAAATTAATGAAATCCATCAATATATCAAGCGTGGGCAACCCATTGGTTGTTGTTGATCTCGATAAGCAAATTAAACCGAAATCCATAACCGTCCAAACCAATAAAGAAGGGGCTATTAGGCATGTTGTGGATTTTGGAGAGCTTGGGAGTTATGACATGATTATTGATGGTTAAGGAGGCATTCATTCTGTGTCCATTGATGAAGCATGGTATAGGGCTGAGAGTAAGCCGCAAGGAGTGGAAGCTTTTATTGATGGGGCGCGGAAACGCGTTTATAAAACAGAAAAAGGTTTTTCTGTATTTAAGACCTAATCATAGTCAACGAGGTCAAATTTTATCAATAGGGTCAGCAACCCCGACAAAAGGTCAAGACGGGCGTGTCTTAAGTTGTTTGCCACTGCAACCGCACTGGAAAAACCCTCGGGAACGTGACGGCGACCAGTTACCAGGATGGCGTGAGAGCCAGTTCTTCGATGCTTGCCAGAGTGGAAAACTTTAGCTACAATAAGCTATGACTTATATGGATCGTATCACGTTCAACCCTCAGCAATGCGGAGGTAGGCCTTGTATTCGTGGGATGCGTATCCGGGTGGTGGATGTTCTCGATATGCTTGCGGCAGGTGTTACGGAGAAAACAATCCTACAAGACTACATAGACCTTGAAGTCGAAGATATTCGAGCATGTCTGCAATATGCCTCCGCTCAAGCGAATCATAGCGTGCTGCAACCTGTGTGAAGTTTCTGGTTGATGCGCAGTTGCCGCCAGTTTTGGCTCAAGCGTTATGCGAGGCTGGATACGAGGCAAAAGCTGTCAGAGAGCTTGGCTTGAGAGAAGCCGATGATTCTGTTTAGTGGAATTACGCATTAAGCAACCAAACAGTTATAATAACTAAGGATCAGGACTTTGCAGAACGGCAACTTGCTAGTCCTTTTGCGCCAGTTATCGTATGGTTAAAAATCGGTAATAGCTCCAATCAAGCTCTGTTGTCGTGGTTACTGCCACTTTGGCCGCAAATTATCCAGCGGATAGAGTCGGGCGACTATTTGATTGAAGTTAGAGAAAGGAGATGAATTAAATTTTGCTATAATGAAGTTGAATGATATCAGTCTAGGTGTGCGACCTCAACGGCAACCGCACTGGAAAAACTCTCGGGAACGTGACGGAGACCAGTTACACTTACGACAACGCTTCGAGACAATCCCCGTCCTGCTTGTGGTATCCAGAGAGAAAAACCCCAGCGTCTAGACGTGGAGCCTCTTCCTTTATGTATCAAGATTTTTATAGCGCTAAGAATTTAATAACTTTTAGCGTAGGGAAGCGCCGCTATATCCTTCTTGATCATACTCAACGATGCTGAAGCCGTATAGATTCAGAGCTGTCCTTATTTTTTCCCTCATAAGGGGATCAAGGAGACGCAGGGTTTCTTGAGGCGAGACTTGGACCCTCGCTACTTTCCCATGGTGCCGAACGCGGTAGATGTTGAAGCCCTCCTTTTCTAAGAAGGCTTCGGCTTGCTCGATTTGTCGCAGCTTTTCTACTGTGACTTCAGCCCCATGTGGGATGCGGGAGGAGAGGCAAGGTTGCGCAACTTTATCGGCGACACTCAGGCCTGCCTGCAGGGCTAGGCTGCGGATGTCTTGCTTAGTCAGTCCTGCATCACGCAGAGGGGCGAGCACATGAAAGGTCTTGGCGGCTTCTTGGCCTGGGCGGAACTCAGAGGCGTCGTCCAGATTTTCTCCGTAGCAGATGGTGGAGTATTCTTCTTTTTCTGCTATGGATTTAATTTGCTCAAAGAGCTCGTATTTACAATGGTAGCATCGGTTGAGCGGATTGGCGGTGTAGTCGGGATTGGCTAATTCTTCCGTTTTAATGACACGAACAGGCAGGCTCCAAGTTTGGGCAAAATGAAGGGCATGTTCTAACTCACTTCGTTTGAGACTGGGTGAGTCAGCGAGGACGCCTAAACATTTTGAGCCAAGGATTTTAGTTGCGGTCCAGAGAAGATAGGCACTGTCCACCCCGCCGGAATAGGCGATTAAGGCATTGGGCAGTCCTTGTAACTGTGCGCGTAACAGTGCTTCTTTTCGTTCTATGGAGGGTTCCATAGAAAAGATATAGCAGGTGTGGCTAAAGAATCCAGTTCTTGGCTTGAAAAGAAAACTTTGCGCTTGAGGCAACTTCACGGTTTAATGTTTCATCCTATGAGTACTGTTCGCGTTCGTTTTGCTCCGTCACCGACGGGGATGTTGCATATTGGTTCAGCCCGGTCAGCTTTATTTAACTGGCTTTACGCTCGTCACACGGGCGGCACTTTTGTTTTAAGAATTGAGGATACGGATAAAGCCCGTAACACCCCTGAGGCAATGGCAGCTATCTTTAGTGGAATGAAATGGCTTGGGCTTAACTGGGATGAGGGTGCTCAACCAGATGGGAGTAGCCAAGGCGACTATGGCCCGTATTTTCAAAGTCAACGTTCGGACATCTACAAGGCTTATGGGGATAAACTCTTAGCCAGCGGGAAGGCGTATCAGGAGCCAGACGGTGCCGTTCGTTTTAAAATGCCTAAAACCCCTGGCGTGGTGAAGGATCTGATTTGCGGTGAGATTACCTTTGAGCGTACGATGGAGCCTGACCCTACCATTTTTCGTAAAGATGGCACTCCTGTGTTCCACTTCGTCAATGTGGTGGATGATTTAGAAATGAAAATTACCCACGTTATTCGTGGGGAGGATCATCTCTCTAACACCCATAAACACATCGCCATGTTCGAGGCATTAGGCGAGCAAGCTCCGCACTATGCGCACATTCCGCTGATCTTAAACCCGGGCGGTTCCAAGATGAGTAAGCGCGAGGAAGGTGCGGCATTAAGTCAATATATTGAGCAAGGCTATTTGAGTGCTGCGGTGCGTAATTATCTTTGTCTCTTAGGTTGGTCGCCGAAAGATAATCGTGAAGTTTTAAAAATTGAAGAAGTGATTGAAAAATTTGATCTACCCCAGATTAACCGTAGCAACGCGCGTTTTGATATTAATAAACTATACTGGATGAATGGAGAGTATTGGCGCGATTTAGATAAAGAAGCTTACTACGCCTTCGCTAAACAACATCTTAAAGAACATGGAATAGATCTGACGGGATTAGATGAGAGTTATCTCACGGGAGTGTTGGATATTATACGTGAAAAAATTAAGTTAGGCCGGGACTTACCGGACTGGTTGAATCCTTTTTTGAAAGAAGATTTTGTCTATGACGCTAAAGCTGTAGAAAAATCACTTAAGTCGGAAGGCGGAACCCAGCGCCTACAAGAGCTGATAGAAATTTATCAGAAGCAAGAAGTCTGGACTGCGGCAGAGCTTGAAAAAAGCTTGGCAGGATTAGCCCTAAGTAAAGGCGCTAAGCCCGCACTCTATGTTCATCCTTATCGTGTTGGCGTGGCAGGTTGTGGAGTTGGACCCTCTTTATATCACATGCTCGAAGTTATGGGGAAAGAGCGCGTTTTATCCCGATTAGAACGCACGAAAAATTTATTAGCTTCAGCCAGTATTTAATGAGTTAGAAGTTTACATGGATTACAATCAAGTAATAAAAATGCCAAAAACCGTACCTTACTTGACAAGCCTCCATCACTACAACAGTTTAATCTATCTATCATGATATCAGTTAATAATTTACATAAAAATTATGCGGGTCATCAAGCGGTGCGTGGAATTACTTTTCATGTCGATAAGGGTGAGATAGTCGGTTTTCTCGGACCGAACGGTGCAGGGAAAAGCACTACGATGAAAATATTGACCAGCTATTTGCCTGCAACATCAGGCGAAATTAAAATAGCGGGTCATGACTTGCTAAACGAGTCACTTGAGGTGCGCCGCAAAATCGGTTACATGCCAGAGAATGTTCCCTTATATACGGATATGCGCGTCTATGAGTTTTTAAGTTACCGGGCGGGACTTAAGGGCGTGGCAGGTAAGGCTATTAAGAAGAAAGTTTCTGAGGTCATGTCCAAATGCGGCGTGCAAGACGTTTCTCGCAAGCTTATTGATAATCTTTCGAAGGGTTACCGTCAGCGTGTGGGTTTGGCCGATGCGCTCGTTAATGATCCAGAACTTTTAATTTTAGACGAACCCACTGCTGGGCTTGACCCCAATCAAATTAGGTCTGTGCGTGATTTGATTAAGGAACTCGGCAAGGAGCACACAATTCTTCTTTCAACCCACATCTTGTCAGAAGTGGAAATGGTTTGTAATCGGGCTGTCATTATTAACCGAGGAAAAATTGAAGCATCGGACACCTTAGAAAATCTTACACGGCTGGTTAAAAGTGGATCATTATTTTTAACGATTGAAGTGTCCAATACAAATGAGGCCATTAAAAAAATCAAAGAAATAGAGCCAGTTTCTGCCGTCACTATTACCCAGCTTCAAGGAGAATGGGTTTCTCTAGAGTGTCAGGCTAAACCTGGCATGAGCATACACGGTGAGGTGGATCAACTTATTAAAAAAGAAAACTGGCCACTGCGTGAATTTCGCCAAGGTAAGGCGACGCTTGAAGATGTTTTTGTGGAATTAACGCAGGATTAATTTTTATGACACGAGCTTTTTTTGTTTTACTGAAACGTGAACTGGCGGCGGTGGTATTTTCACCCATAGCTTACGTAACCTTTGTCCTACTTTATTTAGTGAATGGATTTTCCTTCCAGTTCCTGCTCTACGCAGTAAGCAAAAATGGTGCCCTACAAAATCTCACCATCATGCAGGTTTTCTTTAGCACCTTTTTTTATTGGATCGTTATTGTAGTCTCCATTCCCATTCTGACTATGAGACTTTTTTCCGAAGAATATCGTAGCGGCACCATAGAGCTATTACTTACTGCGCCCGTAACAGATTGGGATGTGGTCTTGTCCAAGTATTTTTCTCAGGTACTTTTTTACATAGCTCTTTGGCTGCCTACGCTAACGTATGTGTGGATTTTTCAGGTATTAACTAAAAATCAAATCCCGATCAGTTGGGGGCCGATTGCCTTAACCTACGCAATGGTATTAATGGTGGGAATGTTTTACTTATCCATAGGCTTATTTACTTCGGTCATGAGCCGCAACCAAGTGCTAGCCGCTTTCGGTTCTTTTGTTATTATAATTCTTCTATTCTTCTCTGGCTTTTTGGGGATGGGAGCTAACGATTCCATTTTTCAGGAGATGATTTCCTACATAGGCGTGCTCGGCCATATGAGTGAGTTTTCTAAGGGTGTATTTGATACGCGGCCTGTTGTTTTTTACTTCAGCTTTACTCTTTTATTTTTGTTTCTGACCCAACAAGTGATGAGCTTACGCAGGCTTAAATCGTAAGACGTTTTAGTTTTTGAAAAAGATTTCCATGACACAAAAAAATCAATCTCGTTGGCACTTGCGAATGAACCAGTTTATTGGCATTGGGCTGCTCGTATTCATTTTCTTCGCTGTTAACTACATTGGCTACAAATATTATTTTCGTAAAGATATTTCCCTAAACACTTATACCCAGCTGAGCACCCAAAGTTTGAATGTTATCAGCAATCTTCCAGCAGAAGTTACCTTAGTAAATTTTGCGACGCCTCAAGGAGACATCACAGCGCAATTAATTATGCAAGATGTGGTGTCGATTCTAGGTGAATACCGTTACCACAGTAAGAATAAAATTAAAGTCGTGCGGGTTGATCCGTTTATTAATTTTGACGAAGCTAAGCGATACGCAGAGCTCTATAAAGTGAGCGACCAAGAAAATGTCATCGTGGTGGACTATAAAGGCCAGAAAAAAATTATCGCTTACAATGAACTAGCTGATATTGACAATTCTCTCGTGACGGTCGGTGGTGCAGCATCCGTTAGAACTTTTAAGGCGGAAAAAGCGATTACCTCGGCCATTCAAAGTTTAGTTGGGGGTAAAAAATCAAAGGTCTATTTTCTTTCAGGCCACGGAGAGTATGACCCTTTGGCTTCTCCTGACAAAAAGAGTGGGTATTCTCTGCTTGCTGATTACATAAAACGCCAAAATGTGGAGATTGCCCAATGGAATCTTATATCGCAGGGCGGGTTACCCGAGGATATGGATCTGCTTATCATAGCCGGGCCAACAACGGCACTAGCTCCTGTTGAGGTGGAGATAATTGAACAGTATTTAGAGCGCACGGATAAGCCTGCTCGGCTTATGATCATGCTGGACCCTAAAACGCAGTCGGGACTAGAAAATATATTGAAGCCTTACGGGATTATTTTTGAAAATAATCTAGCAGTAACCAAAATAAGTATTATGGGTCAGGTGCGACTGTATGGGGAAGTATTGGGTGAAAGCTTTGCTCGGCATCCCGTGACGGAGTGGATAGGGAAGGGCGGAGTGAATGTAAATTTTAGATCGGCTCGTTCTTTGACAATCCTAAAAGGTAGTCAAGCTACACCTTTAGTTTTATCTCCTAAAACTTATTGGGGTGAAACAGATATAGTTAATCCTTTGGCTGAGTTAGATCCAGAAAAAGATATGGCGGGGCCACTCGTTGTCGCGGCCGCTATTGATAAAGGTTCGCTTACAGATGGCGGAGTTAAACTCACGGGAGCTAAGATCGTGGCAGTGGGGAGTGCTAGTTATCTTATTAATCAACTTTTAGATGTAGCACCTTTAGATTTCTTTCTAAATAGTATGAACTGGATGCTTGATAAAGAACAATCCATGGGGATTAGTGCTAAGCAGCCTCAGGAATTTAACGTGCAGCTAAGTGACCAGCAGTTACAAACTAGTTTTCTTCTACTCATTTCTGTCCCAACTCTTGGTCTTGTCCTAGGTTTGATAATATGGTTTCAGCGAAGGAAATAAACGATAAAGGCAGCTATAAGGCAACCAAGCTGATCGCATAGATATCATGACCACACGAACGACTTTTTTCCTAGCGATGGTCTCTTTAGGGTTACTCATTTACCTAGTGGTCATTGGCTTTAAAGGAACCGGGACGAGAGATAAAAATCTGGATCAAGATCGTTTATTTCCCATTGTTACCGAAGCGATAGATCGCTTAGAAATCTTGAATACGGATGGAAATTATACCTTCAGCAAAAGTCTTGATGGGGTATGGGCCATGGAATCACCCGCAAAATTTCCTGCTGACCAGAATTCTGTGGCGACTTTGATTGCTGAACTGGAACATAGTCGGCGCCTAGCTACATTAGATCGTAAGCAGTTACCAGACTGGGATCAAGCACTTGAAACCTTCGGTTTGTCTCCTATGAAGAAGCAGCTGAGGATTCGTCAAAATAACGAGTTTTATCAACTCACTTTCGGCAAGCCTACTTCCAGAGAAAATTCGGTTTACGTTTTAATTAATAGTGGCAAGACACAGGAGATCATCATTGTTGATAAACAATTAGAAGCGAAACTAGATCAAGGTTTAGACAACTGGCGGAGCCGAAAAATATTTGAGTTTTTGCCGGAGGATGTTCGCAGTCTAACTTTGCGTAAGGGCGGGGCTGAAACCGAACTACTAAAAGACAAGTTATCCCTCATCTGGACAATGACTAAACCTCTAGTTATCGCTGCTGACGAGAGTGAGGTATCCACGCTGTTAGCTAATCTTTCTTCAGCCCAAGTTCAAGGGTTCGTCGCAGATAATGCCTTGAACATAGCGGCCTATGGCCTAAACTCTCCAACACTTGCCTTAGATATTAAATACGGGGAAAAAACAGAAACCTTACGAATAGGTGGAGAATTAAGTGACCAAAAAGGAACTTACTATGCTCAGCTAGAAAGCAGGCCTAATGTTTTTAAAATTAATACTAAACTCTACCAAACAATATCAGGCATTTTTGAAAAAGTTCGAGACAAGCGCATTCTTACTCTGTCTAGCAAGGAAGAAGTAACGCAAGTTAAAATTGAAAAAGAAGAGCTTATGCTAACACTAAGGCAGCAATCGAAAGCTCCGTCTGAATGGGTTATAGATTTACCTGAAGAGAGAATGGCAGATGTTGAAAAAATCCAAACTTTAATTGAGTCCTTAAAAAAAGTTCGTGCCAACAGTTTTCTTCCTGATGACGAGGCTGAAAAAAAGAAGCAAGGCTTGAATAAACCGGCTTTAAAAATAACGCTTCTTATTAAAGATGAAAAAGGTGTAAGCCACGAAAAAGTCCTTTTATTCTCTAGTCCTAAAAAGGGTGTTGTTTCTATCTTAACGCCTTACAGCACCAACATTCTTACACTCCCTGAAGAACAGATTCCCATCATATCAATTTTACCACATGAGTGGTTTGGTAAACTTATTAAAATATATGATCCTAAAGTGACACGCTCCATCACTTGGGAAAAGGCTAACCAGACTTTTTCACTATCTAAGGATAAAGACTGGCCACAAACAGTCGGAACTCAAAAAATAGATCAAGCCATTTTCCAAAGGCAATTAGAGCTTTTGGCTTCCATTCCCTTAAAAGACTGGTCGTTGCAAAGCGAGAAAAGTTTCGGCCCGCGCTACCTTCGCTTGACGATTTTAAATGGCGAAAAACCCATCGTGTTGGAAATAGGTAAAGAGTTGGGGGATGGCTTACGTTTAGCCCGGTTTCAGGGTGAGAGCATAGCCTTTAGTATGATACACGAGGATTGCTTACTTTTAGAACTCATACCAGTCGAGGTTCCAGCCGCAGTGGAACCAGCAGCACCTAAGTAAAGACTGCGCTTAAATACAAGCCTTATGGCCTTCTCTTAGGGCGAACATTTATTTGTCGTCATCCACCCCGAGACAAAGGAATCAAGTTCACGTTTAGACTCCTTGCTACAGATACATCTTTGACCTCTTGAACTCAAACTAGTTTGCAAATTGACATATTTCTTTCTTATGACATATTTCTGTCATGCAAACCACCTTACGTATCGACGATATGCTTTACCGCGAAGCGAAAGCCGAAGCGGCGAGAGAGGGGGTCACCCTGACGAAGTTTATTGAAGAGGGGCTTCGACTAAAATTACAGCCTAAGCAAGAGGCCGTGCCTTTCCACTTTCGTGTTTACCAATCGGGAACGCCCTTTCCATTTACCCCTGAAGATATTAAACGCATAGACAACGAGGAGCAGGAAAAACATGATTTGGCCAAGCTGGGCATTTCCCTAAGGGACCCGTCCTGATGCCTCTCTTAATTCCCGACGCCAATGTTCTAATCAATGCCTTCCGCAAGGAAGCCCCCGAGCATCAGATATGTGCTAAATGGTTGCAGAACTCGGGGTTCAATGGAGCAAAAATAGGACTCTGTGAATTGGTTGAGACAGCCTTCTTGCGGATCTCTACCTTGTCCAGAATACAAGTAGCCCCAATGAATCACGTTTTAAAATTTTGGAGCGAGGACCTTTGGAGTCATCCCCGCATCTATCGCCTCCAGCCCTTATCCTCGCACAATGCCCTATTATGTAGTTTGATCAATGATCTTGCATTGGTTGGCAACGACATCAACGACGCATGGCTGGCGGCTCTAGCCATCGAGCACGACGCCACCCTAGTCAGCCTCGATCACGGATTCTCGCGGTTCCCTAATTTACAATGGCTAAACCCCGCTACAGGCTAAGTTTTTATGGATACAGATAGTCAGGATTCTTGGGGAAGTATAATTCGTGTTTTGACCTTCTTGCAGGGTGCCATTGTATTTACTGAGGAGAATTACGTGACTAAGTCATGTTCTTTGCTAGAGTGTATCAGTGTCAGAAATGGATTTATCTAAAGTTGCTAAACAGCGTCTGAGGCCTAAGGCTTATTCGGTGGCTGTATATGTGGTTGGTTTGTTTATTCTATTGGAAGTGCTCTTGTTGGCTTTCATTTTTTGGTTTAGGCAAACTTTAGTTGAAACAAAGGCTCCAAAGCTTGCGGAGAATGCCTTTATTATGGAAAAGAAGGCGGGCCTAGACGATGACATCATTCCCTACCTACCAATCCCGGATACGAAAGGCCGTATCACGGTAGGCAAGGGTTCTGAGCAAGTCGTGCAGATCATGAAGTTAAACGAAGAGGCTCTACGATTCCGTCGTGCCGGCGATTTTATCTTAGCGGAATCGGCGTTGAATCAGGCTCTTAGCCTCGATGGAAATCATCCTACAACCCTGACAAACCTTGCCATGTTAGAGGAAGCTCGCGGGAAGAGCACCAAAGCGTTAGCTCTTTGGCGCAGTATTTTAGGTTTAAAAACAACTCCTGAGGCCACAATTCAATTGGCACAAAAGCGAGCGCAGTTGATAGAAGACCGTATTCGTTTGGAGGAAGAAGCCCGACAGCGTGAGCAGCAGTTACTTAATATGAAACGGTTGATTGTTTTAGATGAGGTTAAGACAACTCCGGAACCCATCCCAGCTCAGCCGGTGGAAATTCAGAAAGATTTCGTTTTGAAATTAAACGGCTTGAAAGCTCCAGTGGACTTCCGCCGTTTGCGTATTCAACTTTTTTTTTATGATATGGTGGCGGACAAACGGCTGGTGGGAGTGAATGTGGAAGCACGTTTCCTAAGTGGTTCTAAGCCAGACTGGAGCACAAATGGTTTAGAGACTCTGCGTGTGCGCTATATTCCAGAGAAAGCGGAAAATCCTCCCGAAAAACGCCGTTATTATGGCTATGTTTTGAGGATTTTCTACGATGGGGAATTGCAAGAAGAACAAGCTTCTCCCGTGAGTTTGCTGAGACTTTTCCCATTAGCTAAGTAAGCTAAGAAGCTTACGGCGAAGGGAGGTTAATTTAACCCGGAGTTGACGGGACTCGAACCCGCAACCCCCGCCGTGACAGGGCGGTGCTCTAACCATTGAGCTACAACTCCAAAATTTGAAGTGAAAATGTAATGCTTTTCTGTAAGCTCGGCAAGTGTTTTATCAATGTCAACGCTGTGGAAATTGTTGCCGCTGGCCAGGCTTTGTCCGCTTGACCGAAGGAGATGCTCAGGAAATCTCTCATTTCTTGAATATGGAGGTGACAGATTTCGTGGAACGTTACACAGAGATTAACCCTAATCGTTCCAGTTTGGTCTTAAAGAATAAGGCTAATGGTGAGTGTATATTTTTAGATGGCATGAACACGTGTATCGTTAACAAAGTAAAACCTTTTCAATGTAAGGGCTTCCCCAATACTTGGAATTTCCCAAAATGGCGTGATGTGTGTGAGGCGAAACCAGTTGAAATAGAAGTTAGGATAAAGTCATGATTAAGGATTTTGATTGTTTGATTTTAGGTAGCGGCATTGCTGGGTTGAGCTTAGCGCTAAAAATGGCTGAGCACGGCTCGGTATGTATTTTAACGAAGAAAAACAAAGCTGAGTCGAATACGAACTATGCTCAGGGCGGGATAGCCTGTGTGACTTCTAAGGAAGACACCGTAGAACTCCATGTGGCAGACACTCTTGATGCTGGGGCTGGCTTGTGTGACGAGGCTATGGTGCGTAGCGTGGTAGCAGAGGGGCCGGAGCGGGTGGATGAGTTGATTGCTATTGGAGTGCAATTTTCACAAAGAGATAATGGGGTGCTAACAGAGTATGATTTAGGGAAAGAGGGGGGACACAGTAAGCGTCGGGTTCTGCACGCTAAGGACATGACGGGCAAGGAGATTGAACGAGCTTTATTAGCAGCGGTGGATACGCATCCTAATATATCTGTTTTAGAAAATAGGGTAGCAATTGATTTGATTCGCTCAGATAAACTTCAAGCCAATGGTGAGCCACGGTGTCTGGGAGTTTATGCGTTGGATAAGCAAAAGAACCAGATAGATGTTTATCGTGCGCCTGTCACCGTATTGGCAACGGGGGGTTGCGGTAAGTGCTATCTTTATACGACTAATCCAGATATAGCCACAGGGGATGGTGTTGCCATGGCTTACCGAGCGGGGGTGAAGATAGCTAACATGGAATTTATTCAATTTCATCCTACGTGTCTTTATCATCCGTTTTCTAAATCGTTCCTGATTTCTGAGGCATTACGCGGTGAAGGAGGCGTATTAATTAATAAAGAGGGTAGAGAGTTTACGCAGTTTTATGACTCACGTGCTTCACTGGCTCCGCGGGATATTGTGGCTAGAGCTATTGATGCGGAGATGAAGAAGACGGGTGCGGAATGTGTCTATTTGGATATGACGGGGAAAAGCAGTGAGTATCTTCAAGACCGTTTTCCTGCGATCTATCATTATTGTATGAATTTGGGAATCGATATGGCAGAGAAACCTATACCAGTGGTGCCAGCAGCGCATTATCAATGCGGAGGTGTGCAAGTGAACTCGCAAGGGGCTACGTCATTACTAGGTCTTTATGCCATAGGTGAAGTAGCTTGCACGGGTTTGCATGGAGCTAACCGACTAGCGAGCAACTCTTTGTTAGAAGCCCTAGTCTTAGCTGACCGCACGTCGGTTGCGGCCTTAAGTGTTATTAGACAGTTTCCAGAGAAACAGGATATTCCAGAATGGCAAAAAGGAGATGCGTATGATCCTGATGAGTTGGTGGTTATTACCCATAATTGGAGAGAGATTAGGCAATTGATGTGGGACTACGTCGGGATCGTGCGCACGAATAAACGGCTATTACGTGCGGAAAATAGGTTAAATATTCTCTTAAAGGAAATCCAAGACTTTTATTGGAATTTTACTGTCACGGCGGACCTACTGGAATTAAGAAATCTGGCCTTGGTTTCTTGGTTGATTGTTAAATCTGCGATGGAACGGCATGAGAGCCGAGGATTGCACTATACATTAGATTACCCTGATCAGATGGAGAATCCCGTGAATACGGTTTTGAAGAAAACGGACTTAGCTTAGCGCGATGGAAAGCCTTGCTTGGAAGTTTCCTTGCAGCTATTTATCGTCTGCGTAAAAATCGTAGAGTATGAAAAAGTATCATTGGCTCGGACTCCTTATTTGTTTCAGCGTTTTAAGCTCATGTTCGTCCCTCCCCCGATCGGAGGGAGATCCTTTTAGCCAAGCACTAGAAAAAGAGATAGATTCCCCCATATCAAATGGAGTAGTAGGGAGTTCTCTCGAAAGGGCTGCCACCACTTTTCCTAAGTCGAAAACAGATAGGCGCCAAGACCCTCGCCTTCCTTTGCCGCCACGCTGAAGACTTGCCAGCTTGTGGGACTTAATTTAAGTTTTTAACTTATCTCTAACTATTATGAATTCTAAATCTGTTAACCTTGCTATCGTCGGTGCTACGGGAGCTGTCGGAGTAGAAATACTTCGTGTTCTCGAACGCCGTCACTTTCCCGTAGGCAGCATAAAGCTTCTCGCCTCTGCCCGTTCCGCAGGCAAAACCCTAGAGTTCCAAGGTAAGCAACACCCCATTGAACCACTTTCCGCCGAGGCATTTGTCGGCGTGGACATCGCCTTCTTCAGTGCAGGCGCCACCCGCTCGCGGGAATTTATTCCTCATGCCATTAAGTCTGGCGCCGTGGTGATCGATAACTCCTCCGCCTTCCGTATGGATGCAGATGTCCCCCTTGTCGTGCCAGAAGTAAATCCAGGAGATCTTAAAAACCATCGCGGCCTCATTGCTAACCCCAACTGTTGTGCGGCCATTCTAGCCGTGCCTCTTTGGCCCCTACATCAAGCGGCTACCATTAAACGCATCATCGTTTCCACCTACCAATCTGCCAGCGGTGCTGGAGCTCAGGCTATGGAAGAACTATTGCAACAAGTCCGCGACCATGTGGACGGTAAGACCCCTCAGGCTAAGGTGCTCCCCCACCAACTGGCTTTTAATCTTTTCTCTCATAACACTTCCATCAGCGAGAACGGTTATAATGAAGAGGAAAATAAACTCATTGCAGAAATTCAGAAAATGTTTCACGAGCCTAATTTACCCATGCAAGCCACCTGCATCCGCGTGCCTGTGCTCCGCGCCCACTCTGAATCTGTCGTGATCGAAACGGAACAACCCTTGAGCCCTGAACAAGCCCGGGAAATTCTCCGTAAGGCTCCTGGGGTTCGGCTTGTGGATGATGCCGAGACTAATCATTTCCCCATGCCTTTAGAAGCCACGGGTGATCTCGACATCCTTGTGGGTCGTATCCGCAAAGATCTCTCTAATCCGAACGGCCTAGCTCTCTTTATCAGTGGAGATCAATTGCTTAAAGGTGCTGCATGGAACGCCGTGCAAATAGCCGAAGAATTGGTGCGCTCAGAGGCGCAATCGCCCCCCATTTAGCTGGCACATAATACTGAAATACCTGCTTAACCAAAAACTTTCAGTTTTTCGTGGTTGCGCAACCTTGGTTCCCTGCTAGAAAAGACGTTCCTCTGTGGACTTAGTTTAACTAAGAGCTAGTCCCAACCGGATATTATTTATGGCCCACTCTATCGAAAAAATTCGCAACTTCGCAATCATTGCCCACATTGACCATGGGAAAACCACCCTCGTTGACCAACTGCTCCGCCAAGCCGGCACCTTCCGCTCAAACCAAGCCGTGGTTGAGCGGGTTATGGATTCCATGGACCTAGAAAGGGAAAAGGGCATCACCATTAAATCTAAAAATGCGAGCTTCCTTTATAAAGACTACCTTTTTAACATTGTTGACACCCCCGGCCACGCTGACTTCGGCGGTGAAGTAGAACGCATTATGCGCATGATTGACGGTGTACTCATCCTCGTCGATTCCTTTGAAGGCGTTCAAGCTCAAACTAAGTTCGTATTACGTAAAGCCTTAGAGGCCAAGCTTAAGCCCATCGTCGTTATCAATAAAATCGACCGCGAAAGTGCCGATCCGCATAAAGTATTAGATGCCGTCTTCGAGCTCTTCCTTGAACTCAACGCCACCGATGAACAGCTCGACTTCCCAGTCATCTACGCATCTGGAAAAAGCGGTTTTGCTACCTTGGAATGGAAAGGTTCGTTAACAGATGAAATCCGTAACGCTGGTATGACCGATCTTTATGAAATAGTCGTAGCTAAAGTCCCACCTCCCGTGGCAGAGCTAGACGGACACTTCAGCATGCTCGTTTCTAACTTAGGTTATAACGACTACGTTGGCCGTATCGCCTTCGGTAAGATCTACGGCGGCACGGTCAAGGTCGGTGACCCTTTGGTCTGCTACCACGGAGACGGAACGAAGTCTAAAGGTAAAGTTACGAAAATATTCTCCTTTGAAGGCCTTACCCAAATCGAAATTACGGAAGCTGCCGCTGGAACCATCGTCGGCATCAGCGGTATTGAAGAAGTCTTCATCGGTGAAACCCTCACGGATAATGACCAACGCCAGCCCCTCCCCTTCATCGCTATTGATCCTCCCACCATTACTATGCAAATTCTGGTTAACGACTCTCCCTTAAACGGTAAGGAAGGGAAGTTTATGACAGCGCGTCACATTTATGACCGTTTGATTAAAGAAATTCGCACCAACGTTAGCCTTAAAGTAGAGGAAACGGAATCCGCTGCCGCTTTCCGAGTTAGTGCTCGTGGTGAAATGCAGATCGCCGTTCTCGTTGAACAAATGCGTCGTGAAGGCTTTGAGCTCATGGTCTCTCGCCCTGAAGTCATCATGCACCGCAGTGAAAATGGTGACATGCTGGAACCTTACGAAAGCGTCTATGTAGAAGTCCCCACGGAAAACTTGGGTGACGTCCTCCAAAACCTTGCGGAGCGTAAGGCTGAAATCGTCAACATGCATCACCAAACTAAAAGCGTTACCTTAGAAGGTGTCGTCCCTACCCGCGGCCTCATCGGCTTCGGCACTGACCTCTTAAACTTGAGTAAAGGTATGGGTATCATGAGCCATATTTTTAAGGAATACGGTGTCTTCAAAGGAGAAATTCGTGCCCGCGCTAACGGAGTTGTTATCGCCATGGAACAGGGAGTCAGCACAGCCTACTCGCTAGAAGCCTTGTCGGAACGGATGAAACTCTTTGTCGGACCTCAGGAAGAAGTTTATGAAGGCATGATTTTCGGAGAAAATTCCCGCCCTGACGACATGGTAGCCAACCCTTGCAAAGCAAAAACCTTGAACAACATGCGTTCTCAAGGTGACGGTAAAGGCGTTCAACTCGCTCCTCCGATTAAAATGAGCTTAGAGCGCATGATCGAATACATCGGATCAGACGAATATCTAGAAATTACCCCCAGTAGCTTACGCCTGCGCAAACGTCACCTGACGACCGCTGCCCGTAAACGAGCTGGTGGTAAAGTCTAAGCAGAAAACCCCGGGGTTCAGCCAGTCTATAAAAAATGCGTCACAGGTTGGCGGCTGTTTGCATGGACAAAAATGGCTGCTGTTACTGTATGAATTATCCAATGTGTCATGAATCGAGGACTAATTCCCAAGTGCCATGGTGCTGCATTTCTTGACAAATTGAGATGGCTATGATACTTAATAACTATCATGAAAACCGCTACTGTCGCCGACCTCAGAAATAATTTTCGGCGTGTCTCCGCTTGGATTGAGCATGGCGAGACTGTGCAGATCATGAAACGTGGCCAGCCTTTTGCGCAACTCACAGCCAACCCTGCATCGGAGACTTCTGGTGCTCTGGTTAAACCCGACATCATGGCTCAACTCAAAGAGGTCTGGGGTGATCGTATATTTACGATGGAGGAAGTTAAAGCAATGCGAGATGATGAACTGGCGGATGATTTAGGGTGATTGCCTACCCCGACACTTCCTTTATCTGCGCAATGTATCGGCGACAGGTCAACTCGGAATTCGCTGCTCGTCATTTTGCAAATATGCCTGAAGCTCTTCACATTGCTTCCCCTTTGTTCTTCGAATTTCGGCAAGCGACGCGCTGGCAGGTATTTCTTCATTCGCGCAATTCAGCTAAAGGATTTGATCGGGTAACGGCGATAGCCGCCATGGGAGAACTGCAAAAAAATATCTCTACTGGTGCGGTAGTGATCGTGCCAGTGGAATGGGCAGACGTGGTCAGCATTGGCGAACGACTCTCCGCCCAATACACGTGGACCGAGGGGTATCGTGGCTTTGATGTGCTTCATGTAGCAACAGCGCTGCATTTGGGAGCACGGGAACTTCTGACTTTTGATATCAAGCAAAAGCAGCTGGCAGAGGCTGAGGGGTTAGTGGTGCCGCTGTGATAATGCTTTGCCTGAACCGAAGCGACTGAGAAGCGTTAGGGTAGGGCGATCTTCATCATCGAATGGTCGCTAGCAGATTCTGAAACGGGAATAACTTGGGCCCAAGGCATTGCCGTTTTCCACTCTTGCGCAAAAGCTGGTGAGAGAATCATTTGATCAAAGTCAGCTGGTGGAAAGGGGCTGCCCGCTTTTTTAGGTAAGGTCACACGCTCATGTGAGGACATCCCTTCCGTTGCATCCACAAAGCCCTCTTGCAAAAAGTTACGTAAAGTTCTTTCCTGAGCGTAAGCGGGTAAAGTTAAGGAGGTATTAAAATCTCCGACAATCATGATCCGATCTTTTTGTGGATCCAGCTTTAAACGCTTCCAGTCCCAACGCAGGAACAGCATGGCTCTTTCACGCCTCATTCGGTTGGATCTGGCATCTCCCCGATTACTTTTTAAATGCACACCATAAAGATAAAAAGACTTGCCCGAAGCATCTATGAACTCCGCGCCTAAGATACCTCGATAGGGGCGATCCATCCCGGGCGTGAGTTTACTGAAATCTAAAGCCCAAACTTTTTTCCAAGGAACTTGACTAATAAGTGCGAGGCCTTGATTGGGCAGCAGCAGCCCTTCTTCTTTGGTGCGAGGTATCTGGGTGCAGGCTAAAGAAACATTCGTTAATCTAAGCCGTTTGAGTTGTTCTAAGCTACGCACTTCAGTGGCGAAGAGGATGGTGGGCTTCTCCTGTAGGTATATTTCCTTAACCGCCCGAATTTGTTTTTTCTCACTGGTTTTAGAACTCTTAGTGGGGCTTTGACCAGGAAACCATTCGATATTCCAGCAGGCCACAGTCCAAGGTGCTGAGAGTGGCTTCCCTGTTGTTAAATCCTGCGCTACCTCAACAATACTAGGCTCAACGCTAGCCCGAGCCCATGTGCTGGCATAGAAAAGAAAAAGAAGGAGCCGGGTAAGCATAAAAGTATCAGGATGAATTTAATGCGTATGACTTTTTCCCGCTATTAGGTTAAAGAGATTTTAGAGCTTCGCGGATGGTGGCTTCTACGGTGGTTTTTTTCTCAATGCTGGTTACGGCTTTGATAGCGTCAGGTTGTTTGAAGCCTAGGGCTATGAGGGCAAGCACGGCATCGTTTAAATGTTTTTGGCTGGGGTCTAGCACAGGTCCAGCCATGGTGGAATTTGTTAGGGTGGAGGTGAGACCCACTTTGTCTTTGAGTTCAACCACAATACGTTCGGCTGTTTTTTTACCTAGGCCTTTAATTTTTGAGAGGAAGGCGATGTCTTGGAGGGCGACGGCGGTTTGAAATTGATCGGGGTGGGCACCGCTTAAAACGGAGAGAGCTAGTTTAGGGCCGACGCCTGAAACGTTATTAACTAATAGAAGAAAGAGATCTCTTTCGGGTCGGGTTAAGAAACCGTAGAGGACGTGAGCGTCTTCGCGCACTTGAAGGTAGGTGTGGAGCATGACTTCCTGTTGGGGAAGGGGAAGCTTGTCGAAAGTGGAGTAGGGGATGAGCACTTCGTAGCCGACATCACGCACGTCAAGAATAAGCTTGTTAGGTAGTGCGTCGATAAGTTTGCCTTTAAGGAATGCGATCACAGGAAAGTTTTAGGTTTTAGGTTTTAAGTTTCAAGTTGTTTATAGACTTAGGTGTAGATTTTTTAGATAAAGAAATCGGGCTGGTCATGGTGCGAGCATGGGTGAGGGCGATGGCTAGAGCATCGGCGGCATCGGAAGGGGGAGTTTCTCGTAGGCCAAGAAGAACGCGCATCATGAAAGCAACCTGATTTTTTTGTGCAGTGCCGTGGCCAGTAGCAGCCTTTTTAATGAGTTTAGCTGGGTATTCTGTTATGCGTAAGCCTGCACCTGCCACGGCGACTAAGGCGGCACCTCGGGCAGAACCCATAATAATGGCGGTGCGTGTGCTTTGCACGTAGATGATTTTTTCAATCGCAGCGGAGTCTGGCTGATACTGGGTGATCACCTCGCTCAGAGATTTATAAATCTGATGTAGCGATTCCTCTGGAGATCGGGAGATGGGGTTAGGAATGGTGCCGTAGTGAAGTGCGGTGGTTTTATTTCCATGGCATTCGATCACGGCAAAACCTGTGCTACGAATGGATGGGTCTATACCGAGAATACGCATGAAGGTAGTGTCAAGGGTCGATAGTCAGTCGTCAATGGCTACCAAAACTGCCACTGGGAAGTTTTGACCACGTAGATACCGAGGAGGAGATTTGTCACGGCGTGGGCTAGGATGACATTTCCAAGGCTTTTGGTTTTAATAAAGAGCAGGCCATAGAAGATACCCGTGATGAAGGCGATAGGTGCAAGGGGTCCGTGGACGGAGGCGAAAAGAAGCGTAGTGAGCCAGAAGGAAAGATGGGTGTAGGTGCCGAGAGCGACGTCTTGAAATTTTTCGTTGATGATGTAGCGCATGAGGAAGCCGCGCCAAAATAATTCTTCCATAACGGGCACAATGATGACGGCACCGAAAATACGGATGAGTAGCAGACCCCAAGCTATCTGTTGATCTTCAAAGGAAAAGGGATTGAAGCCACCTGTCATTTCGCTGAAGGAAATGAGTGGGCCGAGTTTGACCCAGAGAACAAAGACAACGACGCCGACTCCTATGCTGAGCAAGGGCTTATCAAAATTGAAAGAGGGAAGTCGGGAGAAAAGCCAGAGGATAAGGCAGCCTACGGCAATTGTCTTAATGGGATAGACTAGATAGAGGGCGGAGGCATGGATGCCTTCCAGCATGAGGAAGAGCATGAATAAGACAAAGGGAGCCACATAGGGAAAGGCGTGATTATTAGTGATTTTATCTAGCATAAAAGTGGCGGTGGTTTTTATAACAAGAGCAGCTGTTCAGAAAGTAGCAAACTAAGTAACTGAAAAAAACTAAATAAAAGAGGTGTTTTTCGTCAAGGATGCGGATAATGGCAGGATGGCGTATCAACGAAAAATTCCCGTGGTTCTCAGCATAGCGGGCTCGGACAACAGCGGCGGAGCAGGAATTCAAGCAGACTTGAAAACTTTTACTACGATGGGGGTTTATGGAACAACAGCTATTACCTGTGTGGTAGCAGAGCACCCCGGTAAAGTAAAAAGCATTAATCCATTACCCGTCCTTTGTGTTAAGGAACAGATTGACCTCGTGTTCCAGGCCTTCCCCGTGGCGGCGGTAAAAACGGGTATGCTTTACTCCGCAGAGATTATCGAAGTTGTCGCCCGTAGTTTGCGAGCGCAAAAAAAGAAGCAGCCCTTTGCCTTGATTGTTGATCCCGTTATGGTGGCTACCAGTGGAGCACTTCTGCTGGAGCCAGATGCTTTAGAAGTTATGAAGAAACAGCTCCTACCTTTAGCTGATCTAGTTACACCGAATCTGGATGAGGCGGGTGTATTATTAGGCCATAAAATAAGCAGTCTGGCCGAGGCACAAGAGGCAGCGGTTTTTGCTCAACAAATCTGGCGTGTGCCGTTTTTAATTAAAGGAGGACATTTAAATTTAAAGCAGGCTACAGATTTTTTATTTGATGGGGAAACGATGTTTACCTATCAAGCTACGACGATTAAAAATGTGTTAACGCACGGGACAGGTTGCACTTACTCAGCAGCTATAGCCGCCCAGATGGCGCAAGGCAGGAGCTTGCAAGAGGCGGTTAGCGCCGCCAAAAAATTTATCACCCGAGCCATTCGAGAGCATTTCCGTCTTGGAGCTTATCAGCCCCTGAATCAACTACCTTCTTTTGTAAAGTCGAAAAATTAAGTCGACTATTTCCCATGAAAGCTCGCACTCCGCTCATGGTCTATCCTTTGTTTTGGATAGCATTGGCGGCGGCGGTGGGAATTATCTCTGGCAGATTTTTCCCCTGTGACTACCGAGTTCTCTTAGGCGCAGCTATCGTATGTTTGGGCTCAACTTTGGTTGTTCGAGGTTGGAAAGAAACCGTCACGTTACTTTTAGCGACGTGTTTCATTTTTCAATTTTACGCACAAGTTCAAAAGTCGGTGCGCCCACAAGATGACCTAAGAAATATTTTAGGTGAACAGAGTCAGAGCGGGGAGATGGTAGTAAAGGTTTTAGATTTGCCCTTACTTAAGATCAAAAGGGATGGTGAATCACGGGTGGAATTCAGGGCACAGGTTTCTGGCGTGAAGCAGGTGATGGGTGACACAAAAGCGGATGGGGAAGTGCTGGTAGTAGTGCGGCAACCATCCGACTTGAAGCTTGTACCAGGACAGATCTTGCGAGTGGCGGGGTTTTGGCAAAGACCGAATGTAACGATCAATCCAGGTGAGTTTGATTATGCGACGTTTTTGAAAAACAAGGGAATCTATTATATATTAAAATCGACGGGTGATTCTGTGCAGGAGTTGGAGCCTAGTCGTGACCCCCTAGGTTTAGTGGCTTATGCTTTGAGGGATAAGATGTTGCGGGTTTTAAAAATAGGATTGGAGGATGATCCGCAGATTTCGGGGTTGATGTCGGGGATGTTGTTTGGTTACAAAGAGGGTATAGCGTCGGATTTAGAGGAGGCTTTTCGGGTAACGGGGACTCTGCATCTTTTTGCGGTGAGTGGGCAGAATGTGGGCGTTATTTTGGGGATACTGATTTTGGTTTTACAAGCCAGCGGCATGATTCGTTGGCGTTGGGCCTGGATCGTATTACCTGTGCTTTTGATCTTTTGTTTAGCCACGGGTATGCAGTCCAGTGCCATGAGGGCGTTTATGATGGCCGCTCTCATTCTGGTGGCTTGGGCTTTATATAGACCGGTCAATATCCTAAACGTATTAGGTCTGGCAGCTTTAGGTATTTGGGTAATGGATCCAGCTCAGATTTTTGATGTCGGATTTCAGCTTTCTTTTTTGGTCGTGTTAGGGATGGTGATCGGGACAGAGCCTTTGTTAGATAAATTTTATACGTGGGGTAAACTTGATCCGTGGATACCTGTGCGGTTGATTTCAACGTGGCGGCGTAGCGTGGATCGTTGTTATTGGGTTTGTTGTGGGGTGTTGGCTTCGTCACTTTGTGCATGGCTGGCTTCGCAAATTTTAATCCTCAGCTATTTTAATTTATTTGCACCGATTACCCTGTTGGCAAATATCGTGGTGATGCCTTTAGCGGCTTTAATCCTTACCTGTAGTGCTTTATCAGTAGCGGGATCTTTTTTAACCAGTGCATGGCCGCTGTTGTTGAATCAAGTTAATTGGCTGGCCTTGAAAGGGTTGGTAGCAGTGATTGAGTTTTTAGCGGTGGTTCCTGGAGGTCATTTTTATGTCGCAGCTCCTTGGGCTTTGCCGCCAGCGGAAGAAGCCAGCTTTACTCTTTTTCAAAGTAGGCAGGCTTGTCCAATAGTTCTACAAACAGGCGGGCATACATGGTTTGTTGATAGCGGAACGGAATACGTGTGGGGCTCAGCGATCAATCGTTTCCGGCAACAACAAGGGGTGAATGAAGCGACGGGCGTGATCCTAACTCAAGCAGGGGCAGATCACATGGGGGGTATGAGTGAGTTAATGAAACAGATTTCTTCCATCCTTTGGGCGGAAGCGGGCTTTCGCAGTAAATCGCAGGTCTATCATCGTTGGTTAGCGGATATGGAGGCGGCGGGGCAGGCTAAGCAATTCTGGAGGCAGGGTGATGTGTTTTCTTTAGGTGGGGAGGTGTGGGTGGAAGTCTTATGGCCGCCTGCCGAGCGTGTGAGCGAGAGACAGGAGGATCAAGGTCTGGTACTACGTTTTACTAAAAAAGGCGCAGCTATTTTAGTAGCAGGTGACATTTCAGAAACGGTGGAACAAAGGCTACTCGCTTCGGGAAAAGAGCTGAGGGCAGACGTCTTGATTCAGGGTGAGCACAGCGTTTTAGCTAATTTAGGGGAAGACTGGTTAGCGGCGGTTAGCCCACGTTGGTTGGTTCGCCCAGCACGTGGGTTCCATCCTGATCGCGGGATGACGTATGAAAAAACAAATTTTTTAAAGCTGCGTAGGATAGCTATTTTAAAGATGGAGCAGACTGGTGCTTTACAATTTAGAATTAACTCCGATGGTGAAACTGAATTAAAGTCATGGTCTTCTCAGGAACAATCATTTAAGTAAAGTGCATTATGTTAGGAAAACTCGTATCAGGTAATGATAAATGGGGGTTCGAAATTCCTCGAATCATTTTAGGTCGTGGACAGGGATCGAATATCCACGTCACAGATCCCTCCGCTTCCCGCCGACATGCTGAGCTGTGGTTAAACTACCACGATCAATACATGGTCTTAGACGGGGGAAGCCGTAACGGAACGTATTTAAATGACCAATTAGTCTGCGGCCCGACTCTTTTGCACCAAGGGGACTGCATACGTATCGGCGAGCAAAAATTTGAATTTCTCGGTAACACCAGCACGCAAGGATCAAATCCTACAAGCATGATTAAAGTTGGTGAAACTCAGATCCTACCGAAATTTCCTGTCGTGATGTTAGCCATTCGCTTGATTGATAAGGATGAGCCTTTTAAGGATGAGATGGTTGCGTATAGTTGCGGGCTGGGTCAGTGGTTTAGCAAACAGATGGAGTTGATCGCCAAGGAAGGTGGTTTTGTTAACCACTTAGATAAACGACTTATCTTTGCGACGTGGCAGGCGGAAACTGGCGAGCTGGCGGGTGCCATTGGAAAAGCCGTGGCCTGCGCTCGGAAATCTCTGCAAATCACCAAGGGCATAGATGAGGAATTTAAAATGGCTCTCAGTGGAATTGAGGATCAGGTTTTAATGAATTCGGTCGTGGCACTTCATTTAGGTAAAGTCGAAGGTAAAATAGTGGGCTCGGCGGAAGTTCAGTGCATCATGATGCATGGGTCTGAAGTTGAAAACTGCGTTGAGACGACCTTAAAAGCGGAGCCTTCACGGGACAGCATCGTTTGCGTGGAAAGTGTGTCGAAATTATTTACTTCCTATCCTAAGAAGAATTTAGAAAGTGTTAGCTTGGGTTCAAGCAAGCAGGTTGTTCGGCTCGTGCGTGTTAGTGTGTGAAATAAGCTGTTATGTCCCTAGCCGTTGGCGTTGATCCTAGTTTAACCGCAGTTACCCAGCGAACGATAGCCGTCTCAAATATCCCCTCCCATTAATTCAAGGTAATGCGGTAGACTGAACTACGGGCGGTGACGTAGAGTATTTTTAGAGAGCCTTCTACTACTGCGATATTGGAGGGGGATTCAGGTAAAGGGATTTGTAATTTAAGAGTTCCTTCAGGTGTGTAGATGTCCACTCCGCTGCCCGTTGTCACGTAAAGATTCCCGAGTCGATCGCATTTTAATCCATCAGGAACTCCTTGAGTGACGACACAAAAAATCATGGGATCTAAAAATTCTTGGTTCGCGCCTAATTTAAAGCGTCGCACATGGGTGGGCTTACCAGAATCGGCAATGTAAAGATATTGGGCATCTGGTGAAAAGCATAATCCATTCGGTTGATCAAAGTCCGAGGCCATTAGACTTACGGCACCCGTTGCAGGATTCAATCGATAGACCCCATGCAGAGGCTGTTCAGCAGGTCGCCCGTTTAATCCGTAACTTGGATCGGTAAACCAAATCGAGCCGTCGGGATGTAGGGCTAGATCATTCGGAGAATTAAATTTCCCGTTTTGAAATTTTTCCGCCAGAGCCACTTCGCTCCCATCAGGATTAAGTCGTGCGAGCCTTCTGCTCTCATGTTGACAAATAAGCAGGCGACTTTTCTCATCTATGGCTAAACCGTTAGAATTCCCGCTAGGCGTGCGCCATTCCTTAGCCTCGCCTGATGCGGGGTTCCAAAAATAAATTTTGTTAGCGGGAATATCGCTAAAGAGTAAGCCCGGTGTAGGTGTTTGCACCCAAACAGGACCCTCCACGAATTGAAAACCTGTAGCGATTTTTTCTATCATAGGGAATTTTTCTTTGTTATCGGTTTGGGCGTGTGGACGAGTCATAGTGATAAGAAGAAAGAAAATGATCAGAACTTTTAAGAGTGTTTTCATGTGATGGTTTAATTGATGAATTCCAGTTCAAAGTGGTTACGACAATGTTGTCATGGAAAAACTAAACACGGAACTCTTTCTTTCTCCCCAGTCCTAGGTTATAAACAGAGATGCTTCCGTGGTTTAAAAATCAATTTCCGCTCTATCTCGCTCCCATGGCGGGCGTGACGAATACGGTCTTCCGCCAGATTTGTAAAAAACATGGTGCAGACGTTCTCGTAACGGAATTTGTTTCCGCAGATGGCATCATGCACCAAAACCAGCGCACACGGGAGTATGTGGAGTTCCAAGAATGTGAGCGTCCTCTAGGCGTTCAACTTTTCGGTGCTGAACCAGAGCGTCTGGCTGAGGCTGCCCGCATGGTAGTTGATTGGGTGCAGCCTGATTTCATCGACCTCAACTTTGGCTGCCCCGTCAATAAAGTAGTGTCTAAAAACGGTGGCTCGGCTCTTTTAAAAGATTGTCCCCTTTTAGAAAAAGTGGCACGGGCGGTCGTAAAAGCTTCACCTGTTCCTGTTACCGCTAAGATACGTCTGGGCTGGAGTAATCAATCCATCAACGCTTGCCAAAATGCCCGCATCCTCGAAAGCTCTGGTATCCAAGCCCTAGCCGTCCATGGGCGCACGAAGGAACAGGGCTACTCGGGTTTAGCTAATTGGGAACATATTGCGGAAGTGGCAGCAGCAGTCTCTATACCCGTCATCGGAAATGGAGACATCACTTGTGCTGAAGATGTCCTCAAACGCAGGCATTCCAGTAATATCGCTGGAATCATGATTGGGCGTGCCGCCATGTCCAGCCCGTGGGTCTTTGCTCAGATTAAAGCTTACTTACTAACAGGACAAATACTGCCGCAACCTCTGCTAGAAGACCGATGGAGAATGATCTTAGATCATTGCCAAAAAGAAATCGAGGCTCGGGGCGGGCCAGGTTTGGAGAAACCTATCATGCACTCCATGCGGGCTCGGCTCATGGCCTACACGCGTGGCCTGCCTGCTGGGCGGCATCTGCGTGGAGAGCTGCAACATGTTTCTTCAAGGCAAGATGTGGAGAGAATCGCCGAAGCCCATTTGCGTGATCATGCCCTTGAGGAACTTTGTCCCAAGCTATCGGCAGTTGCATGAAGCAGCGTGCTGTGTGATTCTTTCAACGTAACGAAAATAATCCTTCTCTCTCATGAAAATAAAATCCGCCACCTTCTATACTAGTGCCCCTAATCTTAAGTTCTGCCCTGAGTCAGAGTGGCGAGAGTTCGCCTTTATCGGGCGCTCCAACGTTGGTAAATCTTCCCTCATCAATATGCTAGCAGGACAAAAAAACTTAGCCTTAGTTTCTGCTACGCCAGGTAAAACAAAGCTGATCAATTTCTTCGTTATGAACGATGCGTGGTGCCTCGTCGATTTACCTGGTTACGGTTACGCCCACGTAGCTAAAAGTAAGCGTGTGGATTTTAATGAATCCACGGCAGATTATCTCACGCAGCGCGAAAATTTAGACCTCATCTTCATCTTGATTGATTCTCGCCTAGAGCCCCAAGCCATCGATCTTGATTTCCTACAATGGGTGCAAGATCGCAACCTCCCCTTCGCCATCGTGTTTACGAAAACAGATAAACTCTCAAAGCTTAAAGTGCAGGCTAACGTCGATGTCTTTTTAGCGAAATTTCCTACGTGGTCGAAGGATCAGCCCATGATTATACAAAGCTCCGCTAAAGAACAAAAAGGTAAGCAAGCCATTCTCAGCTTGATTGATGCGGAACTAAACAGCGTGCGTGATTCTGAATAGAAAAAATTTTAACACTGCTTGCAATTACAATGAATCCTTCCATCATCAGCACGAACCAATAAACATATTCTATACTATTATCTATGAAAAAATCCTCTGCCTCCCCTGATAAATCCTTCATTAAAGTTCTTGATCTCATCACGAAGCACACAGAACAGGCCCTCAAAGCCCTTAAAAACGGCGACCACGAAAAGTCAGCCGACGCCATCGATATGATCGGTGAACTTGCTGACACCTTCTTATTCAATTTAGAAACTGAAGCGGCGGCTAAAGCTAAACCAGTGGTTAAGGCCAAATCCAAGGCTAAAAAAGCAGCTACTAAGAAAGTTGTTAAAGCCAAGAAGTAATTTTTTCTAGCACCAGCTAATTTGAGGCGATCCGTCAACTGACTGATCGCCTCTTTTCTTTTTTAAGGAGCAGCGAACGTTTTCTCTCCTTGTTTATTTACGTTTCTTTCTTGAGCCTAACGGTTATTTTTTGTAGGTGACTCCTAAAAAACTTTTTCTCCTTGATGGCATGGCGCTGATTTATCGCGCCCACTTCGCCCTCTCTTCCGTCAAACCCATTATCAATTCCAAAGGCGTTAACACCTCTGCTGCTTTCGGTTTTACCAACACTCTCATTGATCTTCTGAAAACTCAGGAACCCACCCACATTGCCGTGGTTTTTGATACCTCCGCCCCGACCGAACGCCATGTGCTCTATCCCGATTACAAAGCTCAACGTGAAGAAATGCCCGAAGATCTTTCTAAGGCTATTCCACACGTTAAAGCATTAATTGAGGCCTTCACTATTCCCGTTATTACTTTAGATGGATATGAGGCAGATGACATCATCGGCACGCTGGCTCGCCAAGCAGAGAAGGAAGGTTTTGATACCTTTATGGTCACTCCTGACAAAGATTTTGCCCAACTTGTGGATGAGCACACCTCTATTTATAAGCCCGGACGTCAAGGTGGCGAAGTCGAAATTCTCGGTCCCGCCGAGGTGAAAGCCAAATGGGGCATTGATCGCGCGGAACAAGTTATCGATATCCTCGGACTCTGGGGGGATGCGTCCGATAATATCCCTGGGGTTCCGGGTATTGGTGAAAAAACAGCTCAAAAACTAATAGCCAAATTTGGTTCCATGGAATCCTTGCTGGACAACACCGCCAAACTCAAAGGCAAACAAAAAGAAAACCTCGAAACCTTTCGAGACCAAGCCCTGCTTTCAAAAAAGCTGGCTACGATTAATTGTCAGGTTCCCATCACTCATAGACCTAATGATTTAATCCGCCACCCCATGAATGAGCTTGCCCTTAAATCCCTCTTCATTGACCTTGAGTTTAATAAACTCGGGGGACGCCTCTTTGGCTCCAGCTTCAGTGCTAGCTACGGAACCCAAGCCAAATCCACAAGCCAGCCCAAACCGAAATCACAAATAAACGAAGACAATTTCCAACTCAGTAATGACGAAGCCTCTGCCGTAGGTCGGTCTGAAACTGTAAAGCAAGAATCAGAAATCATCCCTGATGAAGTCCAAGCGAATCTCCAGACCATCAAAGAGGTGCCACACAAGTACCGACACCTAAGTGGCAGTGTGGAAATTAAAGCCTTCATGGAAGAAATCATAAATCAGAAATCTTTTTGTTTTGATACGGAGACATCATCTTTAAATCCACGGGAAACGCAACTGGTTGGCCTCTCTTTTTCTTGGAAAGCACATGATGCTGTCTTTATCCGCCTCTCCCAAAACCCTGCCGAATTTCAAGCAGAGCTAGCGCTGCTCGCCCCCGTTTTCCTATCGAGTGATTCACGCCTACTTATTGGTCATAATCTTAAATTTGATTTAGCCGTCCTCATGGCTCTGGGCGTAAAAGTCGAAAGCCAGTTATTTGATACGATGATCGCTCATGCCCTGATTGAGCCAGAGGCCCGGCACGGCATGGATTATCTTTCTCAAGTTTATCTGAGCTATCGTCCCGTGCCTATCTCCACCCTGATCGGCAGTAAAGAGGAGGGGAATCAGATATCCATGTTGGAAGCAGATCCCGCAGCTTTAGCAGAATACGCTGCCGAAGATGCGGATGTCACTTGGCAGCTTTACGAAAAACTTCAGCCCTTGCTCAAAGAGCACGGGCAAGAATCCGTCTTCTACACAGTTGAAATGCCGCTCATCCCAGCTCTCGTTGCCATGGAGAACGAAGGAATCAGTATCGACCTATTTGCGCTCGAAGAATTTTCCACTCAACTTGCTCTAGAAATTGAACGTGCCGAAACCGATGTTTATCAACTTGTTGGACATCCCTTCAACCTCAAATCTCCTAAACAACTAGGCGTGGTCTTATTTGACGAATTGAAACTGGTCGATAAACCGAAAAAGACCAAGACTGGGCAATATTCCACTGATGAACAGCTTCTCGCAACCCTCGCACCGCATCATCCCGTCGTGGCTCGACTTTTAGATCACCGCGAAGCCAGTAAACTAAAGAGCACCTATGTCGATGCTTTACCTAACAGCGTGAGCAAAAAAACAGGACGCATCCACACCACCTACACTCAAGCAGCCACAAGCACTGGGCGCCTTGCTTCGGCAAATCCTAATTTACAAAATATCCCCATCCGCACCGATTTAGGCAAAGAAATACGTAAAGCCTTCGTGGCGCGGGATGAGCAACACCTGCTTCTTTCTGCGGATTACTCTCAGATCGAACTCCGCGTCATTGCCTACATGAGTAAGGATGCTGGTATGATTGAAGCTTTTAAAAATGGGGTGGACATTCACAGTGTCACCGCCGCTCGGGTTTATGGCGTGACCATAGAAGAAGTCGATGCCGACATGCGGCGTAAAGCGAAGATGGTCAACTTCGGAATCGCTTATGGAATCTCCGCCTTTGGTTTATCCCAGCGTTTAGCTATTCCTCGAGCGGAAGCGGCGGAGATAATAGAAAATTATTTTACACAATTTGCAGGTATTCGCAGTTATATGGATGAAACGATAGAGTTTTGCCGAAGCCACGGCTACGTGGAAACGCTGACGGGACGTCGCCGCTACCTGCGTGATATTAACTCATCCAATGCCACTGTGCGCAACGCCGCCGAGCGCAACGCTATCAACATGCCCATCCAAGGCACTTCGGCCGATATGATCAAAATAGCCATGGGTAAAATCCACACGCAAATTATAAAAGAAAACCTGCAAAGCAAGATGCTCTTACAAGTTCACGACGAACTAGTCTTTGAATTGCCTAAGGAAGAAGAGTCCCAGCTCAGAATTTTAGTAGAACATGAGATGCGAAACGCCTTACCTGCATTGACCGAGGTTGTCTCTATCGAGGTGGAATGCGGAACAGGGAAAAACTGGCTCCTAGCGCATTGATTGACTTGTCATACTCAGACTTTTTGCATTGTGTCATTTGTGTTAAATCTGCCTGATTCGCTAACAGTGGATTGTATGAGAAGTCTGGCACGCTTAAGGTGGGACTTATGAAAAAATCTGAAATCAGACGTCCTGTTGTCGAAAAAGAAAAACGCAAGTTGCTAAAAGTCATGATTCTTTTAGCTAAAGTTTATAAAAAAGGAGCTAAATCTAAAGAAGAGCGTGTTGCTTACGACGAGCTGATGGATGAGCTTAAGTCGAGTCGCAAAAAACTTTGATCCGCGGGTAAGACTAGTTTTAGAAAATAAGTGTGTCAGCACCGAGCAACCACGGCTGAAGTTATTAACAACAGTCTTTTTTCGTTCAGGTTCAGTTACTTAGAACTTAATTTAGGGGCTCTATTAACAGGTTACTAACTGCTTTGTTTTCATTCCTCTTTCCCTCTTTCAGTGAAGCTCTACGTTCTAACGAATGATCGCAGAAGCAGCACGTTCTTTCGGTAATAAAAACTCACGCAATCTGAACATTTCCCTCGAAGGTCTCCCCCCCATTCATAGCCCTGAAGCTGAGCGTTGCGTCTTAGGTGCCATGCTTTCCGATCCCGACGCAGTTATTGATGAAGTGGCGCAGGTCTTACGTGCCGAGGATTTTTTTAATCCTGCGCACCAAAGTTTATTTAACTGCATTATCGACATGCGCAACCGCGCGCTCCCCATTGATCCTGGCACTGTTCTACAATACCTAGAAGATCGTAAAATCGCAGCTTCTATTGGGGGCGCCCCGCTTTTAGGGGAGCTTGCTGCGGGGGTGGTTTCTATCCTCACATCCCCAGCCCACACGGAAACGGTTCGTGCTAAAAGTATCCTACGCGCCTTGCAAAGTGCTTGCGCAAAGATCGTATTTAATACGCAGGAACGGCAGCACGAGGTTACCGAAGTTTTAGACGAAGCAGAAAAAGGAATCTTTGAGATAGCCGATCGCGCCATCACCACTAGCACTATTTCTGCTCGCGAGGCGGTTAAACTTTCCACTTTATCCATCAACCGTGCCGTGACGATGAAAGGCCGCTACGACGGTCTCGCCACTGGTTTTACGGAGCTAGATCAACTTACGACGGGCTTCAAGCCTGGAGAAATGATCGTTATCGCCGCACGTCCGGGGGTGGGGAAAACAGCCTTTGCTCTGACCATGGCTCGAAATTTTTTAAAAGAACGTTGGAATGAAGAATTAGGCCGTTTCACCAAACCAGGCTATGGAGTAGGCTTTTTTAGTTTAGAAATGACAGCGGAGCAGTTGATGCTCCGACTTATCGCCTCCACCGCTAAAGTTAGTTTGCAATCCATTCGTAAAGGGGAACTCAGTAACGGCGAGCTCGACGGCATCTCCATGATTTCTGAGGAAGTGGCTAAGCTGCCCTTGTTCATTGATGAGTCCAGCATGCTTTCAATCACACAACTTCGTGCCAAGGCTCGCCGCTTAAAACAGCGCAACAATATAGATGTTATCATTATCGATTACCTTCAGCTCCTCACCTCCAGTAGTGAAAAGGCCAAGGATAATCGTCAAGTCGAAGTGGCTGAAATCTCACGTGGAATCAAAGCTCTCGCCAAGGAATTAAAGATTCCCATTATCGTTCTAGCTCAGCTTAACCGTAAATCAGAAGAAGGTAATTCCGAACCCGCTCTGCACCACTTGCGTGAGTCAGGCTCGATTGAGCAAGATGCCGATACTGTGATGCTACTCAGCCGCGCCTTTGAAAAAGAAGACGATGACGAAGGCGTGCGAGGCTTAAAAGCTACTATTAATATCGCTAAGCAACGCAGTGGCCCCGTGGGTAAAGTCCAGCTCCGCTTCTTAGGTCAATACACTCTCTTCGAAGACGAACCTCGCGACGCGCGTTAAGAAATTCCCAAATGAGAAGTGTGCTTTAAGCACTGCAACCCATGGCTTTCCCTGCTAGGTAACCCGTGGTCCAAGCCGCTTGGAAATTAAAGCCGCCTGTCACGCCATCGATATTAAGAATCTCTCCAGAAAAATATAAACCGGGGCAACACTTGCTTTCCATCGTGCGGAAATCTATTTCCTTCGTACACACACCCCCACAAGTGACGAACTCTTCTTTATTCATACTTTTCCCATCGATCTGGAAACGGCTCTGAGTCAATTCTTGTAACAGAGAATCTTCCTCATCCTTCTTTAATTCTAGCCAACGTCGTCCAATGGGAATCCCCGCATGTTCGAGCAAGCGCTCCCACAGCCGCGTTGGTAATCCAAGAAGTGCTTGAGTAGATAACTGTCGCTTACCCGTCTCTTTACGACAACGCATGAACATCGCACGCAAGTCCTGCGCCTTCTCCCCTCCAGTCCAGTCCACCCGTAAAATGCCAATGTAATTTTTTTCCGCAAACAGGCGAGCACCCCAAGCTGATAGTTTTAAAATAGCTGGCCCACTTAATCCCTCATGCGTGATGAGCAGCGGTCCGCTTTGCCTTAACTCTGCTTCTCCCTGTCCGAAAAAAACAGAGACCGTCTCCTTAGAAATTCCGGCTAAACCTTGCAGCCGCCCGTCTTTCGTCCGCAAAGTAAATAGAGAGGGAACAGCGGGAATCGTGAGATGTCCCAGTGACTCAGCTAACTTCGCCCCCTTCGCAGCACGCGTGCCGCCTGTTGCTAACATCAGAGCATCGGCGGTCATGTAATGGCCGTCAGATAATTCTAAATCAAAACAACCATTCTCCTGTTTCACGACGGATTTTAATTCACAGTTTAATTTAACTTCGACACAAAGCTTCTGCGCTTCATTTAAAAGACAATCTATAATCGTTTGAGAAGAATCCGTCACAGGAAACATGCGCCCATCGGACTCCGTTTTTAAGCGAACCCCGCGCGACTCGAACCATTCCACCGTGTCCCGCGCTTGCCAGTGGTGAAAGGGGCCGATCAGCTCACGGTGCCCCCGCGGATAGCGCATGAGTAATTCCTTAGCTTCGAAGCATTGATGCGTGACATTACAGCGACCACCACCCGAGATTTTAACCTTTTGTAAAACCTGTGAGCCTTGCTCGAGAATAATCACCTGACAGTCGGGATGAGCTTCCGCGCATGTTATGGCCGAGAAAAATCCTGCTGCCCCACCCCCGACAATAACCACGCACCTTTTAGCCATGTAAAGCTCTGGGGGAAACTAGGACTTAGCACCCATATTTGCTTCCAGCGAGTAACGGCCACCCCCAGCAATAAATAAGCCTAGGAAAGCTGCTAAATAGACAAATGCTAACTCTCCATTACCTGAACCCATGAATACGGATTTATGAACGAGAATAAAAGCTACTGCCATCGTGAAAACCCCGCTCAAGGCCGCAAAGCGCGTGAACAGCCCCAAGATGATGCAAAGAGCGCCGAACACTTCAAAACCGATAGTGCAGATCAGGCTATACTTAGAACCAATTCCGAGAGGATCAGGAAAACCAGAAGCCTTTTCGGAAAAGGACATTAACTTAGGCCAGCCGTGGGCTACGAGCATGTAACCACCGAAGACAATGCGTAAGACCAACAGACTTAAGTCCCGATTGGTAGGAATAAAATTAAGGAAGAATAACCGTGTGATATCTTTCATGGAAAAAAAGTAGCAGACCTTCAAAATACTGCCAGAAGCTTTCAGTAACATTTTTTTAGATCAAGGTTCTTTCCTTCTGCTCTAAGCCAACGGTTTCTATTGTCTGCTCCTTATGGCCAAAACGACTTTTTGGGGCATATGCCCTATTACTGGTTTAAACATAAGACCGCAAACTCAATCCGCACCCGTGATCCTTCCTAACATAAATTTGCCTGTTCTTGTTGCCGTAACTGGATCGGGTGCTAAAGGGAGACTCCTTGTTAAAGCCGTCGACGCCTTTTCCAACGGTAGTAACGGCACCTTTACCAACGGGGTGGACGGAGCCCGCTTCACGCTCCAACATGAAACCACCTACTCCATCCTAGAATCCAAGACCTCTGACTCCAGTGGAGAAGTGCTCTTTGATGAACTGCCTCCGGGAAATTATAAGCTTAAAGTGGACGGGCCTAAGCACCAGCCCCTGACCCGTCGGGTTACGATCCAACCCGGAGCCACCACCAGCGAACAAGTCGTCTTAGAATACAGCGCCGTAAAAGTCACCTGGGAAGTCGTCGAAACCACCATCCGAGACCGCTACGACATTAGGTTGAACTTTGACTTTGAAACCCAAGTTCCCATCGCCCAAGTCATCATAGAGCCCGGCGCCGTTAACCTGCCTATCATGCGGGCAGGGCAAGTTTATAACAGTGAGATTATCCTGACCAATGTCGGGCTCCTGCGGGCTGATAATCTACAACTCAGGCTGCCCGACATGGCACCCTACTTCCGCATGGAAGTTTCAGGCCTCGCCCCTAAAAAGCTGGAAGCTAAAGAAAGCATTCGTCTTGGCTTAAAGATCACTTGTCTGGTTAATCCTCCCCGCAACGACGGCGTCATCGTGGCTTGGGAGCCGCGGGACGTTTATAACCAGATGGCCGCCGCAGGTATGGATCCCCATTCCACCGCCCAGACTGGTGGCGGCGGCGAGAGTGGCGGCAGAGCCACGGCTTCGCCTTGTGTGTTTAGATACAGAACCATGGTATTATACACCTACTGTTGTCCTAATGGTCTATGCTTCAACGGCTTTATCTTTACAGATACCGTTTACGGTGTGCCAGGCCCTTGCCTAGGTGGCACTGGCGGCTACACTCGCCCTAGAGCCGAGGGCTTTGGAGGCGGCAGCTATATTGGCACCGCCCCCATCGCAGAACTACTCGGTTGCCCTGACCTCGGAGGCCAGCCCGGCCAGCCTGCGGAAACAGACCTAGCGATTGTGGCGCATTGGCCGGGACGTTTAAGTGACCCGACCAAGAAGGTTGACCGTCCTACGAGTGGAGAGTATAAAGCATTGTTAATGGCTAACGAGGATAACGATGATGCTGGCCTAGGTGGCGCAGTGGACAGTGCCGATGCTCAGGCCTCGGCCAGTGACGATGATTTGGTGAAGTTAACTCTGAAACTGCTTAAGATCCCTAAGAGCGGCACGGTGGAGTTGCAGCTACCCGCTGGGCTGCGAGCCTTTGATAAAGAGGGGCAGGAGCTCAGTGGGAGCCAGTTAACGATCCCTAAAGGTAACCCGTCTAAGAAACTCGCCGCCATCTGGAGTGGGCAGGTGGACATCTGGGTGGAGGGTCTGGCTAGCTGGACAGGTGGGGGTAAAGTCATTTTCTCCTGTAATGGTAAGTCTGATGCGGTGGGCTTAGGGCCGGTAGATATTGCGGTAGATGCCAACAGGGATGGCGTGATCCGTTATTCGGGGAACTATGCTGATTCAACCCTTGAGGATAAACCTGTGGATACCACCGCAGTATCTAAGAAGTTTCAGTTCTGGTTAAATGACGATGACGACAGCGATGAGAAAGATCATCCCGGCTCGACCACTCGTGATAGCAACGACATGGTCATCAACAGCAAAAGGGATCTAGAGGACTTTGCTCGGCTCAACATCTATATCGGCGGCATGCAAGAATCCATCCTCAGCGGACAAATTAGAGTGGGCTTAAAATGGAAAAGCATAGCAGACTCCCCCAGCATTAAACTTTGGCGGAATCTTTCACTTAAAGGGGGCACAGAATACCTGACGCAAGACTTAGTAGCAGCGCAGCATCTAAAACTACAAAATGTGGCATTGATCCAAGGCAGTGCGACCTGCATCCTGCCGGCCAGCTTCTGGCAAGATAGTAATTTCAGTGCCACTCAGTCTAACGTGTTCCTCCTGTTTGAAGGAGTCACCGCAGGCACCGGCGAGTTGGTCATCACCTTCCATAATTCCCTTGGCGTCGAGATCGGTGAAGGGCCGGGGGTTTGGTTGGATATAGATAATATTAAGAGGATGTATGCAGGTGGTTATGAGTACCAAGACAATCCTTACAAGGATAAGACCGACGATACCATCGTGTTTGTGCATGGGTGGAATATGTCGCCAGAAGGCTCCAGTAGTTTTGCTGAAACGATGCTCAAGAGGCTTTGGCACCGTGGATTCAAAGGGCGTTTCGCTCTTTTCCGCTGGAACACTTATTATAGCAATGATTGGCAGTGGGTACGGTATGGTGGTGGAATTGATGCTTACCTTGCTCGTTATAACGACAGTGAATATATTGCCTGGCAAGCGGCCGCTGGCCTGAAGACCTTTGTGGCAGAATTACGTGGCACTAGGAAGCACATCGTCGCTCACAGCATGGGCAATATTGTGGCTAGCGAGGCCTTTCGGCAGGGCATGCAAGCGAGTAACTACGCCCTTATGCAGGGGGCCGTTCCGTCTGCGTGTTATGACGAAGATGAAGCAAGAATCAAGCAGCCAACGGGCGATAGACACTATGGCTTCCCCATGTGGGACAATGTAACGCCTGACGATGATCCTGATCTAGCGACACGTGCATTAGCTTATCGCGGACGTTTTAAAGACCTTAGTGTCAATAAGGTGAATTTTTATCTGGAGAAAGACTTTGCTACATCTATTGCATGGGAAATTAATAACGATCAGACCAAGCCAGAGGGTGGAAGCTTGGCAGCCAACTTCCGTTACCATAGAACCGGAGTAAGTGGGCAGAAACTTTTTAAATACCATTGGGAAACCATTCCCGGATCGCAAGGAACTCAGGAACAAGTCCTCGACTATTACCTAAGCGCAAGCAATTCTTACGAAGCAATGTCTTTTGCTTGCCATACTTGGGGTAAGGCGGTGGGAGCTTGGGGGGCTACGGCAGGGTCAATTACTCCCAGTAAAAGTGTTAACCTAGGTAGTTCCACATTTAACTTGCCTGAAGAAGATGATCCTGGTTTCGGTGACGAACACAGCGGCCAGTTCAATGGGAATATTCAGAATTTGAAACCGTTTTATAATACACTTATTGATAAACTGGGTGTCGGCCCTGCAAATCCATGAACAGACAACGCATTATCTTTATAGGGCTAATCATCATATGCGTGCTTTTAGTCATTCTTTGGCTCTGGCCTAAGCCGAAGCAAAGTTCACATAACGATGTTACACACTCATCGACACAACCCGCTAGTTCATCCTCATCTGTAGCAACTACCCAATCGAATCAGATAGTTCCACTAGCGGCATCCAAAACACCGGAACAAGCCCAACTAGACAAACGTAAAGATTCAATTAATAGCATCGTGGCAGCATTTCACACCTCTATCAGTTTTTATGGGAAAGTTATTGATCAGAATGGAAATCCTGTGCCACAGGCTAAAATAGGCTACAATGCTGCTGACAAGTTCATGGCTTCGGGAAGTAGCTATAAAGGTCAGTCTGATGAAAACGGCTATTTTAGTATTACTGGAATCAAAGGCTTTCGATTAGGCGTAACTGTTCGCAAAGAGGGTTATTACTTTATTGATGGGAAATCAAGCCATGGGTTTGCCTACGGTTCTGGCTCAGATGGTGTTTTTTTAGAGCCACCAACCAAAGACAACCCTGCGGTCTTCGTGTTGCAAAAAATGGGGGATACGGAGCCTTTGATAGCCAACTCCAATAGTGGCGTCCAGATTTCTAGATATGGAACGCCATTAACACTAGACTTAACTACTGGACGAATCTCTAGTAATGGACAGATAAAAGTAGAAGTTTGGACAGAGGATCTAAATGCCTCGCTTGGCCAACATTATAACTGGAAATGTCGAATTTCAATTCCCGGCGGTGGATTAGTAGAGAGAAAGGATCAGTTTGATTTTGAGGCACCCGAGACTGGTTATCGAGCCGCTGATGAAATAGTAGTGTTTGCCAATAGCGAGCAATGGAGTCCTGATGCAGTACGGAATTATTTTTTAAAACTCAGCAATGGAGCTTATGCCAGAATAGAATTTACGATGATCGCACAAGGCAATCATTATTTTAAAATAGAATCCTATCTCAATCCAAAAGTTGGCTCCCGCAACCTAGAATACGATCCCGCCAAGGTGATAAAGCCTTAACAACACAGCGGCCAGTTCAATGGGAATATTCAGAATTTGAAACCGTCAGTCAATGGGGTCAGTCTACTTTATTGCACATATTAATCGAGTCAGCTCTTGAAAATTGAGTGAGTGACCGGCCAGCAATTACCTAAAAAAACTGTATTGTCCCAAGTCTACTTTCCTTATAATCTGAATCATTGTGATAAACAACCCGTCTAAGAAACTCGCCGCCATCTGGAGTGGGCAGGTGGACATCTGGGTGGAGGGTCTGGCTAGCTGGACAGGTGGTGGTAAAGTCATTTTCTCCTGTAATGGTAAGTCTGATGCGGTGGGCTTAGGGCCGGTAGATATTGCGGTAGATGCCAACAGGGATGGCGTTATTGCCATGGCCGCCTCTCCCGTGACGGGCAAGCCACTGGATAAGACCGAGGAAGGGAAACCGTTCGGGTTTTGGGTCAATGATGATAATGATGGCATGCCGAATGCGGAAGGCGAATTTCTTGGAACCGGCTCGGCAGATTACGAAGATGGAGTGATTCAGACGGCTAGGGACTTAGAGGACTTTGCTCGGCTGCATATCTACCTTGGTGTGTTCCAGAATGAGGTCGTTAACGGAACCTTGAAGATTGGTTTAAAATGGAAAAACACCAATGGGACGAGTCCGAAGATCAACGTTTACACATCAACTGACACAGCGGGAACGGATGCTTACCTTCAAAGCGAGACAGCCGCCTTTGCCCAAGTGAGCGGTGCTGATGCTGCAATGCTCGGCGAAGTCAGCGGGTCAACACTATTGAAGCTGCCTGCTAGCGCATCAAATTCTAAGAAATGTCTTCTCTTCGAGGGTGTTGGCGAAGGCAAGGGTGAGTTGATGTTGGTGATTAAAACAGCCGACGGCACCGAGATCGAAGGGCCGGGCGTGTGGCTCGATTTAAAGAGCATTCGGAAGATGTATTCAAGAGGCCACAGCGCACCTGATGCAGCATGGCAGCCCCCGTTTGATCAGAATCCTTATCAAGCTCCGATAGTCGGTTTTGAGCCGCTTGATGCCATTGCGATAGAAGCTCCTTTCGATGAAACGGATGAGCTAATTGTGTTTGTTCATGGGATTCATTCTCCGGGCCTAAATTTCAACGAAGCCACAAATGTCTTCACTCGAGATGCAGATACCATATTTAAGAGAACGTGGTGGCAAGGTTATAAGGGGCGATTCGCATTCTACAAGTGGGACGCCCTAAATGCCATCAATCCGGCAGAATATAATCAAAGTGAATTTAGAGCATGGAAAAGCGGCAGAGGTTTGGCGCAATATGTCGCTAGTCTTCCTGGAGCCACAAAAAACATAATGGCTCATAGCCAAGGAAACAACGTTATGTGCGCTGCGCTCCGAGACTATGGATTGCAGATTGACAACTACATAATTATGCAGGGCGCTGCACCGGCGTTTTGTTATGACGAAAATCTTCCTTTGGCTTTCAGCTATACCACCCCAGACCATGTAAATGAGTTGGGTTATAGGGGATACTTGCCGTCAACAGTGTCAACTCGGATCGTAAACTTCTCGAATCCCAACGACAATGTAACAGGCATCATCTGGGAATTGAACCAGCAATTTTCAAAGCCAGATGGGACAGGCATTGGTTCGATCAGAAAAATTTCCGGTCCGTGGTATAATTATCTTCCGGGGAACCCGGCAGGTCAAAGATGCACGCTAACCTACTGGCTTGACTATGGTAGGTTCGTGACAGATTTGCACGAATCGACGGCGATGGTTGTGCAATCAAATAGCCGCTCGATTGCGCATACGCCCCAAACAGGAGGATTAGTTGCTGACAACGTGCCAATGGATACCGAATTCCAATTTGGAGACGAACACGGCTCGCAGTTTGGGCGTCCGATTCAGCAACTCAATGGCTTTTTTGATGAAGTTTTAAAACAATGTGGCTTGCCATTTAATCCGTGAAGAATCGAAGAAAATGGTTAATTTGCGCAGGACTCGCCTTGTTAGCGTTGGCTGTCTTTTTGCTGTGGCCGAAAGCATCGCCTCATAAACAAGAGGAGCCGACCACTACTCAGACGCAGCCGGAGAGGGAAAGGCATGAGCCTTCGCCAAGCGGACATGAATCAAAAGTAGCATTGAACAGCCCTGAGTTTTTTCATGAGCGAGCAAAAAGAAATGAAGGGGGTGTGACTAAAGCTCTCAAGACGCCGATTAATTTTTACGGGATCGTTGTTGATCAGCACGATCAGCCAGTCGTCGGCGCACAAGTTGTCTACTCAATCGTATCAACGCTCGACTTTGTTAACCCCAGGCAGCATGCCGGCCAAGTCAGCGGGCCAGACGGTCGATTTTCAATTTTAGGCAAACACGGAGCTTCGATATACGTGAAAGTATCGCACCCTAATTACATGTTTAGTCCGTCTGCGCAAAAAACCTTCTCGTTTTATCAAAATCCTAACGCCGTTCAAAATGAGAGATTGCCTGCACAGGATCAACCGGAAGTCTTTCGCCTAATTAAGAAAGGTATAGCGGAGCCCCTCCTGAAGCTCAAACAAGTGCTTCGCAACGTTCCGAAAAGTGGCCAAGCGGTGCGAGTCGCGCTGACTGGCGAGAAATCCGGTGACGTGACGGTTAAGGCGTGGACTTCATCGCGGCCCGCAGGCGAGGCCAATAACGCGCCGTTTGCGTGGAGGGTGCGCGTCGAAGTTCCTGGCGGCGGACTCGTGGCCTATGAAAGTCAATACCAGTTCGAGGCACCCGAGGGCGGCTATTTGCCTTCGGTTGAATTTGCAATGCCGGAGAGCGGCATTAATGGCAGGTGGCGGGATCGTTTTGAACAAACCTACTTCGTCAAACTGGCGAACGGAAATTACGCCAGAATGAACTTCCAAATGATCGCCGGGGGCGCTCACTTTGCTGTTGTGGAAAGTTATTACAACCCGAGCGGTTCCCGAAATCTGGAATACGACCCCAACATCACCGCCAAAAAATGATCATGCGTGCTTCGCTGCTCCTGTTGTTTTTCATGGTATCCGGATCACTATTGGCTCAGCAGTCATCGACCTCTGCAAAGTTGAAAGAGGCGTTCCTTGCGATTCTGGGTATCATCTGGGGACATAGGTAACACTAATATGGCAAACTATGCCATGGAAAGAAGTCAACGGGGAGAGGGGTCAGCCATTTAATATTGACATTCAATGGGGTCAGTCTACTACAGCGCACATATTTCTTGTGTTCTTTATTTTTGTAAGGGGGAGAGGGGTCAGCCATTTAATATTGACATTCAATGGGGTCAGTCTACTACAGCGCACATATTTCTTGTGTTCTTTATTTTTGTAAGGACTGTATTTTGTGAATCTTCATTGCCGTAATCCTGATTTTCTCTTAATCTAACATCCGTGAGATTTGTATCCTCAACCTACGATCAAGAAAACCGCTTGATCCGCGTCACCAACCCCAACGGCAACAGGAGCGAGTTCAGCTATGACGGCATGAGTCGGAGAGTAGAAACCAGAGAGTATCAAGCAAACAG
>JAWXBW010000010.1:0-44796 GCA_034440395.1 Blastochloris sp. | reverse complement strand
CGTTAACCCTGCTACGCTGAATATCGACATCGACGATTTAGAGAAAAGCATTACTCCACAAACTAAAGCACTATTTCTGGTTCATCTGATGGGAAATCCTTGTGACATGAATGCGATTAAACGCATTGCCACTAAAAATAATTTGATCATTTTGGAAGATTGTTGCGAGGCCTTAGGTGCGGAATACAATGGCATTAAAGTGGGGAACTTCGGACTAGCGGGAACTTTCAGTTTTTTCTTCTCTCATCACATGGTCACAATGGAAGGCGGAATGGTTGTGTGTGCAGAAAAACCCGTAGCAAACGATTTAAAGGTTATGCGAGCTCATGGATGGGTTCGTAACACGGAGGAACAAGCAAACGTGCAATCTTTGCGCGACGAAAATATTGATCCTCGTTATGCCTTTTTTAATTGGGGCTTCAACCTACGTCCTACTGATTTGCAGGCAGGTTTCGGGCTTTGTCAGTTAGAAAAAATTGAACGCTTTAACGAGCAGCGCAACCACCTAGCTAAACGTTTCTTTGACTATATTGATCAATCCCGCTGGCTGAAAAGACCCGTCGTGCATCCCTTAGCCAAGCCGTGCTGGTTTGCCCTCCCCTTAATGCTAGAAAAGGATGCCCCGTTTTCCCGCGGTAGTTTAACCCAGCATCTTGAAGCAGCGGGAGTGGAAACCCGGCCTATGGTAGCAGGTAACATTGCCCGCCATCCAGTAGCCAAAGTTTTTCCTATTTTTGGAGAACGGCTATTCCTTGGTGCCGACGAAATACATCAGCGAGGTTTTTACACGGGGCTATCCCCTTTCTATGACGAAACCTCCATTGACCGACTAATTTCTATTATAGAAGAATTCCTTCAAACTCAGAAAACTATATGAGTGCCATCATCATCAGACTCTCGGGTGGCCTAGGGAACCAAATGTTTCAGTATGCCACGGGTCGCGCCTTGGCATTGCGGGATCAATCCTTATTGTTTGTTGATTTAGAGGCGTATAAAACCTACAAATTACATAAGTACAGTTTACACCATTTTCCTCTCCAACTTGACATGCTGGCTGGATATGACTCACGTCACTTTCGGAAACAACCTAAATGGTTTGACCCCGTGTTGCTCCAGTTAGGTCGCTCAAAAGTCCCTCCAGAATTACTAAAGTCTGCTGTGCACGTAGTTTCTGAACCTACCTTTGGTTACCAGTCAGGAATTTTTCAGTTAACCCCTCCGCTTTACTTGGATGGCTACTGGCAAAGTCCGAGGTATTTTGAGGAAATAGCGGATATTTTACGTAAGGAGTTTCAAGTTAAAACTCCTGCCAATCAAATCAATCTGGAAATGGCGGATCTGATACAATCAGGAGCATCCGTAAGCCTGCATATCAGGCGTGCCGATTATTTTGCCAATTCCAAAACTCAAAGCATTCATGGATTATGCTCCTTAGCGTATTACAAAACAGCTGTCGCATATTTAAGCGAACGACATGACAACTTAAAATTCTACATTTTTTCCGACGATATTCCGTGGGCCAAAGAAAACCTCAATTTTGAAATTGAAAAAACATTCATTGATTTCAATGATCCTGAAAAAAATTACGAAGACTTGCGTTTAATGTCCTATTGCCACCATCACATTATCGCTAATAGCACCTTCAGTTGGTGGGGAGCTTGGCTAGGCCAAAAATCGGGGCAAATTGTCATAGCGCCCTCTAAGTGGATTGAAAAAGCCGACCGGGGACCAAGCTCGGGCGATATCCTTCCGGATCATTGGATTCAACTTGATTAAGATGCCTACTAAAATGGAGACCTTGGGCGTTTTATTGGCTTGTCGTAATACTTGTGATCACACAAAGCAAGCCGTCCAAAGTTTGCTCACCCAGACTTACAAAGATTTTCAACTATTAGTGGTAAACGACGGCTCGGAACAAAAAACGGGTGATTATTTAGATTCTTTGAGAGACTCACGTGTTCAAATTATTCATCATCAAGAATCTTGGGGGCTAGCTCCCAGCCTGAATCAAGGCCTGAATACCCTCTCGACTAAATATGTCGCCCGCATGGACAGTGATGACATCGCACTACCAGAGCGCTTCCATTTACAGATGATGTTCCTTGCGCGTAATCCAGAAGTCGTTGTTTTAGGAGGTCAAATGAAAAGCTTACAAACGAAGAAACCGCTTGGACGAGTGCCCTTGAGTCATGAAGAAATCGTTTATCGCCTTAATTGGTCAAATGCCTTTAATCATCCCACCGTCGTTTACGATAGAAGCAAAGTGCTGGCTGCGGGTGCTTATAACATAGAACGCGGTATGGTTGAAGACTATGAGTTGTGGACCCGCTTGCTTCCACATGCGGCTATGGCTAATTTGCCTCAAAATGTTTTATACTATCGTCAACACCCTGGTCAAATGAGTGCGGTAAACTCGGGACATATTCGGCAAGATAAAAGAGAGTGGGCTAAATCTATCTATCGTAAAAAGCTTACCGGCTTAGAAGTTTCTTCTTTGTTTGATCAACAGAAGAAGTGGACAAAAGACAGACAACCCACCAAGCAAGAGTGGAATTGCTGGATTGAATATTTGTATAAGTTGAAAGAAATTTCTGAAGCGGGCTCGTTTTGTCGAAAGTCCTCTGTTGGTCATGACCTAGCAAGAAGACTTTATGCTAGTGTAAAGCGTAAGAAATCTATAAACTCCCAAGAGAAAATTATCTGGAAGCAACTTTACAAATTAAATCCTCTCTACTGTTGTCTGAAAATGCTTAGCCACAACTTATAAATTACTGTCAATTGAACTGTACAATTACAAGATCTCTGTCGTTGTATCAAAAGTATGAAAACCCCAACAAGTATTCGCTGTATTGGGGATAGTCATGCCAGCTTTTTTTCTGGAAATTGGGAGGTTCAGCCCGGCTGGCCAGAGGTTTCTGCGGATCGATTACTGGGCATCAAAAGTTTCCGCTTGGGAGCTGTGACAGCTTATAATTTGTGTAATCCCCAATCTAGCTCTGGGGGTTTTAACCTTTTGATGGAACTTTTGCAGACTTTAGACAAGTGCGACGGTCCTCTATTATTGGTTTTTGGGGAAATAGATTGCCGGGTTCACTTGTTAAAACAAAGTAGAGAGCGCCAGATTCCTCTTGATCATGTCATTCTTGATACAGTGGTGCGCTATGTGGGAGTGGTCACTTCCCTTAAGAATCAAGGCTGGAATATTGCCGTTTGGGGGCCTCCAGCTTCCACTGTAAAACTAAAAATATCGGACAAGCTTTACCCTACGTATGGAACCTGTCAGGAGCGCAACCAAGTTACCCGAATTTTTAATAAACACCTAGAACAAGAGTGCAAAAAAGAAGGAGTTCCTTTCCTGTCTATTTTCAAACAACTTGTTGATGCTCAGGACGAAACACGCATGGAATATTATCTAGATGACATCCACCTAGCTCCAGTGGCAATTCCACTAGCCTACAAAGAGATACAGGCAGCTTTCCCGTTTATGGACTTGAAAGAACCCCTCGTTTTCCGCTATTACAAAGTACAACTGTCTATTAGAAGGTTACGTCGCCTTTGGAAAAAAAGTTTCCGCTCAATTGGATTTAAATAAAACTATTGTTTTCTTAAGCATCTCCTTCACCATGATTTTTAATTATGGGTATAAAAAGATTGGGGACTTCCTTGGCTTGGAAAGTTTTTCCTTGGACTAATTTTAACTTTAAAATGGCTTCTGGGCTTCGCTTGTGTTTACAAAACAGAGCCGACTTTCCCATCCTACAAGAAATTTTTATTGAACGTAGTTATGAGCCTTTTTTAAAACTACTTCCCGAAATAAAGACATGGGTGGATCTTGGTTGCAACTGTGGGCTCTTCAGCCTTTACCTTGAGGACAGGGCACGGACGGAAGGTTGGAAAGGTTTACGCCAAGCCGTTCTCATCGACGCTAATTCCTATGCGCTGAAAACAGTTGCACGTTCTCTGGCCGCAAACAAGCTGGAAGAGAACTTTCAACTAATCAACGGACTTGTGGGAAAACGCAATCAAACCATGTCGTATTTTGAATCTAAATCGACCTATAAATCGTCTATTTTTCAATTAGCTTCCAAGGAAAAATCTCGCCAGATAAAATCTGTAGATTTGGAGGAACAAACTCGTTTATTGAACTCGATTGACTTAATCAAAGTGGATATAGAAGGAGCCGAAATTTTTTTAGCTGAAGATTGGATGGCGTGGTTAAAGCGCAGCCGTTATGTATTAGTTGAATGGCATGAGCCGCACATGACGGGAAGACGTTTAGAACAGATGTTTAGTGAAGCAGGTTTTACCTTAATATTAAGTTTACCGCCCGCCTATTTGGCTTCTGACCCACGTGCCGTATTGGATTTGCCGATCGGTTCAGGTTTATGGCAACGCCTTGATTCTTAATCTTCTATTCAGTGAAAATTAAACTTTCTATGAAAGCCGTGGGGTGTTCCATCGGCTTACTAACGCCTAAGGGAGGCGGAGTGTGGCGGGGACACACCTTTGTGATTGATGAGCTGGTTGAGGAATGTGACGCTTGGTTTGTTTGTGATGGACTTGCTCAATCAGATTCCACAGTTTGCCCACCTAATAAAGTTGTTTTTATTACTGCTGAGCCTGCCGATTTTAAGCGATACCACCCTAAATGGTTAAAACATTTTCCACATATTATTACGAGCCAGCGTGGCGTTAATCATCCTTCCGTCACTCTTTCTCAAACAGGTCTTTCTTGGTTCTTAAAAAAAACGTTTGATGAACTAGGACAAGAATCCTTTCCCGCTAAAACAAAAAATTTATCCGCTATCTTCAGCACGAAGCGGACGATTGGTGGGCACCGCAGAAGACTTCAATTCATTTTAGCGTTAGCACGGGAATTACCTTTCGATTGTTTCGGACGTAACACAGATAAACTACTGTCTGGATCCGATGTAAAAGCTACCTACCACTTCTCTTCAGAAGTTGAGTCTAATAACAAATGGCCTGGAGTCGCCGATTACCGGTATTCACTAGCTATAGAAAATTCTGTTTGTCCTGATTATTGGACGGAAAAAATTATAGATTGTTTTCTCGCAGGAACAGTTCCCCTCTACTACGGTTGCCCGAACATTGCGGACTATTTTCCTAAAGATTCTTACATACTGATTGACATTAACGATGTGGCTGCAACAAAAAAACTAATAGATGAGACATGCACCGAGGCAGAATACTTCCGTCGTTTGCCTGCCTTGGAGGAAGCCAAGCGCTTGGTTTTGCACGAGTATAATTTATTTAATCTTATCAGTGATTTCGTAAGCAACTTAGAAGACGGCCAGCCACCCCTAAAAGTTACATTATATCCAGAGCCTGAGTTAGGATATTTCGCCAAGAAAATAAGAAAATACTCTCAAAAATACTTTGGCTAAACGAACTGAGAATTTTTAGATAGACTTAAATCTGCGACTGTCTTTTAATCATTCTTTAACGTTATGAAGTGTGTTATTTTAGCTGGTGGATTAGGAACTCGTATCAGCGAAGAAACATCTTTAAAGCCTAAGCCTATGATTGAAGTGGGAGGTAAGCCCATTCTGTGGCATATTCTCAAAATCTATGCTGCCCATGGAGTTAACGACTTTATTATTTGCACAGGCTATAGGGGATACGTTATTAAGGAGTATTTTGCTAACTACTTTCTCCACATGTCCGACGTAACCTTTGACATGTCAAAAAACTCCGTAGAAGTACATCAACGTAAGGCCGAGCCTTGGCGCATTACAGTTGTCGATACTGGTGAAGAAACGCTGACAGGTGGCCGCCTGCGCCGAGTGGGGGACTACATTAAAGATGAAGAGTCCTTCTGCTTTACTTACGGTGACGGAGTTGCGGATATAGATATTACAGCAGAAATTGCGTTTCATAAAAAACATGGACGCTTGGCAACGGTCACTTCCGTTTGCCCGCCAGGGCGTTACGGAGCTTTGCAAACAGAAGGTTCTGAAGTAACTGGCTTTATGGAAAAACCTCGCGGAGGCGATAATAGGATTAATGGTGGTTTTTTTGTGCTCAGCCCAAAGTGTTTAAACCTAATAGATAATGACCAAACAAGTTGGGAGTCAGCAGCACTTAATCAATTAGTTAATTTAAAAGAATTGATGGCATTTGAGCATACAGGCTTTTGGCAGCCGATGGATACGTTACGTGAAAAAAACCAACTTGAAAATTTATGGGCCTTGGGAAAGGCACCTTGGAAAGTTTGGTAATGTCTAAGTTAGCTTCATTTTATCGAGGTAAGCGGGTATTGGTAAGTGGCCATACTGGATTCAAGGGAGGCTGGCTCAGCCTGTGGCTCAACCATTTAGGCGCCCAAGTGTATGGATGGTCTCTTCCCGCCGCCGCTTCTCCTAATTTCCACGAAACCATGCCAAACGGCCTTTTTTCAGGGGAATTCCTAGGAGACATTCGTAATGAAGAAATCGGCCGTCATGCTTTGTTGCAAGCCGAGCCAGAAATCGTTTTCCATCTTGCGGCACAAGCCTTGGTGAGAAGATCTTATCATGAACCCTTGGACACTTTTTCCGTCAATGTTCTGGGAACGGCCTCATTGTTGGAAAGACTTCGTGAAAGGGGCAAACCTTGTACCGTGGTGGTGGTGACAAGCGATAAATGCTACGAAAACGTGGAAAGGACGAAAGGATACAATGAGGATGATCCTCTCGGCGGACATGATCCCTATTCGGCCAGCAAAGCCGGCGCCGAACTTGTGGTGCAGTCTTGGAGGCGATCTTTCTTTCAACCTCAAAACCTTGGCTCCTTGGTGTCCGCCCGAGGAGGCAATGTCATCGGCGGCGGGGATTATGCGGAGGATCGCATCATTCCCGATAGTGTGCGGGCACTTCTGCGAGGGGAGGCAATTTCACTTCGGAACCCTTCGGCGACGAGACCTTGGCAGCATATACTCGATTGCCTTAGCGGTTACCTGCTTTTGGCGCAAAAAGTTTCCGAAGCAGATGTGGATCTCCAGTTGATGGGAGCTTTTAATTTTGGCCCTTCTGAATCGGCTAACCGTTCGGTTGAGGATTTGGTGAAAGCCTTCTTTCACATATGGCCGGGTGAAAAAAAGACATGTGGAGATATTCAACACCCTCACGAAGCGCATTTCTTAGGTTTGGACACCGAAAAAGCTCATAAACTGCTTGGATGGTCACCACGCTGGGATTTTGATACCGCCATCAAGGAAACTGCACTATGGTACCGAGCAAGGCATGTGGATAGGGTTTCCAACATGAGCCAGTTTAGCATAGATCAGATTATAAAATATGAGACGGTGCAAGCATGAACGGGCGCTTTGATATCAGGGAGACTCCGCTAGAAGGGTTGAAATGTCTTGTCCGTAAGCCGCTGTGGGATGCCCGGGGGTTTTTGGAGAGATTATTCTGTGCTGAGGAACTGGCGTGCCTTGCTGAAGGGGAATCCTTTGTCCAAATCAACCGTACTCTCACTCGTGAAGCGGGTACAATACGGGGATTTCATTATCAACTGCCGCCCCATGCTGAAACGAAATGGGTCACCTGTTTACGTGGCAGGGTATTCGATGTGGCGGTTGATTTGCGAACAGAATCGCCCACGTTTTTGCAATGGCATGGCGAAGAGTTGGGTGGAGAAAATGGGAAAACTATGGTCATTCCCAAAGGGTTTTCCCACGGGTTCCAAACCTTGCAGGAAGATTGTGAAATGCTTTATTTTCACTCGACGGCCTATTGCGCGGAGGCAGAGTTCGGTTTTAACGCCCTTGATCCCCGGATGGCAATTACTTGGCCACTTCAGGTAACAGACCAATCCGAGCGGGACAAGTGCCTACCTTTACTGTTAAAAGATTTTGCGGGGATAACGCTATGAAATGCCGACACTGTGGGTCAGAAGTCACGCTGCCCGTGATTAATCTCGGCAGCGCGCCCCCCTCCAATGCCTATCTGACTCAAATCTCGATGCGCCGCTCGGAAAAGTGGTTTCCGCTCAAGGTGGTTATTTGCGAATCGTGTTGGCTGGTGCAGGCGGAAGCCTACTCCCGCGCCGCGGAGTTATTCAACGAGGAATACGCCTACTTCAGTTCCTTCTCCACCCAATGGCTCAAGCATGCCGACGAATACGTTCAAACGATGATCGAACGCTTCGGACTCACGACGGCCAGCCGGGTCATTGAGGTGGCGTCCAATGACGGCTACCTTCTCCAATACGTCAAACAGCACGGCATGCCATGCCTCGGCGTCGAGCCAACCGCCAGCACCGCCGCAGCCTCACGCCTCAAGGGAATCGAAACCATCGAGGAGTTCTTCGGCGTGGCCTTGGCCACCGACTTGGCCGCAAAAGGTTGGCAAGCCGACCTCATGACAGCCAATAATGTGCTCGCCCACGTGCCGGACATCAATGACTTCGCAGCAGGCTTTTCCATCCTGCTGAAACCGACTGGCGTTGCAACTTTCGAGTTCCCTCATTTGATGAATCTGATTGAAGGAAACCAGTTTGACACCATCTACCACGAACACTTTTCCTACCTCTCACTTACTGCCGTGCAACGGATTTTTGCGGCTAATGGCCTAGCCGTGTTTGACGTCGAGGAACATCCCACCCACGGCGGTAGCCTGCGCGTGTTCGCCCAACGAGCCGAGACCGGAACCCACGTGCAGACCGACCGTCTTGCGGAGTTGCTGAATCGCGAAGAAGCCTCTGGCATGCGCACCGCGGCATACTACTCTGGTTTTCAGGCAAAAGCGGAAAAGGTCAAAAACGACTTCTTGGCATTCTTAATAGACGCCAAACGCCAAAACAAAAAAGTTGCTGCTTATGGAGCCGCCGCCAAGGGTAACACCCTGATGAACTACGCCGGCATCCGCTCGGACCTCATTTCCTTCGTCGTGGATCGCAATCCCGCCAAGCAAGGGAAATTCATGCCCGGCAGCCGCATTCCGATTGTCGATGAAACCCACCTCCATGAGTTTAAGCCAGATTACGTGGTCATCCTACCATGGAATCTGAAAAACGAAATCATGCAGCAACTCGATTACGTCAGGTCTTGGAACGGAGAATTCGTCACCGCGATTCCCACTTTGGAGACGCTGCCATGAAAATCGCTGTCACTGGTGCCTCAGGCTTCCTTGGCCGTCATGTCACCACCGAACTCATCCAGCGCGGCCATGCTCCGGTCCTTGCCACCCGTGATCCCGCCTCGCTTGCCACATTCCTGCCGCATGCGACCGTCGTCCAACTCGATTTACACCACCCCCCTCAAAATCCGTTCGCTGCGCTCGGCCACCCGAACATCCTGATTCACCTCGCTTGGCAGGGACTTCCTAACTTCAGCTCGTTGAATCATCTCGAATTCGAACTCCCCGTTCACATCCGGTTCCTCAAGTCCCTAATTTCCAGCGGACTCCGCACTCTTGCCGTGACAGGAACCTGCTTGGAATACGGCACCACCAGCGGTCTGAAAACAGAATCCATGATCGCCGAACCCTCCACCGCCTACGCCGTCGCCAAAAACACGCTCCGTAACTACCTCCAACTGCAACAAGCCAACAACTCCTTTAACCTCGTCTGGCACCGCCTTTTTTACCTTTACGGACCCGGCCAGTCTCCCCAATCGCTCCTGCCGCAACTCACACGCGCCATCGCCGGCGGCGAGACCACCTTTAAAATGTCCGGCGGCGAGCAAATCCGCGACTTCCACCACGTCTCCAGCGTTGCGCACGAAATCGTCAGCCTCGCCCTCAAACAACAACCCTTCGGCATCGTTAACGGCTGCAGCGGCCAGCCCACCTCGGTTCGCACCTTTGTCGAACGCTATCTCGCTGACAACCACCTTGCCATCAAACTTGAACTTGGCCATTACCCCTACGCCAGCTATGAACCATTCGCTTTCTGGGGCGATACCTCCTACATTCACCACTGCCTCGCATTATGAATAGCCAACTGCTGGAACTTTACCGCTGCGAGGGCCTACCAGTCTTCCAAAACCACATGTATCACTCCTGCGCGGCAGCCATTTCCTGCCAGACTGGCGACGTACGCCTCATGCAAAACCTCAACACCGGACTGATCTCGAACCACGCCTTCGATCCGAACCTCATGGCTTATGGCGCCGACTATCAAAACGAACAAGCTCACAGCGGCGCCTTTCTGGAACACCTCGACTCGATCCTCAGTCTCATCGCTAAACACTTCGCAAACCACTCGCTCATCGAAGTGGGTTGCGGCAAGGGACTCTTTCTCGAAAAGCTTCAACAACTGGGTTACACGATCACCGGCGTTGATCCCGCCTACGAAGGCGAAAACCCCGCAATCCTCAAACAGTACTTTTCCCCAGAGACCGGCATCAGCGCTGGTGGCATCGTCCTCCGCCATGTTCTCGAACACATCCGCGACCCTTTCGATTTTCTATGCTTGCTCCGCGATGCCAATGGTGGACGCGGCAAGATCTATATTGAAGTGCCCTGCTTTGAATGGATTTGCTCCCGCTGTTCATGGTTCGACATTTTCTACGAACATGTAAACTACTTCCGACTCTCAGATTTCCACCGCATGTTCGGCAGAGTCCATCATGCCGCCTGTAGCTTCAACGGCCAATATCTCTCGATCGTCGCGGAACTCGGCAGCCTCCGAACGCCTGTATATCAGGATGCCCCGCTTACCTTCCCCGCCACATTCACCGACACGGTCACCACCCATTCCCGTCGTCTCGCCGCCCACCAGAACAAACCCGCTGTCGTGTGGGGCGGCGCCTCAAAAGGAGTTATCTTCGCCATCTTCATGGCTCGCTGCGGCACTCCTGTCCATACTATCGTCGATGTCAACCCGGCCAAACAAGGCAAATACCTCGGCGTCACAGGACTTCGCGTCAGTTCACCGCAAGAACTCCTGAGCCAATTGCCGGATGGCTCGGAAATCATCGTCATAAATAGCAACTATCTCGATGAAATCCGCCGCATGACCGACCACCGTTTCACCTATTACCCTGCTGACTAACAATCAACCACACCACCATGTCCGATACATCCTCACAATTCACCTTCGACGTTGCCCAACGCATCATCCATCAGGGCGCCAATGCGCCTATGCAAGCGGCAGCCGCCACCTTTCTCAACGAATCCGCCGCTACGAGATACTCCTATAACTTTGCCTGGCTCGGACGCCCCATTATCCAGTACCCGCAAGACATAGTAGCCATGCAGGAATTGATATGGGAAATTCGGCCCGACCTTATAATCGAGACCGGCATTGCCCATGGAGGATCGCTCGTCTTTAGCGCTTCAATGCTGGCATTATTAGACCTCAATGATGCCATTGCAACGGGCGCAACTCTGGACCCTAAGGCCTCACGCCGCAAGGTGCTTGGCATTGACATTGACATTCGCACACACAACCGAGCCGCCATTGAAGCCCACCCAATGGCCACCTATGTTGAGATGATTGAGGGTTCCAGCATTGCCCCAGAGATCATCATGCAAGTGCGTTCCGTCGCAAATAATTATTCTCGTGTGCTGGTTTGCCTCGACAGTAATCATACTCACGAACATGTGATGGCGGAGCTGGAAGCCTATGCACCTCTTACTTCTATCGGCAGCTACTGTGCTGTCTTCGACACCATCGTCGAAGACATGCCTGCTGGCATGTTTTGTGACCGAGCTTGGGGCCCCGGAAACAACCCCAAGACCGCTGTTCATGAATATCTTAAAACCCATCCCGAGTTCGAGATAGACAAATCCATCCAAAACAAGCTTTTGATCACGGTCGCCCCTGACGGCTATCTGCGGAGGGTGCGCTGAAGTGGAATGTATGCGTCCGGCTAGGGCTAGGTAGGTGCTTAGTTTGACGCCTTCTCTTCAATGAGACAAAATCTAAAAGGAGTTTCACCTTACTGTTTGCCTGTAGTGCGTTTTGCTGGCTTAGTTTTTTCTAAGCTCAGGGAAAAGAAGGTATTAACTTAAGGTTAAATGTATTCATTAAAAAAATTTATGCTCCCTCTAATCAGCGTTGGTATCCCTACCTTTAATCGACCGAATGAATTAAAGCGAACCTTAGAAATGATCACTGGCCAGACTTATCAAAACTTAGAAATTATAGTTTCTGATAATGCTACTGCTGGGAGCGAAGTGGCTAATGTAATGAATAGCTTTTGCCAATTAGATGATAGAATTACGTTTTTTAGACAAGACTTAAATGTAGGTCCAACAGCAAACTTCCAATTCGTTCTAGATAGAGCGAGAGGAGATTACTTTATGTGGTGTGCGGATGATGATTGGCGCGATTCTTACTTTGTGGAAAAACTTTGGTCTAAACTGCAGGACAAGCCCGATGCGGCATTAGCTTTCTGTAATTTTGAAGAACGCAATTCGGTTGGCTTGCGACAACTTAAGTATCCTGATCACCTGCAATATCTTAACGCTTTTACGGACTTGAGTCGCTGCAAACGTTTGTGGAATTTCTTTAGACAGGACGAACGCTTAGGCAAAGCTAACCTACTCTACGGCCTAGTTTTAAGATCACGGTTAGCACCTCTCAGACTCCAAGCTTTTGTTGAGAAACACGGTTTTGATTATATGGATAATTTATTAGTTTATAGGCTCTTAATGCAGGGGCCATTGGCGCTTGAGCCATCTCTCTTGTATGCCTGCACGGTGGGCAACGTAAAAGACTATAAAGTTAGTGAGACAGAAACCACAGTAATACCGAAGCAGGGACGTTGGCATAGACGTTTTAAACTGTGGGCTTACTACTTATCCTACGTGCGGTTAACCCCAGGACTTTTAAAGTTTGTTCCCTTGTTAGTAATGCTTGTTCGTATTGTTTGGCCCCGAAGATATCGTATGAAAGCTAACTCATAATATTTTGTTGATACCCTCCCCTTCCTTTGATGGCTCTAAACTGCCTCCTGACTCTTCTGTTTCTAAGTTTGGTGATAGCAATTTAAGGTTTCTTCTATCTGTGCAAAAATTTCCAATAAAGCTGGGAACGTTCTTTCCACTGAAATTCCTTACTGCGCTCAACGGCTGAGCGTGCAAGACCTTGCGCCATGTCTAGATTGGAGATTAATAGCTGTAACTGCTTCCCTAAACTTTCCGCATTACCCGGCTGAAACAAAAGAGCTTCTTTGCCATCTCGCAACACTTCACGTATTGACGGAAGATCGGAAGCCACGATGGGCAAATGAAAGGCGAGATAATCATAGGCTTTAGTAATGGCGACGTAAGGCATTCTTCCTTCATTCAAGCTCGGGATCAATAAAATCTGACCAAGCCGTAAAACACCTTTAACTTCTTCCCTAGTCATAGAACCAAGAATGAAAACCCGTGAGAGCCTAAGCTTTGTGACTAGGGTTTTTAATTGTTCAACTTCAACAGGAGAGCCGCCAATAATTTTTAATGAGAAATCTATGCCAGTGTTTTTGCAAATAGTAGGCCATGAATCCAATAACCAGCGCACTCCTTGCTCGTGATAGACCGATCCTATGTAAACGCATTCGGGATTTGTTTCTAGTTTAGTGGAAATGGATAAATGCTGAAATTCTGTCTCGTCATATCCGCAGGCCAGCCCAGCCAGATGAATCGGTATTTTCGGCGCCTCCTTTTCCAAAAGTTCTTGGAGTGGCTTCGTTGTTGTGACGAAGAGATCAGATAAGTTTAAAGTCTTCCATTCATCACTTATTTTTCCTAGCGAGGGCTGGTTCTCCAAGCAGGCTAGTTGGTGAACTTCATAGACGAAGGTCATAGGTGGTAACCACTGACGCCAAGACGCTAAAAAGCGGAAAAGTTTAGGGAAGCTCGCTATAATTAATCCATCCCCACGTTGCGCTTTTTTGCGAAGGTAGAGAAAAACGGAAAAGTCGAAGACCACATTTAAGGTCAATCCCTTAGCCTTCTTTTTTCTTCTAACGGAAGGCAGTCCGCTTATCTTAAGATGGGGAATTACCGTATAACCAAAATATTTGCCCAGCTCTTGTGCGTCCATTTTTCCTGTGTGCAATAAATGCACCTCCTCCCCTTTAGAAGTCGATGCTAGCCACCACGCACTCCGATATAGATAAAGGGCATGAGCCGATCCATCCGCCAGATCCTGATTGGCGATATAAAATAAATTCATAGCGATAATTTATCGTAATGAAGGCAAGCTTCTGTCACTTGTGCCACCGTGATGTCTTCCATCTTACGTAAGCGCTTGTCAGGGTAGCCATCGGCTCTGCGAATGCTGTCCTCTGTGACCTGAGGGGTTATGACCGCATGACGAGTTAACCACGGGTGCCACGCTTCCTCAACGGATGGCCCAAAGAGTGCTATGCTGGGAACTTGGCAGGCCGCAGCCAAATGCATAGCGGCAGTATCGACTCCTACAAAAAGACGAGCAGAATAAAACAGGCCGGCCAGTTGATCCCAGGGCAAGGCTCCTTCCGTTAAGAAAAGGTGAGAACCGACCCCGTCTCTGATTTCTTGGCAAAAACGAATCTCTTCCGAGTCTGGTCCTGAGCTAATAACTAAGTGATGCCCATTTTTTTCTAGGCTGTGACATAAAGTAACCCACCTTTCCAAAGGCCATCCCTTTCGCTTCCAGCGGGTAGAGGGGTGTATGACGGTAACCTGATCTAACTGGTTTTTTTTAACATAGGAAAAATCAGCTTTATTGCGCTCGAATTGCAACGGAAGAGGTGTGGGTTCTAGTTTCAGGATTTTTTGAACAAAGTCGTATTCTTTGGCTGCACGGTGGGCATTAGAACTGGCATAAGAACAATAGTGATGAAAGGCAAAAGACCATGTTTTAGAAAGAATATCGGATGAGGCTAAACAACGTTTGCGGGCACCACAGGCTAACGCCAACCAACGTCCACGGTCTCCTTCGCTGAATTCAAATACATAATCCAGCTTAGCCTGCCGTAGTTTAGCAAGGGTTTTTAAATCAGTAATAAGTGAAGCTTGGTTCGCATTATTAGAACTAGGCTCTGCCGTGGTTAAGAGATGATCAATTGCTGAGCAACCTTTTAAAATTCCTTCACTACCTTTTCTTACCCAGACCCAAATCTCGGCTTCAGGATATTTTTGTTTTACTCCAGCGATGGCCGGGGTCATCAACAGGGCATCCCCGATATGCTTCAGTTTAATGAAGAGGATTTTCATGGAGTTGTCGGTTTAAAAGGAAATAGTCGGGCTAGACGCTGTGCATCGACCTGAAATTTCTCAATTTCATAAGTCCAATTGCCTTCTGAATAAGGTAGGCTTTGGGAAAGTAAGCGCACGCATTTGTTGCCGGTCAAAATGGCTACGTCACGATAGGCGGCACACCAGCCGAGAGGTTGTAAGGTGTGACCGTATTCCAAAAGGATCAATAGTGCCTTTTCCATAAAGAAAAGGACGCTGAGGCCTTGACCTTGCGGGCCTATCACTATTTTGGCGGAGCGGCATATCCTGATTTGTTCTGGCAAAGGAGTTCGGGATAATTCCAACACATGAACCTTTCCCCATACTTTTTCGCAAACTTTGATGACTTCAGCCTCATTGGAAAGTTTCCGATTAGGGGCGTCAGAGCGAGAGATAAAAATAATGTCATGCTGTTCCCCTTTAAGTGATGCCTCCTCTGGTTTAGGGGCAGAGCAAAAGGCTTGATGTATTTGTCGATAGTATTCCGGATTGCATAGATAAGAGCTGCCGTAAAGCATGGGGACATAAGCTAGGTGCTCGACTTTTACGGTGCCATTTGAACCTTCCACTATTTGCTCTTTTTGAATCCCAAAATATTGCAAATAGCGTAGTTGCCATTTTGCGTGGCCTGGTGCGACGAGCACACGGAATTCTTTTTTGAGCAAAACATTTTCTCTCGCTGCCAAGAGGCGTGGTAAGTGTTGAAAAAGAAAGTGTCCGTGGTTTTCATGATCAACCCCGGTCAGGTGAAATACAGTACCTGGAATTTTCTTAGCAAAAAGTGAGATAGGACGTCTGATTTTTTTTAAAGGTAAATGATCGAGGCTCGGACATATCTTGAGCAGGCTGCCATCTGCTTGGAATACCTGACCTTGATCTCCAGTTAGGTAAGCATTTGAAAGAATGCTCAAAGAGGCTTGTGGCCAAGTGTAGCCAGCAGGGATCAGTTTTTCGTAAAAGAGGGATTCGCACGCATTATCAATCTCAACGTTTCCTGCCTCCTCTAGCACGCATTCCGTGTCATTGGGGAGGTAACTGCTCCCCCTATTGACTGCTAAGGTTGAACCGAAGCCATTTTTCAAAAATGTTGAACTGTCGTGTATCCATCGACGCATTTTAGAGAGGTATCGACCTGCCATGGGATGATTACTCATGCTGGGTGAGACAAGGGGAAGACCTCTAAAGCTAAAGGAGCAGATTTGTTTTGGCGACGCATACGTTTTTTCAAATAGCTCCGAATTAATTTTGGTATTAATCCTTTACCTTGCGGCGGGCATGGACGTTTTTGAAGATCAGGCTTTAAGCCTTGTGATTTTAAAAACTCAATAGCGGCTGGTTGCCAGAAACCACCTTTGATCGATTCTACATACGATAAAATAGGAGGCGTTTCTTTTTTTAAGAAATACAATCCCCTACGGCCTTGGCGCAAGCAGTCCCGAATACGTGTTTCTGCCTGCCAAATATTTAAGCCTGCAACTGAAGCGATTTCTTCTAAAAAATCTTTGCGCCAAAGGGTGGCGTTTAATCCAGAGTGTAGGTTTTGGGCGTTGGATTGTCTTAACCACGTGGTGGGCACATCAGGACCCTGATCTGACCTTAGGTCAATCTCCAGTGATAGTCCGCCAACAGAGATAAACTGATCAAACACTTTCTGAAACTCCGTAAAGTCTAAAGGCTGATTTAAAAGAAAATCATCCTGCAAAAAGAGCAAGTGCGTGGCATCCATTTGTTGCAAGGCTTTAGAAATGCCATCCGTCCATGAAACGTCGTCTCCGACATTTAACATCTTCACTCGTGCATCTTGATAACTTTTATGGTTCGCCAGTAAATAAACAGGCAAGTCACAAGCCCCACAATATTTGAAGTAAAAGTGGAAAAAAAGGGGCCACGCATCCGAGTAAGAATCGCACGAAGAAACAAGGATAGCTCTTTTCTGAAGTGTCGATGTCATAGTCATTATACTATGTCTTTTTTAATGAAAAATCTTTTTTCGGCAGTAAGAAGGACTCTCTGAATTCTGGATCTTGGACTGCGTAATGGTTGAGTTGGTTCGCAGCATGCTGTATGGAAAACAGAAGGTCATGGTTATAACGGGTATCATCAATAGCGATGACGCCCTTGGTGTGGCCAACGGATAAAATATCCGACAGACAGGCTTTCAGCGTGTGTAGTCCATCCACAAAGGCAAAGGATACTTCACGTTTTTTAAGACGTTGAATGATTTCTTCATCTAGTGAGGAAGCTTGCCAGACATCGACATGATCTCGAACTGCTGCAATATTATTTTGAAAGGCGGCAAACTCCGCTCCATCGCAGTCCTGCGATCCCGTGATCCACGGATCAATAACGATAAGGCGGCGTTGATGTTTAGCGGCAAGCTCTGCCAGTAGCTTACTGGTATCTCCGCAAAAAGCACCGATTTCGACAAAATCGCCTGAGTAATGCTGAGCACTCCACTCTGCTAATGCCACCAATCTTTGCCGCTGAAGACTTCCGCCGTAGTGATACATGTTGTCGCAAGCAGCATTGTGCTCATCCTCGCTATTATCTTGGAGGATGGTATTGAAGTCTGAGGGTAATACAAAATTTTCTGGTCTATGTAGCGGGCTAACTTGGCCTAACATTCGTTTAAAGAGTTTCCATAAAGCCTTGCTTGGGTGTCTAAAAAGATAAGCCAAGCCTGAACCATATTTCATGCTAGCAGCACCGCTATTGATACCTGAGGAAGTTGATTTCATAGGATTGGCCGTGTCAAACGTAAGCTCGGGATAATTAAGCTAGAGTCATGCGGGTGTGAGCGGGTGCGACAGGGAACCTGCGTGATGTTGATAGGCTTAGAGCTGGGGCGATCATTAAGTAAAAAGATTAGTGTAAGGATAAAGGCAGATGCAAGGAGCAAGTGATATTAAAGTATTCTTCAAATTACGCCCAAAGGATAAAGCTTTTCAGAGTGCTTTATTTTACTATGGTTTCGTTTCCACATAGATTAATTCTCCCTTATGAGCCGCCATACCCTTATCCAAAAATCTTTAAATTAATGAGCACACAGACGATTTATAATGCGGTGGTGACGAGCATAGAACTTGGTCGGGAGCATGGCGCACTTGTTACTCATCTGGATATAGGCTCAGGTTCAGGGGCTTTGATTGCGCTCTTACAAAAGCGGTTGGGTGTGCAGTCTCAGGCTTGTGATTATACGGACTCTCTCATGAAGCTGGCAGGCCAACAGGTGGATGTGGCTAATCTGAATGTAGATAAGTTGCCCTACTCAGACGCCTCGTTTGATTTAGTCACTGCCACTGAAGTGATTGAGCATTTGGAACATTATCGGGAGACCTTTCGGGAAATTTTCCGGGTCTTGAAACCTGGTGGGGTCTGCGTTTTGACCACGCCTAATGTTCTCAATATTAATTCAAGGTTCCGCTATTTTCTCAGCGGGTTCGCCAATCTTTTCGGTCCTCTGCCGATCAAGCACAGCGCTCTTTATTCCACCGGTGGGCACATCAATCCCGTTGGATATTTCTACATAGCTCATTCTCTTTATGATGCGGAATTTAGTGAAGTCACGGTTACGGTGGATAAATGGCAACGGTCTGGGATTTGGAAATTGATTCTTTTAGGCCCCTTCCTTTTTCTAGGCGCATGGTTTCTCTGGCGCAAAGAGACACTCAAATACAAGACGCTCACTCAGGAAAATCAGGGTATTGTCGATCAGCTAAATTCTCTGGATTTACTTTTAGGTCGGACCGTGGTGGTGTGCGCTAAAAAATAGGTACCTCTTAGGCTTGCGACTGTTTTTCTAGGGGATTCCAAACTTTTTGAAACTGGAAGCCTTCGTAATCTTTGATATTACAGGTGGCGAAGTGAGTAACTCCGAATTGACGAAGTGTCAGAGCTAGCCGCGCATCGAGTATTCTACGTCGGGCAAAGGGATCGAGTGCTGCCATTTCCCAGAGCTGCTCATGGATTTTTAGACTCCGACTGCCATATCCTAAGATTTGCCAATAGGGGTGATGCCGGTAGCTCTGGATGACATGAGCTGCAGAGGCTGCCGTGAGGTTTTGAGCCAGAACACTCGGGTTGCGTAAAAGCAGATAGAATTCGGCTAAAACAAATTCACTGAGTCCAACGTCTTCGTTTTTCGTCAGGGATTGTATAAAAGCTTGAGAGGGGTGATGGAGGGGTGAGGCTTCACTATAGGCATGGAGCAAAATATTTATGTCGATCTAGGTCATGGAAGTTTATTTTGCCAAGGAGTTTATAATTCTAGATTCGCTATCTTTAAAGGCGCTGTTTTTTAGCTCATTATCGCTTAAACCCTGCCAGCCCACCGTAGCTGAGCTAGGAATAGACCATTGCGGATTTTTGGCGTAGGCCGTAGATGGAGGGCGTTCGATGAGGTCCTCTAGTCCTTTGCGTAGCATCTCGGCCAAACTCCACTCTTTTTCTTAAGCCAAGCGTTTCGCTTCATGATAAAGTGCGTCGGGAATAAGAATTTGAGTTCGAGCCATACACTAATCATGCACATGCACTAATATAGTGTCATATCTCAGTTTGAGCCGTTGAAGTTTATTTTATAAAATAACTTTAATGTTTTGATAGGAAAAATGATGATGCTATGCGGACGAAAGTGCTGACCGCATCGAATCGTGGTTCATGCGACCACAGGTAAGGATCATTGAGCCTTCCCATACGCATATGTCTAATTTTCTGGGGATGATTCGAAAAACAGGTTTGGCTGGCAACCTGACGACAGATGCCCATTTCGCCGTTTTATCGATTGAGTATCACAGGGAAATTCATTCTGCCGATGCGGATTTCGGCCGTTTCCTAGGAATTCGTTGGCGGAATCCACTGAAGTCCTAGAGGAGCCTATTCCAAATGTTCGCAGCAGATCAGGTTACAGGTTTTCATAGAAAATAGGGTGTCCTCAATTGAGGCATTAGAACCCAAGCAGTTCCCCTTTTCATGCTCGTTCAGGGTCCGCTTCAATGAGGGAACACGCTCATCATATTCGACATCATCAAGGAAAATCGCTACTGTATTTTTAAGATGAAAATTCTTGGCGCTGAGCCGTTACCGGGTTTTCGACTCCACCTGACCTTTGCCGATGGCATAGAGGGTGTGGCTGACTTATCTGATATGGCGGGTAAGGGCGTCTTTAAAGCATGGCTGGAGCCCACCTTCTTTGAACAAGTTCGTGTTACTGACCATGGTGCACTCACATGGCCAGAAGATCTCGATCTCTGCTTTGACGCGCTCTACCTGAAAGTTACGGGCAAACAACCAGAAGAACTTTTTCCTATTCTTAAACGCTCATTAGTTCATTTCTGAAGTTTCTAGATTTTACGGAATTGTCATTCAGATTTACTTCGGAGATCACCCGCCTCCGCACTTTCATGCACTTTACGGCGAGTATATGGCAGTCATAGATATTCAGAATCTTACTTTGATTGAAGGGCATATCCCACCAAGGGCACTTGGCTTAGTTGTTGAGTGGGCTTCGCTTCATCGGGAAGAACTCCTAATGGCTTCACTTTAGCTCAGTAGATGCAAAAGCCTCCGAAGATCGCCCCTCTCCCATAGACCACCTTCACGTCAGCTTACACAAGCCGCATGGATTTCTCCTAAAATTCCACGTAGGTCATAACGATAGCTCCAAGCGGGATAATGTTCCTGAAATTTCCTCACATCACTAATCCACCAAATATGATCGCCAATGCGGTTATCCTCTAGGTAAGTCCAGTCCAAGCTCCGTCCACTGATTTCCTGACAAAGATCAATCGCTTCCAGCATGGAACAATTTGAGTGCCGGCTTCCTCCCATATTATAAACCTCACCACTACGCGGTGCTTGGTAAAACTGCCAAAACGCCTCGACTAAATCATGGCTATGGATGTTATCCCGAACTTGTTTCCCCTGATAACCAAAGACGCGATAGGGCTTCCCCGTCACCGTGCATTTCATCAAGTAAGCTAAAAACCCATGCAGCTCCGTCCCCGCATGTGCTGGCCCGGTTAAGCAACCACCACGGAAACAGACCGTATTCATCCCGAAATAGCGGCCATACTCCTGCACCAGGATATCCGCCGCCACTTTACTGGCACCAAAGAGAGAGTGCTTCGTCTGATCGATCGACATGCTCTCATCAATCCCGAACTCCCCATATCTATGCTCAACACCTAGTTCATAACGCTGCTGTTTTTCAATCAAGGGCAAGCTATTAGGTGTATCTCCATAAACTTTATTCGTGCTCGTAAAAATAAACGGGCTCAAAGGACAATGCTGGCGAGCAGCTTCCAATAAATTCAGCGTGCCCACCGCATTCACACTAAAATCGGTATGAGGTTCCTTCGCCGCCCAGTCATGCGAAGGTTGCGCTGCTGTGTGCACAACTAAAGCCACTTCAGCACCAAGTTCTTTAAATAAACCCTCAACCTCCGCCTGATTACGAATATCGAGATGACGATGAGAATAATGCGACAAGGTTTGCTGTAAAGTAGATCGTGACGAATTAGTCGATGCGGCTTCTCCGAAAAAATAGGAGCGCATGTCGTTATCTACGCCCACCACATCAAAGCCTTCGTGGTGAAAGCGTTTGCAGGTCTCAGAGCCGATCAACCCCGCCGAACCTGTCACAAGAATAATAGGCATGAAGAATAGTTATCAGAACGATTTTTACATTCAAGCGTCTTAACTAATAGATTCATGCTTCACCTCTGACTCTAAAAACAGCTCTTACTTCGGCCAACTTAAAAAATCTGCCCCATGCACGAGCTGACCACCCAAGTGGGAAGCGACTCCAACAAGTACAAAAACCGTTAATAACACGAGTCGAAACGCCAGCTCACGTTTGCCGCTCAGTTTAGCCCTTACACCACCGCCGATATAGTAAACCACACAGGCTAAAACTGCAGTAATCGTTCCTAACCAACGATGCCACTCCAGCCTGCTAGCCTCATCTGCCCCCCAAAGCTGCCCATAGGCCAACATCCAGCCTAGCACGGCGGTCAGCACTGCCCCCGCCGCACCTAACAAAACAGCATAGTGCGTGAAACTGCGGAACAAGGAGTTCTTTTTCCAAATAAACATCATTTCCGATATCCCCGCCACAAAAAGTAGGGCGATCGGAAAATGTAAAACAAGAAAGTGAACATTTCCTAGCCATTGAACAAACGTACGGATAAAAATGACTTCTGGTCGACTGGTGGTGACTACCAGACTGGCCACCTCTGGCGTAGTTTGCAGTCTAATCGTTTGCAGACTTCCTAAATACATCTGTGGCGCTGCCGTAAACTTCTTAGCACAGCGCTGGCAACACATGTAGATTTTTTTACCCTGATGCTCCACATAGATGTCAGGATCAACTCGCTCATCTGGCAAGACTGGGCAAAACCCATTAGCCCCCTGCCTAGACTCTGCGGCTTGCGATTTATGACTTCCTAGTCCAATTAAAATCACGAAAGCGCAGAGTATAGCCAGATACCTCATCTTCATAAATAAACCGTTTAAGATTTTTTCTTAGCTGCTGCTTCGTCGATCATCTTTAAAAACTTTTCTGGATCTGCATTAAAATCTTTAAGACAAGCCTTACAGCAAAACCTAATCAAACGATTCTTATAAACGTGATCAACCACTTTACCGTGATCTCCTAACTTTTCCTTAGAAACCACACAAGTGTCGAGTGGATAGGAAGAGCCTTGCTGCGCAATCACAGCAGCGTCTAAGATGGCGAGCGAAGAGGAGGGATCTTTTTTAAATTCAGCGATGCATTCTTTGCAGCACAACTGAACTTCACGACCTTGGTGATCTAAGACTATGGGCTTGCCCATCTCCCCTAATTTTTCTTTTGAAATAACACACGTTGTGAGCGGGTAACTCGCAACAACCTTATCATCTTTTTTTACGATCGATTTAATTTCTTCAGCTTGTCCTAAGCCTGTTAATAGAATGGCCACGAGGGCGATACATGAGATACTTTTTGTCATACTAGTTCATTTCCTTTTGCTGCACGTTGTTGGTCGCGTTGATTTTTCCGCCATTCCCACTCACGCAGCATGAGGAAAATGACAGGAGTTACGATTAAGATATGAAGCAAGCTACTAATCATACCGCCGATGACGGGAACAGCAAGGGGTCGCATGATTTCTATGCCTGTGCGCTCAGATGAGAAAATGGGGATCATGATAACAGACAAGCTGGCCACGACCGTCGTAACCGTCATGACCTTAGGCCGCAACCGTAATGCAGCACCTTCCACGACGGCGTCTCGAATATCCAGCAAGGTCATAGTATGTCCCTTCTCCAGTTCTTTACGCTTTAACGCTTCTTCTAAATATATAACCATGACGACACCCGTTTGCACTGCCGTGCCGAATAAGGCGATGTAGCCGACCCAAACCGCCACACTAAAGTTATACCCCAAAATCCATTGTAAATAAAGCCCACCAGATAGTGCAAAGGGAACCGCTAACAAAACATGTGCTGCTTCCCTAGCGGATCGATAAATCAGATACAACATCATAAAAGTGATAAATAATACAACAGGCACTAAAAACTTTAGTGTATTTTGCGAACGAATTAAGCTCTCATACTGACCTCCCCAAGTGAGATAGACTCCCGTAGGTAGTTGAACCTTATCCGTCACAGCCCGCTTAGCCTCTTCGACAAACCCAGCTAAATCTCGCTCACGCACATTCGTCTGCACAAAGACACGGAGTAGCCCATTCTCACTACTAATCATGGCAGGTCCCGTGGTCACTCGGATATCTGCCACCTTACTCAAAGGAATTTGCTCCCCGCGGGTTGTTTGCACCAAAACAGAAGCCAACCTCTCCGGACTATCCCGGAAATCTCGCGCATAACGCACCCGCACAGGGACACGTTGCCGACCCTCAATCGTCGTGGTCAGCTCCCTTCCCCCAATGGCAGTTTCCACGATATCTAAGAGCTCTGCCACAGGCACGCCGTAACGGGCTGCATCCTCTCGCCTGATAGCTATTTCTAGATAGGGTGAACCGATAATCCTCTCGGCAAAAACTCCGTCGTTTCCAGGGATTTCCTTTAAAACTTTTTCCACTTGCACAGCGACTTTTTCTAAAGTTGAAAGATCAGGCCCAAAAATTTTAACCGCCACCTGTCCACGAATCCCACTATTAAGCATAAAAATTCTATTCTCTATCGGCTGTAAAATTGTCGGCACAAATCCTGGATATTCCATCATGGCGTCCATCATTTCACTACGTAGTTTCTCCACCGTCATTCCTTCCCGCCATTCCGCTAAGGGGCGCAGCGTAATCGTCGTCTCAATCATCCGTACGGGCGCAGGATCCGTGGCGGTATCTGCCCGCCCTAGCTTACCCACGACTTTTTCTACTTCTGGAAAAGAGGCTAATACTTTATCCTGCGCTGCCATTACTCTATTTGCTTCTGGAACGGAAACTCCAGGCAAAGTCGTCGGCATGTATAAAAGTGCCCGCTCATTTAACGCTGGCATAAATTCTCGGCCCATCTGCGAGCCGCACCACAGGGCTCCCACTAAAATTAAGACCGCTAGACCCAAAACCCAGAAACGAAAACGGAGAGCTAGGTTTAACGCGGGAAGATATGCCGCCAATAAAAAACGCATGAGCGGATTTCGGTTTTCGTCATGAAGTTTTCCCCGAATAAAAGTAAGAGCTAAGATAGGAATGAGGGTCATAGAAATAACCGTGGCTCCGATCATGGCAAAGCTCTTCGTGAAAGCTAAAGGGTGAAATAACTTCCCCTCCTGCCCGCTTAACGCAAAAACGGGAATAAATGCCACGATAATAATAGCCATGCTAAAGAAAATAGGCCTTGCCACTAGCCGAGTGGCTCGTTGCACGATTTCTAACATGTCTTGAGGATAACGCAGGCCGGGGACTTGACCCTCCTGCACTTTATAGGCCTCACGCATGACAGCCTCCGTCACCACAACAGCCGCATCAACCAACACCCCTATAGCAATGGCAATGCCGCTTAAAGACATGATATTGGACGTCATACCGAACTCTTTCATTAAGATAAAAGAAATCAGAATGGAAAGTGGTAACGGCAGCGTAACGATGATAACGCTACGAAAATGCATAAGGAAAAGTATGTGCACCAAGGCCACTAAAATCATTTCTTCAATCAAAGTGATTCTAAGCGTGTCGATGGCACGATGAATCAATTCCGTCTGATCATAAAAGGACTTAATTTCAACGCCCTCCGGTAACCCCTTTTGTATTTCTGCTATCTTGATCTTCACCCGCTCAATGACATCGACCACGCTTTCTCCATGACGCATCACCACCACTCCTCCCACGACTTCGCGCCCAGAAAAGTCCAACACTCCTCGCCGCGGTGCTGGCCCTAGTTGAACACTGGCCACGTGCTCTAACAATACGGGCTGCCCTTGATAGTAGCCCACGGCAATGGATTTTAAGTCTCCAATGGATTGCACTAAGCCTAGCCCCCGCACGGTGAATTCACGCCCATTGGCCTCTAAGTTTCCTCCCCCTACATTACGGTTACTCCCCTCCACGGCCTTGATCACTTGCGAGAGTGGGACATTTACAGCTCGTAATTTATTCGGATCAATATCGATTTGATACTGCCGCACAAAGCCCCCAATCCCCGCCACTTCACTCACCCCAGGAACAGAGTTAACTTGGTAACGTATAAACCAATCTTGCAGACTCCTTAATTGTCCTAAATCCAAACCCTTCCCTAACTCGCGCGCCTTCGTATCATCTAAGTAATATTGATAAACCCAACCCAAGCTCGTGGCGTCTGGACCCATGCTGACTTTGGCCGACTCAGGCAGTTTAAATGGCAGGGAACTCAGCCGCTCTAATATGCGTGTCCTTGCAAAATAGAGATCCACTTCATCCTCAAAAACAACCGTCAACATGGAGAACCCAAAGTCGGATTGTGCCCGCACTGTCTTAACTTTAGGCAAGCCTTGCAACGCCGTTGAAAGAGGGTAAGTCACTTGATCCTCAATTTCTTGTGGAGAACGTCCCGGCCAATCGGCAAAGACAATCACTTGGTTCTCACTCAGATCTGGGATCGCATCAATAGGCGTATGATATATCGCAAACACTCCCCAACCGCATAAAGCCAGATAGACGACAATAACAATAAAGCGATTGTGCAAACACCAACGTATGACTGAATCAATCATCTCATTTACCCTCGTGTTGATGGCCCGCGTTGGGCACCGTGATTGATTCCTTCGTGGGAGTAATCGTTGAGCCTGATGCTTCAAAATTGCCCCTCAATTGCGCTTCCGCATCCAATAAAAAAGCACCAGATGCCGCCACCTCTTCCCCGGCCCGAACACCTGAAAGAACCTCCACATAATCGCCCGCCTGCCTGCCTAGATTCACTTCCCGCAACTCATAGACGCCCGCCGCACTCTTAACATAAGCTACTTTTCTTGACCCTGTATCAATCACGGCAGACATAGGTATGACCACATGCTGCGGTAAGTTGCCTAAAGAGACCTTTACTGTCCCTGCGAGATTCGGCACGTATTTTAATCCCTTATTTTCCAACTCAAAGCGAACCCGCAATGTTCTATTTTCTGGGTTAATTCTACGGTCCAAGTAAACCAGTGTTGCCTCAGAAACCAAGTCTGGATAAGCTTGGGTCTTCACCAAACCCTTCTGTCCTAGTTTAAGTAAGGCTAAATCTTTCTCGTAGAAATCCGCCTCAAACCACACCCGATCTAAAGGAACTACATGAAACAAAGGTTTATTTTTTTCCACCCATTCGCCCGAATGCGGTAGATCGTTAACCAGTGATCCCGTAATAGGAGAACGAATAATAAAACTTGTTTGAATTTCCTTATCTTTTACCAATTGCTTTAAATCCTGCTCCGTCATGCCAATACGCTCTAAGAGGGAGCGGCTTGCCGCCAGCCTTGCATCCATGAGTTTCCTCTCGTAAAAGGTGCTCAGCCAACGTTCTCGCAAAACTTGTAAATACCCTTCTTGTTCCGCCACGGCGGCATCTGAGAATACCTTCAAGATTGGCTGCCCCGCCTGAACTTCCGTCGTGTTATAGCTAATTAATACTTGCTCAATTTTCAGGTCGTAATACCAAGTCACATCACGGTGCTTATCCTGGATATAATTGATCGAGCCAAAAGCTTCCAACGTGCTATCAAGTTGACGCTCTTCCGCCACTGCGATTTTTATACTAGCCACAGATTCCTTCGCCTCACTTAGCATAACACGTTTTGTTTCTTGTTCTACGGAGCTTTCTCCTTTCGCTTTTTGCTTAGCCTCATACTGCTCCATCGGAACTAAGGCCATCCCGCATATCGGGCAAGGGCCTGGCTTATCCGACTTTATCCAAGGGTGCATTGGACTAATCCACATTTGTTTAGTCTGCACCTTAGATGCTTCCTCTTTCTGAGCGCAGCTACTAAACAGCAAGCCGCCCAGCACGAGAAGGCTCACTATGTGTAACGACCGTAAAACTAGATTTTTATTTTTCATAATTAAAATTCCCACATTATTCCCGCTCCAACCACAGGAGCCCATTCATGGGCACCTGTCACTTCCCAACGATCTATCCGCATCCCATACAGCTCCACTTGGGCATGAGGATTCACCGAATAGCGCACACCAACCCGAGCCCGATTTTCCGATAACTCTCCATTTAATAAATCTACAAAAGCCTCATTACCCATAAAAGGCCTTAGCCTGAATCGCTCATAAGAAAGCCTCACCTGATGCCTAAAAACTCCCGACTCCTCGCCTTCCATGGCTCCGAACTGAAAACGCTGCCGACTTTCCAATTTCCAAAAAGCGAAGGGAATTTTCACCGTGCCAAAGGCGAATCCCTCATGCCCCACCCGTATTTCACCAGACGCCAGCTCACTTAAATTGTTTTCATATCCTAAGCCGAAATCATAACGCGGGGAGTAATGCCATGTAAGTTGGGGAATTAGCTCCAGCCTTGACCACAGAGGGTCTTGAGCTGACAGTCTCAACTCACTTTCCAATCCTAACTCTAGGCCATAGTCCAAGCGTTGGCTGATCGAAGTTGTCAGCCACGACTCCCAAGGACCCTGCTCCGCTTTGGCAAACGCAAGAGGGTAGGCCACGAGAATACTCGCTATCAGAAGATGAAAATAATGAATCATTTTACTAAAGCGTGACGAAGTCTGGAATGTCTGCATGACCTAGCCATACTCTCGGCTCCATTATCTACACCACGTGTAATGACGCTCACCCTTGTCCGTTGCATGAGCCATTTTTTGATGCTTGTGGGTGGTGCATATAGCACCCTTACCTCCAGCTTGTAAGGGCATGGTGCCCAAGAATGCGGCTATAATACTAAGAGATACTATACTATTTAATTTTTTCATTTTATTTGTTCGTTAATTAGTTTGTGTTGATGGAAGACTTTAGGAACACGTGCGATTACGCTAAAATCCTACGGGTTAATGAGAACAGAGCTGGTAATAAAAGCCCTGCGAGAGACTCAACCACTACGATCAACACACTAACGAACAAAACAGAATATAACGCTCAGGCCTTGAACCTGGCTCGTCCACGGCAACTTTAAATAAAAACTTATTAAAAATCTTTTTAGGATTATATAAGAGATTACTGTCTCCTAAAAATGCTGTTAATTCAAAACTTTCTACCACCAAAGCCGATTTAGCTATTTTATCAATCGTCCCCACAGCTTTTTTTAAAAAACAAGCACCACCACCTGGACACTTTTTTGAAGTAGGTTCATTTTTTTTGCCGCAACAGCTTGAAACATGTTTCGTATGAGCGGCTTGTTCAGCCATCGCATTACAGCAACAAGCAGGAACCAAGATCGTAAGACCCAAGATCAATGCCGTCATTGTTTTTAACGTAGTAAACATGGGAACCTAAATTAGGCTACTCCATTGCAATTCATATTCCAATTCATTTTTCTTTTACTTTAGATCCTACCGAATCATTGGCGAAAGGCGGTGGATGTTCTAACTAGCTTTCATGGAATTGCTCAGTGCTCCATAAATTTGGTTAAGCCTACTCACCTTAACCTTTATGGAAATTATCTTAGGAATCGATAATGTTGTTTTTATTTCGATTCTTGCGGGTAAGCTGCCTGAAGACCAGCGAGAGAAAGCTCGTGAGCTTGGCCTATCTTTAGCTCTTATTATACGTATCGCCCTACTCGCCGGCATTGCTTGGTTGGCTCACTTAAACTCTGAGCTTTTCTCCATTTTTGGACATGCAGTGACTGGCCGCGACATGGTCTTACTCTGCGGCGGTCTTTTTTTTACATAAAAGCACCCACGAAATTCACCAGAAAATAGAAGGTTCTACCGAAGCTCCAAAGGTAAAAGTGGTTGCAAAGTTTTCCCACATAATTATACAAATTTTGATTTTAGATGTGGTTTTTTCCTTGGATTCCGTTATCACGGCGGTGGGTATAGCTATTGAATTATGGGTCATGATTACAGCATTGATTTTAGCCATGATCTTTATGCTCATTTTTTCTGTGTATATTAGCGAGTTCGTCAATAAGCATCCGACAATAAAAATACTGGCCTTAAGCTTCCTTTTGCTAATTGGTTTCTTGCTGGTGGCTGAAGGCCTAGGACATCATGTCCCGAAGGGTTACATTTATTTTGCTATGTTCTTTTCGCTCTCAGTAGAGTGTTTAAACCTCAAAATGGGCAGCAAAAAACGTAAGATTGCAGCTTAGGCAGGGCGGCGGCGCGTGGGGTCTAGCTTAACTTAAACTGCAACCCGACCACCCTGTTCCCTGCAGCACGGGATTATGACGGCGTCTTTCATTCCATGGATAAGTTTTTTATCAGCAGGACAAAGTGTAGCTAGGACGCCTTTTAATTTAGCCTCCTCATCCTCCACAAAATAATACGGGCAAAGCCGCACTCGCCACGAACGCATCTGAATTTCTCTGCGCTGCTCATCCCAAACACTATGCTGAACTAAAGCTGGCTTCTCATAACGCTGCATAATAAAAGGTGACTTAGTGAAGCCAGCCAGAGCTTGTTCGATTTTTTCCTTCCACTCCACCGTGCTCATGTCGGAACCTAAGCTGACTCCACGCGAGCCCCATGCTTGATCTGAAAATCCTGATATTTTTACAATAAGATCCCGCTCTTTCTGTGAGAAGGCAGCCACTTCAGACCACGAGTGCGCATTAAGCTGCGGCAAGACTGCCGTAGGCGGTAGGGCCTCGGGATTTAAAACCCAACTGTAAGGAATTAAGTCCTGAAAATCTCGATCATAACGATCTCCCAACTCCCGTCGCCACGCTTCCCGCAGAGGCTTCAACCAATAGAGAGCCAGCCAAAGCTTCTCTTCCAAGAAAGGCTTGAGAGGCGGGGTCATCACTTTACTTACGTCATAGCTTTGACGAATGGATGTGAGCGCAGGCCAATCGAAAGCTTCAAAAAAACGATAAACCTTTTTCTCCCCGAAGAAATAACTCTCTGCCGCCTTCACTCGCTCGGCACCAAAAAGCCATTCAAATTCTGGACGGTAGGTGAGTCCTTCTTCGGCAATGACGACTTCCCCATCTCCCAACAAACGCTGTGCGGCCTCTTTCATGCCGTGAGCACCGCCGATCACGTCTTGACCTAGTGCCGCATAACTTTCATTTAACCACGCAGTCAACCCAATTCCACCGGGGATGGAATCGATTTCTGACAAGGCAAACCCTTTATCCGTAATGAGCAAATCTGGACGTATAACCTGCGGCAGCTCATTTTTCAAAGCTGGATTATTTGCTAAGTTTAATAAATCTACGGGCTTCCCCGCATCTAACCATTCGTGAATGTAAGCAGGTAATTTTCCCTTGCGACTTTGCCCATAAAATAAATTACATGCTTTTAAAAAGGCTAAAAGCCGTGGTCCCAATTTTTCTAAGTAATCAACCTGTTCTTTTGACAGCGGAAATGCCGAGGGTGAAGTTAACCATTCCTTATCCGCAAATAAACCCCTCTCTGGCATACGCCGACGCAACTCAGCTATGTGCTCAGAATCGGTTGAGAAGGGAGAATCCATAATCTGTAACTTCTAAGACTTACTTTTTCTACTTAATTGCACCGCCATTACGAGAGCACTTTCCATACTCAAGCTAGAGGCTAGGCCTTTGCCTGCTAGATCCAGAGCGGTTCCATGATCAGGTGACACTCGGATAAAGGGCAGCCCCCAAGTAAGGTTTACCCCTTCATCAAAAGCCACCAATTTAAAGGGAATTAGCCCTTGGTCATGATACAAACAAAAAACCCCGTCATAATTCCCGCTCACCGCTGCAGCGAATACTCCATCGGGCGAATGCGGCCCAGAGATCACGGCATCCCCACGTTTTTTAAGTTGTGCAATGGCTGGTTGCACTTTGGTCAATTCTTCATTTCCGAAAAGTCCTTGCTCGCCAGCATGTGGATTTAAACCACAAATCGCAATCTTGGGCTTTTTATAGCCCCGCACTTTTAGCATTTCAATTAATCGACCAGCGTGCGTAACAATCCCCTCAACCGTGATGCGTCGGATCGCCTCCTTCAACGAACAGTGCGTGCTGAGTAGAGCCACGTTGAGCTTTCTGGAAACCATCATCATCGTGACGCCTTCTGGCTTAAGTCCAAAGGCGTGGGCGTAGAATTCCGTTTGACCTGGAAACTTGAAGCCCACTTTCTTTAAATTCGCCTTATGAACAGGGGCATTCACTACTGCATGAATCGCTCCGCTTTTAAGAAGCCGCACGGATTCCTCTAAAGCCTCTAATGCAAGTTGCCCTGATTTTTTGGTTAACCGACCTAGTGTGCTGCCTGAAGAACTTCCAAGGATGTGGAAGTTAACGTCTGGGAAATTTCGGGCACAGCGTGCTAGGGCTGCCTGCACCACTTCTGCGCCGATGCCCGCAGGCTCACCGAGAGTGATACCGATGACGAGAGGCTTACTAGGATGTGGAATTTTAGGCAAAGGACGTGGCCTTAGAAAAACATCTTTATAAACGCTTTCGAGCGCAGACCATCCAACCACTCTTGCTGAAGCCGTTCTTTTTCTTGCTGCAATAAAGTGCTCTCGATCCGCTCACGCACTTCTACCATTGGAATGACGGTGGCTCTACGTCGATCTTCGACCATAAGGAGGTGGAAACCATCTGCCGTTTCTACCACGCCACTGTTTTGTCCTGGCCGTAACTTAAAGGCAACTTTAGCAAGTTCTGGACGTAGGGTGGACTCTGACACCCAGCCGAGATTTCCACCGTCCGACTTTTGCGTGCCTTCGGAATAACCCTTCGCTAAGCTTGCGAAATCTGAGCCTGATTTTATTTTTTGCAAAATTTCCTCAATAACCGAACGTTGCGGATCATATTCTTCCTCTTTGCCATCAGCTCCCATACGGCGCTCTTTAAAGAGAGACTTCTTCATATAAATCACCCTAAGTTTCGTCTCATCAGGTCGGACAAATTGACGGACGTTGTCCTGATAATATTGCTCAATCTGATAAGGGGAAACGATCACAGCGGAGGATACATTGCGGGAGCGCATGGCCTGAATGATGATCTGGTTGCGGAGCTGCTCTTTAAATTGCGAAACCGAGACACCTTGCGCTTGGAGCGTGCGAACCAGGGCGCGGCGATCTCCTTCGTAATTATCTGCGGTGATTTTTCTTACGCGCTCTTCAATGATGTTATCTGGGATGAATAACCCCTTCGTGGTAAATTCCTGAATAATCAACTCGCGTTCGATTAAAGACTTTAACGAATTAAGGCGCGCTTCTTTTACTTTCTCCACGAGCTCTATGCCCGAGTAAAGCTCACGATACTGGGCTTCGATGGGATCGACTTCTTTCCGCACTTGGGAAAAGGTGATGACTTTATCATTCACTACGGCCGCCACGCCATCAACGATTTGAGCCTGAGTCGATGGGATGTCCATAAACAACAGGCAAGCGGCACTAAGTAATATTAACTTTTTAACGATAAAATCCATTTCTCGATCTCGATCAGTTTGTCTTTAGTCTTTGATTTAGTCAATCTTGGGAAACGCCCTCCGATCATGACATAATCCCCGTTGCGTGTCAGTATGAGTTTATCCGCTTTGGTTTCAATACTGGATAGCTTCACTAAGGACGCTTCAATCCTAGCACGGTTATATATTAAGAGAAGCTCTACGGAATCTGGCCAAGGTCCAAAACGGTCCTTCCACCGCTTCCTTAATTTATCCCACTCGCTGCGGCTCTGTAACTCCGCTAATTCCCGATATGCCGTAATGCGCCATTCGATCTCCGACATATAATCCACAGGAATAAAGGCCGCACTCACGCCGACTGCCACCCCAGATTCTCCGATACTGAGGAAGTCTAGCCTCATGCGTGTCTCCACCAATTGCGGGTTCGAGTCCCCTTTCATGACTCCAACAGCTTTTTTCAAAAGCCGACAATACAATTCAAAACCCACTGCTATGATCTGACCACTCTGCGCCGTGCCTAATAAGTTACCCGCCCCCCGAATCTCTAAGTCACGCATAGCTATCTTAAAGCCCGCGCCTAAATCTGAATATTGCTTGATTGCCCGGACCCTTTTACCCGCATCTCCACCCATTAAATCACGAGGCAATAAAAGCATGGCATAGGCGCGATTCCCCCCGCGTCCTACACGTCCACGTAGTTGGTATAAATCTGCTAAGCCGAAGCGATCCGCTCGGTCGATAATGATGGTATTCGCATTCGGAATATCAATCCCGCTTTCAATAATGGTGGTTGATACTAGAATATCCGTTGTTCCTTGCACAAATCGTAGCATCACCTCTTCCAATTGATTCTCCTCCATCTGGCCATGCCCGTAATCAATCTTAGCTTCTGGCACCAAAAATTGCAGCCGACCCACCACTTGCTCGATTGTTTGAATGCGGTTGTGCAAATAAAAGACTTGCCCCCCACGCTTGATCTCTCGCTCGATGGCCGCCCGCACCATGCGCTCGTCATACGAGGTCACGACTGTCTCTACGGGCAAGCGGCTCTTCGGCGGTGTATCGATCACACTCATGTCCCGTGCGCCCATGAGCGAGAGATACAGAGTCCGGGGAATCGGCGTGGCTGATAGCGTCAACACATCGACCAAGCGAAAACGTTCTTTAAATTTTTCCTTCTGCTTCACTCCGAACCTCTGCTCCTCATCAATCACCACCAAACCTAAATCTTTAAACTGAACATCTGCCGAAATAACTCGATGCGTCCCCACGGCCACATCCACCTCACCGAGAGCCAACCTACGCATCGTTTCCTTTTGATCCTTGGGACGAACAAAGCGACTCATCATACCCACCTGAATCGGATAATCCGCAAAACGCTCTTTCAACGTATTAAAATGCTGTTGCGCTAAAACCGTGGTCGGTGCAAGGAAGGCCACCTGCTTACCACTCATGACCGCTTTAAAAATAGCACGGATAGCCACCTCCGTTTTCCCGAAGCCCACATCGCCACAGATTAAACGATCCATGGGTCGAGCGGATTCCATATCCATTTTGGCATCGGTGATGGCCTTGAGCTGATCCTCCGTCTCTTCATAAAGAAAGGCCTCTTCAAATTCCTTTTGCCATGCTGTATCTGGCGGGCACGAGAACCCCTCTAAAGTCTCCCGCTCGGCATGGATATTTAACAACTTCGTCGCATAATCCGCCACCGCCTGCTCCGCTTGCTTTTTCGCCTTATCCCAACGACTTCCACCCAGCGTATCTAAAGTCGGATTCCGTTTCCCCACTCCGATGTATTTTGAAATTAAGTAAGCTTGCTCTAAGGGAACAAATAACTTGGCCTGCCCAGAGAACTCTAGGACTAAAACCTGTCTCATCCCTTGACCACCTTCATCATCTGGGATTTCCTGCATCCCACAATACAGGGCGATGCCATACTCTAGATGCACCACATAGTCCCCATCTGCAAATTCGCTAAAGTCCACCCCTTGCTGCTTTAGTCGCATCGTTCCGATCCGGTCTAAACGTCGTAGGTTACGTAACGTTTGGTAACGTCCAAAAATCTCCGCATCCGTCAACACAACCAGACGAGCCTGCGCCCAGGTGAATCCCTTCAACAAGGCAGAACGATAAAACTGCACTGCGTCTATAATTTCCTGTGCTCTTACTTGCGTTAAGCCTGACTCTGAAATAAACCACTCGCGAAAACGCTGCTCCTCCCCCTCATTATTACATGAGAGCCACACCTTCCATTCTCCATCCACCCAGTCTTCCAGATTATTAACCAGTAAGCGTTTGCGGTTTTCTTGTAGAACAGGATCACGATGCAACGAATGCAAAAACTCGTGCAGCGAAAAATCTGATTCTTCTCCAATTTTTTCCGCAACTGGCTCCTCATCATCTTTCGCAGAGTTTGCTAGAATGAGTTGATAGCCTTCCTGAAAATACTCCGTGATTAGCGTTTCCTGGCCCTGACCTAGGGCGGCCATGCCCGAAAGTAGAATCTCGATGCTCTCTAAATTTCTAACTGATATCTGCTCACCCGGATCGAACTCGCGAATGGATTCCACCTCGTCACCGAACCACTCGATCCGCACGGGGTAAGCTAGATGCCAAGAGAATACATCCAGAATCCCTCCCCTTCGCGCCATCTGTCCACGTTGGGAGGCTAAGGCCTCCAAAACATATCCCGCCTGCTCCAGTTGCTGTAAGATGGATCCCATCGGGACGGTGTCCCCTAACTTAAAGCGCAGTCGGTTAGACTTCATCACCTCAGGCAGAGGCACCGCTTGGCTCCAGGCTTTTTCCGTTATGAGTAGTAGTGAACTCGGATTTTCCATTAACTGATGAAGAATGCCTAATTTTTCAGCTAATAAATCTGGATCTGGTAGGAGTTGTACATCGACAACCTCCACTTCTGGATAAACCAAAACATCTAAACCCCAAGCCTGACAATCTGAGGCTAACTCTTCTTGATGCCTTGCGTCTGAAAAAAGGACAACCCGCGCCCTACGAGGATCTTTAGTCTTCAATGCTGCTAGCAGGTAAGCCTGCGCGGTGGCAGGGAGTTTCTCCCATCCTAAAGATGTAGCATTCTGCGCACCATCGAGAAACTGCGACAGAAACTTATTCCTCATTAATTCATCGGGGATGGGAAAGCTCATGCGTGGGAATGGGACTTTTTCATTTTTTGCACGAGGACCGCACCTAAAATTAATTGCATAGGATGGTACATTAGTAGCGGTAGCAGAAAAAGCGATAAGGGAGGAAGTGTTTCACCAGCCTTTTCAAAAGCTAAAAATACAACCCCCGCCATGGGAACACCCGCCGCTAATGTTTTCTGCGCTGCGGTAAAGACTGCGGCGATTCGTAAATTTTCCTTAAAGCCCATCCATCCTGTTATAAGCCACGCTAGGCCATGCCAGAACACAAGTAGTCCTAGAACCATGAGTCCTAAGAGGAACGAACCATTCAGGCCCAAACTCTGCCAACTGCCAGAAACTAACCCATCACATAACGCAGCATATACTATGAGATAAATAAAAAACATATTGATCTGCCGTATAAGGCTACGCCAGCGCACCCACGCATCTTGCAACCATCTTTGCAGCAACATGCCCATCAGCATCGGTAAAACCAGCTGCCCGCAAAGATTTAGAAACATTGCGCCATGCGGCACAATGGCCCCAGCATTACTTTGTAGAAGCCATGCGGTGCCCAGAGGAACTAGAAAAATGCCTAGCACGTTAGAGAAGAGAATATTCCAACTAACTGTAGCCACATCTCCGCCAGCTCGTTCTGCCATAAGCGCGGATGTTGAAATCGTCGTGGGTAAGATGGCTAAGAATAACAAGCCCAACCCAATGCTTGCGGGAAAAAAATCACCTCGCATTAAACCATAATAAACCAGAGCCAAAACCGACAGAGGCATCAGGACAAAAGAAAAAAGTTGAATGAAGAGATGAACCCGCCATTCCCCTAGACCTGACCAAAAATCGCGCCACCCTAAGTTCACTCCTTGGGAAAAGAAAATCCAAAAAATCCCTATTTTAATCAGTAAGGAAATGGGGAGCACTCCCTCTTTAGAGCCGAGGGAGGGAGCCGCCCAAGCGCATAAGATAACCGCCAGAATCCAAAGCAACGAGACATCAAGACGTAGAAAAAAGCGTTTCATATTGTTCTCAAGTTACATAATGAAGAAGAAACACCTCTGATTAAAGCCTTGAAATAGAGGAGTCCCTCGGGCTTGCTCAAGCCATTACGCTTAATTATTTTTCAAGACCGTGATAAATTCGCTTTTCCTTCTTGAGCTATCCACGTATATTCACACTTTCCGCCCGAGTGATGGAATGGCAGACATACAGGACTTAAAATCCTGAGTTTCGAAAGGAGCGTGCGGGTTCGAGTCCCGCCTCGGGTAATACTTTTTAGGACTAAAGGCTCAAACTTAGCCAGGTGGCCATTTCAATTTACGGCCACCTAAAAGATGCACATGCAGATGCGGCACGCTTTCGCCACCGTCTGCTCCGTTGTTGATTACAAGTCGATACCCCGTCTCCTCTATTCCCAAGAGTTTCGCCACTTGCTGTGCTCCCAGCAACAGTTCTCCTAATAACAAAGCTTGCGCCTCTGGCACTAAAGCTAGACGAGCAAAAGCAACTTTAGGGACTACTAAAACATGAACGGGTGCCTCGGGTTGAATGTCGTGAAAGGCACAGATGCGCTCTGTTTCTAAAACTATTTGAGCGGGAATTTCTCGGCTGATTATTTTTTCAAAAAGAGTTTTACTCATAAATCACGGAAGCTCCAGTGGGACTCAATGAATGAGAAGTTCTACAGGGTGCCGACCCCACTTCAGCATGTGGCTCCTCGTGAACGTCACGATTTCATCACTCAATTCTTCACAGCTCCCTTGCCAACGCATGACATTACCCAAGGTCTTCACGCAACTCCGTAAGCCCTCCAGCCTCACTCCACTTACATGCACACTCCTAGCCTCGTCTAAGCGGTCATGTAGAAGTTGGAAGAAAAGTATCTCATGCTGTGACTTCATGGCCATTTCGTTAAGATGGATGCTGACTCGGGGAGCTACTATTTTTAGCGATCTAGCAACTTCTGGATACCCAATGCTGCGAAGCGATTTCTTAATTAAACCTTGCAACTGCTCAGGAGTAATCAAAGTTCCTCCAAACTCGGACTGTAAATAATAGATAATCGCTTTAGCCACATCGTCTGTTCCGTGCCACGTTCCCACACCTGCCTTGTCAGCCGAAATCTGGATTGACTCAGCTAACCAACCCTCTGATAAAGGCACATTGCGGCGATTTTGCCATTCAACTAAAGGTAGGTTTTGAGGCAGTGCGATCATGATTAAAGCTTAGGGCTGCAGGTTTTGGACTTCATTCACAAATTCATTAATATCTTTAAATTTACGATAAACCGAAGCGAAGCGAACGTAGGCCACCTCATCTAGTTGGCGCAACTTCCGCATAAGAGCTTCACCAATTTCTACTGTAGGAATTTCACCTTCAAATTTTTTTTCTAACTCATCAATAATCTTATCCGTAGCCTCTTCGATAGACTCTCTACTTACATGCCTTTTCTCACAAGCCTTCAACAAACCTCCGAGCAACTTCTTCCGTTCAAAGGGCTCGTAGCGTCCGTCTCTCTTGATGACGCGCAGGTCTTCACGCTCAATTTGTTCGTAAGTCGTGAACCTATAGTTGCAGCTCAGACACTCACGACGGCGGCGAATAACGGCACCGTCTTTCCAAGGTCGCGAATCGATGACTTTATCTTCAACCGAGTTACATTTTGGGCATCGCATACAACATGTTGTGTGCCTCAGGTTACGCCCTACTCTGAATAGGGTCAAGAAATTCCAGAGAAACTTCTTGCTTTAATCGAAACCTTTTTGTTCAGCTCCGTTTAAGCCTGTACGAAAAGAAGGCGGAGAGTGAACTCTCCGCCTTCAAAGCTAGATGTGCTAATACTTATTTCTTCTTAGCAACTTTCTTCTTGGGGGCTGCCTTCTTGACAACTTTCTTAACTACTTTTTTAACTACTTTCTTAACTACTTTTTTCTTAACGGCCATGATTAAATCACCCCCTCTCATTAATTATTTGCCAAACACTTTCAAATACAATTCATGTTTAACATAGATAGTGATTACGATTAGTTTACATAGGCGTCAAACTCTTTTTACGATTTCATGATAGAGTTTTTACACTAAAGAACCCTCTTGTAAAAATAGTTTTAAAAAGTGTATGATTATAGCAAGTCTTAAATGGTTATCTTTTTCATGGTCTAGGCAGAATTAATGCGGGTGGCCACGCGCTACTAAGATTTAATACATTGAAACTAGTCATCATTAGTTGTTTATACTTTTACAAAAAAAATTTAAGAAAATATTTTTACATTTTTTCTTCGTCCATCTCTGTGTTTGCTTAAAAATTAACTGTTCACGCGTTGCTTATGCGTGTTGCACAAACGATAAAACTGTTTTTAGATTTACTTTATTCAACTGGTTTTGTCTTAAAACACAGCAGCAATTAATAACCCAGCCACAGCCTATGCGCTGCGACGTAAATTGGATGGGAGTATGTTAAGCTCTGCGCGATATTTAGCCACAGTGCGACGCGCCAGATCTATGCCGCGATCTTTTAAAACTCCGACAATATCCGAATCAGACAAAGGCTTATTGGCATCTTCCCGGCTCACAAGATCTGCAATGCTTTCTTTGATACTCGTATTCGACATGGACTCACCTTCACTGGTCTTATACCCCGAGGTAAAAAAATATTTCATCGGTAACACACCCCAAGGCGTCTGGATGTATTTATTGGCGACGGCTCGACTAACCGTAGTTTCGTGAACACCGACCGCATCTGCTATCTGGCTCATCGTTAGCGGCTTTAATTGGCTCGTGCCATGATCTAGAAATTCTGTCTGCCGCTTTGCTACCTCTTTTAAAATATTTTCGATGGTTTGTTGGCGTTGGTGAAGGCACTTAATAAGAAATTTTCCCGTTTTGATTCTTTCACGCAAGTATTCTTTCAGTGACTTATCGGAAAGAGATTGCCCAAGAAGATCTTTATAAGTGTCACTGATTTTCAAACGTGGCACAGGATCTTCATTTAAGCTAACCGTCCATTTATCATGAATACGGACAAAGCTGGCTTCAGGCTGCACCACGTTTTGCACTTCGTCTGGAGAAAAGGCAGCACCTGGGCGGGGTTGAAGTTGCCCGATGTATGTCGCAGCTTCCGTTATACGATCAATTGCTACTTTATACTTACGAGCCAGCTCGGCATAGCGTTTACGTCCCATACGATCTAACTCTTCGGACACCAGCTGCGCTTCTAGTCCTTCACCTCGGCCACGCTGCCGAAGTTGAATCAACAAAGCTTCCCCGAGATCTCGCGCCGCAATGCCTGGGGGATGGAACGTTTGAATAAGCTCTAGTGCTGCCTTAACAGATGAAGCGGAAACGCCTGTGGAAATTTGAATTTCCTCCAGTGAAGACTTAAAAAATCCGTCATGGTCTAAGCTACCGATAATTTCTTCCCCAGCTTTCTGGATGGCTTCCGAGGAGGTGATGAGGAGTAGCTGCGAGATCAAATGATCCGTTAAGCTTTCTTGTTCGATCATGGATTCAAACAGAAAATCTCGTTTCTTTTGAGCTTCCTCCGTGGAGAATCCACTTCGATTAGTTTGTGCGAAGTATTCCTTCCATTCCTCACCTTGTTGTTGGATATCGGCCACCTCAGAGGCCCATTCATCATCCTCATCCTGCTCAGGCTCCGTGATTTTTTCCTCTAAGACGGGGTTCGTCTGCATTTCCTGTTGAAGAAGAGATTTAAGCTCCATAATGGGAGCTTGCAGAAAATGCAGAGACTGCTGCATTTGAGGTGACAGTGTCTGCGATAGGCTGATATTTTGTTGAAGTCCGAACCCTGCCATGACTTATGAAAATATCGCTAAAACCTTTTCTTATCAAGCATGAACTATGCCATATTTAAAATACTAATTTCATGACTCCTCTCTCCACCTTTAAACTCAGTATTCTAGCTAGCGGCAGCAGCGGTAATTGTGCGCTCTTGGAGATTGATGAGGCGGCTTACTTAGTCGATGCAGGTTTGAGCGGTAAAAAAATTGCAGATCGATTACTTAGTTTAGGGCGCACGGTTGAGGATATTCAGGGGATATTCCTCACCCACGAACACTCAGACCATACTCTGGGACTGCCAGTTTTAGCACGTCGAAAAAATATCCCCGTTTACTCTAATCAAGTAACCGCTACTTGCCTACAAGGTGAATTAGGGGCTTATGCCAATTGGAAGTTATTCGAGACGGGCAGCTCATTTGATTTAGGTTCCCTACACGTAGTAACCTTTCCGGTGCCTCACGATGCCTACGAGCCTGTCGGCTATACTTTTTCTAACGCCACCCACACCATAGGTTTCCTGACTGACTTAGGCTACGCCACTAAACTCGTGGTGGAGCGCATCCGTAGGGCAAACCTCTTAGTGCTCGAAGCGAATCATGATTTGGAATTATTAAAGGCTGATACTAAACGCCCTTGGTCGATTAAACAGCGCATCTTGGCCCGTCACGGTCATCTTTCTAATGAAGCGGCAGCGGAAGTTGCTGGCCTCCTAGTTACGGAACAGCTGACTGACATTTTCTTAGGCCATCTCAGTGGCGATTGTAATACCCACGAACTGGCCGAGGCCGCCCTGCAACGTAAGTTTAAAGAAATGGGAATCACCCATGTTAGGATTCACCGCACCTATCCGGATCGCTCCACACCGACTTTCATTTTAGGCTGAACCTACAGCTCTTACGCTCTTTCTAGTTTTGTTTTTAGTTTTTCAACTTTAGGTCGAATCACCGTCTGACAATAACCATTGCTTGGATTTGTTGTGTAGTAATTTTGATGATACGCTTCCGCCGGGAAAAATTCTTGAAGTTTTGTAACTTCTGTCACGATCTTACTTAGATACTGCAGTTGCATCTCCTCCACACCTAGTAGAGCTAGCCTCATTTCTTCTTCTGTTGTGTAATAAATGACCGAGCGATATTGAGTGCCTACGTCATGCCCTTGACGGTTGAGCGTTGTTGGGTCGTGCATGGCAAAAAACTCATGTAACAAATCTTTATAACTAATCACTTCGGGATCATAGTCTATTCGCACAATTTCTGCATGTCCGCTTTCACCACTGCACACGGACTCATACGTGGGGTGCGGCTTAAGGCCACCTGCATACCCAGAAACTACAGAAACTACTCCAGTTAGTAAATTAAACTGCGCCTCTAAGCACCAGAAGCAACCGCCACCGAAATAAGCAGAGCTAACCACCTTTTTTTTATCCGTATTTATCATAGTTTTTAAAGTTCTATTTCTTGACCGACGCTTGGCAAATGCAGCTCAATACCTAATTTTTCAAATTCAGCTCGCGCCATAGTTTTATCCAACTTAATCGGTGGAAAGGTGTCATAATGCAACCCCAACACCTTCTTGGCTCCCACCCATTCTGCTGCGGTTGCGGCATCAACTGCCCCCATCGTGAAAAGATCTCCGATACATAATGCGGCAAAAGATAAAGGCCCTAACCTCTTTAGCAGCTGCATATCCATCGTCAGAGCTGTATCTCCCGAATAGTAAAATGCGCCTTGGCTGGAACGAACGACAAAGCCGTTTGGGTTACCCGCGTAACTCCCATCAGGAAAACTGCTTGAGTGCACTGCATTTACCATGGTTAGAGAGCCAAAGGGCATCTCGCACTGACCGCCGATATTCATGGCATTGGTATTTGCTATACCTTGTTTTGACAGCCACCCACAGATTTCCCAATTAGAAATAACGACAGCTTGGGTTCTCTTAGCTATCGTCACACAATCCGCAATGTGATCTTCATGACCATGACTTACTAAAATAAAGTCTGCCTTAATGGTATTTAAATCTATATGTGCCGCCAATGGGTTAGGGCTAATAAATGGATCCACTAGCAGCGTTTTACCTGAGAGCTGGACGGAAAAACAAGAATGGCCATAATAGACTATTTTCATAAATCAACGTAGTCGTTGAACCCAACTTGTCAAAGACGCTGCTCCCATTCGAAGGCTTTACTTCATAAAAAGAAACTTAGCTAAAACTAGGCCTATAATAAGTCCTAAGACGATACCTGCACAAAAGGCAGAACTGATATAAACCCATGAAGTAGCCGAACTATCCTGCATAACTTTGAGCCCTGCGATTCTGTTCGCATCCTTCATTCCATCACCCACATTAGTGGGCACAAGATTTTCTCTTCTTTGTGGGAGTGATACAACAGGACCCCAGGCAGTATTGGCTGTGGCAGGGCTCTTCGCTTTCGGAAACTCTTCTCCTGGAGGAAGCTGATATTTCGGCACTTTATTGGTGGCTCGCTGATAGCTTTGCCATGAAACCACTGGTGGATTTGGTTCCTGCTCACCGCTCTCCGGGTCTAACCTAAAGTTAACTTCGCCTATTTGAATCAATGAGCCCACCTCAACCATTACAGGAGCAGAAACAAATTGCTCTGAGAGGAAAGTGCCGTTGGTAGAGCCCAGATCACGTAAAAATAGTATTGTGCCATTATTTTCAATCTGAGCGTGACGACGGCTAATAGATTCATCATCTATTTGGATATCAGCCTCAGAACTCCTACCAATCACATTTTTACCTGGCCTGACTAGATAGGGAACTCCTGAACTAAGATGGCGTAATTTATAAATCATGGTTCTTTATACCCCTAACCAGTCTAACATAGAAGTATCCCCTTGACACAAAAAAGTGATAGTAAAAATTAACCAGCTGTTAATAAGACTACTCCAGCTTACTTAGATCCATTTGCTATCGGGTTGATGGAACAGTGGCATTTTTTGCACCGCCTCAAAAATTACGCAGCGAAATACTCTACGAATACATAATGTTTTTCGCAACATAGACTTGGTTTTTGCATTTTCACTAGTGACAATTAGCAATTGTTTAAACCTACATTCAGCCATTAAATTCCCATGAGTTCACGTTAGTTGGATTCTGCGGGACATTACCGCTCAAATTTTACTGTCGCAAATTCGGGCAATAATCAATTCCCGAGAATTGGTATAACTTCGACACACCCTTGACTACCTCATCTGCATCTCCTCAACATAAAACCAGCAAGACCGTTGGACTTTACCAGCCCGACATTAACAAATAAAAAAAAGACCCCGGATTGCTTTCGCAAACCGGGGTCAAAGATACTGGCAACGACCTACTCTCACAGGACCTATCGTCCCACTACCATCGGCGATGACATGTTTCACTTCCGTGTTCGAGATGGGAACGGGTGGGGCCACGTCTCTAAGATCACCAGAGTGCTAACGGAGAGCAATTATATAATTGATTCCACTAGATGCTCTAGCGATTAGATACAGAACAGTATTTTAAAGATCTTGTTTAAGCTAAAAGCCTAAACTTAAGTTCTTTTAAAACTGCATAGAGATTTTCATAAGAACTTGACTTAATTAATTCTAAGCCTTCCCCGACTCCGAAGAGTCAAGGATACGCTTAAAATTTAAGAACAAGCCTGTTGGGAAATTAGTAACACTTAGCTGAGCACATTACTGCGCTTACACATGTGTCCTATCAACGTGGTAGT
>JAWXBW010000009.1:0-131038 GCA_034440395.1 Blastochloris sp. | reverse complement strand
GAAACATGATGGAATCTAAGCTTTTCGCTACGATCGGTTTCTTCCCAATAGGCGCGGAAGGTTTCCAATAAGCGCAAGGTGCCGGTGCCATTAGTGTCAAAGAAGGTTTCTGGTCCGTGGATAGATCGGTCCACGTGGCTCTCCGCCGCGAAGTGGACGAGGGTGCCAATGGAATGGTCGCGAAGGAGTCGAGTGGTAAGGGGTTGATCTCGGATATCGCCGTGGATGAAGCTTAGACGAGAGTTTTCTAAAGGCAGACTTTCACGATTTCCCGCATAGGTGAGAGCATCAAGCACGACGATTTCTTGAAGGTCAGGTTGTTCTAAGCAATAGCGGACGTAGTTGGAACCGATAAATCCGGCTCCTCCAGTGACGAGGATATTCATGGAGTTGAAGTGGCCGTTTCGCGAAGGTAGGCGGCGTAGTCGGTTGAACCGAGATTTTCTGCTAAGCGTAAAAGTTGGTTGCTGTCGATGAACCCCATGCGGAAGGCAATTTCTTCAGGGCATCCGATTTTGAGGCCTTGCCGTTCTTCGATGGCTTGGATAAACATTCCTGCTTGCATGAGGGAGGAGTGGGTGCCGGTGTCTAGCCAAGCGGTGCCACGACCAAAGGTTTCTACATGTAGGGAACCGTCACGGAGGTACAGAAGATTGAGGTCGGTTATTTCTAGCTCATTGCGTTTGGAGGGTTTGACTTGTTTAGCGAAATCAACGACGCGGTGGTCATAAAAATAAATCCCGGTCAGGGCAAAGTTCGAGCGGGGATGGGTAGGTTTTTCTTCGATGCTGAGTGCTTGGCCTTGGGCGTCGAATTCGATCACGCCGTAGTCTTGAGGGTTTTTTACATGATAAGCAAAAACGGAAGCACCGTGGGTTCGTTTACTGGCTTTACGGACAGTGGTTTGCAGCTCGCGACCGTAGAATAGATTATCGCCCAGAATGAGGGCGCAGGGGTCACCATTAATAAAGGATTCACCGAGGAGAAAAGCTTGGGTGAGACCTTCGGGTCGAGGCTGTTCGACGTAGGTAAAGGACATACCCCACTCTCGTCCGTCCCCTAACAAGTCTTGGTAGCGGGGCAAATCACGCGGGGTAGAAATGATGAGGATCTCCTGAATGCCCGCCAGCATGAGGGTGGAGAGCGGGTAGTAGATCATGGGTTTATCGTAAACGGGGAGAAGTTGCTTGCTGACGGCGAGGGTGGCGGGTCGTAATCGAGTGCCTGAACCGCCTGCGAGGATGATGCCTTTACGTTTCATGAGGTGTTAGATTAACAGGAAAATAAAATAGGTGGAGAACAAAATAGGGGTTCGTTATAGTAACAGCGATCATTTCATTGCCAAGACGATAGAAGATCCTTATTTTTAACAAAGATTATGAAAAATGTATTGTGGTTAACAGGTGGGTGGGACGGGCATCAACCAGAAAAAATCGTGCAGCTTTTTTCTGAAGCACTGGAAGAGTATGGCTTTAAAAACGAAAGTGTGACCTCACTGGACGTCTTAGCGGATGAGGCTAAGCTAAAAACTTATGCCATGATCGTGCCTTGTTGGACGATGGGTTCTTTGACCGATGAGCAGAGCAAGAGTCTGCAAGGGGCAATTAAGAGTGGAGTGGGTTTAGGAGGCATTCACGGAGGTATGGGGGATGCGTTTCGGGGTAACCTAGATTTTGAGTGGATGGTGGGGGGACATTTTGTGGGGCATCCGCACGTAGGCGATTACACCGTTCGGGTCAAAGATGTGGTTAGTCCCATTATGCAAGGTATTCCCTCGGTATTTTCTTATCACTCAGAACAGTATTATATGATGATTGATCCGAGTGTGCAGGTCTTAGCAGATACGGAATACGTCTATGAAGGACAGAGCTGCGACATGCCGGTGGTCTGGGTGAAGAAGTGGGGGCAAGGTCGGGTCTTCTATTCAGCCTTAGGCCACGATCCTGAGGAGTTCACAAAATTTTCAGCGGCTAAAATGCTAACAGTACAAGGATTACGATGGGCAGCGGGCGCACTTGGTTGATTAAATTATTATTTATTACTTTATGAAATCTAAGCAAAAGAAAATGTCAGTTGGTATTATAGGTTGCGGCAACATTAGCAACGCTTACTTTAGTGGTTTGGGGATGTTCCCTGATCTTTTGGAAATCACGGCCTGTGCAGATTTAGACCTAGGCCGTGCCCAAGCCAAAGCAAAGGAAAAAGGTGTAGCTAAGGCCTTAAGTGTCGAGGCTCTGCTTAAGGACCCAAAAATTGATCTTGTGGTAAATCTCACGGTGCCTCAAGCGCACGCCTCCGTGAACCTAGCCGCACTGAAGGCTGGTAAGCATGTTTACTGCGAGAAGCCATATGCGCTTGACCGTAATGAGGCAAAAAAAGTTTTAGCTTTAGCAAAAAAGAAGAAGCTCAGGACGGGCACGGCACCCGACACTTTTCTGGGAGCAGGATTACAAACGTGCCGTTATTTATTGGATCAAGGAGCGATTGGTAAGCCAGTGGCAGGGACGGCCTTTATGGTTTGTTCAGGTCATGAGAGCTGGCACCCTAGTCCTGAATTTTATTATCAAAAAGGAGGCGGACCGCTTTTTGATATGGGACCCTATTATATTACGGCCTTAATCAGTTTGCTAGGCCCAGTGCGTCGTGTCAGTGCTTCTACTCAGATTTCGTTTGCCACTAGGACAATAACGAGCGAGCCACTTAAGGGTAAAAAAATTAAGGTGCAAGTTCCAACTCATTTTGCGGGGACTTTAGATTTCGTGTCTGGAGCTGTTATCAATATGGTGATGAGTTTCGACGTGTCGAGCCATCGCTTGCCTTGCCTAGAGATTTATGGAACAGAAGGTACCTTGTCTTGCCCCGACCCGAATGGCTTTCATGATGAAAATTCGATCACGCTAAAAAAGAGAGGTCAGCAAGAATGGGAAACCATCACTTTAAAGCATGAGCATCGAGTAGGCCGTGGGATGGGAGTAGCAGATATGGTGAAGGGGATTATGAAGGGACGTCCGCATCGTTGCAGTGGGGAATTGGGACTTCATGTAGTCGATGTGATGCAGGCTTTTGAAGAATCCTCGAACACGAACCGCCACATTCTAATCAAGAGTAGCTGCGTGAAGCCGAAGGCTCTGCCCAGCAACTTAAAAACAGGTCAGATGGATTAGACTATTAGTTAACAAAAATATTTGAGACTTAGTTTTCTAAGTCGGCTTGAACCATGGATTCAAAAGCCCTGACCCAATGAGGGAAAGCTTTGGCAATAGTTTGGGCATGTTGGGTTAACTCAAGCAAGCGGTCTTGCCGTAGCTCTAGGTCGTAGGCGTGACGAAAAACGTGGCGAAACTCTTGCAGTTCTCGTAAAATATTTTTGTAAGATACTGGTATAATGGCGGGTCTGACTTCTGTTATCCCTAAGTGTAAACGTTCAAGAAGCCTCTCGTGATAATCACCCTTTTTCTCAAAATGATTTTTAAAAGTCAGACAGAGACGTCTAAGGATTTTTCAAAGACATTATAAAAACGGTGCAATTCATAGCCACAAGCTTCTAAGTGACCTGAGTGTTTTTCTTGAACACGAAGACATGCGTTTTCAGATGATGGCCTTAAGATAGAGGCATCTTGCTCCATTTCAGAGATAAGAACGCGCAAGTCTAACCGACCCACGTGATACCCTTTTTAAGTATAATCTCTTGCAGCCTAGTTTCCGCCAGAAGGACGACATCGACAGACCGACCCAGAGTTTCGCTTAACAAAGTGGACACACCGTAGATAGACGTCCATTCGGGTTCATGATTTAAGGCAAGGTCGATGCCTGATTCTTGGCGGAATCTTCCTTGCTGGGTGAGAGAGCCATAAACCCAGAGCTGACATCCTTTATGGTGAATGTGGCTGGCTTTACGTAATTCCGTTAAAAGTCGCAGACGCGAAGCTTCGTTTTGAGCCAGAACGGAGTCATGGTATTCTTGCAGCAACTTCATGTTTAAATTAAGCATGATATTAGGGAGCGGACATGCGGTAAGCTCTTGAGTGAGAGGTGGAACTTTACCTTATCCTTATTTCTGAGATGACTTCTAAGCGTAGCTTGTTTAGGTTTCACTCTTACCTTTTTTGCTATGGACTATAAAAACACACTCAATTTACCGAAAACGGATTTCCCCATGAAAGCCGACTTGCCTAAGCGCGAACCTAGCCTTGTAGCTCGCTGGCGAGATGAAAAGCTTTACGAACAAATTCAGTCTTTACGGAAAGACGCGCCGCCTTTTATTTTTCATCTGGGACCTCCTTTTGCTAACGGAGATGCGCACATCGGTCATGTGTTGACGTTCACGTTAAAAGATATTGTCGCTAAATCTCGGAATATGGCGGGATTGCGCGTGCCGCTGATTCCTGGCTGGGACTGTCATGGGCTGCCGATTGAGCATAAGGTCATGGTGGAAAATAAGGACAAGGCGGATGACGCAGTGCTTATTCGTGAAAAGTGTGCGGAGATGGCGCAGAAATACATTGCAATTCAAAAGGAACAATTCCGTCGCCTCGGAGTGATTGCCGATTGGGATCAGCCCTACATTACGATGGAGCCTAGCTATGAGGCGGATGAGCTACGTTCTTTTGCTAAGATCGTAGGAAAAGGATTTGTTTATGCCGGGCTCCGTCCCGTTTATTGGAGCACGGGCTGTCAAACGGCTTTGGCCGAGGCGGAGATCGAGTATCAGCAAAAAACGGATCCAGCGGTTTATGTCAAATTTCCGTTAACGCAAGAAAGTGTTTTAAAGCTAGGAGTGCCTGAAAATACGGCATTATTGATTTGGACAACAACCCCGTGGACTTTGCCAGCGAACTTAGCCGTAGCTGTCAGCACACAGCTAGAATATCAAGTGGTTACGGTTGATGGAGAAACTCTCGTTTGCGCCACTGCGCTTAAGGCAAAAATTCCCCAGCTTGAAAGCGCCACGGTACTGAAGACTTTGACGGGCCTAGAGTTTTCCGCAGGCGTGGAATATCAACATCCTTTCCTTGAGCGTAAGGGTAAAATCTATCCAGCAGATTTCGTCACAGCAGATGCGGGAACAGGCCTAGTTCACATCGCCCCTGGCCACGGGTCAGACGATTATTTTCTGGGAATGCAACATGGCTTAAAACCTTTTTCACCCGTGGACGATCGTGGTTGTTTGACCACTGAAGCAGGGGTGCCAGAGCTAACAGGTCAATACGTATTTAAGGCAAATCCTTTAGTGATTAATCTTCTAAAAACAAAAAATGCTTTATGGGCAGTAGAGGATTACGTGCATGATTACCCGCACTGTTGGCGCTCTAAAACACCTATCGTTTTCAGATCCGTTAAGCAGTGGTTCATCAAGGTAGATGCCTTTCGGCAACAAGCACTCGGTGCGATTAAGAATGAAGTTACGTGGATTCCTTCTTGGGGAGAGAGCCGCATTTCGGCGGCGATCGCAAATCGGCCTGACTGGTGTATTTCACGTCAACGTTCGTGGGGTGTGCCGATCCCCGTTTTCTATGATGAAAATGACCAGCCGATCATGACGGAGGAGCTCATTTTAAAATTTGCGGATATTGTAGAAAAAGAAGGTACGGATGCGTGGTTTAAAACAGACACGGATGCTTTAGCTTCACGTTTAGGACTACCTGCTGGTCTGCGTAAGGGTCGTGACACCTTAGATGTCTGGATCGACTCAGGCTCCAGCCAAATGGCGGTTTTGAAAAAGAAAGGGCTATTTCCCGCTGATCTTTATTTGGAAGGTAGTGATCAACATCGTGGTTGGTTTAACTCTTCTTTGAGCCTTTCGATGATGGTTAATGAGGTGGCTCCTTACCGTGCCGTGCTAACTCACGGCTTTATCGTGGATGAGCATGGAAAGAAATATTCTAAATCCAGCGGAGCCACTGACTCCACCACGCTGCTTAACGAGTATGGCGCGGATGTATTGCGTTTGTGGGTTTCTAGTCAGGACTACACGAACGATGTTCCCTTTTCAAAAAATATCGTGTCCCGTGTTGCCGATTCTTACCGGGGCATACGTAATACACTGCGTATTTTACTCGGTAATCTTCACGGGTTTGATTTAGATCGAGATGCGCTACCTCAAGCTGAGTGGACAGAGATAGATCGTTACATCTATGGACAATTACAAGAAGTCATTACCACATGCCGCCAAGCTTATGATCAGTATGAATTTCATCAAGTCTATCAAACAATTAACCGTTTTTGCACAGTAGAGTTATCTTCTTTATATGTAGATGTATTAAAGGATCGCATGTACTGCGATGGAGCGGAATCCACGACCCGTCGTTCTGCCCAAACAGTTATGTACCAGATTGCCGTAAGCCTTACGCAACTACTAGCACCGATCATTCCTTTTACGGCAGAAGAAACATGGGGCTTCCTTGGTAGAGCAGGCTCGGTGCACCTGCAGTTATTGCCAGAGCCGCAAGCTCAAGATCAAGCCTTGAAGGTGCGTTGGGAAAAGATTTTGGCTCTCCGTAGTAAGGTGAATGAGCAACTAGAACAAGCGCGGCAACGAAAAGAAATTGGTAAGAGCTTAGAAGCAGAAGTATCCATTTCAGGCGAAGGTTGGCAGACCCATGATCAGCTCTTATTGGAAGAAGTGTTTATCGTTTCTAAAGTTCGTTTTGAGAAAAGAGAAAGTTCAGAGATTACGGTAAATCGTGCCACGGGGAAAAAATGTGTTCGTTGCTGGAAATACTTTGATGAACTCGGATCAGATCCCGAGCATCCAGAACTCTGTCCACGTTGCACTGAAGCGGTGACTTCATGAGTTTACCTTGGCCTAAACCTCGCGCACTTTTTTGGGGGCTGCTGGCCTTTCTCTTGATTTTCGACCAAGTAACGAAGTATTGGATAGAAGCTAATTTTTTCTTGGGTCAGAGCAAGGTTGTTATTCCTCATTTCCTAAATTTAACCCTTGTCCTCAATGATGGTATGGCCTTTGGGCTTTTTCAGGGTAAGAATATTTTACTAGGTATTATTGTCGTAGGGATTTTAATGGGCATGCTTTGGTGGAGCCGAAACCTCAATTGGAAGCTTTTAGAAATTAACATTGTGGCAGCTATGATTATTTCTGGTGCCTTGGGTAATTTAACCGACCGTATTCGGATTGGGCATGTGATTGATTTCGTGGATGTTTATGTGGGAACTTTTCACTGGCCCGTTTTTAACGTAGCGGATAGTTGCATCTCCATCAGCATGGTTTGGATACTCTACCGCATGTGGAAACTTCCCGCTCAGCAATGAAACATCCGCACAGGTGGTAATTGACTGCGTGTAATAACAAACTAATTTTAATCTATGGTCGATCTTCGAGAACGAGTGTTGGAACTCAAGAAACAGCGCAACGCCGTCATTTTAGCGCATAATTATCAAACTTCAGAAATTCAGGAAGTTGCAGATTTTGTAGGCGACTCCCTCGGGTTAGCCTATCAAGCCAAGAATACGCAGGCGGATGTAATTCTTTTCTGCGGCGTCCATTTCATGGCAGAGACAGCTAAGATTGTAAATCCGAGTAAGACGGTGTTAATTCCAGATATGAATGCGGGATGTTCCCTAGCTGATTCCTGCCCAGCGGAGGAGTTGAGGGCTTATCTTGATAAAAATCCTAATCTCTATGTAGTGGCTTACATTAATTGTTCTGCTGGGGTTAAGGCTCTGAGTGATGTGATTTGCACTTCAGGTAATGCGGTAAAGATGGTGCAGAGGGTTCCTGCTGATCGAGATATTCTTTTTGTGCCAGATCAAAACTTAGGGGAATGGGTGATGCAACAAACAGGGCGCCCTATGAAATTGTGGGAAGGAAATTGCTATGTCCACATGGAGTTTACCCATCAAAGTATCGTCGGTATTCGCCAAAAATATCCTGATGCGCCTGTGATCGCTCATCCTGAATGTACACGTGCAGTCAGGCTTCTAGCGGATGAGGTTTGTTCAACAGAGAAGATGGTGGAGTATTGTCGGAAGTCAGAGGAGAAGGCCTTCATTATCGTGACAGAGTCTGGCATGTTACATCGATTAAAAAGAGAGCTGCCAGAGAAGGAATTTATTCCAGGACCTACAGACCATTGTGCGTGTGCGGACTGTCGTTATATGAAGATGAATACTTTAGAAAAAATGGTCTCTGCTTTGGAGACTTTGGAGCCGCAGATTCGGATGGAGGCGGAGCTTCTTGATAAAGCACGTGTGCCGATTGAGCGGATGTTGGAGTGGAGTAAAAGTTAAAACTTATGAAGAGTTCAGGTGCTCGATTGATCGTGGCTGCCAGTGAGGCTTCAGCCGATTTGCTTTATACCACGAATTTTTTTGTGCCGGATGAAATGATCTGGTTCGAGCATAAGGGAAAAACTCATGCCGTCTTAAGCCCGCTGGAAATTGATCGAGCTCGGGCTACTGCCAGCGTGGATATTTTTATAGCGGCAGATGTTGTGATGAATAAGTTGCGTCAGGGTGATATGAGGAAAAAGATCACGACGGCAGACGTTTTGGTAGAAGTCTTAACAAGAAAGGCGATCAAACAGGTGGCCGTTCCTGCGGCTTTCCCGTTGCACTACGCCCGGGTTTTAGAAAAAGCTAAAATACAGGTTCAGGTGATAGAACCGTTCTTTCCAGAGCGTGAGATTAAGTCGGCTCTGGAGATTGCTAAGATAACTCTGGCACAAAGGCAAGCTGAAGTGGGATTAAGCCGGGCTTTAGAAGTCCTCAAAGCCGCTACCATTACGAAAACCAAAGGATTAAAGTGGAGTGGAGTTTCTTTAACTTCAGAAATTTTGCGGGGAGAAATTGATGCCGCCGTCATCAAAGCAGGGGGCTTGCCTGCGCACACCATCGTGGCTGGAGGAAAACAGGGTTGCGATCCTCATGAGCGAGGCTATGGGCCGCTTAAGGCGCACCAGAGCATTATTCTCGATATTTTCCCAAGAGATCAACAGACAGGCTACTTTGGCGATCTATCTCGGAGCGTAGTGAAGGGGAAACCCTCGGAGGCATTACGTAAACTTCATTCCACGGTGGCCAAGGGACAGCAGTTAGTTTTAGACCAAATGAGGGAGGGGGTGGACGGTCTTAGGCTACATGATGAGGTGAAAGATTTTTTTAAAAAAGAAGGTTATCCCACGGAACAACGAAAAAGTCGTTGGGTAGGTTTTTTTCATGGAACTGGCCATAGTCTGGGTTTAGAAATTCATGAAGCACCACGCTTCGGGGCTGGGCGCTTTAAGGCGGGCCAGATTATGACGGTGGAGCCAGGTCTTTATTATCCAGAAATCGGAGGGGTGAGAATTGAGGATCTGGTCGTGATCCGCAAAAAAGGGATTAAGAATTTAACTCTGGCACCTGACGTTTTTGAGGTCTAATCTAGATTTTAGGTAGATACTAAAAAACCGCACTTCTGAGGGTGCGGTTTTTTGTGGACATCAGGTCTTAAGACTTAGGGCCCGACTGGTGTCATCGGAGCGGGAGTCAGGTCAGGACTCGTAGTTGGAGGTAAATTTGGAAGAATAGGGCCTTGGGGGGTTACAGAAGAGCCGCCCGGGCCTCCGGTACCTAAAAAGGATTTAGCTCGATTGGCAGCGTCTAGATTTCTTGCATTTCTATCCGGATCCGCCTCTTTTGTTGTGCCTCCAGCATAAGTTAATTCTGTTCCAGCTACGACATTGACTACGTTTTGACCTATGGTTACTTGCCTTAATTTGGCAAAATGCTCGATATAGGCTAAAGAACTTCTAGGGAAATAATCCTCAATTAGTGTTTCTTCAGTTACGCTAGTCAAAGATGGATTTTGCTCGTAACTAGTAACCTTAACCACACCATCACTTACGACTGCGGTGGAGTTTGGCCCGTTATTAGTCACGGAATAAATGGTGCCGCGGGCAGCAGCTACGCCATGGGGTGTCTTTACTCGGAAGTCGAGTTCTGATGGGTTAATCCCTTTGATGATGGAAACGATCGAGCCTTGCTTAACATTGGCTACCATTTTACGGTTACCAAGTGTGGCTTCTAATTCTTCAAATTTAACAATAGAGTTGGGCTCTACTACCACAACAGCACCAGGGAAGGGGCTGATAAAGGCTATACCGGTAGGACCCGTCTGTATGGTGCTGCCGGGGGTTATCGACTTACCTTCAGAAAGGCGCGGAGGAACCGGGGAGGATCTCACGGCATCAACCACATCGACGCCAGCGGGAGCGATCATGACATCGCCTTCTACTCTGCGAGCAGTTCCGCCTTCGTAATTGGTCGGGGTTGAAGACATGTCGGTAAGGTTGAAAGAGCTGATGTCAGAAGTAGCTGTAGTGGATTTAGAGGCCGTAGCAGGTGGCATGACATTCAGAGGGGCGGCTGGAGGCGGAATATAAGATACAACAGATCCATTCTTAACTTGAACCGAACTGCTTCTACCTAGTTCAGAGCCTGCGACCGTGACTTTACCTAAGATGCCCGATTGCATCGTCACCATGCTCATATCACTGTCCGCTACGATGGTGAGCACTGCATCTGAACTAATCTGCACGTCTTGGCCATAGATGTTGAGAGAGATGTTCTGAGGTTTATCGGGGTCGGGATAAATAATAGAAGTGAGGCGATTTTTTAAATCCTTACCGTAGGAGATTTTAAAAGCTTGGTTATCGGCTTTAACTGTTTTCGAGATAGTGCCATTACTTAAAATAGTAACAAGCTGACTTTGAGCATCACGTACCTCTAATTCTCCTAAGCTATTAACGGCCAATGTCGTAGCTTGCAGATTTGTGATAGCAACTGTGATAAGTAGGCTAAGGGAAACAACAATTTTTAGTACTAGCTTCATAATTATTTATCTTGCAGTATTAGCTTTGAAAGTCAAGAGCAGTATTTGAACTAGTAGCATTTATAAGTTGCTGTTTCCATGGCATTTAAGTGGCCGATAGGCTAAATGATCACAATTGTTATTATAAAGCTGTTAGGGAACAGGGTTTACTCAAGCTGATACCATTTTTCTGTGGCTAAGGCTTTAGTGTTCTGCAAGCCTCGTAGCAGAATGGACGCTAACATGAAAAAGTTTGATCCCCTAAAAATACTTCTGGCCGCTTCCGAATGTGCGCCTCTCGCTAAGTCAGGCGGCTTAGGCGATGTCGTGGCTGGACTAGCCAAGGAACTGAAGAACGCAGGGCACGACGCTCGGATCGTGCTACCTCTCTATCGAAGTATCAATCGCGAAAAATACGGTATAACCTTTAAAGCCCCTGCCTGCGTGCATCTCGGTGGCTTGGAATCTTGGGTGGGAGTATTTACCTGTGAGCTTGATGGTTTGGTGCCAGTGTGGCTGGTTGAGCATGAGGACTTCTTCGGGCGTGGCGGTATCTACGACGAAAATAATCAAGAATACGGCGACAACGCTTATCGCTACGCTCTTTTTTCCAAGGCTTGCCTTCAGCTATGTAAAGACTTTGATTGGATTCCTGACGTGATCCATGTACATGATTGGTCCACTGCGCCGATCACCGCTTATCTTAAAACATGGGATCGAGTCCTCTCCCCGCTTTCCGCAACGGCTTCTGTTCTCACCATTCATAACATCGGCTACCAAGGCGTCTATGATGCCTCCGTGCTTCCTTACATGGGCTTCGGTAATGAGCAATTTCAACCTGACATCTTTGAAGATCATGGCAGAGCTAATTTACTTAAAGCGGGCGTTTGGTATGCCGACGCTCTCACCACGGTTTCCCCCACCCATGCGGAAGAAATTCTCACCTCAGGCGGAGGCATGGGTCTAGCTCCCTACCTCAATCGCCGCGCCTCTGACGTTTTTGGAATTCTAAATGGAGCCGACTACACACAGTGGGATCCACGTCACGATCCCTTAATCACGACGAATTATTCCGCCGACGCAATGTCTGGCAAGGCCGAGTGTAAACGTCATCTACGAGAACAATTTGCCCTAACCGAATCGAAAGCTCCTATCATCGGCCTCGTGAGTCGGCTCGTAGAGCAGAAAGGCACCGACCTCTTGCGTGGCATGTTGACTCATGCTCTTGAGCAAATGGATTTTCAACTTATTCTCCTCGGCACGGGCGACACGCATATCCAAGATTATTTTAGCTGGTTAGCACTGCGTTTCTCAGGAAAAGTTGGAACTGTCATTGGTTTTTCGAACGAACTAAGTCACCGCATTGTGGCCGGAAGCGACTTCTTTCTCATGCCTTCCCTTTACGAACCCTGCGGCCTGACGCAGCTGTATTCCATGCGCTACGGCACCCTCCCCATCGTTCGCGAGACCGGTGGATTAAAAGACACCGTTAAAGCCTATAACCGCGATGATGGCAGTGGCACAGGCTTTACCTTTAGCGAACCCACCTCGCAAGCTTTACAAGACACCTTAGGCTGGGCTCTCGACACGTGGGTTAATCGACCTGAACATATCCATTCCATGCAACAAGAAGCCATGGCCTGTGATTTTTCTTGGGACAAATCTATCCCCGATTACCTCCGAGTTTATCGCCAAGCCATAAAAAATCGTCGCAAACTTCTCCATCTGGAATCACCTACTCCGAGACATAAATTGGAACGTAATTTTATGTTAGAAGGAATCACGCCCGATATTATTATTGAGTGAAGTGATTTTTCTTATTGTCCCTTTAAAGAGATGCTGGCACATTCTTCATTCGACCTGGTGCGGTGGCTGAGTGGTCTAAAGCGATAGTTTGCTAAACTGTTGTAGGGTAAAACCTACCGGAGGTTCGAATCCTCTCCGCACCGCATGTTTCCCACACGGGCTTGCTCATTCGTTTAAGAACCTCGACGCAACGCAGTATCGCATAAGGGAAGAGTCTTCCACTATCTCAATTTAGGAAGAAACTAAGAACTCTAGTTCATCCCACGTCCCGTTATTATTCGTTAAACATGCCGTAGTTGCGGTAACGGTCGTAGCGTTTTTGCAGGAGCTGGTTTGTAGATAATTTTTGTAAAGGGGCTAGGTGTTTAAGAAGGGCTTTTTTAACGGTCTCGGCACTGAGATCCCAGTCATGGTGGGCACCACCCTCAGGTTCTGGCAGAATACCGTCCACCAAGCCACTTTCAAGTAAGTCAGGAGCAGACATTTTTAAGGCCGCTGCCGCTTTCGGGGCGAAGGCTCGGTCTTTCCAGAGCACGGCAGCACAGCCTTCAGGAGAGATAACGGAATAGTAGGCGTTTTCTAGGATCAGAACTTTATCCGCCACGCCGATGCCGAGAGCTCCGCCGCTACCACCTTCTCCGATGACAACGGCAATGATAGGGACTTCAAAGGTGAACATTTCCCGAATGTTAACGGCGATCGCTTCGGCAATCTGGCGTTCTTCTGAGGCGACACCAGGATAAGCTCCAGGAGTATCGATCAGAGCGATGACGGGGATTTGAAATTTATGAGCGAGCCGCATAAGGCGCAGGGCTTTGCGGTAGCCCTCTGGGTGCGCACAGCCGAAGTTACGCATGAGATTTTCTTTGGTATTGCGACCTTTTTGGTGACCCATGATCATGACACGCTCTCCGTCGAGCAAGGCGAGTCCGCCGATGAGGGCTTTATCGTCACCGTAAGCGCGGTCACCGTGGAGTTCAATGAAATCAGTGAAAATACGGGGAATATAATCCAATGTATAAGGTCGTTGGGTGTGGCGAACGATTTGAACCCGTTGCCAAGGGGTCAGGTTTGCGTAAATATGGCGGCGGGTGATCTCAATTTTTTCAGTGAGGTTGGCAACTTCGGGATCGAAATCCATTTTATGCTCATCCGAGTGGTCTTTGAGCTCGGACAACATCTTTTCTAGTTCGATGATGGGCTTTTCAAATTCGAGAGGGGCAATAATTTTCACTGCGCACATCATCGGGGGGAGACGTGACTCAGGCAAGAAAGAATTGCGGGTGGCTGAAATTGCTACACTATAAAGGAATGCGTCGTGTGTTGTTGGGCCTGCTTTTTTTCTTTGGCGGAATCGTCCTTTTAAGTGCATTGGTCACCCCGTGGGCTTATGCGGTGGTGGAATATTTTGCCGCAGGACAGGTTCCCTTCCGACGCGTTTTTAATCGGGCGTTGATGATTTCGGCTTTGGTGTTGCTCTGGCCTTTAGCGCGCTTTTGGGGGATTCGAACGTGGAAAGAAGTAGGCATGCATAAAGTCACGGAGTTAAAAGGAGATGTATTGTGGTGGTTAGCTCTGGGTTTACTAAGCGTGGGAGGATTGTTTGTCGTGCAGTTATTAAGTGGAGACAGGGTCTGGGGTTGGCGGGGAGATGGAGTATTTTTTCGCTTATTAGGATTTGGCTTAAGCGCAGGATTGATCGGATTTCTGGAAGAAATTTTATTTAGAGGCGTGCTTTTTCTCGCTCTATTAAAGATCGTCCCACAGCGGCCTGTGTGGGTAGCCGTATTAACCTCATTTTTTTTCTCCACCACGCATTATCTAAAAGCGGTCAATCCTGCGGGGGAAATCGGATGGTTGAGTGGGTTTGAATCGTGGGGATTGATGTTAGGAGAATTAGGAAATATGGAGATGCTAGCCTTGCGTTGGGTTTCCTTATTTTTAGTGGGCGTGGTGCTGTGTGCCTTAGCTTATAAAAAAGAAACTTTATGGGGCTGCATGGGTTTGCATGCGGGGTGGGTGTTGGGTTTAAAGACCTTCAATCAAGCGACAGATTGGAGAGGTGGTGAGGGGTCATGGTGGTTTCAGCCGGATATTCTTTCGGGTCTTGCGGCAGAGTTAATGCTGATCGGCATGTTAGTAGGAGTTTTACTCTGGTCAGTGCGGCGTGACCAGAAGTCGGTTAAGTTCTCATGAATATATGGGTTAAGAGCGTGCTGGATTTGATTTATCCAGTGGAGCCCTTAGCGCACGATTTACCTTGCACCTCGGAGCATCTTTGTCTGCGCTGTGGCGAGCCTTATGAGGGGGAAATGGAGGGGGAATTCCGATGTAGCAATTGTGCAGGGCGACGTTGGCACATAGCGCGGGCACGGGCGGCTTATCGAGCGCAAGGAGAGGTGAGGGAATTAATCCACGAGTTTAAATATAACGGTCATTTCCATCACTTACCGCAATTAGCGGTTTGGTTAAAAGATGGGTTTGATCGTTTTTACAAGGATGACTTAACGCCTTGGGACGCCTTGGTTCCTGTCCCCTTGTATCCTTTGCGGAAACGAGAACGTGGGTTTAATCAGGCCGAGGAACTGGCGAGAACATTAGGGAAAAGGGTGGGATTACCTGTGATGAATGTGTTGAAGCGGGTGAAGAAAACGGAGGCGCAGGCTAAGTTAAGGCGTAGTGAACGTTTACGTAACCAGATGAATGCGTTTGAGTTAAAGAGCGAGTTTGACCTTCAGGGTAAGAAGCTGTTAATTATAGATGATGTATTTACTACGGGAGCAACGGTCAATGCCTGTGCCCAGATTCTTAAACAAGCAGGAGCAAGTTCACTCTCGGCACTAACCGTGGCGCGTGGCTAACAAATTTTTATGGCTGTCTTTCCTAAACCACTCAATGTCGGCAAAACCCCATCTCGCACAAAGAAGAAGGATATTCCCGAAGGTCTCTGGACGAAGTGCCCAGCCTGCGGGGAAGTCATTTTTAATAAGGAGCTGGAAGAAAATCTCATGGTCTGCCCGAAGTGCGGTCACCACATGACGATCAGTGCTTGGGATCGCTTGCTCAGCGTTTGTGACCCTGGCAGTTTTGATGAGCTGGATGCAAATTTATCCTCAGTCGATATTTTAAAATTTACTGGTGTGACGAGTTATCCAGATCGGTTAAAAAATTACCAAGAGAAAACGGGACTAATAGATGCAGTTACGACAGGTTGGGGTGAGATCGAAGGGATTAAAGTTTCCCTAGCGGCGATGGACTTTAACTTTCTCGGCGGCAGCATGGGTTCCGTCGTGGGGGAAAAAATCACACGCGCTATCGAACGTGGCGTTGACAAAAAAAAGCCCGTCATTGTCTTTTCGGCCTCAGGCGGAGCGCGCATGTATGAAGGTATGTTTAGTCTTATGCAAATGGCTAAGACCAGCGGAGCTCTAGCCCGCTTGGCGGAAAAAAAGCAGCCTTTTATTTCGGTTTTGACCAATCCTACCATGGCTGGCGTCATGGCCAGCTTTGCTTGTTTAGGAGACGTGATTTTAGCAGAACCTAAGGCCATGATCGGTTTTGCAGGTGCTCGAGTGATAAAAGAGACCACACAACAAGAATTACCTAAAGGTTTCCAAACAGCAGAATTTTGTGTGGAACACGGACTAGTTGATCACATCGTAGATCGTAAGGAAATGCGGGTAACTTTGGCTAAATTCCTGCGCTACTTCGGCGCAAAATAAATGCCACAAGACGACGAGTCTGGAGCTATGACTTATCAGCAATGCGTTGATTATTTATGCGGTCTTCATCGCTTCGGCATCCGGCTAGGACTGGAGACTATGCGTGCGCTCTGCTTAGCTCTGGGCAATCCCGAAAAAGAACTCTGCTTCGTCCACATCGCCGGCACAAATGGTAAGGGATCTACGGCCGCTTTTTTAGAATCCATCTGTCGTCATGCTGGATTGCGCACAGGACTCTATACATCCCCCCACCTCGTAGATTTTAGTGAAAGAATCCGTGTAGCAGGTGTGCCTATCGGGAGGGAAGATGTGGTGCGCTACACGTTAAAAATTAGAGCCTTAATTCATGAACAAGAGGACTTAAAGAATGTTTCCTTTTTTGAATTTACCACGGCTATGGCATTATTATTTTTTATTGAACAAAAAACGGAGATAGTTATTTGGGAAACAGGCCTAGGCGGTCGGCTTGACGCGACTAATGTTGTCGAACCAGAATGTTGTATTATCACCCAAATAGGTTGGGATCACATGGATTACTTGGGAAATACCTTAGGAGAAATCGCAGCAGAAAAAGCGGGTATTTTAAAGACAAGTAAACCCCTGATTCTGGCGGGAGATCCCACTTCAGAAGCTGGTTTAGTCATACGTAAACAAGCGGAAAAGCTGGGGTGTCAGGTTTTTTATCCTAGGCAGGATATCGAAGGAGTGCATCTAGGACTACGTGGAGAATACCAAAAAGAAAACGCCCACCTCGCTTTAGAAACGTGCAGCGTTCTTGAGGGGCTAGGTTGGACGATTCCTATGCAAGCACGTAGGGAAGGCCTAGAGCAGGTTACTTGGCCAGGGCGTTTTCAAATTTTAGGTCAGAATCCAAATTGGGTACTTGATGGGGCACACAATGCGGCCGGGATCCAAACTGCCTTAGCAGCATGGCGGGCGGAGTTCGGGACAGAGCCCGAGCAAATACTCTTTAGCTGCGTGGCTGATAAAGATGTGGAGGCTATGGTGCATTTTTTGGATCGAGATGATTTCCTTGTTCATTTAGTTCCTTTACTGACAAAGCGCACGGTTCAACCTGAACAGATGCAAACCCTTTTCCAAAATGCTCGCATTCGTTGCCACATGACTGTTCCAGAAGCATTAATGGAGGCTAAAAACGATGGACGTAGCCTATTGATTGTGGGCTCTCTTTATTTAGCAGGTGAAGTTCTGGCGCATCTTCATGACAAAGCTCATGAGTTAGGACTTAATGGGTAAAGTTATTTTTTTTGATGTCGGCGGCACCCTGATTCGTACGGCTCGCCCCGTAGGTTATTACTATGCAGAGATGGCTAGTCATTATGGCGTTAAGGCGGATGAACTAGTTTTGCAGGAGGGTTTTAAAGCAGCGTGGAAAGAGGTGAAGTCTCGCGACCCTGTTTTAGGCTCACGCGTGCAAGATGATAAAGCCTGGTGGAAAAGCTTGGTGCGTAAAACATGGGAAAATCAAGCATTGTCAGATACTTTTCCTTTTGATGATTATTTTGAGGAATTGTACAACTGGTTTGAACGTCCCGAAGTATGGCGGATCTTTCCAGAGGTCGAGGAATGCCTTATTTTTTTGCAGAATCAGGGCTATCGCTTAGGGATTTTATCTAACTGGGATTTACGTCTGAGGAAAATTCTGCAAGGCTTAGAGTTAGGCGTTTATTTTGAAGATATGATAATTTCTAGCGAGGTTGGGGTAGAAAAACCACACGCTCTCATTTTTAATATAGCTCTGGAACGCTTTAAAATAAAGGCGTCGCAAGCAGTGCTTATCGGTGATGAACCTGATTTTGATCAATTAGGTGCAGTGAAGGCTGGGTGGCAAGTGGGGCTAGTGCAGAGACCAGAAGTTGATTTATTTCACGTATTAGTGAGTATGGGTCTCAAAGAGGGCTGCTAATAACATTAACTTTTTTGACCTGAAGTTTTGACATCAGCTCATGAACATTTACTTTATTTAAGTCTTCGTTACCATTTGATCAATCGCCAACTATGAATGCACTTACACAAGTTTTTACTTCCTCCATCGGAAGGAAGTATATCATGGGAATTACGGGCTTTGCCCTCATAGGGTTTGTTATTATCCACATGTTGGGAAATTTACAAATTTTCATCGGCCAAGATACACTCAATGCTTATGCTAAGTTTCTTAAAACCTCACCCGAAGTCCTCTGGGCTTTTCGATTGGGGCTGATAGCGATGGTGGTCCTGCACCTCGCTGCTGCTGTTTCCTTAGTTCGAGATAATCGTAAGGCGCGCGGCGTGGATTATAAAAAAGAGAAGAAGATGTCAACATTGGCGTCACGCACCATGATTTTAAGTGGTATCATTGTTTTGGCTTTCGTGGTTTTCCATATTTTACATTTTACGGTCGGAGCCATCGGCACTGCCTACAATGCTCATTCATTACCCTTGGATTCAGAGGGGCGATACGATGTCTACAGCATGGTGGTGAGTGGATTTAGTAATATTTGGATATCTGGTTTCTACGTTCTTTCTGTTGGGTTGCTCTGCTGGCATCTTAGTCATGGTTTTTCAAGTATGTTTCAATCACTAGGTTTTCGTAATGCCCGCTCTGGCCCTTGGCTTAATAAAGCAGCGTACGGCATTTCCTTCCTTATATTTTTAGGCATGGCAGCTGTGCCGTTAGCTGTTCTTTTCAGATTGGTAAAATAACCATGGATTTAAACGGTAAAACACCAGCAGGCCCGCTTTCGCAAAAGTGGGATAATTACATCCGAGATTCCAAACTTGTCGCCCCAAGTAATAAGCGAAAATATGAAATTATCGTCGTGGGCACAGGCCTAGCTGGAGCTTCAGCAGCGGCCTCCTTAGCCGAGCTGGGCTACAAAGTGAAATCTTTTTCCTACCACGACAGCCCTCGTCGCGCTCATAGCGTCGCAGCGCAAGGCGGGATCAATGCGTCTAAAAATTATCGTAATGATGGCGATAGCGTGCACCGCCTTTTCTACGACACGATCAAGGGCGGCGACTTCCGTGCCCGCGAATCCAATGTCTATCGTCTCGCACAAGTAAGCTCCAATATCATCGACCAATGTGCCGCCCAAGGAGTGCCTTTCGCCCGTGAATATGGTGGCTTGCTCGATAACCGTTCTTTCGGTGGAGCTCAAGTTTCTCGAACTTTTTATGCGCGTGGCCAGACCGGTCAGCAACTACTTCTCGGTGCTTATCAAGCCTTAAGCCGTCAGATTGGTCTCGGCGCAGTTGAGTCATTCCTGCGCCATGAAATGTTGGATCTCGTCATCGTCAACGGCCATGCCAAGGGTATCGTCACACGTAACCTAGTCACAGGTGAGATTACAACTCACGCAGCGGATTCCGTCGTTCTCGCCACAGGTGGTTATGGGAACGCGTGGTATCTTTCCACTTACGGACGCCTCTCTAATGCGACGGCCATCTGGCGTGCTCACAAACGTGGTGCTTATTTTGCGAATCCTTGTTACACCCAGATTCATCCTACCTGCATTCCTGTGTCTGGTGATTACCAATCTAAATTGACGCTCATGTCCGAGTCCCTTCGGAACGATGGTCGTGTCTGGGTGCCTAAAAATAAAGAAGACACAGACAAGCTACCCGCTTCGATCGCTGAGGAAGATCGCGATTATTACTTAGAAAGAAAGTATCCTAGCTACGGGAATTTAGCTCCTCGGGACATTTCTTCTCGTTCTGCTAAAGAAGTTTGTGACGAAGGCCGCGGAGTAGGGCCCGGAGGTTTAGGGGTTTACCTAGATTTTTCAGATGCGATCAACCGCCTTGGTCGTGAAAAAATTGAAGAGCGATACGGGAACCTCTTCGATATCTATAAAGAAATCACTGGCGAAAGTGCCTATGATCAACCCATGCGCATTTATCCAGCCATTCATTATACGATGGGTGGGCTATGGGTCGATTACGAATTAATGAGTAATGTCCCCGGCTTGTTTGTGATCGGCGAAGCTAATTTTTCGGATCATGGAGCCAATCGCCTCGGAGCTAGTGCCCTGATGCAAGGCTTAGCCGACGGTTATTTCGTGCTCCCTTATACCATTAATACTTACCTTGCCACCACCAAGGAAAAGCGGCCCGTTAAAACACAGGACGAATTCGTTACGACAGAAAAACAGGCGAAGGAGCAAATTGACCGCCTTCTTGCAATTAAAGGAACCCGCACCGTTAATTCATTCCATAAAGAGTTAGGGAAAATCATGTGGGACTACTGCGGCATGGAACGCACTAAAGAAGGTCTAGAAAAAGCTCTCCAGCTTATACCTGCCTTACGTGAAGAATTCTGGAAAAATGTCAATGTTCCGGGTGATGAAGAAGAGCTCAATCAGGCTCTCGAAAAGGCTGGACGCGTCGCTGATTTCTTAGAATTAGGTGAGCTGATTTGTCGTGACGCCCTAGAACGCGCGGAGTCCTGCGGTGGACATTTCCGTGCCGAACATCAGACCGATGAAGGTGAGGCCTTACGTGACGATGACCACTTTTCTTTTGTCTCTGCTTGGGAGTACGGGAATGGCGCAGGCCCTAAGATTCATAAAGAGCCGCTTGTCTATGAAGAAGTTCACATGTCTCAGAGGAGTTATAAGTAATGAATGTTAACCTTCGAGTTTGGAGACAGCCTTCTGATACAAAAAAAGGGCACTTTGAAGACTATGAAGCTCATAATCTCAATACCAATATGTCCTTTTTGGAAATGTTAGACGTCGTCAATGAAGACCTTACCCTCACGGGACGCCAGCCTATTGCTTTTGAGCACGACTGTCGCGAAGGTATCTGTGGTAGCTGCAGCCTCATGATCGACGGGGAGCCCCATGGCCCCGAAGGTAAAGTGGCCACTTGTCAAACCTACATGCGCAGCTTTAAAGAAGGTGATTTAATTACAGTTGAACCTTTCCGCTCCAAAGCTTTCCCTGTTATAAAAGATTTGATCGTGGACCGCTCCGCCTTTGATCGCATCATCCAGAGCGGTGGCTTTGTTTCCGTCTCAACAGGCTCCGCGCCTGACGCTAACGCTGTCCTCGTCCCTAAGTCTAGTGCCGACATGGCTATGGACGCCGCTGTCTGTATCGGATGCGGCGCCTGCGTAGCAGGTTGCAAGAACTCTTCTGCCATGCTCTTCGTATCGGCTAAAGCTGCTCACCTGAACAGCCTGCCTCAAGGTCAACCAGAAAAAGATGTCCGCGTCCTCAACATGGTAGAGCAAATGGACAAAGAAGGCTTTGGTAACTGCAGTAACACCTACGTCTGTGAAGCCGTTTGCCCGAAAGGTATCAGTGTTGACTTTATCGCCAAGCTGAATCGGGACTACGCCATCGCCTCCGTTCGCACGAAAATATTAGGCCGTTAATAAAGTTAATTGTCCCCCTAGTCGTTGACTAAGTTGGTTCTTTCGACAAGATGAAGCTATGGATTCATTAGATCAAGTAGTGTTAGGTCGCGATATAACAGCAGTGCAAATTCCTAATGGAAACAGTGTTGCCTTAAAAAAAGGTTCGCCTGTCTCCGTCACGCAATCTCTCGGCGGTAGTTACACCATACATGTGGCTGAACTGGGCGGGCTCTACCGCGTCGCCAGTCAAGACGCCGACGCACTGGGTCAACAATCCTCCGAGAAGCAAGACAAATGTAATGCTGAGCTTCCTTTAACAGATAGAGTTTGGATAACGTTGAAAACTTGTTACGATCCAGAAATTCCCGTCAATATCGTGGATCTAGGCTTAGTTTACAGTATGGAACTGCAAGATGTAAGCGAAGGTAAAAAAGTCGAAATTAAAATGACCTTAACTGCTCCCGGTTGTGGCATGGGACCTTCTATCGCTGCCGATGCTAAATCTAAACTCGTTACCCTAACGGAAATCAAAGAGGCCAACATTGAAATAGTTTGGGAGCCGCAATGGAATCCGTCCATGATTACACCAGACGGCAAACTAAAGCTCGGCATATCTTGATTAAACTTCGGATGATCCTCCTGAAGGCCTAATACACACGTGAACCTTCTGAGGACATCTGAATGGGTAGAACGAAAAAACTGCCATAAGCTTCGAGTTCATGCGCTTTTGCATGAACACCTACGTCGTCGTTCGCATGGCGTGAAGCATCCTGTTTTTGATTTCCTCTTTGAATATTACTCCTTTCGCTCGACCAACCTTGCCATTTGGAGTCCTGGAGAAGGCGTCACTTTGGAACACTCAGCAGAGCACGCACTCCCTAGTTTAGAATGGGAAACAACTTTTGAAGGTGTGGAACTCTCCCTCCGTAAGCTAAATCCCAGAAGAGTCCAATCCCTAGAATGGATCATCAATCTCTTAGCGGAAACGCAACAACGCCCCGCTCGATTCGGCTGCCACGGATTGCACGAATGGGCTATGGTTTATCGCAGTCCAGAATTCCGCTACCAAGGTTCCGTTCCCTTACGTCTCAGCCTAGAAGAAATCGCCCGCGTCGTGGAAACGCAGGGCATCTGCTGCACCCATTACGACGCCTTCCGCTTCTTCACCCAAAAGGCTCGCCCCTTAAATTCCGTGCAACCTTCGTGGGATGAACGTCTCAATATGGAACAAAGCGGCTGTCTCCACGTGAATATGGATTTGTATAAATGGGCCTCCAAGTTTTGGCCTTGGATAAATTCGGAGCTTCTTGCCGATACGTTTGAATTAGCCATGGAAGCTAGAAAAATCGACATGCGCGCTAGCCCTTACGACTTAAAGGAGTATGGTTTTAAGCCCATACAGATTGAGACAGAGCAGGGGAGAAAAGACTATGAAAAGGAGCAACGAAAAATTGCTGCGCTAGCCATACCCCTGCGTGACAGATTGATGACCTCGCTTTATTCTCTCTTAAATAACATACGCTCCGAACATGCTTTCTTAGCCTGAGATACCCTAAAATGAAAACACCTTGGTTCGTTCCTAGTCCTCACTTCGGCTACACACTAAAGCGCATTGACGATCATCCTTGGAACACCTTGCTCACCATGAAAGAAGTCGTGCAGCTTGAGCCGGGATCATTAGAATTCGTTGGTCCCCACGCCGACGGGCACACGGGTTATTGGAAAGAAAAGTTACCCGATTTCTTCGAGCTTAATAAAAAGCCTGTCATGGTTTTAGACACCAGTCCCATTCACCCCCACGCCGTTGAGGTTGAACCGAGAAAGCCCTTTCGCCATTGGAAAGAGGGTTAGAATGACTATTGAGGCGTAAACTTTTTCACCATCTCCTCTTGCAACTTCATCTGCGCCAGCTCCTGCTCCTCCCAAATCTTCACTTGCTCTGGCGTCAGCACTGTTTGAAGCTGGTTCTTTAAATTCTCATGACTTTTTTTTGCCATTATTTCGGACATGGACTTCGGATCTACACCTTTTAGGTCGGGCTTGAAATCTCTTTCTTTGTAAAGAATGCCATAAACCTTATCTTTCTGATCTTCATTTAAGGGGAACAGCTTTGTGATTTTACTAAGACCATACTGAGCCATGGTTTCGTTTTGCTGGGATTTCTCTTCGGTCTGAAACGTTTCATAATCCTTCATCTGCTCGGGGCTTAAAATACTTTTCAGTGTATCGTCTAAATTTTTTTTAGAAGCTCCGATTTTCCCCAATTCCTCCTTCGAGGGCATTTTCCCTGAAAACATTTCCTGTGTCATCTCCTGCTGCTGCTTCGCCTCCTGGTCCATAAAGAGTCGGAGAGCAGCCTCCTGGCTAGGGCTGAGTTTAAGCCTTGTTTTGAGAGCTATGATTTTTGTCTCGGACTGCTGTTTGAGCATGGAACTTGTTATCGAGGCCAAGAGATTATTTGCGGGTTCCTTCGGCTCGGACTTAGTTTTCTTTTCAAGTTGAGTAACCTGCTCTTGTAAGAAAACCTGTTTTTCTAGAGCCGTTTTTTGTTCTGCATCCGCTTTAGATAATTGAATTTCAAGTGCTTGAACTTCCAGTTCCTTTGTTTTAAGTGTGGCATCCGCTTTTATCAGGAGGGAGTGCGATGGTTGTAAAGGAGTAATAAAAACCACACTAAGTGCGCCAAGCACAACCCCAATGAATAAGGCAACAAGAAGTGGCAACCATTTCATAAAAATAGGTTAAAGTGACAAAGTTTTAAGTAAAGATGTTGTTTCTGGCGATTGACTACCTACGCTTCTTACTTTTGAGTTAGGGACATGAAGAATTTTCTTGGATTTTGCTTCAATTTCGATTCAATAAGCAAAGTCAGTAAGGAGAAGTTAAGGATACTTACTCACAAATGTGCGGAACGCTGACCAACATCTTATCTTCCTGCGACAGAATCTTAAAGACAGGTGCTCATTTAAAAGAAATTAACTTTTCTCATCATAGGCATTGCAAGCTGACTTATCTTTAGTAGGTTTTTGATATCCTATGATCGTTAATCGCAAACCCCTGACTTTTATCGAAGCTCTTTACCTTCCCTCTATAGTGGGTGGCCTCGCTATAACGCTAAAACATTTTCGTCGTTCGATTAAAGGTTTTCTTGGCTTGAGCAGAATCAAGCCAGCGGACCGCACCTTGATGGACATGTCATCCACGGGGATGGTTACGATGCAGTACCCTGAAGAAAAATGGACCATGCCCGACGGCTATCGTGGAGCACCCACTTTGGTGAAAGATGAAGAGAATCGGGAAAAATGCGTATCGTGCCAACTTTGTGAGTTTGTTTGCCCTCCACGCGCTATTAAAATCACTCCAGGCAGCATCCCGTTCAATAGCCCCAATGCCAAGGTAGAGAAGGCACCTAAAGAGTTTGAGATAGATATGATCCGCTGCATTTACTGCGGCTTGTGCGAGGAAGTTTGTCCCGAAGAAGCCATTTTCTTGAAGAAAGAGTTCCCTATCATTACTTCCTATGATCGTAAGAGCATGGTGCATAACAAGGAGAAGCTTTACGAAATGGGAGGAGTTACTCCTATGCCGATCAAAAAGTGGGCTAACAAGTAAAATGCTAATCGCTCAAATTTAAGATTGACCGACGAATCATCCCTCTTCATTTTTTCTCAACACAACTCTCAGATGGAAGCACTGTTTTTTTGGATATTCGCAATCGGTATGGTAGGCTCGGCGTTAGCGGTTATTTTTAATCGTAATCCCGTGGCCTGTGCTTTATGCCTTGTTGGCACTTTTGTTTTTTTAGCAGCTCTTTTTATCACCCTTGAGGCCTTCTTCTTAGCCGCCGTGCAGATCATTGTTTATGCCGGTGCAGTGATGGTTTTATTCCTCTTCATCATTATGCTTTTAGACATTAAAGCTGAGAAGAAGAAACCCATCCCATACGGAAAAATAGGATTGGTTATAATATTGTCTCTCATTTTCGGATTCTTCTTTAATATAGTTCTCAACGGCTTACCGAACGGACAAAGCATCTTACACTGGGGCACTGCTTCTACTCAGGACGCTAAGGAAATCGGCATGATTCTCTTCAGTAAGTATATCCTACCCTTTGTTGTGACGGGCGTTTTATTGTTAGTCGCCACCTTAGGTGTGGTTCTTTTGAGCAAACGAGAGGTCTAATGAACTGGCTCACCGAAATCACTTTAAATCACTATCTCGCCCTGAGCGGGATTCTTTTCATGATCGGTATGGCTGGGGTCATGATTCGACGCAGCATATTGGTCATCTATATGTGCTTGGAGCTGATGTTGAATGCGGCTAACCTAGCTCTTGTAGCTTTTAATCGTTTCAGCCCTGCAGCCCGCGATTATGACGGACAGATCATGGTTTTCTTTATCATTACAGTTGCGGCGGCAGAGGTAGCAGTTGGGCTAGCCTTGATTGTATCCCTTTACCGTCTGCGCCAGACTACTAACGTCAATGATCTTAACTCTTTGAAATTCTAGCGTAATGAATTGGATCGTCTTACTTCCTCCTTTAATCGCAGCCGTGCTGATTACCTTAGTTCTGCATCCTTATAAAAAAATCTCAGTTTTTACTTCGATTCTGGCTTGTACTATTTCATTGGGGGGAGCGCTCGCACTTTTTTTTAGCAGCTCAAATGAGGGTCTAAGTTCCTTCGTTTGGGCAGCTGTTCCGGGTTTAAAAATCACTATCGGTGCAATGGGGGATCATCTAGCCGTGCTCATGCTCCTCGTGGTTACTGGAGTGGGGCTTCTCATCCATATCTTCTCCTATGGCTACATGGAACAAGACCCTAGCCTTTCACGCTTCTATGCGAAACTTTCCTTATTCATGTTCTCCATGCTAGGAATTGTCTTAGCGGATAACCTTGTTATGATGTTTATCTTCTGGGAGCTGGTCGGATTAAGCTCTTATCTACTGATCGGATTCTGGTTTCAAAAGCCAAGCGCAGCGGAAGCCGCAAAGAAGGCTTTTATCGTAAACCGCATCGGAGATTTCGGGTTCTTGCTTGGCATCCTTGGCACTTGGGCCATCTTCGGTTCTATTCATTTTACTGAATTGAAAGAAATCGTGGCTACATCAGGTGTGCCAGCTGGGTTTAGTTCAGGAATAGTGGCTCTCGTAGCTTTCGGTTTATTTATGGGTTGCATGGGTAAATCCGCTCAAGTTCCCTTGCACGTTTGGCTGCCTGACGCAATGGAAGGCCCCACGCCCGTTTCCGCTTTAATCCATGCTGCGACTATGGTGGCAGCTGGGGTTTACATGCTGTGTCGTGTGTTCTTTATCTTAGAACTAAGCGTCAGCGCACTGGATGTCATCATGTGGATCGGTGCTATTACCTCCATCTTTGCCGCACTGATCGCTCTTCAACAAAACGACATTAAACGCATTCTAGCCTATTCAACTTTATCCCAACTTGGCTACATGGTCATGGCAGTGGGGATAGGTGCCACCACTGAAGCCATGTTCCATCTAACGACTCATGCATTTTTTAAAGCCCTCCTTTTTCTGGCGGCTGGTTCCGTTATCCATGGCCTCCATCATGAACAAGACATCTGGAAAATGGGTAATTTAAAGAAGTACATGCCGGTTACATTTTGGACGTTCTTAATCGGCACAGCTGCTCTGACAGGGTTCCCATTCCTATCAGGCTTCTTCAGTAAAGAATCCATCCTCTTTGCCGCCTATCACCAAAACATTGTTGTCTTTTCTATTGGTATTTTCACAGCCTTACTCACCGCTTTTTATATGACCCGCCTTGTGGTAGTCGCATTTTTCGGAAAGGAACGAACTCACGAAGTTCATCACGCCCATGAATCACCATTGGTCATGACGGTTCCTCTCATTGTGCTAGCCATACTCTCTTTATTTGGCGGCGTAATCGGAATCGACCACTACATCGGCGAACATAAAGTAGCGCACGAAGCTGGTGGCTTTTATTTTGTGATGGGCTTATCCATTACCTGCTTCCTAGCCGGAACAGCAGGCGCACTCTTTATTTATCTTAAAGCTAAAGCGGAACCTTTTTCACTGCCATTGCTAAGGGACAAATTTTATAGCGATGAAATCTACGAGGCCTGCCTCGTTAAGCCCCAGCAAGTCTTGGCTAAGGCTCTGAGTTGGTTTGACTATTGGGTCGTAGGTGGAGTTTTCGTTCGCTTAACCAGCATCTCTGCCGCGGGAGCAGGGGAGATATTAAGACTTCTACAAGGTGGTAGCCTGCAAGCTTACGTCGTCATGTTTATTCTCGGGGTAGCCTTACTCTGTTATTGGTTTTTAGTGAGGGTGGCTCTATGAATTTTTTAAACTATCTACCCCTTGCCATGGTGGTTTTCCCCGTGCTGGCTTGCTTAGCCATTGCTCTAGGCGCTCCTGTGCGCAAGACCGCTCTTGCCACTGTAGTTTTGAACTTGGCCTTGGTTCTTGTTGTTGCGTGTTTTATTCCCCATACGCAAGGCTATCATTTCGTTACCTCCTTTCCCTGCATCTCGCTCCCTAATTTTTTTGAAATCAACTTAACGCTCGGTGTTGACGGATTGAGCCTAGCCATGATTTTGTTAACCGCCGTGGTTTCCGTAGCTGCGGTAGCGGTTTCACCGCTCAACGTGCGGCGCGAGGCAGAGTTCTACATCTGCGTCCTTCTAATTAGTTGTGGTGCTATGGGAGCCTTTCTCTCACTCGACCTGTTTTTCCTCTACGTCTTTCACGAAGTAGCTTTAATCCCAACCTTTCTTCTCATTGGAATTTGGGGCGGACAGGATAGGAAATTTGCCGCAACGCAGATGACGATATATTTAGCTGCTGGTAGTTTAATTTTACTGGTTGGTATCCTAGGATTCTACTTTGCGCTGCCTGAAGGTGCTCGCAGCATGGATCTCCGAGTCATACACGAAATACTAAGTTCTGGCCGGATCCCTGTTGTCATGCAAAATATCATTTACCCATTACTCATTATGGGTTTTGGTATCTTGATTTCTCTCTTTCCCTTTCACCACTGGGCACCAGCAGGATACGCCGCCGCCCCCGCTCCTGCCGCCATGCTTCATGCGGGCGTATTGAAAAAATTTGGACTTTACGGCTTACTTCGTCTCGTCGTGCCATATCTTCCAGAAGGTGCTCAAACATTTGGTAACATTCTCCTAATACTCCTACTCGTTAACATTCTCTACATCGGACTGGTTACCGTAGCGCAAAAAGAACTAAATCTCATGCTCGGCTTTTCTAGCGTAATGCACATGGGTTACATTTTCTTAGGTCTGGCCAGTGGAACTCCTATTGGATTGACAGGTGCTGTGATCTTGATGGTTTCGCACGGCCTTAGTGCGGCACTACTTTTCGGTCTGGCCTCCGTTATTCGTGAAAAAACAGGCACCACCTTACTTAAAGACATGGGCGGCCTCGCCATTAAGGCACCCATGCTTGCATTCCTCTTTATTACAGGAGCACTAGCATCCATGGGAACGCCAGGACTGGGAAATTTTGCGGGTGAAGTGTTGATCTTCTTCGGTGCATGGAAAGTACATCCTTGGACCACCTTTTTTGCCATCTGGGGCATTGTCATTTCTGCGGTTTATTACCTAAGAGCCGTGCGTAGTATTTTCTTTGGAGAGTTGAAAACCTATCCTACAGAAGTTAAAGATTTTAAGGGATTGGCAGAGACTTGGCCCTATGTCCTTTTAGTTGGAATGCTAGTAGCTATCGGAATCTATCCCGCTTGGTTGATTAAATGGATCGAGCCTAGCATAAACTTAATTACGAATTTATGAGTCTTTTGTTAATGCCAGAAATTCAGTTGCTCATTGTGGCTCTAGCCTTATTGGTTTACGAGGCTTTTGTACCCACAGTTTCCCCTCGTAAGATTGCCTACGCTGCCATGACTGGAGTCGCCTTAGTCCTTATTGGTACATGGTGCACCGTCGTCCCCGAGCTTGCTATCTGGAAAGACTTATATCAAGTCGATGCCCTCGCCGTCCTCTTTAAACGCCTTTTCTTAATCACGATCTTTTTTGTCTTGTGGATGAGTTCCGAAACCATCGAAGAACTTCCCCTCGGGCGCTCAGAGTTTCTCATCATCCCTCTATTCACCACAGTCGGGATGATGTTATTGGCATCAGCCATTAATTTCATGACCATCTTTATCGCTTTGGAATTGGTCACTATTTCTTTTTATATCCTAGTAGCCTACCAACGCAACCGTGCCAGCTCGCTCGAAGCAGGTGCTAAATACCTCATTATTGGAGCCCTCTCCACAGGTTTCCTCGTTTATGGGATTGCCTTTATTTACGGATCAGTCGGCAGCACCTCCTTATCTGCCCTAGCCCTCAAACTAGCCGAGGATCCGGTTCACCCCGGCTTCCTCTTCGCCGCCTTACTTATTCTCGTAGGCCTAGGTTTTAAAATGGCAGCTGTTCCCTTCCATGTCTGGACACCCGACGTGTATCAAGGTGCGCCCACACCGATTACGGCCTTTCTAGCCGTAGGCTCGAAGATAGCAGGCTTCGTCATCTTAATCCGCGTCTTTGCTTTTGACGGATTTAAAAATGACTCCATGACTCTTGTTATAGGCTCCGCCCTAGCTCTCATGGCCATGTTAAGCATTCTTTTAGGAAACCTTGCCGCCTTGCCTCAACGCAATTTGAAACGTCTTCTGGGCTATTCTAGCATCAGCCACGCCGGCTTTTTATTGATGGGTGTCAGTTGTCTTAGCGAGCGAGGCATCCAAGCCGTCCTGCTTTACCTCTGCGTTTACAGCATTGCAAGCCTACTGGCTTTTTACCTGATAAATAAACTCTCAGCCTCCCTTGGTGGAGAAGATATTCCCCTCTATGCAGGCCTATCTCAGCGTTCACCTTTATGTGCTTTTGCTTTAACGCTAGCCTTTGTCTCCATGGCAGGCATCCCGCCGTTAGCTGGCTTCGTCGGCAAATTAGGGGTCTTTGCAGCCGTCTGGGAAAAAGGAAACTATACTCTTTTAGCAGTGGGCGTGATTGGAGCGACGATTGGATTATATTACTATCTAAAAATCGCGCGTGAAATGTATTGGCAAGAACCCACACGCCAAGCGGCTCCAATTGTCCTAGGTCTAGGGAGTAAGTTGCTCATCATCACCCTATCCGCATCCTTAATCATCTTCGGTATCTGGCAAATTCCGCTTTCTCAATTTATTTCCCACGTTTTGGTAAAGTAATTCTTTGAATGCTAAAGCTTGAGCGATCCTGTTCTTTGCGCTATGTTCTATTCATGTCTTTAGTTTCTGAACCTGTGGTTAATTATAAAGTAGGTAACGAAAAACTCGTTAAGCTCTCTGCCAAGGCCGCTTTTAAGGTTTCCACCCTCCTAACCAAACAAGGTCGCGCCCAAGGTGCTCTACGCGTAGCCGTGATGGGCGGCGGTTGCTCGGGCTTACAATACAAAATGGATCTCGTGGACGGCCCAGCCCATCGCGATATCCTCGTGCGTTCCGCTGAGGTCAATGTCGTGGTCGATCCTAAAAGTGCTTTATTCGTCAGTGGTTCTGAAGTTGATTACAGTGACGATCTGCAAAAAGGCGGCTTTAAAGTCACCAATCCCAATGCGCAAGCCCACTGCTCCTGCGGTGAAAGTTTCAGCGCTTAAGGATGAACGCCTTCCAGATTTTTGGGCTAGATCCCACGCCTTGGCTAGATCAAGAGACCCTCAGGGAACGATACCTTCAACTTAGTTCCCAGCTTCACCCTGACGCTGCCACTTCTGATGATCCCAATTCCTTTACCCAACTCCAAACCGCTTATCAACTGCTCTGCACGGATCGACTACGCGTTCGACTTTTTTTAGAAATTCTGGGGGAAGCTGAACTCCCCACAGTCGGAGCCGTCCCATCGCACCTAGCAGATTTTTTTATGAAAACGGGGGGGCTGATTGCTGCCGCGGACCGTTTGTTAAAGCAACGTGCTGAGGCAGAGAGCTTTTTAGAAAAGGCCTCGCTACAGGCCGAAGCTTTAGAAAAAAGTGATGCCTTACAAAACTTACTCACAGAATTTTTAAGCACCCGTACGCAACTCCAAGGCACGCTCCAAACTGCTAGCCCAAAGGACGTCGATTTGCTTAAGACAATTATTATCGAACTTTCATATTTAGATCGCTGGATTGAACAGGTTCAGGAAAAAATGTTTCTCCTCGTTGATTGATCTTGTTTAGCTAAAAACGACGACATGACTACGGAACCCATCATCGGAATAGATTTAGGCACGACGAACTCTCTTGTCGGCGTGATGGATGCAGGATTTTCCGTTTTAATCCCAGATGCTAATGGACAACGGCTGCTACCCTCCGTCGTGGCTTGGCCTAAGGGCGGCTCAAAGACATTGGTAGGTGCCGAAGCTCGCCGAGTCCGTGCGCAAACACCTGAGCGAGTTCTTAGCTCAGTGAAACGTTTTATGGGAAGACGTTATTCCGATTTAAGTGTGGCGGAAAAAAAACAAGACTATCAATTGGTTGCAGATGAAAAGGGGATGGTAGCCATGAGGGTAGGGGAGTTAACGTTCTCACCCCAACAAGTAGCCGCCTTTGTTTTGCAGGAATTAAAAGGCAGAGCCGAGCATTATTTGGAGCGGGAAGTGCATCGAGCCGTCATTACCGTGCCTGCTTACTTTAATGACGCCCAACGTCAGGCCACGAAGGAGGCAGGTGAGTTGGCTGGACTAGAGGTGTTAAGAATCTTGAGCGAACCCACCGCTGCCGCTTTGGCCTATGGGTTAGATCGTCAGGAGACACACACTAAGATAGCTGTTTATGATTTAGGTGGGGGAACCTTTGATCTCTCCATACTAGAGCTGAACGAAGGCGTATTCCAAGTCTTAGCCACTAGCGGAGACACCTTTTTAGGGGGGGATGACATTGATCTAGCTCTCTATGATTTCTTGTGGGGACAGCTCCCAGTTGAACAACAACTAGAAGCTGGCCCTTCAGTCAGGATTCGGCTCAAAGAGGAAGCTGAGTCGGCTAAAATTCGTCTCTCAACGTATGACGAAGTGATCTGCGAAATCCCCTTTCTTATTGGCTCCTATCATTTCAGAGTAGTCCTGAGTAGAAGTGGGTTAGAAGAACTAGCGCGTCCTCTGATTGAGCGCACGAGGAGGCATTGCCTGCGCGCTTTGCAGGATGCAGGGCTTAAGCAAGAGGACTTGAATCAGGTCATTCTCGTCGGTGGACAAACGAGGATGCCTTTGGTCAGAGCATTGGTTAAAGAGTGGTTTAAGCGTGAACCTCATGTGGGCCTAGATCCTGATGAAGCGGTGGCTAAAGGAGCCGTCATGCAAGCAGGTATCTTAAGTGGTGCGATCGTGGATATGGTCTTGCTTGATGTCACGCCATTGTCTCTCGGGATTGAAACTTTTGGTGGCTTAATGAACGTTATCATCCCACGCAACTCCACCATTCCGACGAAGGCTGGAGAAATGTTTACTAACGCCGTGGATGATCAGCGATCCATGAAAATTTGCGTCCTACAAGGCGAGCGAGAGTTAGCTAAAGATAATTGGATGCTGGGCGAACTGGATCTGGAGTTCCAGCCAGGGCCGAGAAGTTCAGCTCGTGTGGGGGTGCAGTTTGAGTTGGATGTAAATGGTATCCTCCATGTCCTGGTGCGAGACACCGCTACGGGTCAAGAGAAGCAAGTAGAGATGCGTTCCGTAGTGGACGTGACTGATGAAAAAGTTGAGCAAATGGTTTCAGAATCGGTCGATCACGCCTTAGAGGATATGCAGGAGCGGCGATGGATCGAGACAGAGCAAAAGGCTAAGCGTTTAGCAGAACTCACTAGAAAAGCGTTGCAGCAAACGGGAGCCGAGTTGGAAAAAGCTATCCGACTAAATGTTGAGCAAGCCTTGAGCCATTTAGGTCAGAAGATGCAGCATAAAAACCTCGGCGAGCTTAAACAAGCCATGCAAGATTTAGATCAAGCAAGTAAACCACTAGCAGAGCACCTGATGAATCAAGCTGTTGAAGCCTCGTTACAGCGCAAAGGTTTGCTCTAGGCGGTGCTCTGGCTACACTTTCTGGTCTGTGGAATTTTACGAAAAATCTTCATCTTTTCCCGTGAGAAAATTCGCTTGACAATTTAGACTAGTCTAACTAGTCTAAATTATATGGTAATAAGGGAAGTAGGCACTTTTGAAGCTAAGACGCATTTCTCCTCGCTATTAGACGCTGTGGAGAAGGGAGAGCGTATTTATATTACCCGTCACGGTCAACGCGTGGCGGAGCTCTCACCAGTTATTGAAATCAAAAAGAAACGTGGATTCGGTTGTGGGAAAGGCTCAGGATTTTATATGGCACCTGATTTTGATGAGCCACTCGAAGATTTCAAGGAATACATGTGAGTTACCTCATTGATACCAACGCTTGGATAGGATATTTTGAAGGAAGACAGGATTTCGGAGCCTTGGCGAAGCAAGTCATGCTGGACGAAAAAGTAGATTGCTTCGTGAGCATAGCGAGCATCTGGGAGGCTGCGATCAAGGTGGGTCTCGGCAAATTAAAACTTCCCTACGATCTCGAAAAGGATTTGCCGCGCTTACTGGATGACAACGGATTTGAGCTCATCAATATCGAGTTAGTCGATGCTGTTGCTGCACGGGAATTGGATCGGTTGCATGGCGACCCTATTGATCGGATTCAAGTAATTCAAGCGCGGCGGAGAGGTTGGAAAATCATCAGCCGCAACCCCGTGTTTGATCGTTACGGCCTGTCGCGCGTGTGGTAGGCAGTGAAGGAAGTAGATTATTATTTTCTTATCCTTTTAATAAGGTGGCCACGTGCAAACAATCTCAGCTGGACTTTCTTTGAGAGTTTGCAAGGGTTAAGAACCATAAAAAAACGTGGATTAATTACTAATCTACTCAGCCACTAGTTTATCATTATGCAACTTCTTATCCTTGCCGCAGGTTATGCCACTCGCCTTTATCCTTTAACATTAAATCAACCTAAGCCTCTTTTGCCCGTGGCGGGTCGTCCGATGATTAATCACGTTTTGGATCATTTGAGTGGCATTGGAGGGATCGAACGGGTTCTGGTGGTGACGAACCATAAGTTCATTACGCATTTTGAAGAATGGGCTGCTCGTTACGATAAGAAGGGAGCGTCTTATGATTTTAAAATAATCGATGATGGTTCGACTTCAGATGACGATAAGTTAGGAGCTATCGGGGATATCCATTTGGTGATTGAACGCGAGCAGATCAAGGGGGATTTAATGGTGGTGGCGGGGGATAATCTTTTTGATCAATCCTTAGCCGATTTCGGACGAGCTTGTGCAGAGAAGAAGGGGCCAGTGCTCGGAGTGTATGACGTGAAAGATTGGGAGTTAGTAAAAAAGTATAATAGTATATCCGTCGATTCAGCAGGACAAATCACGCATTTTGAGGAAAAGTCCGCCGAACCTAAAAGCACGCTAACTGGTATTGCTTTGTATTATTACCCAGAAGCAGTCATTCCTTTAATCAAACAATACATAGCCGAGGGCAATAATCCCGATCAGCCTGGGCGCTTGGTACAATGGCTCTATCCTCGTTTGCCTTTTTACACGTGGGAAGTTCCAGGCACATGGTTCGACATCGGCGGCAAAAAAAGCCTAGCAGAGGCGGATGCGCTGTTTTCACAAAAACTTTCATAGGCTGATTTGCCGTCCAGTGGAGTAATGCGATTAGTAGATGTTAGAATCGGCGCTCACACTTGGTGAAAGAGTTGCGACGGGAGGTAGATGTTGAGGTTGTTGAGAAAAGCGAGCTAGTATCTGTTCCAGATGATTACACACCGAAGCGTTTTATACAATTTTGGAAAAAGTATGGTCAAGCTTGGTTCTAAGCTTGGGTTAAGGCTTTGGATAGCGCTCTGGCTGTGTGGTACAAGTGAGATAAGTGCTCAGGATTATTTAGTAATAGTAACCCAAGATGGGAAGACTACGCTGAGAGGTAATGCGGCATTAGTAAATCAAGAGGTTTCTCCCGCTTCGACCTTTAAAGTGGTGTTGAGCTGGGCGGCTTTGGATGCGGGGATCACGAGAGCCGATAGTTTGCGAATGGTTCAGGATGCTCACGTGCCTCGGACCCCGCGCAAGATCACCCTGACCCAAGCCATGTTTTATTCCAGTAACGATTACTTTAAGCAAATGGCGCCGTTGATTGGTCATGAACGCTTGCGTGCACAGGTGGAGTCGACAGGGCTTTTTACGCAACCGTTAATAAAAACGTGGTTGGCTCGGGATTTTTCTTTGGTCGAGCGTGGAGGTTTAATGAAAACGACTCCCAGTTTAAACCATGCATGGATGCTGAAGATTGCATCGGGCGACTGGATAAAAAATAAGGAGCTACAAACTGCGCTAGAAAAAACAATGTTTTGGCCTAGTCCGCAGAAGGGGACTAAACTTTTTGGCAAGACGGGGACGATAAAGGGCGCGGTTTGGTTTAATGGATTCGGGAAAACGGCGCACGGTTTAAAAGTAGTCACAGTCTTTATTCCTGGGGAGACGAAGGATAGGCCTCGGGCGATTGGTTTGTTTTACGAGACCTTTGGGCTAAAGTGGGACGAGGTCTTGGCTAAAGAGATGGAGTAGAGAAGCTTTTTCTTGCCAGCTTAGTGGGAGAGGTTACGTTTAATACCTAGGGGAGTCTGCAAGCGCAGGCTGAGAGTTCAGGGCTTAACCTGATGACCCATTGAACCTGATACGGATCATGCCGACGCAGGGAGTGGAGTTTCCACTTTTCTTAAGGTGCGCGGTCTTGATTCTGACAGGTTCAAACAGCCAAAGAATTAACATGATTGCGAAACAGAATACGATCGAAACAAGCAGCACGGAATTGTCCTTCCCTAACTCCGAAAAAATCTACGTGGAAGGAAAACAGACGGGCGTGCGTGTGCCTTTCCGTGAGATTACGTTAAGTCCCACCAAAGCTTACAATGGGCAGATTGAGGTCAATGAACCAGTGCGCGTTTATGATACAAGCGGGCCTTGGACGGATAAGAGTTTTCATGGGGACGTGGAAAAAGGATTGCCTGCTTTACGTGAAGCTTGGGTAAAGGGTAGGGGAGATGTGGAGAGTTACGAGGGCCGGACTCTCCAGCCTATTGATAATGGTTATCTGACGGAAGAGCATGTTCGCTGGGCTCATGAAAAAGGAGGCAGAAACGGCTCACTGCAAAATTTCCAGAAACAACGTCAACCTCTCCGCGCTTCTAAAGGTACGCCCGTCACGCAGCTGCATTACGCACGACAAGGAATCATAACTCCCGAGATGGAGTTTGTGGCGATTCGTGAAAATTCTAAGTTACAGTCCGCTCAAGGACAAATCGAGATGGATGCAAGGGCGGCGCGGAACTCTTTACGTGTGCAACATCCTGGTAATCCTTTCGGAGCCGCCATTCCTAAAGAGATCACTCCTGAATTCGTGCGAGACGAGGTTGCTCGCGGACGTGCTATCATTCCTGCCAACATTAACCATCCTGAGTTAGAGCCGATGATTATAGGTCGCAATTTCTTGGTTAAGATTAATGCGAACATAGGTAATAGTGCCATCACCTCTTCAATTGAGGAAGAGGTAGAAAAAATGCGTTGGGCAACTTTTTGGGGTGCGGATAATGTGATGGACCTCTCAACGGGAAAAAATATTCACGCCACTCGTGAATGGATTATTCGTAATTCTCCTGTGCCTATTGGCACGGTGCCGATTTACCAAGCACTAGAAAAAGTGGGTGGTAAGGCAGAGGATCTTACCTGGGACTTATACCGCGACACATTAATTGAGCAGGCTGAGCAAGGTGTGGATTATTTCACGATCCATGCGGGCGTTTTACTGCGCTTTGTTCCGCTGACGGCAAGGCGCATGACAGGCATCGTGAGCCGTGGTGGTTCGATCATGGCTAAGTGGTGTTTAACCCATCATAAAGAAAACTTTCTTTACACCCATTGGGACGAGATTTGTGAAATCATGGCAGCTTACGATGTGAGCTTTTCCATCGGGGACGGGCTCCGTCCTGGCTCCATCGCAGACGCCAATGACGAGGCCCAGTTCGGTGAACTTGAAGTGCAGGGTGATTTAACCAAACGTGCGTGGGCGCGGGGGGTGCAAGTGATGAATGAAGGGCCAGGCCATGTTCCTATGCACATGATTCAAGAAAACATGGAAAAGCAATTAGAGTGGTGTCATGAGGCACCGTTTTACACTCTCGGACCACTGACCACAGACATAGCCCCTGGCTATGATCATATCACCTCAGGAATCGGAGCGGCGATGATCGGTTGGTATGGCTGCGCCATGTTGTGCTACGTCACGCCAAAGGAGCATCTAGGTTTACCGAATAAAGACGACGTGCGTGAAGGCGTGATCACCTACAAGATAGCGGCTCATGCGGCGGATTTAGCCAAAGGACATCCTGGAGCGCAATATCGGGATAATGCGTTGAGTAAGGCACGCTTTGAGTTCCGTTGGGAAGATCAATTTAATTTAGGCTTAGATCCGCTGAAGGCGCGTGAGTTTCATGATGAAACCTTACCTCAGGACGGAGCTAAGACCGCGCATTTCTGCTCCATGTGCGGCCCGCAGTTTTGTTCCATGAAAATTACGGAAGATGTTCGTAAATATGCAGAGGAGCAAGACCTAGCCGCTGAGGAAGCATTGAAAGCGGGCATGGCAGCGAAATCAAAAGAGTTTATCGAAAAAGGTGGAGAAGTTTATACGTGAGAAAATCCTGAATTGCTGAAACGCTAATTACGTTCTTTTCCTTGTTTTCATTCTTAATGGAAGCATAATTTGTTGATGGAAAGTCTATCTGCGGCTCAAGTCGTTGCTCGCCTCAAAGACAACCTGCCTTTTCGTTTAGTCGATGTGCGGGAGCAGGATGAATGGGACATGTGTCGCTTACCTCAGGCGGAGTTGGTTCCTTTATCAACGTTTACCGAGTCGGCGTTAGCAAAACTTCTACCGTCAGATGAAATTATTTTGTACTGTCACCACGGCGTTCGATCCGAGCGTGCCGGGCTTTATCTTCTATCTAAAAACTTCATCAACGTGAAGCATTTAGCGGGTGGGATCGATTCGTGGTCCTTGGAAGTGGACTCTTCCGTAAAACGCTATTAGCTTAGATATACCTATTATGCCATTGTTCATTGAAACGGTTTACCAGAAGTTACAACGTCATCCGAAACGGATTATTTTCCCTGAAGGAAAAGACCACCGTATTTTACAGGCTGCTGCAGAGTTTGTGCGCCTAAAATTAGGGCCAGCCGTGGTGCTCGGAAAACGGGAAGAGATTGAAGAAATTGCGACTCAACACAGCATATCGCTGCACCATATTTTAATCATTGATCCTGAAGAAGCCTCGGATCTACCGCTCTTCGTGCGCCGCTTAGAATCGCTCCACCGCTACCGTGGAATTAAAGACGCAGATGCTTTAACCATTTTAAAGAATCCTAATTATTTTGCTGCCATGATGTTACAAAACGGTCAGGTGGATGGATTAGTCGCTGGAGCTAGCGAGTTTTCTGGTAACATCTTGCGCCCACTTTTTCAATTAATTAAGCCTTTGCCAGATGTGAAAAGTATTTCTAGCTGCATGGTCATGGTGGTGCCGAACTGCTCATATGGTGACGAAGGTGTCTTCTTCTTCGCAGATGCTGGGGTCATCCCTGATCCTACAGTAGAGCAACTGGCGGACATCGCAGTCGAGACAGCCAAACTCCGGCGTCAGCTTACAGGAAAAGTTCCCCGTGTCGCCATGCTTTCGTACTCCACTAAAGGCAGTGCCCAAAATAAGCATACAGATAAAATCATGGCAGCTACGGCCTTAGCTAAACAAAAAGTTAAGGATTTAGACATTCACATTGAAATAGATGGTGAGATGCAAGTGGATGCAGCCTTACTTCCAGAAATAGCTGCGATTAAAGCTCCAGGCAGTATGGTGGCGGGTCATGCGGACGTTCTCATTTTCCCTGACTTAAATTCTGGTAACATCGCCGCTAAGCTCGTGCAGCGCTTAGCCAATGCCACCGCTTACGGTCAAATTCTTATCGGGCTCTCGAAACCCGCCGCAGAACTTTCTCGTGGAGCTTCTATGCATGACATCTTAGGAGTGGCGGCACTGGTCGCTCTGCAAGCCATCGAATATCGTAAGCTCTATCCTGAGCAAGATGCAACTTTTGGGGATTGGAGTCCGCAAGCTTTACGTTCTTAAACGCCTTTGACTCCGTCTAACTTGATCGAATCTCAACCATGCTTAAGAACTATACCACGCCACGTATTTTTATTGCAGCCACTCGCCAAGATGACGGGAAAACGACGACATCCCTTGGCATCGTCTCGGCCTTGCGTAAACGATTTCAGCGTGTGGGCTACATCAAACCCATCGGTCAACGTTATGTGGAGATAGATGGTTTAAAGGTGGATGAAGACTCCGTGTTAATAAACGATACTTACAACCCAGGTGTCCCGCTAGATGCCATGAGCCCTATTGCTGTGGATACCCATTTTACCCGAAACTATCTAGACGCAGCTGATCCCAAGAAACTAGCTAGTACGATAGAGCACGCCTTCAACCGGGCGGCTTGGGAACAAGACTTTGTCGTCATAGAAGGCTCTGGCCATGCGGGTGTGGGTAGCGTTTTCGACATGTCAAATGCTCAAACCGCCCGACTTCTCCACAGTAAAGCTATCATTGTGAGCCAAGGTGGCGTGGGGAGACCTATTGATGAAATTAGTTTAAATCTAGCCCTCTTTGAAAAGTATAAGGTAGAAGTGGTCGGTGTGGTTTTAAATAAAGTTATTTCAGAAAAAATCTCTGAACTTTGGCCTTACGCAGAAAAGGGCTTAAGCCGCTTAGGCTTACCCTTGTTAGGTATTGTGCCGTTGAATCTTGAGTTGCGTAAGCCTACCTTGAATCAAATAGCGGAGGCTCTCAACGGAGAGTTTGTAGCAGGTGATCGCTTTAAGCGGCGTCGGGTGGGAGGCTTCAGTATCGCAACGTCGTCTTCCAGAAATGCCGAGGTTTATTTTGAACCGCACACCGTTTTGATCACGGCTGGCGACCGGGAAGATATGATCCTAGCCATACTTGGCGGAGCAGGTGAGGGTTGTGAGGCCAAGATAGCGGGGGTTGTTTTAACTCAAGGCTATCTGCCACAACCTGGCTTACTAAAGATCATGAAAACGAAACAGGTTCCTTTCATTAGTGTGAAATACGACAGCTTCGCCGTGGCCACTAAAATTAGTCATATGTCAGTTAAAACGGAAATGGGTGATAGTGAAAAAATTGGACTAATTCAAAATCTGATCGAAACTAATGTAGATATAGATCGCATCGTGGCGTCATCTGCGCCCATTCCTTTTTTTAATTAACATTCATTGCTTATGTCAGAACTACTTGAACAAAAAATTGCCGAGGCTATCCGTAACCCGACCAACGTGGGGGAGCTTGCTGCTGCTGACGCTATGGGCACAGCGGGTAGCCCAGGCTGTGGTGACATGCTGAGAATTTGGCTTAAGTTTAAAGAAAACGATGGCGGAGAAAAAGTTATTGATCAAGCCACCTTCCAATCTTTCGGTTGTGAAACAGCCATCGCCGTGGCGAGTTTAGCCACAGAAATGTTACGTGGAAAAACCATCGAACAAGCTCAAAATCTCAGCGGCGCAGATTTGTCCGGCCCGTTGGGTCCGCTACCTCCCATGAAAATTCATTGTGCTAGCCTAGTGGAAGAAGCCTTGAAACAAGCTCTCAGTGGCGGTGCTCAACGTGATCCTAGTCAAACGGTTAAACTCGTTGGAGACCAAGAACATCTTTTAGGAAAAATCCAAGAACAGCGCGGCAGCAAGGCTACGATTAAGTTTATCTAGCGGCGTGCAAAAAGACCCAGATTAAGTATATGAAAGATAATATAACACTAACCCGTGATTGTCAGGCCACTCGTATTCCAAGTGGCGAAAAAATAACCATCCCTGCGGGGACAGAGGCGGGCATCACCCAATCCCTCGGTGGCTCTTACACGATCGTATGCCCTTTAGGTATGGTGCGCATTGAAGAAGCGGATGCGGACGCTTTAGGTATGGAAATTACAAAGGCGGAAGAATCTGCAGTGCCTGAAGTTCTCGATGCTGCTAGTGCGGAGAAGCTTTGTTGGGAGCGCTTAAAAACGGTTTATGATCCAGAAATACCCGTTAACATCGTGGATTTAGGGTTGGTCTATGACTTAGCTTTAACAGATAAAGAAGATGGTACGCGTAAAGTAGAAGTTAAGATGACCTTGACGGCACCAGGTTGCGGTATGGGACCCACTATTCAAGCCGATGCTCGTAGTAAGGTCATTACGGTTCCAGGTGTTTCTGAGGCGGAAGTTTTTCTAGTCTGGGATCCAGCCTGGAACCAAAATATGATCACGGAAGTTGGTCGTATGAAACTGGGTATGGTTTAGCTACTTATTTTAAGGTATAGGTTTGAGATAGCTGACGGAGGACTCACCATAAGCGGAGGTTTTAGCTAACTCCCAGTGCGGATTATTTTCCCAACGGTTACGACTGTCGTGTTCCCAGACAAGTAGGCCTTCTGGCGCAATCCATTGACGCAGACTTACGACGACGGGATCGTTGGATAAGTTATGCACTCCTTTGGTGTAGGGAGGGTCGGCCAAAATGATGTCATATAGCTGGCTGTTTATTTGTTCGAGAAAGGTCTCGACGCTGCGATTAATGATCTGACCTTGTAGTTTACAATAGGTTAAGTTCTCTTGAATGGTCGAGGTGCTGACCCGGTCTTTTTCTACAAAAATAACCTGCTCAGCACCACGGCTGAGAGCCTCGATTCCTAGGGAGCCAGTACCTGCGTAGAGGTCGAGTAGCTTCGCTCCAGGAACCCTATCTCCGAGACTGGAGAAGATGGCCTGTTTTACTTTATCTTGGGTAGGGCGTGAGGAAAAATCCCGGTGAACTTTCAACCACAAACCTCCCGCACTGCCTGAGGTGACGCGGATACGCCCAGGTCCCGTCGGTTTTTTCATAGGGCGGGAGTTAGGTTTGAGGAGCTGAGAGAAGCCTGATCTGTTGGCTCTAAGGTGGATGGGGAGAGGGAAAGCTTCTCGCTTAAATTACTTTGAGGGTCATCAAAGGTGCCGCTAATTTTAAAGGTTACGGTGCGAGCGCCGTTTTCGCGCTTGCCGAATTTTGCTTCAGCACTGGGCGGTATTTGTGCCGCCAGTTCTGGGGAGAGGATTAAAAGAACATCAAAGTCTAAACTGCGGTCAAAGCCCATAGAGCCCGTAGCAGTGAGGGTGAGGTCGGGGGATTTAGCTTCGAGTTCGTAGAAGGTTGTTTTTTGCTCGGCTACTTTAAAGGAGCCGCGGATGGAGTCGAATTGCGTGTAGCGAAGTTGCGGGAGATTGAGCATGAGTCCGAGTTTATCGAGAGCGACTATGCCCGTCAGCTTGGCTTGGCCTACTTCAATTGTGCCAGTGCCTTGCATGAGGAGAGGCTCGTTTAAGTCACCGGTAATTTGGGTATTTAGTTTAAGTTGGCCTTGAATGAATTCGGCATTGCCTTGGGAGGCTTTGAGCAGACTGGAGAGGTTTACATTGTCCATGACAAGGTCGATTAGAAAGTTTGGCCCACCAATGCCTGTATTGATCTGAGCGGTGCCGTGGCAATTCCCTCCATGAACGCTGCCGCTTAGTTTCGGTAATTTTAGGACGGAGTCGGCGAAGTCGAAAGAGGATTTGAGCTGAGTGAGTTGAAAATAGGGGCCAAGCAGCAGTGTCTTGATGGTTATGTTTCCTTGAGCATCATTTTTAGAGGCAATAAATTTTAGCTGTCCATTGATATCGACTCCCTGAGCTTCGATTAGGGTTAGCTGTTTAGAATCTTGGACAAGGATTCGCCCGTTCTCTAGGGCAAGGTTATCAAGTAAAATATTAAATCGAAAGATGCCCGTCTTAAACATCATCTCAGACTTAGCCGCCGTGGGATCTTGAGGTAAGGTCCATCGGCCTTCTTTACTTTGCTCGAAGGTGATCGTGGGTGAGTTGATCCGTACGGTTTTAACTTCGATGGTGTTCTTGAGGAGACTTAGAGGCGCATATTCTAAGACGACGTGTTTCAACGAGCCGAGTTCACGGGCGGGTTCCTCTCGAGAAAAAAGCTTAGCTTCTTTAACCTTAAGGCCCGAGAGGAGATTGATCTGAGCGTGGTCAAACTCTAAGCGTGTAAAAAAACGTTCGCTCACAATTTTACGAATCTTCTCGCCCATACGTGGACTATTTAGGTAATAGTGAGCCCAGCCGATCGCTCCTGCCAAAGACAAGAACAGGCCAAGAGCTAGTAAAGCTGCTATTCGTTTAACTAAATTCATTCTATTATGATTCCATTGAAGCCTGCCATTACTATCATTTTAAATCCAGCTGCCAAGGGAGATCGTGCGGGAAAACTTATTCGTACATTACAGGAGATATTTCCAGAGGCCGATTTACTAACCACGAAACGAGCTGGACACGCCCAGGATCTGGCTCGGCAAGCTTCGGAGCGTGGGGATGATATAATTATTGCGGCAGGTGGTGACGGCACTATCAACGAAGTTGTTAACGGCATGAGGGGAAGTAAGTCTGCCCTCGGGATATTACCTGTAGGTTCGGTCAATGTCTTTGCCATGGAGCTTGGCATCCCATCTAAAATAGAAAAAGCCATTGAGATCATACGCAGTGGTCACGTCATGCCACTTGACTTAGCTGAAGCCAACGGGCGCTCATTTGTTCAACTTGCAGGTGTCGGCTTCGACGCCCAAACGGTCAAGCATACGGATCGGGGCTTTAAGAATGCGTTAGGGCCCTTAAGTTACGTCGTTACTGCAGCTCAGCTTGCTTCCCAAAAGCCCCCCATCTTAACGGTAGTGGCTGAGGGTCAAAAAACAACTGAGTGCAGTTTTATGTTAGTGGGTAATGGGCGTTACTATGGCGGTCCTTTTCAATTCTTTCCCGAAGCTAGTATGACGGATGGGTTGCTGGATGTTTGTTTGTTTAAGAATTTAACCCACATCGATTTAATTCGCTATTTTCAGGGAATTATCAGTGGCAGCCATATTCGCTTCAAAGATGTAGTCTATTTTAAGTCAGCCAAGATTAACGTGACGGCTAATAGAGAAGTCCCTGTTGAAGTGGATGGAGAGTTGCACGGGGAGGTGCCTGTTACCTTCACCATTAAAAAGGGCGAGCTGAATGTTTTAGTTCCGAAGACCTAGAGTGCTTTCCCGTTTTCCGCTACCTTATTCGACAGCAACTGCAAGCTAAGGAGATTCAGGGATTGCGTTTACTCGGTTTTTTAGGAGCAACGATAATGGTAGCTTTGATCGCACCAGTTTCTTTAGGATCCGAGAATCGAATTGAGGCGGGAAGTTCAATCTTCGTGGTGAACGTGTAGGTGCCAGGGCTATCAATTCCTTCTAAATTAATAGGAGTGGTTTGCAGACGGCGGTCTGCTTCACTACGCATGTCTTTAATGAGGACGGAAATAATGCTTGGTTCGTATAAAATGGATTCCACATGAAGGTCGGAAGCTAGGCCATTTAGTGGGCTTTCAGGTTTTAAATCCATCACACGTGCTTGATGTAGTTGCACCTGAAAATTTTCGGGTTCGTAGCGTGTTACTTCCCAGCTTTCAGGAGCACCTTTCAACATTTCCTTAGCCAGAATAATGGTGCTAGTTGACTCACTGTAGCCTTTTAAATCTAACACGATGCTTAGGCCCGTGGAAGACTTAGCTCCTTGATTTTCTGGAACACGCACATAAACACGAGCGGAGGAGGCCTCGATGCGTTCCACATAAAGGTTATCAGGCACGTTAGTTAAATTGATCGGAACATCTAGGAGCATGATCGTGGTCTTAGTGTCAGCTGCTCTGGACTTTTCGATGAATTTAAGCGTGGGAACGGCAATGAGCGTGATAACTATGGAGAGCATCCAAAGGGCTAAAGAAATTTTTCCGCGTTTAAGAAAGTTAGAGCTTGGGGATTGTTGTTTAAGAATTTCGCCAAGTTTAGCTTCGAGGAGTTCAGGACTCTTTAAGCTAATTTCTTCAATGACGCCTTCCGAAGCGTAACTAAGCGTGCCGCGTTCTTCGGAGACTATAAAGATATCCGCATCGCACTTTTCTGAGAGACCTAGAGCCGCAAGGTGACGTGTCCCCCAGCCTTCAGGTGGGTTTTCTAAACTGCTCAGCGGCAAGACGGCTCCTACGTGGGTAATGCGATCTCCTTCGATGATAATGGCGCCATCATGACGAGGAGACTGTGGATTTAATAAAGAAACAAGGAGTGAATGAGTCAAACGCGCATCGTAAGTTTCTCCTCCACTGATGAGAGACTTAAGTTCTACCCGACCCTGAAAAACAAGTAAGGCGCCAGTGCGTTTCAAGCACATTTCAGGTAAGGCTTGGCAGAGATGCACGATCAATTCATCGGAGCTTGGGCGCTGATGCCCTAAGAAACTAAAGAGCCGGGCGTCCTCGTAGGCGCGACGTATTTCTGGCAGAAAACTCAGGAGCAATAACACGACCATAGGCACGGCGAGAGAAGTTGTTAAAATGCGGGTAAGAGGAAAATCCAGATAACTAATAACCCAAATAAAAAGTCCAATTCCCATGAGCGTGAATGAAATACGTTGGAGTTTTCTATTGGCAACGAACCACGCCATGAGGAGGCGCAAGATGACCGTGAAGCAAAGTGCATCAACGAGAGTTTGCCAATCAAGCTTCATAAAGATTAATGGAACACTTCAAAGAACATTTGGCAAGCAAAGCGTTACGTTTAAGACGTTTACAGTGCCGTTTGCAGCAAGGCAACTTTGATAGAGGTCGAAAAAAAGTTTCTGGCTTCTCGTCAGAATGCACCTAGATTATGGGGCATGAAAATTGGTGTGGCTCTAGGTTCTAATTTAGGAGACTCCCTTTCTGAAATGACGGAGGCTCGTATTTTTTTAAAAGGGCTGAGTCCCCACTATTTTATAGCTTCGTCTAATTATTCTAGCAGTCCTGTAGATTGCGCTCCTGAATCTAATGTTTTCATCAATGCCGTGGTGGAGATCGAGTTTTCAGATGGCTTACTTTATTTGTTAGAAAAATTACAAGCTTATGAGTCAGAAAGAGGTCGTCTTGTCGTGCGGGAACGGAATAGTCCCAGACCCATTGATCTGGATATACTTTATGCGGCAGATTTAGTCATGCACACAGCGCGCTTAACTCTACCGCATCCGCGTTGGAGTGATCGTCTTTTTGTCTTAGATCCCTTGGCGGAAATATGTCCAGAACTGGTGATACCTCATCAAACCAAAACGGTGCGAGTTCTCCTTGAAGAGTTACGATCACAAGCCCACGATCAGTCATGTCACAAAATCGTGTAAGCGTTGAACAGATTCGTCATTGGCAGGAGGCTCGACCCATCGTGGCGATCACGGCCTACGATTATCCCATGGCGCGGCATCTGGATGAGGCGGGGGCGGATATTTTACATGTCGGTGATTCGTTAGGCATGGTGGTGTTAGGCATGGAGAATACGACAGGAGTGACTATGAGTGATATGCTTAGGGCTACGCAGTCGGTGGCGCGAGCGCGGAAGCGGGCGCTTATTACGGCGGATTTACCTTACCAAAGTTACCGCACCGTAGGGGAGGCAGTGCAGAATTCTCGGCTACTGATTGAAGCTGGTGCGGATGCGGTAAAGATGGAGGGTGGTGAAGAGATTGCCCTGCAAACGCTAGCGGTGAGGGAGGCAGGCATTGAGCTGCAAGGACACCTTGGAATGTTGCCTCAACATATTATAGAGGAGGGTGGCTATAAGAAAAAAGGAAGGGTGGAAGAAGAGATTCTACGCCTTCTACGTGATGCAAATTTCCTGCAAAGTGCTGGAGCTTTTTCTATTATCTTGGAGGCGGTGGTGAGTGAGGTGGCGGAACGGATTACACGTGAGCTTATCATACCTACGATTGGTATTGCCTCGGGGAATGGAACGAGTGGACAGATTCAGGTTTGCACGGATTTACTGGGATTGACGCCGTGGTGGAAGTTTCCTCACGTGAAACCGATGGCGCAGTTGGGTGCGGATATTCAAACCGCAGTGGATCGTTATAGAAAAAATTTAACGTAAGGGTGTGACTGCAGTGGGCTGAATGGGTTGTGCTTTTTTAGCAAAGGTATTTCGCACATAGGTTGCGACAGCGGCCACTTCGGTGTCAGTTAAAGTAGAGTGTCCAGGCATAATTCCGTTGATTTTTTGTCCATTGATTTTACTGATACCGCGTTGACCCTTGAGGATTATTTTTATTAAGTGATCAGGTGATTTTTTTACGATTTCTGAGTTCATGAGTGAAGGAACAATTTCGGATCCCTCCCCGGCATAGTGGCACAGGGCACAGCTTTGAGTGTAGACCTCCTCTCCCTTGTGTAAAAGAGTATTAAGATCAAGAGGGGCTGATGTTAGTGACGGAGTGGTTTGTAGGACGGAAGGGCCACAGGCAATGAGTGTTAAGGTCATTAGACCCAGTGCGACTTGCAAAATGGGGGAGATCATTCTAAAGTAGGGAATGCGTTTCATCTGTATATTGTTTTTATCCTTAACATTATTCGCTTCTCTTGAAGTTAGTGGCGAGGTCATTCGTTCGGAAAAACATTCTTTTAAAGTTGAAAGTCTGGTCGAAGGTTTACAGAAACCGTGGGGTTTGGTGAAGTTGCCTGATGGTCGGTTTCTCGTCACGGAAAAAGTAGGTAGAGTGCGCATTATTGAGGAGGGTAAGTTGCTAGACGCTGCTGTGGCTAATATTCCCACCGTCAATGCAAATGGACAGGGGGGTCTGTTAGATATTGAGCTGCACCCTGATTATAAAAATAATGGTTGGATTTATTTGGCGTTTTCCAAGCCTAGCGGAACGGGTGCTTTTACGAGTATTGTGCGTGGTCGATTACGGGATCACGCTTTCGTAGATAAAGAAACTGTTTACGAGCCGCCTGTGGAAGATTACACGCAAGGAGGCAATCATTTCGGGTGTAGAATGGAATTTGATCTGAATAATTATTTATACTTTTCTATCGGCGATCGTGGGGATACGACAAAACCTGAGAATCGTGCTCAAAAATTAACGCATGCGGCTGGAAAGACTCATCGTATTCATGATGATGGAAAAATACCGAAGGATAATCCCTTTGTTGACGTCAAGGGTGCTAGGCCATCCATTTGGTCTTATGGAAATCGTAACGCTCAGGGGCTGAAATTCCAGCCAAGCACGGGACTCTTATGGGAGACGGAGCACGGGCCGAGAGGGGGAGATGAATTGAATATTATTCGGAAAGGTTTGAACTATGGCTGGCCGATCATTACTTACGGGTTGAATTATAGCGGAACAACTATTACTGAGATTACGGAGAAAGAGGGTATGGAGCAGCCTGTGATTTATTGGACACCATCAATTGCGGTTTCAGGCATGGATTTTTATGAGGGTGCTAAATTTCCGAATTGGAAAGGAGATATTTTTATCGGTGCATTAGCGCACCAGAAATTAGTGCGTGTGGTTGTGGATAAAGATAGCCGTGTAACTCATCAAGAAATGCTGTTGGAAAAAAGTGGGCGCATTCGAGATGTTCGTTGTTTCGATGACGGTTTTATTTACGTGATCTATGATGAGCCTGGCAAAATAGTACGACTGGTTCCTGAGTAGGTTAGGCAGAGCTTCTCACCAGACCCAGCTTAGGCCACCGTTGAAGGATCGCTCAGGAGCTGGCCAGAAGACACGTTGATCTTGGCCTCGCGCATTGCCAGTAACGGAAATGTCGATTATAGAATTTTCATCAGTCACATTTTCAATTTCAAAAAAAATATGGAAGCCCTTCGCTTTCCCATAGCCTACTCGCAAGTTCATGGAAAAACTGGGGTCACTTTTTAAAGTGTTTGCGTAATCAGCGTAGGTGCTGGCGGGCTGGCCTAGCCAAGAGGCACCGGCGAAAAATCCGCTGGAGTGTTGATAATTCAATTTGCATTGGAGCATGAATTCAGGAATTCCCGGGAGTTGATTATTTTGGTAAAGGGAATCATTTGTAAGATAAAATGAATTCCAAGTGCTCGTTGGTGACAAAACGAGGGAGTGTTCTGGAAGATCACTGGCTTCGTGGATCAGTTCCCAATCGAGACCAGCTTCGACTCCCTGATGAGTGGATCGGGGTGTATTACGCGTTTCATTCAGTCCGGAGCCGGGGAAGGTCTCGCTGATTAGAAACTCGTTTTTTAGCCAAGAATGGTAGTAAGCTAAATCCCATTTTAAAGAGCCTGAGTTACCACGCGTGCCTATTTCCGTGGTGATCGCTTGTTGCGCTTTTTGAGATATAAAACGGGGGGAGCCACTTTGATAGAGATCGCCGTGGGTGGGGGCTTCTGTTGATTGGGATAAGTTCCAGTAAAGTTGGGAAGTGGCGTTCAGCTCATAAAGTAGGCCTGTGGATGGGGAGATGGTGGTGTAATCTACGCTATCTTTCGTTAGTGCCTCACCAATTAGTGCGAGATGATCCGTAACACTGCGTTTTGCGTAGCCCAGTTGAAGCGAGGTAATCCATGAGAGTTGTTGGTTAATTTTATAACGGTTCTGGATAAAGAGGTCGGCATTGAGCCACTCCTTATCGGCGTCATCAAGTAGTCCGCCCCGTGCGCCATCAAGCAGGTTTTCATAGCTACGCTCGTTACTCCATGCGTAAGTGGGGGTGAAGGTTAGAGAGAAATGATTTTCATTTTCACCAAGAAGTGAGTCGGCGCCATAGTGGATGCGTAATCCTGTGTCTTGGTAATTTTTTGTAAAAACTTGATTGCGCGGGTTATCAATTTCGGCAAAAGAGTACCAGACTCCAACATTTAAATTCTGATCAGGGTCTTGAAAGTTAAATTGATTGGCTAGGCGGTTCCAGCTTACCTCATCACGCCAACCAGCTAAACGACGGTTGAATAAGGGGTTCGGGCTGGATGCGGCTTGCGTGGGATCCGTATTTTTTTGTCTTTTCGTGAGGGCACCTGGTAGTTCTTCGTCACTTTGGACACGAGTGAAGGTGATGCGATTTTCTAATTCATCAGAAATTTTCCAACCGAGATTGAAATTGAAATGTTGGCGATTAAGTTGGCTCTGCTCGCGGAAGCCATCTTGGATTTGATTATCTACCGAGACGAAAACATCGAAGGGCGCCGCATCCCAGCCAGAGGAGGCGTGTTGTTTCCAATATCCAAAGCTGCCGAATTCTGTGCGCAGTAACGAAGCATTTTGATCTAGGCCTTTTTTTGAAATAAAATCTATGGAGCCACCGAGATTGTTTGTGGCCGTAGCGACACTGTGAGCACTGCGGACAACACGGATCTGGGCGAGGGCTAAAGGCTCAATGGCCGTCAGGTAATCGAAGTCAGCGTCAGCGGCGTTTAAGGGCAGCCCATTAAGTTGTAGGGCAATGCCACGAACGTCAGCACTGCGAGCGATACCACTGCCTCTTATGGATAGACGAGTCTGGGAGCTTTGATTACGTGAGCTGGCGGTGACTCCGGGTAGGTCGAGTAAGCTTTTCGCCAAGGTGCTGCTCGCTTGTTGATTAATGAAGTCAAGTTCACGAAGGGACAATGCGCCTGCGACTATGGTGGCCACAGTGTCAGGTCGCTTTGCTAGCACAAGAACTTCAGGCACGGTGCTAAGTGAGAGTTGGCTAGATAAGAGTAATAAACAGAACCCGAAGAAGCAGCGGTTCATAAAAAATGTTCTAATGACTCCAACCCCAGATACCGATGATGAAAATAAGGAGCAGGACTAAGGCGGTTAGCCACCAGATGGGGTGTAACTTATTCTTAGGTGAGCCGTTGCCGAATTCTTCTTGAACGAAGTTGTCATAATCGAACGATTCATCCGGTAAATCGAGGCCATCGGAGTTAGTTGTTTCCTCTTCTTTCCAACCTGAGAGGTGGTCAGCGCCGCAGTAAGGGCAAGCCTTGTAACCCTCGGGGACAAACTCACCGCAGGAAGGGCATTCTCCAGGAGGACGAAACATAAAAATGAGGTGATTTTAAAAACTAGCGTAAAATAAAAAAACCAGAATCCATGGCACACAAGGTCATGGTGCCGTTGCTGCCTTTCGGCCCTGGCGGGGTTCGCAAGCCTTAAAAATCCACGGATTCTGGCGTGGTTAAAAATTACTTGTTAAAGAGTGACGGCGCAAGTGAAAATATGTTGAGGCTTTGAGCCTTGGTTGTTTATGTCTCTACTGCGTCACCGATTTCAATTCCGAGGTTTCTGGCAAGGCGTGTGGCATCTGAGGGTAAGGTTTTTTTCTTACCGAGAATTTGATCAAAGTCGCGTAGTTGCATCTTACCCTGCACGAGACCAACCATGCTCCCCGTTTCTCCGTGCATAAGGCCGAGCACGGCAAACTCGCCCATGCGCGTTGCCAGTAAACGGTCATAATGCGTAGGTACTCCACCGCGCTGGACATGGCCTAGAACGGTCAGGCGCACTTCTTGTTGAAATTTACCTTTACTGTTGTCTTCCAGACGTTTCATGAAATCAGCACCTGAGCAGACCCCCTCAGCGACAATGATTACACTATTGTTATGCTTACGCTCCATCCTTCGGTTTAAGCTCGTGATGATGCTATCCATGTTATAACGATATTCGGGAATAACGGCTACTTGGGAACCGGTCGTCACCGTGCTCATCAGGGCTAGGTAGCCGCAGCTGCGTCCCATGACTTCGATGACAAAACAACGCCGATGTGAGGCGGCGGTAGCCTTAACCATATCAACGAGATGGATGATGGTGTTCAAGGCCGTGTCTACCCCGATCCCGATGTCCGTGCCGTAGATGTCGTTATCGATCGTGCCTGGTAATCCTAGCACGGGAAAGCCAAGTTCATTAATTTTCTGGGCTCCAGTTAGTGAGCCGTCGCCTCCAATGACAATCAAGGCATCAATCTTTTGCTCGCGCAACGTACGCACCGCTTCGGCTGGGCCGTTGTCTTCACGCATTTTGGCGCAACGACTGGTAGAAAGAAACGTGCCAGAGTCACGAATTTTACCACTGACTTGGAGAGCGCCCAAAGGTAGGAATTCGTTATCAAAAATGCCCTGATAGCCGTTTTCAATACCGATAATCTCTAAGCCGTTACTTAGTCCAGTGCGCGTTATAGCACGGACGGCCGGGTTCATGCCTGGGGAATCTCCGCCTGATGTAAGAACAGCTATACGTTTGATCACGTAGTAACCGTACGTGTCTAACGACGAGAGGCAATCACTTTTTAGGGGGGATTGAAACATTAGCTGTCTTAGAAATACTTGAACGCAACCGTTTTATATCTTCCCAGCTTTTCTGAGTTCATTTAACCTTAGTTATGCGTGTACTTTTTTTAGGAGATGTGGTGGGAGAAGCAGGTCGTGACGCGGTTAGGGCGGCTATCCCAGAATTGATTGCGGAAAGAGCACCAGACTTTATTGTGGTCAATGGGGAGAATGCGGCGGGTGGTAACGGCATTACCCCGCGCATTACTTATGATTTATTGAGAGCTAAGGTGGACGTAATTACCTTGGGAGACCATTGCTGGGATCAGCGAGAAATTTACTCTTTTTTCGAGGAAGAGCCGAGACTCATACGACCCATTAATTTCCCTGCTGGTTGCCCGGGTCAAGGTTCTGTGGTGGTCTCAGGTAATGGTAAAAAATTAGGCGTCCTCAACGCTTTAGGCCGCACCTTTATGCCCATTCAAGCCGAACACCCGCTTCCTGTCTTAGAAGCGGAAATTAAGAAAATGCGAGAAGAGACTAAATGTATCCTGCTTGATTTTCATTGTGAAGCTACCTCTGAAAAAATCTGTGTGGGACACTCACTCGACGGCAGCATCTCCGCCATGGTGGGCACTCACACCCATGTGCAAACGGCTGACGATAAAATTCTAATGGGCGGTACGGCTTATATAACAGATGTAGGTTTTTGTGGCGGACATGACTCCGTTATCGGACGAGATAAGTATGCCATCATGCAGCGTTATCGGAATCAAATGCCCATCCGAATGGCTATCTCCGCAGCGCAGTTACAGGTGGACGGTGTCTGCATAGACATTGATGAAGAAACGGGTAAAGCTACTGCGATTGAGCGTATCCAGATGGTCGTTGATCTTTCGTTGCTAGAGGATGATAAAAGCTAGAGCTTACCTTCCTATGTCCACTGCGCTCACAGTCACAGCTTTGACTCAACAGATCCGCCATCTGTTAGAGTCCAGCTTTTCTTCCGTGCAGGTGCGTGGCGAAATATCCAACTTTAGACGACAAAGTTCAGGTCATATCTATTTCACTCTCAAGGATGCGGACGCTCAGATTAAGGCAGTATTTTTTCGCGGAGATGTGCGCGGGTTGAAGTTCACACCGACAGATGGACTGAGCGTGGTTGTGTTCGGTGAGTTAACTGTTTACAACGTGCGGGGAGAATATCAAATCCGGGTCACCCGCATGATTCCTGAAGGTAAGGGGACGCTGCAGGAACAGTTTGAGGCATTGAAGAGAAAGTTATTTGAAGAAGGGCTGTTTGAAGAGACGCGTAAAAAAGCCCTGCCTTTCTTTCCTCAAAAAATAGCCATCGTCACATCACCTACGGGCGCCGCTCTCCGTGATTTTTTGCAAATCTTAGGCCGACGCTGCCCTCGCATGCTTGTGCAAGTCTTCGGATCCAAAGTGCAAGGCCAGGGAGCGGCGGCGGAGATTACGGCGGCCGTGCTGGAACTCAATCGATTGGCTGAAGTTGACGTAATTATTTTGGCGCGTGGTGGCGGAAGCATCGAAGATTTATGGGCATTTAATGATGAAGACTTGGCGCGAGCCATCGCCACATCCACCATCCCGATCATTTCGGCGGTGGGTCATGAAATTGATTTTACCATCGCCGATTTCGTGGCGGATCTGCGCGCACCCACTCCATCAGCAGCGGCGGAGCTTGTCAGCACCTCGGATGAGGAGTGGCGCGGGAATTTACTGACCACCAAGCGAACTCTTAGGAAGGAAGTCGCCACGCAAATGGAAAATCAACGGTGGACCTTGAACCAACTACGGGATCACTATGTTTTTAAAGAACCCGTTCGGGTGGTTGAGCAATGGTTCCAACGGGTAGATGACCTGCGAGACCGTTTGCAGCGCGGGCTCCTCGTCCGACGTGAACAGATGAGGGAGTGTGTGAGTAATCTGGGGCGACGTTGGCAGGCGGTGGATCCGAATCGCCGTTTCGTGCAGTTGAGGCTCTTATTAAAAGCGCAAGAAGATCAACTCCGACTCCTTTCGCCTGCGAGAACCTTGCAACGTGGTTACACCCTCACTGTAGATAAGGAAGGGCAACTTATCAGAAGTCGGCAGGAAGCAGAGGAAAGGCAACATCTAAAAATCCGCTTTGCCGATGGTGACTTGCCTGTGGTGGTGGAGAAGTAGTGCGTCGTCTTTTAAAGATTTGGGTAAATGCCATGGGATACTCAATTACGAAGCAACACACATCAAATAGCCGACGTATGTGGAATGCGGCTTCAATCAGATCTCGGCAAGCGAGTCCGTGCGAGAATACTTAAGCAAATAGCCTTTTTAATGTTCAAAACAGCCATCTTAAACAGCGGGTCTAACGAAGTGTAGCATTAGCTATACGTTTAGACTTAGAAACAAAGTATAACGCTTTAACTCTTCTTTTTAACCTGTATGAACAGTCGTCAGCTTCTTTCCTAGCTTCACAAACAAACTATAAAGTAATATACTTTGTTTTGGGGTATTAAAAAGAAAGGATGGTTGTGCCAGATAATCATGGCCGTCTTGGTTCTTACCTACGCAGCAGCGTCGGTGGTGAGGTGCATCAAGCTTTTCTGCACCGCCTTTGCCGCCGCAGCCGGCTGTAAATCTAGAACTTTTACAAGAACTTTTATCCAAGGCTAATCAGGCTCTAGGCAAACTCGATGCTGTGGCTGATATTCTGCCAGAAAGCAATCTGCTCCTCTACTATTATGTGCGGAAAGAGGCCGTGCTGTCATCCCAGATCGAAGGAACCCAATCTTCACTAGCTGACTTATTGCTGTATGAAAGCGATGAAGTGCCTAGTGTGCCAGTGGATGATGTGGGGGAAGTCTCATCCTATGTTGAGGCCCTTGAACATGGGCTCAGGCGTGCGAAAGAAGGTTTTCCTGTCTCTCTGCGGCCCATCAGGGAGATGCATGGCATTCTTCTCTCCAAAGGACGTGGCAGCAACAAACAACCTGGAGAATTCCGCATATCGCAAAACTGGATTGGCGGGTCACGCCCTAGCAACGCCGTATATGTTCCGCCACCACCAGATTATTTGCCGGACTGCCTAAGTGAGTTTGAGAAATACCTTCATCTGGAAAAAAGGCCTTATACCTCCTAATCGATGCGGGGCTACTGCACGCACAGTTTGAAACTATTCACCCATTCCTTGACGGCAACGGGTGAATCGGCCGTTTATTAATCACCTTTTTTTTGATGATGATGGGTGATCTGCGGCAACCGAATCTGTATCTTAGCCTGTTCTTTAAAAATAATCGCCAAGATTATTACGAACGTCTTAGTGCCGTTCGTGCGGTGGGTGATTGGGAGGGCTGGTCAGATTTTTTTTGACAGGTGTCGTTGAAACCACCACTCAAGTTGTGCAAACTAGTCTAGACGTTTCCAGCTTGTTTAGGAAAGATCAGGAAAAAATCACCACGCTAAAACGAGCCGCTTTTCCGGCGAGGCAGGTGCATGAACAACTTAAAAGGAAAGCTATTGCAAACGCCACCAGCATGGCCTCTGCCCTTGAGGTTAGTGTTCCCACCGCCCCTGCTGCTTTAAACAACCTGAAAGCGGTGGGAGTTGTAAAGGAAATCAAGGGGTCTGGAAAAGAGCGGCTCTACATTTACACTGAGTTGATCGACCTTTTGGATAAAGTTGCGGAACCCATTAGTTTAAAGAAGTTGTGAGTGGCGAATAATAAAGGACAGGAAAATAGAAGGGGAAGGGGATTAATTTCCTTTGGAAATTACTGCTTGAAGAGCCTTTGGCTTTATTAAGGGAGTGTCCTTGCGGACAGTGCAGACGAACCACGGTTCGAATCTATGTTAGCCTCTCGTTGCCACGAGAACCGCCGAATCCTATTTGGCGGGCAGGGGGGGATTCGAACCCCCGGTACATTGCTGTACACACGCTTTCCAAGCGTGCGCAATCGACCACTCTGCCACCTGCCCCGAATGGAAATAAGAACGTAGCGAAGGTTTTTCTTTTGGGCTAGAAGAAAATGAAGGTCGTTTTCCTCCTTAACTTATCCAGTGCCCAATACTTAATTTAACGTGGTAAAAGTCTGATTTCGTTCTAAGTTATTAGTATGGAAACGATATCATCATCCTCGCTCCGGGAGTTGGATCAAGCTCATCAAATTCATCCCTTCACCAATCACACGGAAATGCACGCTGAGGGCACTCACGTCATTGAATCGGCTGATGGATGTTATGTGGTTGATGACAAAGGGCGAAAACTCTTGGACGGTCTTGCAGGACTCTGGTGTGTGAATGTCGGCTATAACCGCAAGGAAATTATCGATGCGGTGAATAAGCAGATGCATAAGCTTTGTTATTATCCTTCTTTTTTTAATAGCACAACGGAACCAGCTATTCTACTAGCGGATCGCTTGGCTCAGCTTGCACCTAGCCATTTGAATCATGTGGTCTTTAGTAATTCTGGATCTGAGGCAAATGAGACGGCTCTTAAAATCATCCGCAGTTACCATAAGTTAAAAGGTCAGTCCAAGCGCACAAAAATCATGACGCGTGAGTTTGCTTATCACGGGGTAACGCTCGCCACGACGAGTATGACGGGATTACCTAGTTGCACCGCTCCGTTTGATTTACCTATGGCAGGTTTCCTTCATGCCCCGGCTCCTCACGCCTACGTGGCGCAGACGCAGATGAGTAAAGAAGAGTATGGACAATGGTGTGTGCAGGCGACGGAGCAGCTCATTTTAAAGGAAGGTGCTGATACGATTGCGGCGTTTTTTGTGGAACCGATTCAGGGAGCCGGTGGGGTGATCGTGCCGCCTGCGGGTTATCTAAAATCGTTGCGTGAGTTATGTCGTAAGTATGACATTTTATTTGTGGCCGATGAAGTCATCACTGGCTTCGGGCGTTTGGGGGATTGGTTTGCCAGTAGTCTTTGGGATTTAAAACCTGACTTGATGAATTTGGCTAAGGGTTTAACAAGTGGGTACCTACCTCTGGGAGCCACTTTATTAAGTGATGAAGTTTCTGATGTGGTAACTAAGACAGGCTACTTTGCCCACGGCTATACGTATAGCGGGCATCCTGTGACGACAGCGGCAGGGTTAGCGAATATCAATTTAATCGAGAGTGATGGGTTAATTCCTAGAACACGCGACGTTACTGGCCCGTATTTTCAAGCGAAACTTACCGAGCTCTCCACGCATCCCTGTGTGGGTGAGGCTCGCGGCTACGGCTTGATCGGAGCTCTGGAGCTTGTGCCTAAAGAAGGTCGGGCAGCGCTGAGACCTGATAGTTTCTTAGGCGTTCATGCCGCTAAGGTGGTGAGAGATCAAGGTGTGATCGTACGCGGAATACGAGATATTTTAGCGATGGCACCACCTTTGATTATTACAAAACCAGAAATTGACTTCCTTTTTGCTGGCGTGAAAACTGCGCTAGACCGCATGGCTAAATGATTAAGCCTTGCGTTCGTGCAAGGTAACAGCAAAGCAACCTGCTAGCAGTAGAAGCGTTGTTACGACAGTCACGATGTAACAAAAACTTTCAGATGGGAGCGAGCCTAACCATGGGGAATTAGCAGGATACATGCAGTAGCGCATAGCGGCCAAGCCGTAGGTGAGGGGGTTAATGTGCATGAGCACGGCAATGAGTCCTTGGGCGCCTTGCACACTGAAGAGGGAGCCTGAGAGCAGCCAGAGGGGAATTAAGAAAATATTCATGATAGCGTGGAATCCAGCGGTGGAATCCATAGGCCATGCGATGAGGTAACCCAGTGCAGTTAGCATGACGGACAGAAGCGGAACGAGGAGTAGAATTTTTAGGATTCCAGTGGCATCTAAATGAAACCCGACAAAGGGTGCGGCCAGACAGACTAGCCATGCTTGCCCTGCGGCGAGTACGGCACCACCTAACACTTTTCCCAGCACGATACTGCCGCGTGAAACAGGAGCTACAAGGACACCTTGTAAGAAACCTTCGCGGCGGTCTTCAATAATGGAGATCGTTGAAAAAATGGCGGTGAAGAGAATGATCATGACGATGGTGCCGGGAAAAAAATACTCAATATAGTTCATGGCACCTGGCAGGGAACTGTCATGAAAAGATTGACCCACACCGAAGCCAAGGAAGAGCCAGAAAATAATGGGAGTGGCTAAGGCTCCAACGATGCGGCTACGTTGGCGTAGAAAACGAATAATCTCGCGCCATAAAAGGCTTTGCGTAGCGGAAAAATCTGCGGCTAGTGATGACATAGTGGAATTAAGTTTTGGGATTGGTGATAGGGATGGGATTAATGTTGTGTCCAAGACTTACCTGTTTTTTCAAGATAGAGGTCGCTGAGGCTGGGACGAGAGAGTGTGACGGCTTGAACTTGGGGATGATCTGCGAGGCGGGCGGCGAGAGTGGAAGTCTTCATTTTATCAAAGTCGGACGTTAAACGTAGTCGTACTTCGTTACCGTAGATTTTTGGGGTAGTGCCGAGTTCAGTTTTTATGAGATCAAGAATATCCGATGTATTTTCCGTGGTGACGCTGAGAACCTGACCGCCCAGAGCTTCGCAGAGGGCTAGCGGTTTACCTTCAGTGATTAGGTGCCCTTCATGGATGATGGCGATGCGGTCACAGCGTTCTGCTTCATCAAGGAGGTGGGTGGTAAGGAGAATGGTAATACCGTCGCTGCGGCGAATCTCTTGCAAGTAATCCCACAGCTCCAGACGTATGCCTGGATCAAGCCCTGTGCTAGGTTCGTCCATGATGAGGAGTTTAGGTTGATGCAGGAGTGCCTTGGCTATTTCGACTCGACGTTGAAGTCCGCCGGAAAGTTTTTCGGCAGAATCTCTGAGGCGATCTTTTATTCCAAAACGTTCAGTTAAGAGATCAATGCGTTTTTTTAGGATCGGTGAAGGGAGGTTGAACAATTTGCCTTGATGCCAAAGATTTTCGTAAACGCTGAGTTTTTTATCTAAAGCAGGGCTTTGGAAAACGGTTCCGATGAGGGAGCGTAATTCACGAGGCGAGCAACGGTAGCAAAGCCCGTCGAGCTGGATATCGCCGAGCTGTAGAGGGCGTAGCGTGGTAAGAAGTTTAAAGAGGGTGCTTTTACCGCCACCATTCGGTCCGAGTAATCCGAAGATTTCTCCTTGGTTAAGTTCGAGGGAAAAATCTTTTAACGCTTGTCGCTCGCTATAGGAGTAGCTGAGATTCTGAACAGTTAAAAAGGGTGCATGGCTCATGAAAGGCTTAGGTGTTAGTAAAATTAGCTGAGGAAAGAGTATGCTGTTTCTGGAAATAGGCGAAAAGTTTTTTTCCTGCGGGCTGAAGAATTTCTAGGCAACGGCTGCGCTCGCTCCAACGTGAGGTGAGGTTTTCTGAAGCGTTATCTTTTAAGTTATCCACATTAAACAGGCAGACACCCGTGAGCTGGCCGACGGAAGGATCGACATCTCGCGGCACAGCCAGATCTAGAATAAAAAGAGGGCGTTGTAAGAGCCGTTGTTTAAATGGAAGTAAGTCCTGCTTGGTTAAAATGGGGTCTGGTGCGGATGTGGAGGCGACAATGATATCCACCTCACACAGCTGATTTTTCCAAGCAGACCAAGCAATGGATTTCATACCATAATGTTCGGCTAAGTTGAGGCTTCGCTCGGAGCTACGGCTGGAGCATAGGACTTGTTGTACGCCTCGATCTGCAAGAGCTTTGGTAACCTCTTGACCTACGTCGCCTGCCCCAAGAACGAGAACTTTTTTGTCCCAAAGATTGCCTACTAGGCGCTCGGCGGTATTCACGGCAACGGAGGCGACGGAGACATTACCACGGCCGATGTTGGTTCGGGTGCGTGCATCCTTAGCGGCAGAAAAGGCATTTTGAAAGCTGCGATTTAGAATGGGGCCGCAACACTTGGCATTTTTAGCTATTTGATAGGCGGATTTAGTTTGACCGAGAATTTCGGTTTCTCCGATGACCATGGAATGCAGGCCCGTACAAACTTCAAACAAATGGTCGATAGCGTCAAGGTTACGATAGACATAAGCATGATCCAGCCCAGTGCTTGGGATATTCAGAAAATCCTCGACGCTAGCTTGTAACTCTTTATGAGCACGAGCGGGTGTTAGGCTGGAAGCGAAGTAAAATTCTACACGATTACAAGTTGATAGGATGACCATTTCGGCAAAGGATTTATGGAGAGAGAAAAAAGAGAGAATCATGGGCATTTCCTCTCCAGCGAAGGAAAGTTGCTCTCTAATGTCAACAGACATAGAGCGGTGGTCGATGCCAATGCAGTAAAAATTCATGAAGAATAAGAAAGATTAGAAAAGCTAGGAAAAGGGGCAAGGACAAAGGAGAGACCTAGGGATGATATTAGTTTCCTTTGGTTAGGAGCTGCTGATTGCGATTTGCTTCAGGGAGGTGAGAAGAAAGATAAAATAGTTTACTTGAATGCTTGCCTTTGTGGGGTGCTTGGGTATGAAGGAAGTTCGTTTTTATTTCATTTTGTCTAATTGTGGTTACATGCCAGAAGAAGAAGCTAGTGGAATAAACAACTTTATGCCGGTTTAGCTCAGTGGTAGAGCAACGGTTTTGTAAACCGTCGGTCGTCGGTTCGAACCCGACAACCGGCTTATTTGGTGCTTCAAGGGTAAGGTAGTTTATTGAACCTCAAGCTCTTCCCGTTTCACCTGATCTACACTGACTTCTTTAGGAGGAGTCCAGCCTTTGAGGGTCTGAGGAAGTGATTCTGGTGGAAAGTCGACAAATAAAACAGAGTCTGGTTGGGGCGGAAATTGAAGAAAAAGAGCGGGGAGCTCCTCTGTGACGGAACAACGCTTTACTTTAATACCAATCTCCCGAGGCCACAGATACCAGTTTAGAATATCATAACCAAGACCAAAGTAAATGTAGGTATCCCTCCCAGATTCAACCGACTTAATGGCAAGTTCAGCACCGTGTCTAGGAAGGGTATTTACGATTTCACGACCCATATCGTGTGGCTGGTTAAACACGTCTTTAAGATCATCTACTACGGCAAAAAGCAGCAATAATCCGAGAATCACATTTGCTGCAGTGTTACCCAAGTGTTTAGCAATAAGAACCCTTAAAATACTAGCTCCAAACAAAGAAATTAGCAGTATAAGCGGGAAGAAAGTATAAATGTATTTAGGATTAGGGCCACTTAATGCGCAGAGCAGTGCTCCAATGACCCAGACAATTACAGCCAAAAATACCAAAGGACGTCGGCTGCATATCATATAAACGAGGCCTATAAAATAAAATGGTGCAAACACAAATGCTAATAAAGGCCTTCCGAAAATAATATGAACGTCTTCTTTAAAGAAGGATCCATCGGTTGCATAGTAAACAGGAGAAAGTAATGTCAAAATCGCATTTTCAACATAAACCGCCATCCCATTCATAGCATAGGTGCCACGAAAAAAAATAGCACTCAGACTGTAAGTGCTCGTGTAACAGAGAAAAAGATAACCAAAACTAAAAACGGATCCAGAAAACATAATCCAACCAAGGTTCGACCATTTCCTGTCGAATCTCAGCCAAACGATACCGAGAGACGTCCAAATTGCAACAGCGGCCAAAAGATAGCTTGTGAATGTTGACATTCCAGCAAGAACAAGAATTGCGCATATTAATGCCGCACGTAGTTTTTGAGAGAACGTCTTTTGTGATCCATCAATTAAGCTGGGGAGAAAAAGTATTAAGAGGCAACCCCATATTATGGTGGTCGTGTTCCTAGTAACGAATTGGTTAAATAACAGTGCTGTGTAAGAAGTTGCTAGCATCACGGCTCCAAGAGCTGCCAAGCCTTGGGAAGTATATTTCCTAATAGCACAATAAAAGCACAGGCATGAAAGCGCTAGGATCAACGTATTAAATGCATGTAGAGGAACCAAGAAATCATCACGTTTCACAAAATAGTCTTGAAAAATCCAAAACAAATAGCGGTTAATATATAACTGCCCCATTTCCACGGGCGCAACGCTGCCACTAGGATAGGCATCGCTAGGACAAATAAAATAGAAACGATCTAATGGCACACCCTCAGTAAGTATCAGCTCGTGAGCCTCATCATTAAAAAGAGCACGTTGTGAATGCCAGTGGACTAAAAAGGATACTGAAATGCTAAATATGAAAACGAAGATAAGAACTGTCCTATCGGAACAGCACTTTTTCAACGTTATGCCAAATACACTCACAGTAAAACACCCATAAAGTTGAGCAATAAATCAATATATTTTTAGCTTCAATAATATAATCTGCATTGAATCCCGTAATGGATGCAAGAAGTTAAGTTGTAAAAAAAGTGTCGTGCAGCTAATGGATATTAGGTGAACCCTCATTCCTCGGCCAAAACTACTTGCAATAAAGCTATCGTGGTGGAACAGTTTTAACATGAAACCCTTAATTCACTACAAAGCAACCACTGTCCATGAACCTGCTTAACGACGAGTAACTCAGTCCACTCTTTGTTGCGTAAGCATTTTCGTACTATTTTTTTTAAAGCCTCTCATGAAGGGTACTCAGCATATCTTTTTTATTAGTTGCTGCCTTTGCACTGTTTTTTTTGCATGGCTGGCCTTCAAGTCTGAGCTTAAAACGGAAATTATCATTTCCCAAGATCATGAAAAGGTCTTATTCACTGTAGATGGAAAAACCGTTGAATGGCCGTGCACTGCTAATAGATTAAGTAGTATAGAAATCAAAACATCTCAGTCCGCCTTCTCGGTTGGTTATAAGCAGATTATAATAGAACAAGGAAATAATATACTCTGGAAAAGTACGCAACCTGCCACTTTTTCCTTTAAGTCTCGTGATTATCCTCCTGTTGGAGATTGGTGGGTAGATTACTCTGGATCAGAAGAGCAAGTATTTTATAAAAAACTTAACTTTACCGGTCCCTTTCAACTTAAAGCCACTATCACAGGGCGTTCTTTCCATGCAATTAGATTTATTTTAAATGATGATTCTGGATTACAATTTGAGTTTAAACGAGGCTTATTAACCAACGGATTTGGAATTTCTAATGAGCGCACTATGCTTGCGCAAGGTGGATTTTATCCATCCTCTTTTTCTTCAATCAAAAATATTCTGCATCCTTATTTCCTAGGTGCATCGCTTGCTTGTTTTTTAGCAGCCGTCTTTTTTCTGTTTTTGCGTTCTTCACCAAGAATCAACTTAGCAGTCAGCAGTTCTTCAATGAGTAACCAGAAATATTGCTATATGTCCGCACTTATTCTGTTCATGGCGTCATTGGGGATTTTCGGTTGGACTGCATATTCCGTCTTAGAACGCCTTCCCCATTTCCAAGACGACCTTTGTTACTTGATCCGTGCAAAGTGGCTTTTAGCAGGACACTGGTTTCAGCCCACACCCTTTTACAAAGAGTACCTTGAAAATTTCCCTTTTTTATATTTTGATGAGCAAAGACAACTTATTCTTACGCGCTACCCCGTCAATTGGTCGGCGATGTTGGCTGTCGGAGAATTTTTTAAAGTGCCATGGATAGTTGCTCCAGTATTTGGTGCCGCTGCTGTGGGACTTATTTTTTGGATCGGCAAACAAATGAAAGATCCCGTCACGGCTTGGACGGCTGCCCTACTCGCAACAACTTCTCCGTTAATGATCATCCTATCTTCAAGCATGCTTTCTCATTCTGCGACGCATTTTTTATGTATAGCATATGTCTTAACTTTAATCGTAGGACTGGAAAAGAAAAAACCACTTTTTTTAATCCTTTCCGGTCTGGCCATAGGTCTGGCCGTAGGCATAAGACCACTTACTGCTATCGGATTTTTAATTTCTGGAGGCCTTTTCTTTCTTGTGAACATGTACAAGAAACGTTTTTGTCGATCTACGTGGGTGCAGGCACTATTATTTATTACAGGACTTTTAGTGGGTATTATTCCTTACTTGGCTGACAATTATATAGCTACGGGAAATGCTTTAAAACCTGCTTTTAGTTTAATTGGTGTGGGTTTGGACTTTAACTTAAAAGTACTGCCCGAACGTCTTCTTTTAGCAGACTCCACACTAGCTCTTGTGCCACTTCATATTTTAGGTTGGGGTTGGCGTTGGTGTCCCCCAGCTCTTATTGCAGGTTTGGGTTGTATGTTTTTAATTGTTCCGTTTTTATTTCAAAAATGGAACCGTTACGATCTGCTATTTGTCTCTGTAATAATCTTCGTTCCCATTACTTATCTACTTCATGCAGATAATGGTATTCATGGATTTGGTCCCCGTTATTATTTTGAAGCTGCTTTCGCTTTTTTGCTTTTAACTGCACGAGGGATTTCAGTATTCACAGCTTGGGTTCGAGATAACGGAATCAAGTCAGCTAGGGTGTTTGCCTGGATTTTTATTCTGTTTCTTTGGATCACTTCTCTCTGGAGTCTTCCCACACGTATCAATTTGTATGAGGGATATAACGAGATTAACTCAAAATTAGAGGATTCGATTAATGCGAAGGGTATTACCAAAGGAATAATTTTTTTAGAAAATGATGATCACTATAACTGGATCAAAGCCGCTAATCTTTTGTCGGGCGATTGGGAAAGTCCCTCACTTGTTTTCGCTAGCAACAAAAAACAAAAAGAGCTTATGGATCGCCTAAAAGATCGTCCCGCTTATCTTTGGACAAGCGATCATCGACTAGTTCTGTTTGAGCTTAATAACCCTGCACCATGACCAGTCTAGTCATTTTATTATCTTTTGTTGGCTTCATTCTAGGCCTGTCTGTGCATGTTTTTTGGTGGAGAATATCTCGTCCAGTAAAAGACGTCCCTGCACTCATCCTGTGCGTAATCGGCATTCCTCTTATTCTTGTTATCGTATTTAAGGTAGCGTACCCAACCTTTTCCAACCAAGAATTTCTAGCTCTTCTTTTCTTATCATGCTTACATGGGGCTCACTATGTTACGCTGTATCCGGCCTGGCAGGCTGGTTCTCCTACAGTCTTAGTCGTTCTGGAAATTGAGCGAAGTGGTCCAAGCTCTGCTCTTCAACTTGAGCAAAGAATTTCAGAAAAACTGGTTTGTGAAGAAACATTCAATCGCCTATTAAATGAAAACTGGGTGCTGAAAAATGAGGCTGGATTCTTATTGGACAGATACGGGCGTTCGCTGACAGGTATTTGTAAGCAGTGGAGGAAACTTTTAAGGCTTCCTGATGGCTCAGGCTAGAACCTATGATTACATGGTTATTAATATTTCTTTTTTTGCCGACTGTTACCCTTACACACGTCGTAGCCAGTCGTTTGTCTATTAGAAATAGGCAGTTGTTTGTAAGACATCGAACGGCTTTACAAAGTATCTTTTCAGTGATTTTGTCCTTTACTATGATCAACTTGTTGTATTTTTGGCAGACTGCAAACCTCTGGACTAGCACGTCCTATCTTCTAATCTCTATCATCTCTCTCAGTCATATTTATTTTCTTATGTTTTGTAATTCTGAGACAGGCAGACGCTACTTCCTCATGAACCTTCTTTCAAAAAAAACAATGAGTATTTCTGAATTGCGTGAGGCCTACAGTCATCAGTATATTATAAGCATGCGGATTAAGCGGCTTCTCCATTGGAAAATTCTCTGCGAGCAAAATGGTCGTCTTCAACTAGCTAATAAAAACTCTCTCCGTTTTTCTAAAATCCATCAAGTATGGGCTAAAATACTCGGATTTTCATGGCCAAGTAAATGATAATGTCCTCTTTAAATTACAAGCAATTATTCCTAATTTCACTCCTAGTTTTTATTGCTACGCGCTTTATTTGTTTACCTGATTACCCCATATATTTTTTTACGGATGAGGCGATATTAACAAATCAGGCACAAAAACTAGTCGAACGTGGTTTTCGGGATGAGCAGGGTCATTTGCTACCAGCTTATTTCTCTACGGGCCATAATTACAACACCTCTTTAGCAGTCTATCTTCAGGTACCAGGTTATCTTCTCTTTGGAAAGTCTATATGGGTAACTCGTGGAACCGTAACCCTGATAAGTGTCTTGGGCGCACTAGGAACCGCTTTGTTAGCTCGACGGTTTTTCCGCTGCAAACATTATTGGCTAGTGCCTTTTTTTCTTGCGCTAGCACCTAGCTGGTTCTTGCACAGTCGAACCGCTTTTGATCCCGTGCTCATGGCGTCATTTTACCCTTGGTTTTTATATTTTTATCTTAAATATTTAGAAGAGGGTGGTTGGAACTTAATTTGGTCTATTTTTTTCGGAGCAGCCACTTTTTATTCTTATTCCGCTGGGCAGTCGGTCATGATTTTTAGTGGAATACTTTTAGCCCTTTCCGATTTCCGCCATCATTTAAGGCAATGGAAACAAACTCTGATTGCTGCAGGGATAGTTGTTTTGTGTGCCATGCCTTACCTTCAATTCCGGCTAGCTCATCCTGAAGCTCTTGCAAGCCAATTAGCTTCATTGAATTCCTATTGGTTTGAGAACAAGCCTTTAATCGAAAAAATGACTATTTTTTCACGTCAGTATCTATATGGGTTAGACCCACGTTTTTGGTTCCTCCCTAACGAGGAAGGTCTAGCTCGTCATCAAATGAAAGATTACGCTCATTTGATGACTTGGAGTGCCCCGTTTTTTGCCGGTGGCCTTGTTATTCTATTCCGGCGACTTCGTGAATCCTCTGCACGTGCCCTTCTCATTGCAATAATAGTGGCTCCTATAGGCGCAGCGTTAGTGAGCACTGGGATTGTACGGATTCTTGTTTTTATTGTTCCCGCAACAATTCTTATATCACTTTGCGTTAACATTATTTTACAGAGTTCTTGGCTACGAAGTTATGAAAAATTAGTGAGCTGTGTCCTCGCATTTGTCCTTTCAGCAGCGTCATTTCGTATGCTGACTGATGCTCTAAAGAACGGACCGACGTGGTATACTGATTACGGTATGTATCAGTTGCAGTGGGGATCTCGGCAGCTTCTAGTTGAGGCTATACCAGCCTATCTCAAAAAATATCAGCCCCCAGTCCTTTTTGTAAGTTCCAGATGGGCTAACGGTGTTGATAATTTAATTGAATTTTTTGATTCATCTACCGACGTGTCTGTTTTGGATATCACGCAATTTACAGATTACTACCGTCCATTTCAGGCCAACTCCGCATTTGTCCTGACGAATCAACAGTATAACGAAACGCTGGCTTCAAATAAGTTCAAACCTTTTTCACCTGATTTTATTCTTAAATTTCCCAATGGGGAGCCAGGCTTCATCTTTCTGCGGCTGCAATATGTGGATAATGTTAAAGAGCTATTTTCTGAAGATTTGGAAAGGAGAAAACAGCTTATTCAAAGTAGTTTTATCGTTCTTAATCAGCTCACTCAAGTAGGGTGTTCACCAGTTGATATAGGGTCTGCGGCTGGCTTGTTCGACGGCAATACGGAGTCTGTTATACGAGGAAAAGAAGCCAATCCTTTTGTTGTGGATCTCCGATTTCCGAAAGCTCAAAAAGTATCTTCAGCGGCCGTTTACCTACGAAACGAGATGTACGAAATCACGATTTTAGCATATCCCAAGGCCACGGGGAAACCCCTTAAGTTTCAAGCTGGCCGGCAAATTAGTTCCAGCGCTCCAGTCATAACTCTGGATCTTGGCTCTATTCAAGTAGAACGTCTTCGCATAGAGGTATTTGCTGTAAATGTACAAGAACCGACCTGCGTACATCTCTTCGAAATTAAGTTAACACCTTAACACTTTAATATTGGCAGATCCTTGCTAACTGGAAGACTTCAACAGTGACTGGAAAAGAAATCAGACGGATAGTAATAGAGCAATCTTACCGTTCACATCACGGCCATATTGGATGTTCTTTATCTATAGCGGAGATAGTGTGTGCTATTTACGGAACGCTTTTAAGAGCATCAGGCCCAAAGGATTCGTTACGAGATTATTTTGTGCTTTCTAAGGGTCACGCCGCGCTAGCTCTTTACGCTTCTCTTTTTTTGAAAGGCTGGTTAACACGCAATCAGCTTAATAGTTATTGCGATGAAAATAGTTTGCTGGGTGTCCATCCTGAACATGAGCTTTCTGGAGTTGAATGGAGCACGGGGTCTCTCGGTCAGGGACTACCTGTAGCTAGCGGTTTGGCTCTAGCCAGCCGCTTGAAGAACAATGACCGCAAGGTTTATGCACTTTTAAGTGATGCGGAGTGCAATGAAGGGTCCGTTTGGGAAGCTGCCATGTTTGCTGGGCATCATAAGTTGAGCAATCTTACTGTTATTGTAGATTGGAATGGTCAGCAGGCTTTAGGTAAAACAAGCACCATCTTAAATCAGCTTAATTTAGTGGAACGCTGGGCAGCATTTGGTTGGGACGCTGTGGAGGTAGACGGACACGACTTAGCGGCATTGTGTTCATCAGCGGCCAAGATAGGAACCAAACCCAAAGTCCTGCTTGCTAAAACCATCTTTGGTAAAGGAGTTTCTTTCATGGAAAATCAAATCAAATGGCATTATCTGCCACTTTCTGAACTTGACTATCACGCTGCTATGGAAGAGCTGGGTGGAGGAGTATGAGGAAAGCCTTTGTTCAGACATTGATACGGCTGGCACGCCAAGATGACCGCATTATCCTCTTAACTGGTGATCTGGGCTTTATGGCTCTTGAGCCTTTTGCTGATGAGTTTCCTAAGCGTTTCTTCAACGTCGGGGTTGCTGAGCAAAATATGTTGGGCTTAGCCTCAGGATTGGCTAAAGATGGCTACATTCCCTACGTGTATTCTATAGCACCTTTTTGCGTATTACGTCCTCTAGAGTTTATTCGAAACGGCCCCATCTATCACCGACTTCCCGTTCGTATTGTCGGTATTGGTGCTGGTTTCGACTACGGTAACAATGGGCTAACTCATTATGGTATAGATGACATCGGCAGTCTCCGCTGCCAACCGGGCATTCACATCATTAGTCCCTGCGATTATCAGCAAGCAGAAACAGCTTTTTTACGAACTTGGGACATTCCTGAGCCTGTTTATTATAGGCTCAGCAAGGACGATACAACTATAGTTCAGGGACTAGATGGTAGGTTTGTATTAGGCGGTGCTCATGTTTTAAGGCCGCCCGCACAAGTCGGTATTCTAGCTTTAGGAACGATGTCTTCAGACGCTTTAAAAATTTCTGATCTCTTAGAGCAGCAACAGTTGTCCTGTGGTGTTGTCGCAGTTGCTTCTGTTTCGCCACCACCCGTGGAGGATCTAACAGAATTCATGTGCAAAACAGGCACTATTTTTACGCTTGAAAACCACTATATCACTGGAGGCTTGGGCAGCTTAGCTGCCGAAATTATTGCCGAAAAAAAGTTGGATTGCCGTTTGGTGCGTTGCGGTGTTGAGGCCTTGCCTAATGGCAGAACAGGAAATACGGAAAGTTTGCACATCAAGTCTGGGATTGACCCACACTCTATGGTTAAACGGATATTACAGGAACTAAAATCAGCTACATGAAGGATGTTGTTTTTTCTGTGGTACTACCCGTTTATAATCAAGAGGATCACATTACCTCTGTGATTAGTGAGTACTCTCAGGCATTAGATCGTCTAAATTTTCCTTACGAAATAATTCTCGTGACTAATGGCTGCCGCGATAATTCCGTTAAGTTATGTTTCGAACTTGAAAAAAAAATCCCTCAAATCAGGCACATAGAAAGCCCTCAACAAGGCTGGGGGTCGGCAGTTCGCCTAGGGCTATCTGTAGCGAGGGGAGATATTCTATGCTACACTAACTTGGCCAGAACCACCCCAGATGTTCTCGTCTTGCTCCTGCTTTATAGTCAAACTTTCCCAAATGCAGTGATTAAAGCTAATCGTAAAATCCGAGATAATTGGGTTAGGCGACTAGGCTCTTTGCTTTACAACCTCCAGTGCCGCGCCTTGTTTGATCTTTCCTATTGGGACATTAATGGGACCCCAAAAGTTTTCTCTAGAAAATTTTGTGGATGGCAAGAACTACAAGAAAATTCCGATCTGATTGATCTCGAATTTAATATCGTCTGCCGTAGAACAAATCAACCCGTTCTTGAAATACCCATCTTTTCCCATGGGCGCCATGGAGGTAAGTCCACCACAAGTTGGCGCAGTGCTAGACGCCTTTATCTGGGTGCTCTGCGATTATGGTGGCAACTTCGTCTACCCTCATGAAAGAATCAACAAAAGAAAGCCTCTGGGAGGCACACAGTCGTGAATGGCGTCACCCTGCTGAAGCTCTTTCTTTTTGGAGTGATGCAGGGAAAGTTTCTCCAGGACTTTTAGAAGGTAAAGCCTACGGACAATGGTGGGAAGTGATAGAAAAACTTAAAATCACACTCCTCGCTACGCGTGAGTACGAACACCTGATTCAATCTTTTTCCATGCCGCAAGGAAACCCTAGGATTTCTTACCTCCGATTACCCCATCCTTCTGGATTAGCCTTCAAACCTGACACCAAAAATATTTACGTCGCCTGCACACGCAATCCGAATCAAGTTTTTGAACTTTCACCCTCAACAGAAAAAGATCATCTGCTCATACCTACTCGCAGCTGGTTCTATCCAGGAAAAACGTACATTCATGACTTGGCTTTTATCGGAGGTCACCTGCATGCGAATGCCGTGGGACAAAATGCCGTCATACGCTTAGAAGAAGATGGTTCTTGGCAACGTGTTTGGTGGCCCCACTGCCTTGATAAATATGCCGGAGCCTTTGACCTAAACTATCTTCAACTTAATTCCATCGCCGCAGGCAAAGACCTGCAAAGCTCCTTTTTTTCAGCGTCTGTTGCCGCACCTAGCAGCCGGAGACCGGGACACCTAAATTTTCCAGTTGATGGACGTGGGGTTATTTTTTCTGGGGAAACTAAAATTCCTATCGTCTCCGGGCTGACACGGCCACACTCAGCGCGACTCTTCAAAAAGAAACTCTGGGTCAACAACAGTGGTTATGGTACTTTCGGAACCGTCCAAAACGGAAGCTATAAAATTCGGCAAACACTGCCTGGTTGGACGCGAGGCCTGAGTTTCTGTCAGGATGTAGTTTTTGTTGGCACCTCGCGTGTGCTGCCTCGCTTCCAACACTACGCTCCTGGCCTAAATCCTGAAAAATGTTGCTGTGGTATTCATGCTTTAGATTTAAAAACAGGCGACTTTCTGGGGAGTTACCTCTGGCCGCAAGGTAATCAAATTTTTGCACTTGAATGGATACCAAGTTCGCTTAGCTCTGGCTTTCCATTTTATGGTAATACTAAGATTGCCATTGAACGTACGAAACGGCTATTTTACAACCTTGTCAAACAACAGAAAACCAATCATGCAAAATTCTGATTTTAAACTTTTAATGTTAGGTGCCATGTATGAAAACGGCGGGAATGTCACCCACCGCTTCCTAGATGGCCACCCCGAACTCTTCGTATACCCTTTCGAATCACAGCTAGGCACTCGCTATGTGACAGATCGGCTGAGTTCACTTTTCCCTGTTAAATATCGCTGGCCCGTATTCAATCTCGCCTCTAGTCCCTTACAAGATTATTACGACATTATTGACGAAGAAGCAAAAGTCCGTGCCCGCACCCCTCATGTGAGCAAATTCCGGCACATACCCTTTGATTTTTCTGATGATGATCGAGCTAAAATCTATGTGGATATCATCTCCCGCACCGGGCGCAGCCGTGCTAACAACATGGCCGCTTTTTTCCAAGCTACCTTTCAGGCTTGGAAAGATTATAAGACCTCTGGTAAGGAAAAATATTATGTCGGCTATAGCCCCATTCTCGTTGTAGATGCCGCTAAAATATTAGAAGAATTACCGCAGGCCCATTTTGTTCATGTCGTGCGTAACCCTTGGTCTGCCTATGCAGATACTAAAAAAAGACCCGTACCGCATTCCATGTCAGACTACATGACTGGTTGGGTCTTAAACCAGGAATACGCTTTACGCATTCAAAAAAATTTCCCTAGTCGGCTACACATATTAAGAACAGAAGATACGCTACAGGATCCATTCTCCGTTCTAGGAAAGCTGTGTGAAAAACTTGGTCTTCAGCCCGAACCAACTCTTAAAACTACATCATGGAACGGAGAGCCACTTCAAGAGGTTTTTCCGTGGGGCACGATCAAGAAGGCAACCCCTGAAGCCAATAAATCTACAGCTCTAGAATTATCAGCTCATGAAAAAGATGAGGTCAGAGAATGGACTCACAGTCTTCTTGAGAGTCTAGACTACAAATCTTTTCTCTGACCTCTAACGCAATGAAACGTTGCCTTGTCACTGGCGGAACTGGATTCATCGGTATAAATCTAGTCAGAAGGCTTTTAAGTGAAGGGCACCAAGTCACCCTTTTACTGCGACCTAATCACTCTACATGGCGTCTTGATGGCATTGAGAAGGAAGTCCAAATTCATGAGATTAATTTAGAAAACTATGCAGCACTGCAACAGTTTCTTTCCAGACTGTGCCCAGATTGGATATTTAATCTCGCGGCTCATGGCGCTTATTCGTGGCAAACAGATGCAACCCCAATTATTGCATCAAATTTTTCGGGAACGGTTGCTCTACTAGACGCTGCTGCACAAACGGGGTTTGAAGCTTTTGTGCAAGCTGGTTCTTCTTCTGAATATGGTGCCAAAGATCATGCCCCGACAGAAGAAGAACTACCAGAACCAAACAGCCTCTATGCCACAACTAAAAATGCTGCTACCAACTATTGTCATTTTATTGGGAAAAGCCAGAACTTACCAGTTGTCACTTTAAGACTTTATTCCATCTATGGCCCTTACGAAGACTCGCAACGCCTCATTCCCTCTATGATTCGGAAAGGTTTAGAAGGAAGTTTCCCTACGCTCACTAACCCTGATACTGCACGTGATTTTGTTCACACGGAAGACTGTGTGAAGGCCTTTATTCTTGCCGCCTCCAAAGCCTCGTTGAACTGCGGTGAAGTTTTCAATATAGGTTCAGGCACTCAAACGACTCTGCGTCAAGTAGTAGAAATCTTTTCGGAATTGCTTTCCATTTCAGAAAGGCCAGAATGGGGAACAATGCCTAATCGTGTTTGGGACACTACCTGCTGGCAGTCCGATCCGTCAAAAGCTCAAAACAAATTAGGTTGGAGTCCCTCTATTAAGCTAAAGCTAGGTATTCAAAAAACTTTAGAGGCCTACCAAAAAATGCTCCCGCATAGATAATAAATAAGGTTTTAAAGGTATAACTACGTCTTTCATGACAAAGCTCTAAGGCCAGATCATGTGCCTATTATTTAATGGAACTCGATTTATTTTTAGCGACTGGCTGAGACGTAGCCGTTACTTAAGGCGGCTTTAACTAGGTTAGCTCCGAAATCCCAGACGGGACCGGGAAAACTGGTCAGGCTTTGGATGGTGTCGTCAAGCGCGTGAACGAATAAATCTATTTCTTTTTCACCTATAATCAATGGTGGCAAGATTTTAACAACGTCCATGTTGTGACCAGCCACTTGTGCAAGGATGCGGTGTTTTTGCAGCAAAGGCGTCACAATCATTTGGGCAAAGAGTCCTTTATCGACAGCGTGGATTCCTTTCCAAGCTAGTTTAAGTTTGAGGGACTTGGGCTCTTGAAATTCGATGGCGAGCATGAGGCCTTTGCCGCGGACTTCTTTGATCATGTCGTGTCTTTTCTGGAGTTCTTGCAGACGCTCAAGGAGTTGGGCACCACGGAGGGCAGCGTTTTCAGCTAGTTTTTCTTCTTCAATAATGTCGATGGTAGCGAGGCCGCAGGCCATAGCTAGGTTATTACGCCCAAAGGTTGTAGAATGGGCGACACAGCGATCAAGACGAGAATAGACTTTCTGATAGATATCTCGGCGCGTGACGAAGCCTGCTGCTGGGACGTAGCCCCCGCTAAGTGCTTTCGCTATGGTAATGATGTCAGGGTCTAGATCCCAGTGTTGGTAGGCGAAGAGTTTTCCGGTTCGTCCCATGCCTGTTTGGACTTCATCCGAAATAAAAAGGGTTTTGTATTTACGGCAGAGCTCACGGGCTTGGAGGATGTAGGCGTCAGAAACGATTTTCACGCCTTTACCTTGGACAAGCTCAATGATGAAGGTGCCGATTGTGCCTGTTTTAAGTTTGGCTTCGAGATCGTTAATGTCGTTATGTTTGACGAATTGAACATCATTTAAAAAGGGGCCGAAGCCTTCGCGGAAGTTGCCGCTATGGGTGATGGAGAGGGCACCCATGCTGAGGCCATGGTAGGAGCCTTCGACGGCAACGACACCGGGTTTGCCACTGGCGCAGCGGGCGAATTTTAAAGCGCCTTCGACAGCTTCGGTGCCGGAGTTACAGAAGAAGACGGCGTCTAAGTTGGGGCCGGTGCGTTTAGTGATAGCTTCAGCCAGTAAGCCGCTGAGCAGGGCGCAATCCATTTGCACCATGTTAGGCAGATCCATTTCCATGACGTCTTTGATCACTTGCTGGATCTTGGGATGGTTGCGTCCAATATTGAAGACGCCATAGCCGCTGAGGAAGTCTAGGTAGGCGTTGCCGTCCATGTCATAGAGGTAAGAGCCTTCAGCACGGGCATATACTTTATCAAAACCAATGGTGCGGAGAACTTTAACGAGGGTCTTGTTAACATGACGATCGTGGAGTTCGTAATTTTCCCCTAAACGTGTCGTGATTAGTTCTTTAATATCTAGTGACATAGAAAGAATATGGAGTGCTTTTTACACGGCGCAAGGCGATTTTGAGTTTAGGAGTAAGTCATGTTACGCTTGCCCTGCTTGATGGCTAAAAAACGTGTCTTCAATCTGTTCATGCATTTTATATAAATGACGCGCCAACTTGGTGCCTTGTTGATTTACTCGTTTCAACATCTGATCCAGATGCGCTTGCCGCACTGGTAGGAGGATGTCTTCATCAAAGGCGGTTTGGGGAAATAATTTGAGGACATTAATTTCTTTTAGATGGGTCAGGAGCAATTCTATGCTTTGGTAAGGTAGAGATTTTTCTGGAGGGTTTTTTCCAGCTTTTAAAATATTGAGTATGCCATAACGCAGGTGTTTGGCGCAGAAGGCCACGGAACTGGGGGTTTGGTGGTGACGCCAGAGCAGATCGGCCACCTGTCCAGAGTGGGTGCGTGAACGATATTCTCGTTGATACGAATCAAGTGACCCTAGCAAGCGCAGGAGTAGTGTTAAATCGGGATCAGAGTGCTTGCTGGGTTCTAGGTTAATTAAGGTGCAGCTTAACACGGTGTCCAACATTGTTACTGTGGCTGTGGCTCGTTCAATCAAAAGACCTAGTTGATAAAACTCTAAAGTCTCGTCATTGGGCATGGTGCGACGCAGGGTGCCATTAAGACTGGCGATGGTGTCAGTTACTTGTAAGCAGCTATCTTGCAACTCTGCGCTATTAGCCTTTTTCTTTTCACTCAGTTGATTCGTCTTGGTATGGAGTCGGCTTAGGATAGTCCAGACTTCTAAGGTGAGATATTCTCGGATCTCGCGGGCGTTTTGGTAGGCCGCATGGATGCAGGCGGGAATGGAGGCAGGATTTTTCCCGTGAAGTACCAGCTCCAAGCCTAGGGAATGGACTTGGCGTGGAGGCTCGATTTGTTTGAGTAAGGTTCGATTTCCAGTTGTGGCGGTGACGCCTTGCCAAAGAGGCCAGAGGCTGAGTTTCTGATCTTTTCCCAACTGCTTCCAGCCGCATTCTTCCATGATGCGAACCATACGTGCTGTGTTTTCTGCTCGTTCCGTGTAGCGTCCGATCCAGTAGATGGATTCAGCTACGCTGCTAGCAATATGAAACTCGCGGTTACCTAAATCGATTTTAGGCATGCGTAGATGCGTCTTCTTTCGCGGGCGACTTGCTGATAAGGCTGGTACCCAAGTGTCTTTAGCACCGCCAGCTAAATCGGCTATGTAGTAGTGCGGGTCTGTGGTTAGTGCCTGCCTAGTTAAGCCGCCGGGTAAGACCATCGGGTTTGGGCCTAATAGGACAAAGGCACGCAGGTAGACGGGAAGCGGAACAAGGCGACCTTTGTCATAACGAGGCACGGTGGAGGCATCAACAAAGGGTTGTGCTACGACACGTTCAGGAGATTCTTGAAAAAGTTGAGTTAATTTTTTTTGATACTCGGTTCGCTGATTTGTATCATAGAAACGACTTAGTTGACCTTCTCGATGTAAAGGTTTGAGTAACATAGAGGATGCTTGTGATTTGACGTAGTCCCGCTGATCGGGGTCGGCACAGGCATAGGTATCTACAGTTTCTAAGAGAGCTTTTTCACCTAGGTAATAAGAAATAATTTGGTCAGCGTAACGTAAAAGAGCTTTATTATCCGCAATGCCTGAGCCGATGCTGTTGGCTACGGCCACGGTTCCCTTACGCACGCAATTAATTAGTCCTGGTATGCCATAGGTGCCGCTGGGACCGAAGGCAATCGGGTCTAGTTGATGTGTGGGTATGCGGCGGTAAATCACATCCACTTGTTCTAAGCCTGTGATGGTTTTTAAGAAAACGCGCCCCTCCCGGACGATCAGATCCACAGGGTTCACCACCGCAATCCCCATACGGCGTGCTAAGAAGCTTTCTTCAAAATCATTTTCGGTTGTATTGGCCTTACTCAGTAGCACGATGTGAGGAGAGGGCTTATCCGTGAAACTTGAAAGAGCTTCCACCAATTCCGTGCTGAAGGAAAAGACAGGCTGCACATTCATGGATTCAAACAATTCAGGGAAAGCCTGATTTAACATGCGGCGGTGCTGAATTACATAGGATAAGCCGAAAGGCGTTGAGCACTGTTGCTGCGTGGCCAGCCATTTACCGTCCTGTGTCCGCACTAAATCAACTGCGCCCATGAGCAGTTGCCGGTTTTGTTGTGCGGAATTTTGCATGCCCATGCATTGGCGGAGAAAGGTGGGATCGTTCAGGATCAACTCATAAGGAATGACTTTTTCCTTTAAGATACGTTGCTCCGAATAGAGATCAGTTAAGAACCGGTCAAAAGCCCGCATCCGTTGAATTAAACCTGCCTCTAAGAGTTTCCATTCATCTGGAGGAATGACGAAGGGAAGGATATCTAATTGCCAGTCTTGATCATTCGTTTCTCCGGAGCTAGGAACTTGAAAGCTGACTCCTTGTTCGAGGGCGAGAGCCTCCAACTTTTTTTGTCGTAGTTTAAGTTCAGCAGCGCTGAAGGAGGCTAGTTTACGGGCAAGAGAATCGTTAAGGGGGAGGGAAGCCTTTTTTTTAATTTTATGTCCGAGCTTTGCCACAGCCAAGCCAGCTGGGGCGTGCGGAGAAGAGTGCTCAGTTAAAGGGGGCATAGCGTTTGTGGAAATTTAAAGGGGATAGAAGAACTAGCAACTGGAATCTGCCTGAACTTAAAATCCCATTACAGAGCCTATTGACTTCTCATTATTTTCTCTACTTGTCAGACCTTAGCCGCCTACCTAGAACTTATCCATGTATTTGAAGTCTCTTGAAGTAGTCGGATTTAAGTCCTTTGCGGATTTGACTACCATCAATTTTCATACCGGTGTTACGGCGATAGTTGGACCCAATGGTTGCGGTAAGAGTAATGTCCTAGATGCCATTCGCTGGGTCTTGGGTGAAACTTCAGCTAAGGCTTTACGCGGCGGTCAGATGCAGGACGTCATATTTGGAGGAACGGATAGTCGCAAGCCGCTGAACATGGCAGAGGTCTCTATGACTTTTGCCGACTGCGAAAAAGAGCTTAAAGTGGATTACAACGAAGTACGTATTTCCCGGCGAGTCTTCCGTGACGGCCGTAGTGAGTATGAGATTAATAAAAACTCCTGCCGCCTGAAAGATATTCATAAACTCTTTATGGATACAGGGATTGGCCGTTCCGCCTATTCCATTATGGAACAGGGGAAGATTGACCAGATTCTGAGTTCCAAACCCGAAGATCGACGCGCTATTTTTGAGGAAGCTGCTGGGATCACGCGTTTTAAATCTCAGAAAAAAGAGGCATTGCGTAAGCTAGAACTGACGGAAGCTAATCTTCTGCGCGTGACCGACATCATTAAGGAAGTCAGTCGCCAGATAGGTTCCCTACAACGCCAAGCAGCGAAGGCTCGCCGCTATAAAGAGATACATCAACGCTTGCAATACCTCGACACTAGGTTGGCTTGGCATCAATACAAAGACATTAAACATCGCCTCGATAGCGGCGAAAATTTGGTGCAGGCGCTCCAGCTAGAATTTTCTGAAATTCGTGATGGCGTAGATTTACGCGATAAGGATTTGCGACAGAAGCGGGAAGACTTACAAAACCTCGAACTCAGCTTGCGCACGGTGGAGTCAGAAAAAGCAGCAGCGGAAAATGCAGTGGAGCGTGGACGGCAGGAGATTTCTTTTAACGAACAGCGACTGACAGAATTGGAGGCTTTGAAGGAACGTAACCGTTTAGAAATTTCGGCCTCTGAGGAAAAATTGCGCGTGCAGGAAGATCAGAACGATACCATCACGCAAGAGTATAACGAGAGCCAGTCCAGCGTGACCGAGGCTCTGTCAGAACTCTCTGGTTTTCGCAGCCAACTCGATGGCAGTAAACAGGCCGTCTCGGATAATTTAAAACAACGTTCGCGTTTAGACAGCGAGATCACCGCGTTGGATAAGGCATTGAACGATTCTAGGAATCGCCTCGCTGCGATCGACTTCCAACAGCGTAATCAGGTTGTCCGTAAAGATAAATCATTAGAAGATGAAGTCCTTATCCGTCAGCAGGGCGAGGAGCTCGACGCAAAATGTTTAGCCTTAGTTGAAGAAATAGAGAGTGAAAAATTACGGACCGCCCACCTAGAGGCGACTATTACAGAGAAACGTCAACAATCAGATCAACTCAAAGAAACACTGAAATTTTCCCGCACTGAGCATGAAGATGCTCAGGGTGAATTAGAGCAGGTGCAAGCGAATGTGCGGGCTTTAGAGAAATATATTCAAGCGCGCTCTGGATATTCAGACTCCACTAAAAAATTATTAGATAAATTTAAAGGGCGCGGAGTAACGGGCACGGTCTTGGATTTTATTAAGGTAGAAGCTGGTTATGAGCGTATGGTTGAGTCCTGTTTGGGTGCCGCATGTGAGGCGGTGTTGGTAGAATCACCAGAGATTTTAGATGAATTAGCCGCTGAACTAGATGTATTAGGATCAGGAGTTTTAGCCGAGGTCTCCCAGCTGACGGACTTCGTTAAGCCAACGCCACGCACGGCGCAAAAGTGTGTTTCTGGATTCGTTGAATCTGCTCCGGCTAAGGCTCCTTCACCTACGCCTGTTCAGGAAAATGCTTTAAAGCGCATCTTGAATCGTTTCTTTGGGGCTAAAAACGTCGTGCCCGAAGTGGTGCAAATAGTCGTTGCTCCCGCAGTTGCTGCGGTTAGCTCAGAAAGCTCAATAGAGTCTGTCCGCGCCACGGCAGATCAGTTTGTAAAATGTTCTGGCGATGTAAAGAGACTGGTGGATCGCGTTTTGTTTGAGTACGTGGTGGTAAGTGATGCGGCTGAGGCCGAAACTCTGCGTCGCTCGTGGCGGGAAAAACATTTAGTGACTAAGGATGGAGAGATCTGGTTTCGAGAAGGCTGGCAGAAACGTGGTAAGAAACAGGGCAGCTCCAGTTCTATCTTAGAACATGAGAATGAGATGTTAGTCCTTCAGGGAAAATTACCGACTCTACTTAAAAATCAAGAACAAGCAGGGCAGCATCTAGAAGCGACACGTCTCGGGATCACTCAGGTTGAAGACGCCCTTTCTCTTGAACTCAAATCTAAGCAAGAAATTGATGGAAAACTTTCCGCCTTATATTACGAACATCAGGGACTGCAACGCCAACGCAACGAGGCCACAGGCCGGTTGCAGGCCGTTTTAAATGAGCGCGAGAGTCTGCTGTTCCAAGGTGGCTCCGATCAGGAAGAAACCCGTAGCCTTGAAACTAGTCTCGAAGAGTTGCAACAACAACGGCAGGAGAAAATAGAAGGCCAAGAGTCACTCACGGTGCAGCTACATCAACTCACAGGCGAGGTTGAAAAATGGACGCAGCACACCACAGAATGCCGTGTCTTAGAAGCTTCCCTGCGGCAACGTCAAGAAGCCATCGGCCAGCAGAAGCAGGTAATTGAACATCGTTTGCGTGAATTAGGTGAGGGCATGGAGAGGTTACGTTCAGAAATTTCTGACTACGATGGAAAGATGATTCAGTGTCGTGAAAAGTGTCTTCAAGCGGAAAGCTCCATTGAGGAATCACGCCAGCGTAGTCTCGTCTTAGCCGAAGAGGTTGAAGTCCAGCTCATGGCTCGCACCCGTCAACTGGAAGAAGTGCAAACGGTCGAAGCTTCCGTCAGTGAAGATCGCAAAAAAGCTAGCGAACTGCAGACTCAATTCAGCCGTCAGGAAGTCGCTGTGGCTCAGCATAAAATGTTAGTTGATAATTTAGTGCAACGCATGATGCGAACCTACCAGATCGACATCACCCAGCTTACCCGCGAGCCGCGGCCACCCGTTATCGAAGAACCTAAGCCGCTCGCCCCGATTATTCAGCCTTCAATACCTATCGAAAAATTTGTCATTGAAGGTCTTGAAGAATCGGATACGGAAGTGGAGTCAGAAGTTTCGACGGTTGCCCCTGAACAGGAGGTCGTGAAGCTCATCATTGAAGAACCAATCTTGATCGAGTCGGAAGAATCTCGTAAGCCTAGCCACGATTTAGAAGACCAAGCCGATATTCCTATGGAAGAAGCGGACTGGGTAGCCATAGCGGCTGAAGTGGAAGAGCTGCGGGATAAAATGGATCGCATGGGTCCAGTGAATGTCGAGGCTATTACCGAATATGAAGAACTGGAACAGCGCGCAAATTTCTTAAAGCAGCAAGAAGTAGATTTAATCAGCTCTCGCGATCAGTTGCACGAGGCCATTCGCAAAATTAACCATATTACGCGGGCTATGTTTTCAGAGACGTTTCATAAAATTCAGAAAAATTTCTCTGAAATGTTTGTCGAGATTTTCGGGGGTGGTAAAGCGGATCTTATTTTGCAAGATGGAGAAGATCCTCTTGAGTGCGGAATTGAAATTATTGCCAAACCTCCTGGAAAACAGTTGCAAACGATTACCCTGCTTTCTGGTGGAGAGCGCACCATGACGGCAGTGGCTTTAATGTTCTCCATCTACATGGTTAAGCCAAGTCCTTTCTGTTTCTTAGATGAAATGGATGCGCCGCTGGATGAGTCAAACATCAACCGTTTCATACGCATCTTACATCGTTTTGTGAGCCAATCCCAGTTCTGCGTCATCACGCACAACAAGCGCACCATAAGCAGTGCAGATGTATTGTATGGGGTGACAATGGAAGAGCATGGCGTTTCAAAACTGGTTTCCGTGCGTTTAAATCGGAAAGAAGAATCCCCGCTGTTTAATACAGGTGCGGAAGAAGGCATGACGCCTTCTATCTCAGAATCCATGAGGCAAACCCATTACAATGACGATCCCATTGAGGCCAAGCAACAAGATCAAATTTGAGTAAAAAGGAAACAATTGCCATGAAGCACAATCTATCCCAACTCCTGAGTGTAGCAGAAGAAGCGGCCCGCGCCGGTGGCGCCTTTATTCGCCAGTCGATTCAACATGAAATTGTGGTTAATGAATCCCATCACCACGATCTAAAAATTCAGATGGATGTGGATACGCAGGATTTGTTAACTAAAAAACTTTTAGGTGCATTTCCTGATCATGCTTTATTAGGTGAGGAGGGTGGTGAGGGGAGTGATGGCACGGGCTACGAATGGATCGTTGATCCGATTGATGGCACGGTGAACTTAGCCTACGGGATTCCCCATTTTTGTGTTTCGATTGCCTGTCAGTTTGATGGTCAGATTCTCGTTGGAGTAATTTATGATCCCATGCGAGACGAACTTTTTTCAGCCAGTCTCGGCTCAGGAGCCACGCTGAACGGGAAGCCAATACATGTAAGCTCTCGTGAGCGAATTGAGGAAGCTATTATGGCACTGGGCTTTTCTAAAAATATTGATTCGATTGATAAATGTTTAGAGCTCTATCAATTCTATGCGCGCCAAGCCCGCAAGCTTAGAGCCATGGGTTCTGCGGCTTTAGATATGGCGTATATTGCCTCGGGGCGCTTGGACGTTTATATTGAGCAGGGGATTAAGATTTGGGATGTGGCAGCGGGAAAGCTTTTGATTGAAGAAGCTGGTGGAAAAGTTGTTATGAAAGCCCGAGCGGAAAAGCATCACTTCCATATTAAAGCATGGAACGGTAAAATAGAGCTGCCGTTTGAGTAGTGGGAACTCAGAACTTGTAACCGCGAAATACACCAATCGCACGAAAAGGGGATTAACTAAAGCACTAATTATTCCTTTTTATGAATCATGAACCACAGGAAAAGCTTCTCTACAAAGATGAGGTATATGCTATTCAAGGAGCAGTCTTTGAGGTCTATGGTGAGATGGGTTGTGGTTTTTTGTAATCTGTTTATCAGGAATGCCTCGAAAAAGAGCTGCGACTTCTTGGCATTCCCTTTGTCGCCCAGCAGGAACTCAAGCTCTCCTATAAAAGCAGGTTGTTAGAGCAGACCTACAAGGCAGATATTATTTGCCACGGAAAACACGCCTGCCCGCCTCTGGAGGAAACAACATGAAAAGGGGGGGATTAGGGCATCAGAAACTAAGCCCTTTTTTCTCCTACTTATTTTTGTGTGGTTAGTGAATTTCGTGTTTTAAAATCTTCTCAAAAATCTCTTTAGGGTTTCTACTCGAATTATTGGGGAAGCTGTGTAGTTTCATTTCTATGGCTTTTGATTCGTTACGTTCTTTTGTTGAAAATTTAGAATCTGAGGGTGAGCTGATTCGTGTCACTCAACCGCTTTCGGTGGATTTAGAGATTTCTGCTTTAGCTGATTTAGAGATGAAAAAGCCTGCTGGAGGCAAGGCATTACTGATTGAAAAACCAATTCTTAGCGATGGCACTACATCTGTTTTCCCTGTTCTGGTTAATGCTTTAGGCAGTGAGCGTCGCATGAGTCTTTCGCTCAAAGTGAATTCCCTAGATGACATCGCAGATCAGTTAGCTTTTCTCATGAAGGCTAAGCCGCCTAAATCACTTCGTGATGCTTATGAACTTTTAAGGCAAGGAATTGATGTCATTCATGCGAGGCCCGCTAGGGTTCAAACAGGTGCGTGTAAGGAACGTATCCACCACGCAGCAAAAGGAGGCCGTGGTTTAGCGGATCTGCCGATTTTAAAATGTTGGCCTAAAGACGGCGGCCCTTTTGTGACCTTACCCACGGTTTACACGCAAGACCCTGACACAGGTGAACGTAATGTAGGGATGTATCGTATGCAGGTTTATGACGGTTGGAGCACGGGTATGCACTGGCAGATTCATAAAGTTGCTGCACGGCATGGGAAGCGTTACATTGAGCGCGGTGAGCGGATGCCTGTCACGGTTTGTTTAGGGGGCGATCCAGTGTTTACTTTTGCAGCTACGGCACCTTTGCCAGATGGGTTAGATGAGATTTTATTGGCGGGTTTTTTACGGAAGAAATCTGTTCAACTGGTTAAGTGCGAAACGAATGATCTCATGGTTCCGGCAGAGTCGGATTTTGTGATCGAAGGTTATGTTGACCCGCAAGAAGATTTGAAAAGTGAAGGTCCTTTCGGAGATCATACGGGATTTTATACTCCAGAGGATTTGTATCCTGTTTTTCATGTAACATGCATTACACACCGAGCTGATGCGATCTATCCAGCAACTGTAGTGGGTAAGCCGCCAATGGAAGATTTTTATATTGGTAGTGCAAGTGTGCGGATTTTATTTCCTATGTTGAAGATGACTTTCCCTGAGATCGTGGATATAGCGTTACCTGCGGAAGGTGTTTTTCATAATCTAGTTTTTGTCAGCATAAAGAAGCAATATCCGTATCAAGCTTTTAAAATCATGAATGGTCTCTGGGGTATGGGACAGATGATGTTTTCAAAAATAATCGTGGTAGTGGATGCGAGTGTAAACGTACACAACACGAGTGATGTTTTATTTCATCTTTGTTCGAATATAGACCCTCAGCGTGACACGATTTTCACTAAAGGACCTTGCGATAGCTTAGACCATGCCCAAAACGTTGCCAACATCGGCACCCACATGGGGATTGATGCGACGACGAAGTTGGCGGGCGAGGGGTATCCGAGGGTCTGGCCAGAACAGTGTAAACACTCTCAGGAACTGATCGAGCGTGTTCGGCATTTACATTGATCATTACTTAAGCTAGTTCTGAGGCGTATGCATTTTGATCATGCACTAAACATATCACTAAAAATCCTAAGTATTACACTAGGATTAGGGATGAATGTTCTTATGGCTGCCGAGCCTGATTCGTCATGGATCCAAGAAAAGAGAAATACAGAGATATTTGGTAAGCATTCTCTAGTTAATGTCGAAAACGTTGAGCTGCAGTTTAAACTTGATCCCACCAAGATTAGTCAGCGTGTTTACGATCCAAGAGATCCATACCAACAAAACATCAACCAACAATTAGGTTTCGGTTTGGATCTAAAAATGGGTGCGTATTCAAAGCTCTCTCACGGTATTTATTTTGGGGCTAATCAAGAAAGAATCTGGAGGGAGACTGACTTCAGAGAAAGGGAGACCCAAAAATTTCAACAACGTCAGGTGACCACATTTCAGATTAAGCCCTATCGCTCTCTGGCACTTAACTTAAGCAATGAGATCATGACCGAGCAGAGGAATAATCAGGATCGTGGGTCCGAAGCTTTAAGGCAAGTAGCTAGTTTTGAGTATTCTTTACCTTTGGGGATTTCGTTAAGGCCAGAGCTTTCTCACGAGACTGCACGTAACGATCTTTGGCAGGAAACGGAGCGACAAACGGCATCCGTTAATTTACGTAAATCCTTAGTTCCAAACGTGCTCGACTTACAGCTACGTCCTTCATTTGGGCAAGAGGAGCAACAGTTTACTTACGGGAAATATTCTGAATCTGAAGCTGTGGAGATGAGTCTATCTTGGAAGCCGCAACCCAGCTTGCTGCTGACTTCTGGGGTTAACCTGAGAGAAATTAGTATCGATCAAGATATGAGCTTAGAGAGGCAAAGCACCATCTATAGTCAGGCCACGCTTTCGCTTTGGTCAGATCTCATGCTAAATTTTAGGAGTGATCTACACAATACAGAAAAAACTCAAAATAACTCAGGCACCGTTAATGGTGAGTCGCACCTGAACTTAACTTTCGGTCCCACCATGAAACTCTCGGAAACGTTCTCCGCTGGAGCAGAGCTGGGTTACAAAACGATTCTTGAAGCAATGAACCACGGACAAAAAGACGAACAAAGCCTTTCTCTTTCTATCCGAGGAACGTTTTAAATGTTGCCTGAGCAGATATGAAATTCGTCTTGGCCATCACTGGAGCTAGCGGCTCAATCTATGCTCAAAGGCTGATCGATTGCCTCGAACCTACGGAACACGATTTGCATATCGTACTTAGCTCCCATGCTCAAGAAGTAGCTACGTGTGAACTAGACGGCCTGCGGTTGCCTCTACGCTTTAAAACGTATCAAGATACTAGTATGCAAGTACCTTTCGTCAGTGGTTCCGCAAAATTTGATGCACTGGTGCTGATGCCTTGCTCGATGGGTACAGTAGGTCGGATCGCCCATGGATACTCGGATAGCACTATCACGCGAGCTGCAGATGTGTTTTTAAAGGAAAAACGCAAGTTCATCGTAGTGCCGCGGGAGACTCCTTGGAATTTAATTCAGGCTCGCAACATCGTAACGTTAATGGAAGCAGGGGCTACCGTGATCCCTGCCATTCCCTCATTTTATGGGCGCCCACAGACGGTGCAAGATGTGGCTGACACCGTGGTAGCCCGTGTGTTAGACCATCTTCAAGTTGAGCATGAATTAGTCAAACGTTGGAAGCAGGATCACATAACTGAGTCATCTTCTTCTTGAAACCATGTCTGCGTGAACTTCCGCTAACTCGTTTATTCTTGTGACATCATTCGCTTTAACACTTGGGCAAAGAGTTCGTGACGGCTTTGAATTCGTTAAGTTTTCACACACGATTTTTGCCCTGCCTTTTGCCTTCATCAGTATGGTGGTCGCAGCCAAGGGTTTACCAGCAATAGGGACGGTGTTCTGGATTTTGGTCTGCATGGTAGCAGCACGCACGCTGGCTATGTGCTTTAATCGTTTAGTGGATTGGAACCTTGATCAAGAAAATCCACGCACTGAAAATCGGCATCGTCTGATGGATAAGTTTGGTGCCCAAGCCCTAGCAGTCGCTGCATTGCTCCTCTTTACCTACGGCACTTTACAGCTTAATATGCTTTGCGTTGTGCTGGGTCCAGTAGCGGTGGCTTTGATCACGTTTTATTCGATTACGAAACGATTCACCGCATACTCGCATTTATTTCTGGGCTTGGCCTTGAGTGCGGCGCCCATGGGAGCGTGGGTGGCAGTGACGGGTGAGCTCTGGAGCGTCGTGCCTTACTTGTTATCTTTGGCCGTGCTCTTGTGGGTAGCTGGTTTTGATATTATTTACGCTACGATGGACATTGATTTTGATCAAGCTGCGGGGCTGAACAGTATTCCCGCAAGATTTGGGGTCGAGGTAGCACTCAAGATTTCTCAATGGTGTCATATTTGTTCAGTTGTCGTTTTTGGTGTTTTCGGGTGGCAATTCGGAGGAGGCTGGTTCTTTACCGTGGCATGGTTGCTGGTATGTGCGGGCTTAGTTTATGAACAACTCTTATCAACTAGTAGAAATCCTAACCTCTTGAATAAGGCCTTCTTTCACGTGAATGCCTTCGTTAGCGTTGTGCTCCTTATCGGTGTATGCTTAGATGTTTTCCTTAGGTAATGAACGCATCTCTTCAGCTCATCCACAATAAAGTAGAGTCAGAACAACGCATCTCCACGGAGGAGGCACTCTGCTTGTATCGTCATGCTTCTTTGCATGAGCTGGGTGCTTTAGCGAACTTAGTGCGTGAGCGTAAGAACGGGAACCGTGCCACTTACGTAATCAATCGTTATTTAAATTACTCCAACATTTGCATCCTTAATTGTCAGTTTTGTTCCTTCGCTCGCAAGAAAAGAGACCCAGATGCTTTTCAGTTTTCCGTTGATGAAATGGTGGAGGCAGCGCATCAATCCATTGCGGAAGGCATTACGGAAATTCACATTGTGGGGGGCTTACACCCGACCTTACCATTTTCATTCTACACTGAAATGATTTCACGCTTAAAGGCCGTGGACGCATCGCTTAAGATTAAAGCATTTACGGCCATCGAGATCCGTCACTTAGCCGAGCGCATACGTAAGGCATCGATCCGTGAAACATTAGAAGAATTACGTGCGAGTGGCTTAAGTGCGTTGACGGGAGGTGGGGCAGAAATTTTTGATCCCGAGGTGCGAGATCAAATTTGTCGTGGTAAGGAATCGGCGTCTGAGTGGTTAGAGGTTCACCGCATCTGGCATGAAATGGGTGAACGTAGCACCTGCACCATGCTGTACGGGCATGTGGAAACAATCGAACAGCGCATAGATCATCTGAGACGTTTACGTGAGCTACAGGATGAAACTGGTGGATTCACGGCACTAGTTCCTTATGCTTTTGAGCCAGAGAATAATCAGCTTTCGCACCTACGACGAATCGGTGCGGTAGAGGAATTGCGCATGTTAGCACTTTGTCGAATTTTTTTGGATAACTTCGATCACCTGACTGCTTATTGGATCAGCATGGGTCTTGCTGTAGCCCAGATAGCTTTAAGCTACGGGGTGGATGATTTACATGGCACGATAGCGGAGGAAAAGATTTTCCACATGGCAGGTGCCACGACGCCTACCGCTATGACACGGCAACAGTTAGAAAAAGCCATTCGTGAGGCAGGCCGTGTGGCGGTGCAGCGCAATACTTTTTATCAGGATTACAGGCCTGAGCTCGCTCCAGTTAGTTAAGCGTATACTGTATGGAGCGTATCTTACGAATTGGCTCAGTTCCTTATCTTAATGCTAAGCCACTTGTTCGCCATGTGCGGGGCAACATAACGCTCCTTGAGCCTGCCCCATTGGCTCAAGCCTTTCGTCGAGGTGATTTTGATCTGGCCTTGATCCCCGTCGTGGAATGCTTCTTAGAGCCTGATGTGCTTATCTTAGACCAGGTAGCTATCGGCTGCCAAGGACCCGTTTACAGTGTGATCTTAGTGCATGAAAAGCCACTATCAGAGATCCAATCTATAGCTGTGGATGCGGCCTCGTTAACATCAGTAACCTTATTACGTATTCTGTTACGCAAGCACTGGAAGCTTGAGCCTACACTGGTGCAAGATGGGTTGGAAGCTGATGCACAACTACTCATTGGTGACAGAGCCTTACATTTTCGTCAGCAATTCCCGAAAAAGCAGCTTACAGATTTAGGTGCAGCGTGGCGTTCGTTTACTGGCTTACCTTTTGTTTTTGCCGTGTGGGCAGTGCAGCCTTTATCAGATTTAAGTTTAGAGGAATTGGAACATTTTCGATGTCTATCGATGAAGGGGCTCAATGACCGTAAAAGCCTAGCTAAAAACGCGGAGGAGTTGGTGTATTTAGAGCAGTGGATTCGGTATGACTTGGGAGGTTTTCAGAAAGAAGCCTTACGACGCTTTGCCCAGGAGGTGGCAGAGGCAGGGATTTTTGTAGAACATGTGCAGACGAATTTAGACTTTGTGTGAGTCAAAAAGTTCAAAGCGCAGCACCCACTACTGAGACAAAACTTATCTGGAGGAAGAACCGCCTGAAATGGACGTCGGCTGTAAAGGCCACTGTTGGTTCTCGGTGTAACCTACGGTCACTTCTGTTCCGACTTCGAGAGAACCTTTACGTTCGGGGGTGACGGCAAACATCTTCACTTGTTTGTCCGCACTTTCAACAGTAAAGGAATCCCGTTCCGTTTCTACAGCTGTGATAATACCGCGAAAAGTGCTAGTCGCTGTGCCCTCACCTACGTCAGCAGTTAGGAGTAAAGGTGAGAGAGCGAGAATCAAAGCAAATAAAACAAAAGTCTTTTCCATAAAAAAATGATGAATCCTTGATGTGGCGAATTGATGACAAAAGTAGATTTTTTTAAAATAACTACAAATACCTTGGACAATTCTCAGGAGCTTCGTCCTAGCTGGGTCGCCAATCCGGCAACTAAAAGGAATTCTCCACACTAGGTTTCACATACGCGTGCAGTCCTCTTGTTTGGCAAGGTGGGAAAGTGCTTGCCGAACCGGCATAAATATTTATGCGCCACCGCCGCAAGATCGAAGCCCGAGAATTGAAAAAGGTCACGAGCCTTTGCCAGCCGATGCCTCAAATTCTAGAGGATGCCTTTGCACAGGTGGGCATGCTCGCTAGAAGGCTGTCTCAGAATGCCCTAGGATCGACTTTGAATCACGCCCAAGGTGAAAACAGCTGGGCTATACCTTGGGACATTATTGACGGCGTTTCGGAGGGGTGAGTTGAGCGCAAAGCTTATTTAGCTGTTCCCCTCAGAGCATTAAGGAAAGGTCTTGGATGCATGGGATTCACCGGATGGAGACCTCTATCCGCAAACGCTATGGAGAGTTGTGCAGGGTCAATGTCCATGATGTGGGAATCTGATGTGACCAACATAGGCAATCCCTTCAAAGATGTTTCGGCCAGAATCAAGCCGTCGTTAACCTCACGCTCGGGAAGTAGCAAGCGGTCACGCAGGAGACGGGAAAATCTTTCAGCATAGCCATGTTGAACTGGCTCAAGATCGAATGGCTGAATTTTCCATGCAAGGAGGTTTGAAAGGGCTTTAAGTGAGAGCTCCTTCTTTTTTAGATCTGTTTTATTTTCTGCCAGTAAAGCCAATTCCTGAACGGCAGTAGGGGGGAGCCACAAAGAGTATTTACGCTCTGAGCAGACTTCTAGGAAGTCATGGGCAACAGGGAGGCCATCCGCAAGATCAAGCGGAAGATTAGTGTCCAGTGCGAGCCGCTTGCTTACTGTTTGCGCCATAGATCAAAGCCATTCCCTTATTGAATAATTCAGATCTCTTTGAATCGCTCAGGCCATTGCACTTATGGCGAGCGTCATAGGCAATCTTTGAACCCGCGGTTGGTTTTGGGTATTCCTTTTGGACTGTGTGAGTTTTGGTCATAACAGCTTTTCGTTTAGTAATATCAGCGTAGCAGAATAAAGGCTTCAGCCTTGCTATATTTTTTATACTAGTCCAGTTACCAGTCCTTGGTCAAGGTTTTCCGATTTCGAAAATGAAGCGTCCATGATGCCTCCTAAGCCGTCTTTGTAGGGTATAAGGCAAAGAATGACATGGGTGAATTGACGAGGGTAAAAGAAGGCAAAGATTGTGATGCTTTGACCTCAGGCCTTCCAAGCCGCATAAGTAAAAGTGGGTTGACTGGGATTTGAACCCAGAACCAATACCTTAAAAGGGTACTGCTCTACCGTTGAGCTATCAACCCGGTAATGTTTACTCAAAACAGGGGTAGAATGTCGTATCAAAACCACGTTCTGTCAACTAGGAAAATAGAAGTTCTTTAGATTTATTTAACCTGCTTGTAGGGCAAGTTTGTTTTTCTGCAGATAACGTCCATGCTTTATTATCAATGGATTTTAAACTTCACTCTCCTTATGACCCCATGGGTGACCAACCTGCCGCAATCGCAGCTTTAACCGAAGCTTGTCTTTCAGGAAAGTCGCACCAAGTTTTGCTCGGTGTTACTGGCTCAGGGAAGACCTTTACCGTGGCTAACGTCATCGCTAAATTAAACCGTCCCACTTTAGTTATCTCACATAATAAAACACTAGCCGCTCAACTTTTTAGTGAGTTTAAACTATTTTTCCCAGAAAATGCCGTGGAATATTTTGTCAGCTACTTTGATTATTATCAGCCAGAGGCATATATTCCCCGTACCGACACATATATTGAAAAAGATTCCAGTATCAACGAGGAGATCGAACGACTAAGATTATCTGCCAGCAGTTCGCTCATGACGCGGCGAGATGTCATCGTGGTTTCTAGTGTTTCCTGTATCTATGGTTTCGCTAACCCAGAAGATTTTTACACCATGTTGCTGACAGTGAAATTGGGGGAAACAATAAGCCGGGAGCTTTTTATTGGGCGTTTAGTGGATTTACAATATCAGCGTAATGACATCGCCTTCGAGCGCGGTAAGTTCCGAGTACGTGGGGATGTCATCGAAGTTTTTCCTAGTAATCAATCGGATGAATCCGTGCGATTCGAGTTTTTTGGAGACGAGATTGAGCGTATCAGCCGCTTTGATCCTCTAACGGGTGTAGCGTTGTCGGAGGAAAAGCTGATGACTATTTTTCCCGCTAAACAATTTGTAACCCCACACGAAAAGCTTAGAAAGGCTTTGGGTGGCATTCGTCAAGAGATGGAGGAGCGTATACACGAATTTGAAAAACACGGTAAAATGCTCGAAGCGCAACGCATAAAAATGCGCACTACGTATGATTTAGAAATGATGGAGGAGATAGGATTTTGTTCAGGAATTGAAAACTATTCGAGGCATCTTGGTGAACGTCCTCCCGGGTCTAGGCCTTACACTCTGATCGATTTCTTTCCGAAAGATTTTCTAACTATTATCGATGAGTCCCACGTCACCGTGCCTCAGGTTGGTGGAATGTATGCCGGAGACCGTTCACGTAAGTCTGTATTAGTAGAGCACGGTTTTCGCCTGCCTTCGGCCATGGATAATCGACCGCTTAATTTTGAAGAATTTAGTGGGTTGATGAATCAAACGGTTTATGTCTCAGCTACACCGACTAAATTTGAAGTGGAAAAAGCAGGCGGTGTCGTGGTGGAGCAAGTGATTCGACCCACGGGGTTAATTGATCCTATCATTCGCATTCGGCCTTTAGCAGGACAGATTGATGAATTAATTGCCGAATCCGCTAAGCGAGTGGAACGTGGGGAACGTGTCCTAGTGACGACATTGACCAAGAGGACGGCGGAGGATTTAACAGATTACTTACGCGAAGCAGGATTGAAGGTTCAATATATTCATTCTGAGGTGGATGCTATCGAGAGAGTGGAAATACTGAGATCGCTGCGAGCTGGTACGTTTGATATTTTAATTGGGATCAATCTCCTGCGTGAGGGTCTTGATTTGCCAGAGGTTTCACTGGTGGCGGTTTTAGATGCTGATAAGGAAGGGTTTCTCCGTTCGGAGACATCGTTGATTCAAACGGCAGGACGTGCGGCACGGCATATCAATGGTGAAGTGATTTTATTTGCCGATAAAATTACGGGATCTATGCAAAGGTTGATGGATGTTACGAAAAGCCGTCGTGAAAAACAAATCGCCCACAACCAAGCCAATAATATTAGTCCGCAGTCAGTGGTGAGAGGAATTCAAGAAAGCCTTAGCACGATTGTTAAGAGTGATCGGATTAAAAACTCTATTGTAATAGACGGTGATGTAGCGGTAACGATCCATGAATTACAGCAGGAGATGTTAGTAGCATCGGAAAAACTAGAGTATGAAAAAGCGGCACTGCTCCGAGATCAAATACGTGAGTTGGAAGGTCTAAGTGGCACTGGCTCTATGAAGCAAGGCGGCAAGCACGTGGTAAGTTACCGCAAGGGTAAAAATAAAAAGACTAGACCATCTGGGTAAACACAGTGCTTTTTTCAAGAGCTGTATTGAGAATTCAGGCATGACGAGCTTTTAGGGTTAGCAGTCCGTCAGCTTTCTTACACCCACCATTTTAAACGCTTGACCGTTTCAGATTGATTGACACTCATAGAGGAATGATCAGTTTTCTCATGCAGGCTGGATTTTTTGTGATAGTGGAATTAGCCGTTATTATTTCCATTATTTTGATTTGGAAGATGACGGAGAAAATTGCCTTTGCTCCAGGTCTGGACTTAGCCATCAGCCTCCTGACTTGGATACCTTGGGTGGCGGCACTTACTTTTATAGGTTGGCTCGGAGTGCTCGCCTGTGTGATCGGACAACTGGTCGCCATGCAGATATTCTGCTTTATCCATTGGCGTTGGAGTGGCCATCGTGGCCCCTCAATTGGCGCAACTTTAAATAGGATTGTCGGCCCGGTCTCAAATAACGTAGCTCTACTCGCCACGGTTCCCGCCTTGCCCGCCTTTCTATTGATCCGTTTTTCCCAATGGACAACTTACCCTATGTTGGTGTGGCTGATCAAATTACCTCCATACAAACAAGCGGAGTGGGTCAACGTTTCTCGGCAAAAATTTTCGGGGCTGGTGGGACACGATTTAGTATGGTGTCTCTATTGCGATTGGATGACGGGAATTTATTCTCTGGGAGGAGAAATGTTGCGGAACTTGGAAAGCTTCTGGTGTCCGATCCGTTTCTATCCTGGTAAAAAGTGTGAAAACTGCAAATTAGATTTTCCTGATGTTGAAAAATGGGTCGATGCGAAAGGCTCGATGAAAGAGGTTGAAGATATTCTAAAAGAAAAATACGAGGGCAAGGGCTGGAACAGTTGGTGGTCCCATCCTGAAAGGAATAAGAAGGATTAAGTGGAATAGCGGCGATGACTTAGGAAAAAGATGTGTCCAATCAGTTGCCGTAAAAGTAAAAACAAAAAGTCTGTGCAATATAGCTAACGTGTTACAACGGCTGAAGCTTTGTGGCCGTAATACGGAGTGTAACATGAATGCTGGCTTGACCCCTAGCGATCTCTGGATGATCGCTCAGAATTTCGTCTGCTTATCTGCAACTCCTGAGGGACAAACGATAGGTGGACAAAACTCCTAACATAGGATCCTGAGCGTCGAGATGACAAAGGAGGGTTCATAAGCAGTAACTGGATAAAAAATGGGTTTGGTTATAACATTTAGTTCTGTTATTATTGGACAATGGAAAAAATAGACCAACTGATCCAAGTGGCTTTAGATAGGGAGGAAGCCGATTGGTTGGATCAGTGCCGCCGCCAGATCGCTCGGCCACTTAAAGATCGGATTCGTTTCGGTTTTGTTGTTAGCTACGAAAAAGCAAATAGCCGGTTTTTCGCAACCATGCAGGAATACCGGGAGACAATTGCTCGGGAACGGCCAAGCTGGGAGGGCTATGGAAAAGCCACGTAAATTTTATTTTGAATAGGCTGAACTTTTGGCTGACGAGCTCAACAAACAAGGGGTTAAATACTTGTTCATCGGCAAGAGTGGAGCTATCCTGCTTGGTTATCCAGACACGACGCAGCACGTTGACCTTTACATTCCGAAAGACCGTGTGAATGCCGAAAAGCTTGTTGCTGCCTTTGACCAAGCTAATTTTCCACTAAGTGATGAAGCTCGAAAAGAGATATTGGCTGGAAAAGACTTATGTCAACTGAAAGACGGGCCGTTTGACGCAGATGTAATTACCCAACCTGACGGCATTGCCAATTTTGAAACTGCTTGGGCTCGGCGCATACAAGAGGGAAAGTTTCCAGTAGCTAACTTGAAAGATATTATCAACAGCAAGAAAAGCGCAAACCGCGTTAAAGATCGTGAAGGTATGGCTCGACTTGAGGCATTTGCTAGGGAATGGGAAAAAAGCCATGTCCCAGAACTGCTTTCTGCCCACGAAACGGTTTTGAGAAACTCTGCTGCTAGGCAGGACAAGGGAGAGTAGAGGGGCTAAGTACAATCATTATTTGGCTATGCTCTAGCTATTACTGGTTTGACGGTTGGAAATTTAACTTAGTAGTTCAACTTGAATTCGTTGGATATCAAACAGTTTTTCTATGGCATTTTCTAGGAGGTGATCCATAGATTGTTAAAAATGGCGGCTCGCCAACAAATTCACATGAAGCAAGAAATATGTGCAAGTGTGGTAGACTGACTCCGCTGATCCCCTTGATGTCTCCGTAAAGACACAACACGTGGCTTGTGTAATGAAAATATCAGACTGAAGGAAGAGTTAATATAGCTTACTTAAAGTCGGAGAAGGCAAATAAGAAGCGTTGTTCAAGACGGAAATCTCAATCGGATTGGCTGAGCCGTTTCTTGGGCTCGCCAACGAGGAGGGTGTGGGCTTCGCGTAGAATGCTAGGTATTTTTTCTTTAAACGGATTAGCGACCAGGGCAGGGCGGAGGTCTAATGCGTCGAGATCATTAGCTTGGTTGCCAGCGAACCAGTGATCGGCATTCCCTAATAAATTATATCGCATCTTTCCGTATTCGATCATGTCGAGGGACTTAGCGTAATTCCAAAGTCGCAGAATTTCCCAGATATTGACCTGACCAGGAATATCATCAGAGGAAGGTAGGCCTTGCTCCCAGTTCTGGAGCCATTCTTGGCCCAGACTTTCTTGCATGGCTTGACGGAGGCGAGCCTCGACTTGCGGCATGACTTTCTCAATCTGGTGATAATCTTTTAACGCATGGATATGTTCGTCAAAGTCTGAGGGTTTACTAGCACCTAAGCTAAGGGTATGAACTTCTGGACGATGCAAACAGTAGAGGTCATTAAAGTGCATGGGGGTAAGGGGCTGGCAGAGACGCTGTAGTTTTTCGGAAGGTTTATAGAGCAAGCCGCCTTTATCGTTGGGACTAATGATGAAGACACCCATGTCTTTTTTCTTAGCGTCCAGTACTGCTTGCCAGTTGGAATCGTTCACGAAATACCAATGTAGGTTAACGTAGTCAAAGGCATCACTGGCGATGGCGGTGCGGATGACTTGGGAAGGGGCATGGGTGGAGAAACCGATGTGGCGCACGCGACCTTGTTGGCGAAGTTGTTCCGCCACCTCAATACAGCCTCCCTTGCGTAGGGTTAAGTCAAGCAGCTCTTGATTGTTGATGCCATGAATGGAAAAAAGATCGACGTAATCCAACTTCAAATAGGCCATGGATTTTTCAAAAGTAGCGAGGAATTCTTGAGGGTCGGCGCTGGGTGCCACCTTGGTTTGAACAATAATTTTGTTGCGAGGTAGATGCGGCAGGATGGAACCAAGCTGCATTTCAGAACTGCCGTAGCCGCGAGCCGTTTCTATGTGGTTAATTCCTAGATCAATGGCTCGGTGAATGGTGGCTTCGAGATTATCTTGATTAGCTTCAGGCACATCAGCAGGAGAAATATCACTCCAGCTTTGTTGGTAACGCATGCCGCCGCAGGAGAAAACTGGCATCTGAAGTTCGGTGCGACCAAAGCGACGATAATACATGATGAATGACTAGCATTGAAAGGACGTAGAGGCAAGGCGGATACGTTTTATGGGACAAGGGAAAGTTCTTTTTTCATCGTCTGGTAAACTGTTGTTAGATCGCTGGGGTGAACGCGGGTTCCAGCGATGGTGGTCAGGAAATTAGCATCACCGTTCCAGCGTGGCACGAGATGGACGTGAAGATGTTCGGGAATGCCAGCCCCAGCCGCGGCTCCGATGTTGAGACCGATATTGAAGCCGTGAGGATGGTAAAGTTTGCGGACGGCGTCCATGACACGCTGCACCGTTGCCCAAAGATCAGCTTGCTCGTCCAAGGATAGTTCACTGAGTTCCGCCACTTTACGGTAGGGGATGATAAGGTGGTGGGCTGTATTGTAGGGGAAAAGATTGAGAAGGGCGAAGCAAGATTTAGAACGTAGAACGACATGGGTTTCATCATCGTTAGCGGATTGGCCGATGCTGAAGAATAAATCTTCCTTAGCCACAGAACCCTCGCAGAGGGTTCCTACATAATCATTGCGCCAAGGAGCCCAAAGGTGTTCCATAGGTAGATTAGACCTATGGCTGACTCAAGCATCAAGCTCAAACAGAAACATATCCTGGTTAATGGTTCAGACGATTTTCAGGTGAAAAGTCGTGGGCTGGAACTGGTGGCCCAACTTACGCCAGCGGAGGTTATGAATTATGAGGTGATCGAAGGCCAAGCAGACTCGGTCGGTGACGCTTTGGATAAGATTGATCGGGTAAAAGAAGCAATTTTAACTCTACCTTTTTTTGGAGGTGCGAAACTTATTTTTCTTAAAAATTGTAATTTCCTTTCGGATAATGTGATGGGTAAAAGTGAGGCTGTTTTAGAGAAGTTAGGGGAGCTGACGGCTCTTTTGATTAAGATAGGTCCAGATTCAGCTCAGGTCATTATCACGGCCACTGGAATTGATCGGAGGCGCAGTTTTTATAAACAATTTGAAAAGATCGGCGTGTGCGAGCAGTGGGATTTACCTGATTTAAAAGACGCTGCAAAAGTGCGGGTATGGATGAAACAGATCGAACATTTAATGACCGAGCGTGGGATGAAACCGCAGCCTGGAGTGGTGGAGCGGTTGGTGGAGCTTATAGGTAATGACACTCGGGCATTGCATAACGAGTTGGAAAAACTGGCACTCTACACCATGCCCACGGGTGAGGTCAGTGAGGCTCATCTCCGCTTAATCGTCTCTAGCACGCGCGAGCTTCTGGTCTGGGATCTTTGTGATGCAGTGACCGAAAGCAACACGAATGATTCATTGCATATTCTGAGGCAATTATTAACTCAAGGAGAATCTGAGGTGGGCATCTTAATTTTGTTAGCGGGACAAATACGTCTGGCAGCTCTTGGAACACATTTATTGGAAAGTAAGAAATTAATTTTAAAAAAGAATGGAACTTTCTTGAATGCTAGCTTAGCAGGGGATGCGGAGGATCTAATGCCGCAAAATAAAAAGGGCGAAAAACCGAACTTATTCCGCCTGGCTCGTGTCGTGGATAAAGCTCGACGCTCTCCCTCACAGCGTTGGTTTAGGGCGTTAGATGTTTTGTATCAAACAAACTTAGCCTTGGTTTCAACAGGAAGCGATCGGCAAAAAGTTTTAGAGATGGCCGTGCTTAAAATTTGTCATACGGCGTGATCGGCTAAGTTACTCAAGTCGAAAAAAAGCGTGAGTTGTTTGCCATAATTCCGCTCGTAGATTTTCCTGAGTTTGTTGCCGTACTTGGCCAATCGTTTCGGCCACCAGTTCGACATGGCTAGGCTCACATCGTTTTCCACGGTGGGGAACGGGTGCAAGGTATGGGCAATCAGTTTCCACCATAAATGTACCAGAAGTTAGGGAGCGGATGGATTCGCGCACGAGGACGGCATTTTTAAAAGTAACAATTCCTGTGAAGGAGACGAGGTGTCCCATAGCAATAATTTCTTGGGCTTGAGCAGGACTACCACCAAAGCAATGGAAGACTGCCTTGAGCTGATGGCTAAAAGGTTGGAGAAGGGTGAGAGTGTCATCCCAACTATCCCGCTGGTGGACGACGACGTTTAAATGGTGTGATGCTGCAAGTTCCAATTGTTTGCGAAAAAAAGAAGCCTGCTTTTCTTTCAAAGTCTGCCAACGAGCTGAGTAATCTAAATCGGTTTCTTGATCAAGCCGTGTGGGAAGATGATGGTAATCTAATCCGCACTCCCCCAGAGCGGCAACTTTAGGATGGGAGAGAAGAGGTTCTAATTTAGTTAAGGCATCGGCTGATTCCTCTTCAACATTGCAGGGATGAATACCAACGGCGGCGTAGACTTCTGGGTAACGGTCGGCTAGTTGTAATGCGGCTAAGCTCGATTCGAGGCAGGTTCCAATACTGATAATTTTCTTCACCCCAACTTCTTTAGCTCGCTCAAGTACACTTTCGAGGTCTTGGGTAAAATCAGGGAAGTCGAGGTGGGCATGGGTATCAATGAGGCCAGTCATCCCGTTATTTATGGGGCAAACTTTTGCAGCGGCAAGACTGTATAAAAAGGGGTGCTCTCGGCAGGACTCGAACCTGCGACCATCGGATTAGAAATCAGATGCTCTATCCAACTGAGCTACGAGAGCGCACCTTTCCATAGTGGCAGGAAGTCGGAGAAAGTTCAAGTCAGACTCTTCAATCAATGGTAAAAATCAATGGAAGAGTCCACTTATATTTTTTTAGAGTCGTATCAGGCCGCTTCAGCGTCAGCGGCTAGTGCGGATTCCTCTTCTGGTGTGTTGGAGATTAGTCCAGCGTGGGGAAGTGCCGCAGAAAGTTCGGCGATGCTATAAACCATACAGACGTACATAATTGTCATGAGTACCGTGGCAATGAAAAGCCCGCCGAAACCGCCTGAGCCTAGGCCTAAATTCCAACCACCAAACATGCCTGAGATAACAGCTCCTACGCCCAAGGCCCAGAGGTGAAAGGTATTGGCTGTTTTCTTTAATTGCCGATTATCTAAATAGGCAGCATCTACTTTTTCGTATTGAACGTTTAATCCGTTGTTGGGAGTACTATTTTCTGTCATAATAATTCCTAGGTTGAGGTTTAAAATTATTGGCAATCTTTATGCCATGAACGGCACGCGCGACGCCGTTAAGGTCGGGCGATCAGTTAGCGGGGGTAGCGGCGGTGAATGCCGAAGAGCGGGTTGCGGCGCAGATGTGTTTATCAGAAATTCCGCTTAAGCGTTTTTTAGAAGAACTGCTTGTTCCTTATGAGACGGATGAAGTAACGCGTTTAATTCTGGATGATCATGACAGAGTGGCCTTTCAACCTATCTCCCATTTTACGGTGGGAGAGTTGCGTGATTGGCTTTTGAGGTATGAAACAGATACGGATACTTTAAGGGTTTTGGCACTAGGACTAACCCCTGAAATGGTGGCGGCCGTTTCTAAGGTGATGGCTAATCAGGATTTAATCTTGGTCGCTAAAAAGTGTCAGGTGTTAACTAGTTTCCGTAACACGATAGGTCTTCCCGGTAGGTTATCGGTGCGTCTTCAGCCGAACCACCCAACGGATGATGAGCGCGGAATCATGGCTTCGATGTTGGATGGTCTTTTGCTGGGTTGTGGCGATGCGGTCATCGGCATCAATCCAGCTACGGATCAAGTGGGGACTTTAGACAGGCTCCTACGCTTGATGGACGGCTTAATTAGTAACTATGACATTCCCACACAGTCTTGTGTATTAGGTCATGTCACGACGCAAATGCAAGCTATGGAGCGCGGAGCTCCGTTAGATTTGTGTTTTCAATCAGTGGCAGGAAGTGAGGCGGCGAATAAAAGTTTCGGGATTAATTTGAAGCTATTGACTGAAGCGCATGAGATGACCCTGAGTTTAAACCGAGGGACGGTCGGAACAAATGTGATGTATTTTGAGACGGGACAGGGAAGTGCTTTATCGGCTAACGCTCATCATGGAGTGGATCAGCAAACGATGGAAGTGCGGGCTTATGCGGTGGCTCGTAAGTTTAAGCCGTTGCTAGTTAATATGGTGGTGGGGTTTATCGGGCCTGAGTATTTGTATGATGGGAAGCAAATAATCCGGGCAGGATTGGAGGATCATTTCTGCGGGAAGCTCTTGGGCTTGCCGATGGGTTGCGATGTGTGCTACACGAATCATGCCGAGGCAGATCAAGATGATATGGATACTTTATTGACCTTGTTAGGTGTGGCGGGTTGCACCTATGTCTTGGGTGTACCAGGCGCAGATGATATTATGTTGAATTATCAATCAACCTCGTTTCACGACAGCTTATATATGAGGCAAGTTTTGGGATTAAGACCAGCACCGGAGTTTGAAGTATGGTTAGAAAAAATGAAAATAGCGCAAGGTAATCGTTTATCCGCGGGTTGTTACGCTCAAGCTCTTTTGCAAGCTATGCCTGTTTAAGCTAATGAGCTCTTCACCTGATTTACCTTCTAAAGCTGTTACGTCCGTTGACTCATGGGCGGAACTGAAGCAATGGACTCCAGCTCGGATTGCGCAAGTCCGTGTCGGGGGTAGCTTGGCGTTACGTGAGGTCTTGGATTTTAAGCTCTCCCATGCGCGTGCGCGGGATGCGGTTCATCAAGTTTTTCAGATCGAGGATATGCGGCGTGAGTTAGAAACATTGCCGTTAAATGTTTTAGAGTTAACGAGCCAGGCTAAAGATCGTTTCGAGTATTTACAACGCCCAGATCGTGGTCGTCGTTTATCAGCAGAATCTTCTGAAAAGTGTGTAGAACAAAGTCAGAAAGAGGGAGCGGTGGATTTAGTCATTATTCTTGCAGACGGACTGTCTGCCACCGCCACCCACAAGCAGGCCATACCTGTGGTGCGTGAGTTATTGAATTTACTGTCGAGCTGGAAATGTGCGCCTATTGTACTTATACCTTTAGCACGGGTGGCGGTGCAGGACGAGGTGGGGGAATTATTGAGATCTAGGCTTGCACTTATCTTATTAGGTGAGCGACCTGGGCTAGGTTCACCAGACAGTTTAGGAGCTTATCTTGTGCACGGCCCGAAGCTGGGAAATACGGATGCGGAGAGGAACTGTTTATCTAATATACGTCAGGGAGGGATGAGCCCGAGGACGGCGGCGTACCAGTTGTTTCAGCTGCTCACTCAGGCACGTGAATTAGGCTATAGCGGGGTAAATTTAAAAGCGGGGGATACGGTTGCTCGTTTAATTTAGAAAAAAGGGAAACGTTAAAAGGAGGTAGGGATGGGTCGACGTTTATCGAAGCGTGTGAGATGGGTGTAACCGACGGATCGGGCGAGGTCACGAGCTAGGTCGAATGAGGCAGCAACATCCTTAGGGTCATGTGCATCCGAATTGATGAGGATGGGAATGTGACGTTGATGCGCCATTTCCAGAAATTCTCGGCTAGGGTACACTTCTTGAATATCTTTACGCAGGCCTGCCGTATTGATCTCAATGGCGATTTTATTATCTGCCAGGGCGTCTAAGCATTCGCAATAATACGGTTTTAATTCCCCTGCAGGTTTATCTCCGAATTTTTTCACGAGATCGGGGTGCGCCAAAAAATCGAAGAGCCCTGAGTTAGCGGCTTGTGTGTAAAGGTGGAAGTAGCGTTTCCATACTTCCTCCACGGGAAGTTCTTTCCAGAGATTACGTTTAAAGGGGTTATCTATATCCCAACCATCCTGAATATAATGTACCGCTCCGATCATATAATCAAAAGGTGCAGAAGTTGCTAGATGTTGGATATGGTGCTCAAAGCCTGGGATGAAGTCACATTCCAAGCCAAGTTTAATCGGGAAGTCGGGGAATTCTGCGCGGACTTCTTCAATGAGGGAGAGGTAAGCGGGTAAATCGGTCGGGGCCATGCGCCAATCATCGAATTGAGTGGGCATGGGATTATGATCGGAAAAGCCGATTTCGCTCAGACCCTTGGCCAGAGCTTGAAGCACATATTCACGGGGGTGTCCGATGGCGTGATGACAGAGGGGCGTGTGAATATGGTAATCGAAAATCATGGGCGGTGATGGAGTATCGTGTCCATGCTAGCTTGTGAAATCAAACCCTATTTGCATAGTCATGGAGTTTTCGGTTTTCAGATGAGATTTTTAGAGTTAATCTCGTGGCGTCATGTTTAACCATTTATGAATTCCCCTCAATTTAGTAAAAACCGTTTAGAAAAAATCATTAAGCGCATTCAGGATTTACGTATTCTTGTGATTGGGGATTTGATGTTGGATCAATTTATTTACGGAAAAGTCACACGTATTTCTCCTGAGGCTCCAGTTCCAGTAGTGCAGGTAACTGATGAGATGGCTTTCCCTGGCGGAGCGGCAAATGTGGCGCGTAATTTAGCGGAGTTCGGTGTTAAAGTGGGCGTGTGCGGGGTATTAGGGAAAGACGCAGCAGGTGAACAACTAGTTAAGCTTCTCAAAAAGAGTAAGATTGATACGAAAGGGCTCTTTATTGAAAGTCGTTTTTCTACGATTACAAAAACTCGTATCATCGCACGTCAGCAGCAGGTGGTGCGGGTTGATCATGAACAGAAGCTAAAATTCCGCCCAGCGGAGATTGAGCAAATTAAAGTTTTTTTTAGGAAGGAAATAAAAAATTATCAAGCGGTTATTGTGGAGGATTACGGCAAGGGGTTTTTGCATCAAGAAATTTTTGATGAACTCGTGTCTGTAGCCCGTGAAGAGGAGAAGATTGTGACGGTGGATCCTAGTCCAGCCAACCCGCTTAATTTCAGCGGTGCCACGGCGGTGAAGCCTAATCGGGTGGAAGCGGTTGCGTATGCGGGGTTGAGTGGAGATCCCGAGGATGCTGATATGAATAAAGTGGGAACGACTCTCCTAGAGCGGTGGAAAGTTCCGTATCTTTTAGTGACCATGGGGGATCAGGGGATGATGTTGTATCAAAAGTTCCTAACACCTTATCACACGCCGACGCGGGCGAAGGAAGTATTTGATGTTTCAGGAGCGGGGGACACGGCGATTTCTTTTTTCACGGCAGGCCTAGCGGTGGGACTAAATGGTATGGAAGCGGCGGAGCTGGCAAACCATGCGGCTGGTGTGGTGGTGAGTAAGTTGGGCACGGCGACGTTGCAGCCAGAGGAGTTGATTCAAAGTTTTGCGGAAGCTTCGGAGCCATGAAGTCAGCGGTTTTTTTAGATCGTGATGATACGTTGATCCGTAATCTGCCTTACCTCGGGGATCCATCTAGGGTAGAGTTAATGCCTCGTGTGCACGAGGGTTTAGCGTTGTTAGCGGCGGAAGGCTTACCTCTTTTCGTGGTATCAAATCAGTCGGGTGTGGGGCGTGGACTTATCACTAGAGAGCAAGTGGGTCTAGTGAATGAGGCTATGGAAGCGTTGTTAAGTGGTATAGCCATTTCTGGTTATTACATGTGTTATGACGCCCCCGGCTCCGCGCAGGGGGCAGACGAGCGTAAGCCCTCGCCTGTCATGTTGCAGCGTGCGGCAGAGCAGTATGGTTTAGATTTGTCAAAAAGTGTGATGCTAGGGGATCGCTTGTCCGATGTGCAATGTGGTAAAAATGCGGGCTGTGCTTCGCTCTTAGTTTTAGGGCACTCGGGTGAGGATGATTTGGTGGAGGCTAGGGCGCAGGCTGATTTCGTAGCGGAAGATTTTTTTCAAGCAGCGCAATGGGTAGTGAACCGTTTGAAGGCTTCTTTATGAACGATATGGTTTGGGCAGTGCTACCCGCACGATATGCATCTACTCGTTTTCCGAGGAAGATGTTGGCTGATGTTAAAGGAAAGCCATTGATCCAACGTACGTGGGAGCAGGTGAAGAAAGCTGAACGTATCCAGCGGGTGACGATTGCGACGGATCATCCCGAGATTTTTGCTGCGGCGCGGTCCTTCGGTGCGGAAGTGGTGATGACAGATCCAGCACTGCCTTCGGGGACGGATCGCATCGCCGTGGTCACGCAGGGACAAGAGGAGGGTTGGATATTAAATGTGCAAGGGGATGAGCCCTTGATCCAACCTGAGGTGTTGGATCATTTCATAAGTTCATTGGATCAAGCAGTGGCTCCGATGGCGACTTTGGCAAGGAAGATGGGAGCCAGTGAAGACGTGACAAACCCTAACGTGGTTAAAGTGGTGATGGATGGGCAGGGGAAAGCACTATATTTTTCACGATCACCCATTCCTTTTAATCGTGATGGGGATGCGGGCGTGGATACTTGGCATCATTTAGGTATTTACGCCTACAAACCACAGACTTTACAGCAATTAGTGCAGTGGGCGCCCAGCAGCTTGGAGTTAGCTGAAAAGTTAGAACAATTGAGAGCTTTGCAAAATGGGGTTGCGATTCAAGTCATAGCCACTAGCGTGGAGTCTATCGGCGTTGATTCTCCAGATGATCTGGAAAAAGTTATCCAACTGATGAACGACTGATTTTCAGGATTTTTTAGAAATGAAGTATATTTTTGTTACAGGTGGTGTGGTTAGTTCACTCGGAAAGGGTTTGACCGCAGCGTGTCTAGGCACCTTGTTAGAACGACGCGGCCTAAAGGTGGTTTTACAAAAATTCGACCCTTACCTTAATGTTGATCCTGGCACGATGAGTCCTTTTCAACATGGTGAAGTTTATGTGTTAGAGGACGGTGCGGAGACGGATTTAGACTTAGGCCACTACGAACGGTTTACTAATGGTAAGCTCTCACGGAGGAATAACCTCACGGCAGGACAGGTCTATGAGGAAGTCTTACGTAAGGAACGGCGTGGAGATTATTTAGGTAAGACAGTGCAGGTCATTCCCCACGTAACGGATGAAATCAAAGCACGCATTTTTCAAGTTAGTCAGTTTCAAGAATGTGATATCGTCATTACAGAAATAGGTGGAACTACGGGCGATATCGAAGGCCTACCTTTCCTCGAAGCTATTCGTCAGTTTGCTTTGGAAGTCGGGCCGGAGAATGTTTTATTCATTCACGTAACTTTATTGCCGTATATTAAGGCTGCTGCGGAATTAAAGTCTAAGCCGACACAGCAGAGTGTGGCCAAGTTACGCGAGATCGGTATTCAACCTCAGATCTTAGTTTGCCGGAGTGAGCATCCGATTGAGAAAGATATTCGGCATAAAATATCCATGTTTTGTAACGTCCCTATTGAAGCCGTGATTGAGCAGCAAGATGTAGCTTACTCGATTTATGAGGTTCCCCTGATGCTACAAAGAGAACGGGTAGATGACCTCGTCTGTAAATACCTGCGACTCGATTTGCCTGCACCTGACATGCAGGACTGGCAAATCATGGTCAATCGTATCATCGCCCCGAAACATCGCGTCAACATCGCTGTGGTGGGCAAGTATATCGAACACCAAGATGCCTACAAAAGTATTTATGAAGCTTTAACTCATGCGGGCGCAGCGGCCGACGTGGGGATACATACCTTACGTATTGACGCAGAGGATATCGAATCGGAGGGGGCAGAAAAGTTTATGGCTGGAGTAGACGGAGTCCTCGTTCCAGGTGGTTTCGGTACTCGCGGGATAGAAGGAAAGATCTTGGCCGCACAGTTTGCTCGCGAAAATAACATTCCCTATTTAGGCCTCTGCTTAGGTATGCAAATCGCCGTAATTGAGTTTGCTCGTAATGTCTGCGGTTTGGCTGGAGCCCATAGCATGGAGTTTGATGAAAACACACCACACCCCGTGATTTCTTTATTAGATGGACAACAAAGAGTTATCGCTAAAGGTGGCACTATGCGTTTGGGCAACTCAGAGTGTCAGATTCTTCCGGGTTCGAAGGCCTATGAAGCCTACGGCAAACCGACTATTTTAGAGCGGCACCGGCATCGCTATGAATTTAACTCAGCTTACCGTGAAGCCATGGAGAAGAAGGGCTTAGTTGTTTCAGGCTTCTATCGCGGGCAGAATCTGGTTGAGATTATTGAATTAAAAGACCATCCTTGGTATGTGGCCTGCCAGTTCCACCCTGAATTCCAATCAAAGCCGAATATACCGCACCCTCTGTTTTACGCATTCACTCAAGCCATTCTCGCTCATGCCCAAAAAAATAAATAAAAACCGATTTCTTCTCGTTTCAGGCCCCTGTGTTCTGGAAGATATGCGTTCGGCTCTGAACATTGCCGTGCGCGTAAAAGATCTCTGTGACGAGTTAGGTTGGGACTACGTTTTTAAAGCATCCTACGATAAAGCGAACCGCACCTCACTCCGTGGTAAGCGTGGCCCAGGTTTAGAAAAAGGGCTCGATATTTTAGCAGAAATCAGCCTGCGAGCTGGCGTGCAAGTATTGACTGATGTTCACTCTATAGACGATATCGAGCAAGCAAAACACGCTGTTGATGCAATTCAGATTCCTGCTTTTCTTTGTCGGCAAACAGATTTGATCTTAGCTGCAGGCGAATCTGGCTGCACCGTCAACGTCAAGAAGGGTCAGTTCCTAGCACCTGAAGACGTAAATCAAATTGCGGAAAAACTTTTGAGCACGGGCTGTAAGGATTATTATATGACCGAACGCGGGACGACTTTTGGTTATCATAACCTAGTTGTGGATATGCGTGGGCTGGCTATCATGCGGGAAAATGGACATCGTGTTATTTTTGATGCCACGCACTCCGTGCAGCGGCCTGGAAGCCTCGGTGGTGCCACGGGTGGCGACGGTCGGCTTGCTCCCGTGCTGGCTCGGGCGGCTATGGCAGCAGGGATTGACGGGCTTTTTATTGAGACACACCCGAATCCAGCTAAGTCTCCTTCCGATGGTGCCAACATGATTCCTCTTGCCCAACTACCTGCGGTTCTGAGAAAATTAGCCAAGATTCATGAAGTACTCTAAAGTTATTATCTTGGCTACAACCTTGGTTCTCACAGCAACTGCCGTGCGAGTTCTTGCTCAGGCTGACTTTGCTATCGGAGCTATCATACGTGGATTAGAACTTCCCCAACGCGATAAAGATGGGGTGATCAAGATGAAAATTTTTGGGCGTGAAGCCACTGTTATGAGCTTGAGTCGGATAAAAGTACGCGGCTTAATCATTGATTTCTATAACAAAGGATTGACCGAAACAAAAATATCTTCCGATGAGAGCGATTATTGGCGGGAGGAAAACCGCCTTACCAGCAGTAATAATGTTAAAATTGAGCATCCCAGCTTCACCCTAACGGCTAAGACGATGGATTGGCTAATTATGGAGAACAAAGGGATTTTTCAAGAAAATGTCAAAGTAGTGATCAAGCGTAACGATGAGGTTTTACCCAAATGAAAACATGGATTTATTCTTTAATTTTAGTCGCAACTCTTAGCACCCCCATAAGAGCTGAACCTCTAGCCCCTAATACATCAGCTGCGGCTAAAACTTCACCAGGTGCTGTGATTAAAGAAACAGAGGTAACTAGTAACAGCTTCAAGCTTGATCTTAGTAAAAAATTCGGAACCTTCACAGGTAGCGTTACGGTAAAAGATCCTAACTTTGACCTAACATCTGATGAGCTCGTCGTCTATTTTGATGTTGATAATAAAATGGAGCGTATCGTGGCTCGTGGCAGTGTTAAAATTAAGCAAGCTTCAGGTCGCTCTGCTGAAGCTCGCGAGGCTGAGTATATCCTAGCTGATAAAAAAATCAGGCTCACGGGTGATCCCGTCGTGAATCAAGGTGCTAATCGCGTCACTGGCACGGTCATTACCATTTACCCAAGCTCAGATCGCATGGAAGTGGATGGTCGTAGTAAAGTCCAATTCTTTCTGCAATAGGGTATTAATCATCATGTCTGAAATTATCCGAGTTAATGACATCGTTAAAACTTACGGCGAGCGCAACGTCGTTAACGGCGTTAACTTTCAAGTAAGTGCGGGTGAAATTGTCGGATTGCTTGGACCCAACGGAGCAGGTAAGAGTACCACCTTTAACATGGTGGTAGGCTTAGTCCGTCCCACTCAGGGCGAGATATTTCTCCAAGGTGAAGAAGTTTCTGGCATGCCCATGTATCGTCGCGCGCGGCGTGGCATCAGCTATCTTCCACAAGAAGAATCTATCTTTAAAAAATTGAGCGTAGAAGACAACCTCATGGCCGTTTTAGAAACGCTGCCCCTGAGCGATCTCGAGAAACAGCAAAAGTTGGAAGACTTGCTTTTTGAGCTAGGTATTGAGCGGTTACGTAAAAGCAAAGCCTACATGCTTTCCGGTGGAGAAAAACGTCGCCTCGCCATTGCCCGCTGTTTGGTTACAGAACCAAGTCTGCTTATGTTAGATGAACCCTACAGTGGCGTGGATCCTATAGCCGTTCAAGACATTCAACAAATCATTCTCTCCCTACGCGCACGTGGCCTAGCCGTTCTTATTACAGATCATAACGTACGAGAAACCCTCTCTGTTGTGGACCGCGCTTACCTCATCTGTGAAGGCCGGGTGGAATGTGAAGGGACCAGTGAACAACTCATTAACGATCCCATTGCGCGCTCGCTTTACCTTGGACCACGTTTTAATATTTAAGTTTGGTTCTTATTTTCTAATGTAGGTATTTATGCCCTACTTCATTTTATCTTATGAAACTTGAAAAAATCTTGGTTCTAGATGATGAAAGTTCCGTTCGAGCCGTCTTGTCTGATCTCTTAGGTGAATTAAATTATTCCGTATTAGCAGTTCCTTCCATTGCTCAAGCGCGGCTTATTCTCAAAGAAGACACCTTTGATCTAATTATCAGCGACGTTCATCTTAAAGACGGTAATGGGCTTGAGTACCTGCAAGAGATTAAGCAAATGTATCCTACCATGCGCCTGATGGTCATGACTGGGTTTGGAACCCTTGACTCGGCCGTAGAAGCTTTAAGGCTGGGGGTCTTTGATTATCTTGTAAAACCCGTTGATATCTCTCGGCTCAGTGTAGCTTTAGGCCGCCTAGAAGAAGTTCGCAAACTTGAGGCAGAAAATCTCTATCTACGCCAAGAAATCACCCCGCATAGCAGTCAATCCGTAGACTGGGGCCAATGTCTCGCTATGTTGCGCGTGAAAGAATTAATTGATAAAATAGCCGTCACGTCTGCCACTGTTTTGATTCAAGGCGAGAGTGGTACGGGTAAAGAAGTTGTGGCTAAAGCACTGCATGACGGCAGTCTTCGCTCGGCTAAACCTTTTATCCGTGTGAATTGCGCTGCCATTACCGCCACCTTGTTAGAGAGTGAATTCTTTGGACATGAAAAAGGAGCTTTCACGGGTGCGGTTCAGAGAAGGGAAGGGCGTTTTGAGCTCGCCCACACAGGTACTCTTCTGCTTGATGAAATTTCTGAAATACCCCCGGATCTACAAGTTAAGTTACTACGCGTCTTGCAAGAGCGAGAATTTGAGCGTGTCGGTGGAAATAAAACCATCTCTGTTGATGTTCGTGTCCTAGCCACTACGAATCGTAATCTTTTGCAAGAAGTACGAGCGGGCCGATTCCGGGAAGACTTATACTACCGTCTCAATGTTGTGCCCATTGAGATACCTCCCTTGCGTGAGCGCGGAGAGGACTTGATTCGTTTAGCAGAATACTTTGGCCATCAATTCGCCCGCAAGCACGGCAAAAAAATCAAAGCTCTTCAGCACGAAGTCCTCATGAGAATAAAAGCCTACGCTTGGCCTGGTAATGTGAGGGAACTGCAGAACGCTATGGAACGAGCCGTCATCCTTTGCTCAGAGGAGGGTAGCCTAAGACCAGAAGACTTCGCCGCCGTTGGGGTGACAGGGGCTAGTGCTACGGTGCAGGATGAGGTAGGCATCGTCACCATCAGGAAGGTCGAGCAAGCCATGATTTTAAAGGCCTTAGAACGCTGTGGAAACAACCGCACCCACGCCGCCGAGCTTCTAGGAATTAGTCTGAGAACCTTAAGAAATAAAATAAACGAATACCGCGCCGAAGGCCTCACGGTTGTTTGATGATATCGTTATAGTGGTGACCTCAATGTCTTGAGCTAGGCGATTCCGATTAGGGTAAGCTTCTGACTTGAGAGCTTCAATACGAGGGCCGCTCACAGAGCGGACAGAGTGGGATGAATGTTAGGAACATTGCTGCAGCTTGAGCCTTTGGCGATGAAGGATTGCCTTTCAGGCAGAGCAGATGAACTGCGTTCAAAACAAGATAGATTTCTCGTTATCACGAGGGCCGCTCACAGAGCGGACAGAGTGGGATTTGAACCCACGGATGGTTACCCATCTCTCGATTTCGAGTCGAGTGCCTTTAACCGCTCAGCCATCTGTCCTGTTGGAAGATTAAACCTAGCTGATTACTTAATAGATTGGCAAGTAGCTTGAATAGGTAGGCAGTCGTTCAGGAGCTACCAAGCTCGGCTGAAATAGGTGTCGTCTAGTTTTTGCACGCGTTGGGAAAGTTGGTGGGCAAGGTTGGTCATGATGGTGGATTGTTGCTCAGGCCAGACTTGATAGACTTTATTCAACGACGTACTTTTTAGGGAATAGAGTAAGGTTGTCTCGGCTGCTACCACGGTGGCTGAGCGGAGGGAAGGTTCGATGACACACATTTCTCCGAAAAAATCGTTCTTGCTGAGTTTGGCTAAAACTGTTTTGGATTCTTGTTCGTAGTTAATGCAGACGTCCACGCTGCCATCTCCTATAATGTAGAGTTCTTGGCCATGGTCACCCTCTTTCATGATAACTTGGCCGCTGCGGTATATTTCTTCTTGAGCTGCCACGAAAAAAACGACTAGAACTTCGTCTGGAAGGCCTTGGAAGAGCGGAAAGTTTTTAAAGGCGGAAAATATTTTTTCTTTAGCCACAAGGTCGTCGAGTTGGGAGATCATGGTGGTTATTCCTTGGATGTTGCTTGATTGAGAATAGATTTTTTGGAATTGAGAGTGCGTATTTTGCGAGCGAGAAAACGGGACAGGTTGGTAATGAGAATAGCGTGTTGATCTTGATTTTTTTGAGCAAGTTGGGCAATGGTCTCTGCTTTTAGGCGGTAGAGCGTTGTGGGCAGCGCTGCACGGACAAGGGAGGTGCGTGGCTTTATTTCTAAAAGGGAGAGTTCGCCGAAGATATCCATTTCATCAAGGCTGGTGGCTTGTTGTTCATCAGTGTCTTGGGAGGTGCCGCAAATGAAGGTGACCTCTCCTTGAGCGATGATGTAGAGGGAGTCTGAGAGGCTGCCTAGTTCGAGTATGGTATCGCCTTGATTAAAGGACAATTCTTCAGTGTAATGAGCCAACCAAGCGATGCTCTCCGTGCTTAACCAAGAGAAAAGAGGGGTTTTTCTCAGGCACTGATCCATAGTATCAAGATTGTTCATAAGACGTTGATTATTACTTAAAAATTACGGGTTATGTGGAAAGGGTTCAAGGGGTTTGTGGCCGCAGGTGGGATAACTTTTCTTCGTTATGAATAAGCCGCTCAAACTGTGAAGAGATAAAAGGCTTACCCAAACAGGCCGTTGCGCCTAGTTCAAGGGTCTCGCTAGCAAACCTTTCTAGTGCGCGTGAGGTGATGACGATAATGGGAAGATCCTTGAATCGTTCCATGGAGCGGATGCTTCGCACGAGTCCGAATCCGTCGAGACGCGGCATCTCTAAATCAGTCATAACAAGGTCAAAATCTTCGTTTTGTAAAAGCTCCAAGGCTTCTTGACCATCATGGACGGCGGTGCTGAGGTAGCCGAGTTGGGCAAGTTGTTTTTGTTGAACCTTTCGCACGCTGGGTGAGTCGTCGCAGAGAAGGACTCTAGGAGGCCTACCAATTAAGAATTTTTTTTCTAAAGAGGACGTCAGGGGGTTCGTCTCAAATTCAGCTTCGATCAATTCTACTGGGATAGGAGCAGGTTGCGGGGTGGCGAGGTCAGCTTGCTGGGTGGTGCTTTCAGTAATGCTGGCGGCGAGATGTTGTAAGATATTTGGAATTTGTAGAATACAGATGAGAGAGCCGTCTGGATCAAGAGTGGCACCGGAGAGATAGGATAGACTGCCGACGAGGGAGCCTAGGTCTTTCGTGACAATTTCACGGCGCAGGAGGAGTTTATCAACAAGGAAGACTCCTTGCACCAGTCCTGAATCAACGACGACGCCAAGGCTAGGGAGCGAGCTACGTTGAATTTCAAAAATGCGAGCTAGATCAAGGCAAGGTAGGGTGCCATGTTCGTCCTGATGCCAGAGAAGCCCATGGCGATGAAGTTGCGTGCTGGGGAGGATACGTACGCAGCGTTGCACGTAGCTAAGGGGGAGTGCTAATCGCATGTCGCCAACCATGACGACGAGTGCTTCAGAGGCGGATAAAGTGAGAGGCACTTTAATTGTCCACGTGGAGCCTTGGCCGACTGTATAATCCAAAGTAACGCTTCCGTTCATGGATTCAACCTCTGCCTTAACGACATCGAGTCCCACGCCGCGTCCTGCCACGCTACTGACAGACTCCTTCGTGCTGAAGCCGGGACGGAATAAAAGTTCAACAATTTGTTCCGCCGTTAAGGTGGGCGCAGAATCCGGAATCATTCCACGTTCGATTGCACGTTGGCGCACCATGGACTCGTGGATGCCTCCGCCATCGTCTTTAACCTCGAATATAACTTGGTTCGATAAAGGTTTAGCTGTGAGAGTGATGGTGCCGCTTCGGGTCTTTTGCAATTCTTCACGCCGTTGCGGGGACTCGAGACCGTGGGCGACGGCGTTTCGCACAACATGCAGCAGAGGCCCGTAGAGGGCATCTACCACGGCTTTGTCGAGTAAAGTTTGTTCACCCTCTAAGACAAGAATAGCTTCCTTCTTTTCTTCCTGAAGAGCGTCGCGGAAGACTCGTTGGAGGCGGCGAAAGAGGCCAGAGACCGGAGCCATGTTGAGCGCAGCTAAATCGTTTTGCAGGCGCCGTGAGTTTCTGCGGAACAAGACATGATCTTCCTTTAAAAATTCAAAGAGAGGCTTAAACTCTTGCCTGAGATGAGACTGAGCCTTGAGTTTCAGGCTGATATCGGTCAAGGAAGTTAACAGGAGTCCTAAAGATTTATTTTCAGATTTACTTTTAGATTTGGCTTGCTGAAGAGTGGTATCAAGTTCGAGTTGTTGGAGAATTTTAAAGATATCAGCCCCACTACTTTCCCATTGAGAGAGGATAGAGGGAAGTTTATTTAGATGACCCTCAAAGGTGCCATGGTCTGCGATTATCTCGCTCGTGAGGTGCATGACTTGTCGCAGCTTACCCGCCTCAACTCGGACGACTTGCCTTTCCTCAATGCCACTTTTCTCATCTTTAGTCTGAATGTTCGTGCGTAAAGCTGCTAAAGAAGCTCCTTGGATTTTCCCCTTTCTCAGATCGCCTAGCTCATACTCCCAATGGTAGGGCCAAATGGTTTCTGGCTTGAGAGAGAGCGTTTCAATATAGTGACGAACTTGATCTGAGCATTTGAGGAGGAATTCAAAAAGGCCAACTGGCGGCTCTTTGGCTTGAACTGATTCCATGAAGTCCTCCAAAATATGAAAGGAGTTTCCTAGGGTATGGAGTTCAATACTGTTAGCAGCACCTTTGAGCGTGTGGAAATAACGGCGTAGGTTGCTGCACTGAACTTCTTCCTGGTCTAACTTTTCCCAAGCTAAGATAGCCGTCTCCACCTGCTCAAAAATCACGACGGCTTCCTCAATGAAAGTGCTGAGCATATCCAAATCAACCGGAACTTGCACAGTTGGGTTAGAATGTAGTTCCTGCCTAAATTGTGAAAGAGCGTGCTTCCAGTCATGAGGCCAAGGCTGAGATGGATTGATAGAAAGGTCTTTGATGTAATTCTTAGCTTGATCGACACAATTTAAAAGAAAGGGGAAAAGTTTGCTCGGTGGCTGCTCTGGATTTAAGGTGCCAAGATAATCCTCTAGCAAATGAAATCCATGGCCTAAGCCTCGTAAGTCCACACTGTTAGCGGCGCCTTTAAGTGTGTGAAAACCACGGCTTACATGTGTAATCTGTTCGGCAGTGGTTTGACCGTTTTCCCATGCCAGTAATGCCGCCTCGATCTGCTCAAAGTGTGTGCTGGCCTCCTGTGCAAATACTTCGGTCATTTCTGGGTCACTATTTTCCAAAGGTTGTGAGGCGTGACTCAAATGAGTGCGAGGGCGTCGGCCATCTGCGGCTAGGGCAACGCTTAGTGAAGAAAAATAAAAACTCCACTTCCGCGTCCAGCTTAGACTAGAATTAATTTCTTTTTCTTTTAAATAAATTTCTAAGTCCTGCAAACAACGTTTAGCGACGATAAAAAAAGGTGGGATGAATTGGCCAGGCTGCAATGATTCGACGAATGTGCTGAAGCGTTGAAAATTTAGAGCCACTTCGGACAGCTTCATCTCTTGTAAGGTGTAAGCTACCTTGTCGAGTCCTTGCTTGAATTCAACTTGATAGGATGGAAGCTCTGGCTTGGTTTGCCAATCATCAAGGATAGTAAATATAAGACTAAGTTGATGAGAGAGTATGGGTAACGTTGCATTGATACTACAAGGGGAGTTGGGTAAAGAGGTTGCGGGGATATCTAAGCTGTGAGCAATTTCCTTAATTAATCCTAGCATGACATTCCAAGATTTCTCCGTCTTTTCATCAGGAAGTTCTAAAGCACTTAAAGCCAAACCTTCCCCACGATCTGCTAGTATGGAAGTTTCAGGTAAATCCAGCGTGGCGGCAGAACCTTTGATCGTGTGAAAGTGTGCTCTCAGGTTGGCCCAAGGCTTTTCTATGATGAGGTCATGCTGGAGTTCAATTAAAGAGTTCTCCATTTTCAGTAAATAGGAATGAACCTCTTCTTTAAAAAGTGCTAAATAATCAGTAGTCCCGCTAGAAGGGGAAAGGGACGTTTCTTGAGATAAGGCCAAAGCTGGTTTTTTAAGGATGGGCGGAGGTGTGGGAGGAAGAAAGGGTGTGTTCCCAACTTTTGATTTTAAAATCAAAGAACCTTTAGACTTAGGGGCATGAGCCACTGAGTGTGGTTGGTTGTTTGGATTGATTGGTGGTTTTGCGGCCATGTGCTCAGTTTCGGACTAGTTCTTGTCGCTGCTGCCGTCGGTTCCAATTTCAAAATTGGCTAACTGTTTATTTAATTCTGTAGCAAGACTAGCTAGTAGATCGCTGGTTTCACGAAAATCAAGGGTTCGATTACGAGTGTCTTCGGCGATCTGGTTAATAGCCACGATTGCTTGAAGCATGGCTTGAGCGCGTTGTTCTTGTTGGGTGGCAGATTGACTGATTTGATTCGCTAAGGTCGAGGAGTCCACACTGGCCTCCACGATTTTACTTAAGGAGTCTCCTGCACTAGAAACTTGTCGTGTGCCGTTTTCTACCTCAACGTTTGCTCGTTCCATTTGTTTGACCGCTTCGGAAGTTTCGGACTGGATACCCATGACAAGTTTTTCGATCTCAATGGTGGCTTGCCTTGTCCGGTTAGCTAAGGCGCGGACTTGATCTGCTACGACGGTAAAGCCCTTACCTTGTTCCCCAGCGCGTGCGGCTTCAATCGAAGCATTCATCGCTAACACATCCGTCTCGGCAGAGATATCACCTATGGAGCGCACGATACCTGAAATTTCCTGAGACCGTTCACCGAGTTGAGTGATTTTGCGTGCATTGGCTTGCACACTTTCTTGGAGACGTTCCATGTAGGCCACGACATCACGCACCGCTTTAGCACCTTCTTCTGCGGCTTGACGTGTTTGGCTAGCGGCCTTGGCGGCTTCTTGAGAATTTTCAGAAACGCCTTGCGCTTCAGCGGCGAGGTTTTGTACCTCAAGGATGGTTTGGGCAATTTGTTGAGTTTGGCTGTTGGCTCCATCTGCTAAGTTTTGCGCTGAGGCGGAAATTTCACTGGAAGATTCTTGGACTTGAGCACTGGCGTTTTTGGCTTGACCCATGAGGGCACTGACGTTTTCTAACATCCGATTAAGGGCATCGGCTACGTTACCTAAAATACCTTCGGTGCGTTTTGCGCGGACGCAGAGTCGGCCTTCAGAAGCGTCAGCTACGACAAGGAGAATATCCTGAATGTTGGTTTGAACTCGTTTATTTTCAGTTGAAATACGGTCCTTTACGGCGTTACGCTCGACGATCATTTCATTAACGGCATGAGCTAGTTGACCCACTTCATCTTCGCTGGTGACGTTGGCGCGAGCAGATTCATCACCAGAGGCGACTTTAAGAATGGTTTCTTTTAAAGTCACTAGCGGTTGAGCGAAGGTCTTAGCAAAGATGAAACCTAAGAAGCTAATTAAAATAATGAGGATGAGGCCTAGCCCCCCCAAAATCCAAGTGGCGTGATGAATAGGCTGGAGAGCTTCCTGAGTGCTTTGCTCGACGATGAGAGCCCAGGGTAGCCCATCAATCTGAAGGCGTGCGTAGGCACCTAAAACAGTCGTGCCAGCATAATTTTTGTAAATAGAAACATCTGAATTTCCAGCTAAAGCGTTTCGCGCCGCCACGGTGTCCACTTTAGTTAAACCTGATTTTTTTAAAATGGTGCGTGGAGACAAAGAGGCGTCGACTAGGTAAGCTTCCGTGCTTGCACTAATGTTGCCCCGGTCAGCGGGATCGGAAATGGATAGGGTAGCATTTAAAATAGAGAGGGGACTTTCAATAATAAGAATGGCGACTACTTGGCCTCCAGAAATTAAAGCGGAGGCGGCAAGCAGGACGGGTTCGTTTAAGTAATTGCTAGAGCGTTCTACACCACGATCTGAACTTTGGACAACGGTTTGTCGGGACTTGCTGGTTTCTTTACATAAGACTTTTAGTAGAGTGGATTCGAGCTGAACCGACTTTGGTTCAAGTGTAGTGTAGAGAATCTTACCGTTTGGATCGCAAAGATAAATATCGTGGTAATGTGCTTGTTTGACGTGTTCGGATAAGCTCTGGTGGCAGGTATCAAAAGAAGCCTCTATAGTGGAATCGATAGTTTCTAGAGATTTAATGTATAAAAGCTGTTTTATGCCGGGAGACTGAGCGAGGGATTGAGAATCCAGTTTTAAAAATTCAATCTGTCTTTCCAATTTATTTTCTAGAATGTTGCGAAGTGAGCTTAAATGATTCTGGGCGTTTTTTTGCTGAACGTCATTGAACAGAAAGTAAGCAATAATTACCGTAGTGAAGGTGGCTATGATCCCAACTAAAATAGAGGCTAAAGCTATTTTTAAGGTCAGGCTAAGTCTATTAAGGGGAGCTGTGGTTGACATAGGTGTGGTGAGTTTAGGTTAGTCGAGCAGATTGAGGGTGACGTTAGACAGAGTATGGCTTAGGGATTGAACCAGACGGGGCAGGGATGTGGGCTTGAAAGAGCGTCCAGCATGGGTTAAGGCCATTCCGAGCAAAAAAGGCGGGTTATCGGTGAAGAAAGTTCCGAGTTCATCAGGGAGGCTTATTTCATCCACCTGATCGACTTGGATTCCTAGGGTCTGATGCTCTTGTGTGAGAATTAAGATTCGGCTTCTCTCTTCCAGAGTAGGGCTTGAGTTAAAGTTCTCAAAGAGGTGATCAATGGCGAATACGGGGACGATCTGGCCACGAAAATGTGTAATACCTGATAAAATATCTGGGCTCAAGGGAACAGGCGAGACCCGAGGGCGATTTAAGACTTCCCGCACATTGGACATAGGCAAGGCGTACTCTTGGTGGTCAATTCTGAAGAGGCAAAGTTCCATAGATAAAACAGTTCACCTTGTCTTTATTCTGCTGCTGGCCAGTAGTCGAAAATTTCTAGGTTCAAGAAACGGAAAAGAATGCGATGAGCCATTCCAATGTCCATGCCACTAGCCGTGGCAATGGTATTGAGGGATTGGCCACCTAGAATCACCTGATTAGCGAAAGAGATTTCTTCCTCATTAAGTGAAATATTTTGAATACGCTTATAGCCTGAACTGGTGTAGGCGGGTGTGCCAGTGGCTGAATTTGTGTCAAAGGTCGCTAGGCATTCAGCACCAACTAGACGTAGGCTTTCTAGGGCGAAGGAGTCGGCGGAATTAAAGAGAGGTTCCGATTTATGTAAAAAATGAGGCAATTCATTGAGTTTCTCAAATTCAAAATCACTATCTTGTGCAGTCCAAGCTAGAGCAAACATAAAAACGCCATATTGATAGGTCATCTGTGCCGCATTTTCTGGGAATAAAATTCCGCGTTCTTCCATTTGCATGAAGACAGGGTGGCCTGTTTCTGACTGCTTCAGTTTCAGTTCTTCCAATAAAGGCTTTTCTTCTTCAGAAACAGAGACAGGTGCGTCTTTAAAATAGGCAGTGGGGTTCCGCGAAGTTGCCACTACAAATAGCCCAGATTTGAAGTAAATCTCCATCAAAACGTTCGGGTGCTGGAAACGCAAGACGCCACTGTGCTTTTTAGTGGCTATTCCTCGTAAAGCTAGGATTAAAGGAAAGTAGGAAGTATTTGCTTTAAAGGCTAACTCGATCGGTGCCGTAACAGATCCCTTTATTTTTTTAGGAATCATCATCGTCGGTAAGCTTTCAGGTTGGAGGATCTGTTTGACTTGGGCAGGCGTCAGATTTTTTGTCGTACTCTTCGTAGATTTGCCATCATCACTTTGTAAAACAAAACTGACAGCCGCACTGAGGAGCTGTGGAGAAAAGGGCTTGATTAGGGATCGTTTGATACTACTAAACTTACCTTCCGTCCGTGTAATGTCAGGAGTGCTACTACTCATCAAAATAATGGGAATGTCTGCCGTAACGGGATTTTCTTTAAGTATAATGCAGACGTCTTCACCATTCATGTCTGGGAAATTAAAATCTAATAAAATGAGATCCGGCTCACGTTCACTAGCTAAGGCTATACCTTCCGTTCCATCGGCAGCGGTGAGCACTTCGTACTGTGCCGAATAGGCTACGAGGTGTTTCGTAATAAATTTTCGGAGCGTTGGACTATCATCAATAGCAAGAATAGTGTAACTCATAAAATTTTATATAATAAATGTCTTTAGCTACTTAGTGGGCTACGGCTTCGTCAATCATTCGCACCGCATCCATCAATAAGCTTTCCCATCCTTTTTTAATCGTTTGTTCTGCGATGGGCTCAGCTGATTCTTCAACCCTGCCGCCTTTCCAACTCACCACGTCGTTAAAGGCATCTAAGCCGCGATCAGTATCCGTTTCAGCATGGACGATTTCACCACGTTGAAAATAGATTTTGGCACTCTTACCGTCACTGCGCGTAAATTTCAAAACCTGAGTCGAGCGTGAGAGGCATTTAAGTTGAATGATATCCACCGTGGATAATCCTCCGAGTGAAGCGACAAAACTTTGAGGGGAATGTTCATCAGTTTTAACGGGGTCAGGTGTTAGAATTTTTTGGATAACTTTAAAAAGAGACTGTGTGTCGATAGGCTTTTGGAAAAAACGCACCACGCCGATATCTTCGGCTTGGGTTTTAAGGTCGGGAACATTCTGCGCAGTCATGATGATAGCGTGGGATTCAGGATTGATCGTTTTAACATCGCAGAGAAAATCTATCCCACTTCCGTCTGGGAGGAAAATATCTAGAATGAAGATATCGATCTCGAACTCATTAAGTAAAAGTTGGGCCTCTGCCACAGAGCGTGCAGGAAGAATTTGTAAGTCAGTAAAGCGTTGCTTCAACTCATTAGTGAGTTTGGTAAGTAAGACCTGACTGTCTTCAAGAACAAGAATTGCAGCCATAATAAGTTAAATCTTAAAGTGCCTGATAAGGCATCAATTGGCAACAAACTCTTTCGGCACGTAAGTTAGGCTTCTCGTAACTGAGTTAGGGGTTCACGCAGTCGTAACATACCACAGCGGATGCGCGCTTTGATAGTGCCCAGCGGTTCTTTTAAGTGAACGGCTATCTCCGTCTGTTTAAGTCCAGAAAAGAAGGCTAGTTCAATCACTTTTTTCTGGTCAAAAGGTAATATCTTGCGGGCTTGTTTAACGAGTTGCTCCTTTTCATTATGGACTAAACTCTGCAAGCTTGGGTTCTGTTGTAACTCCTGTTGGAAGTTTGCCATCTCTGACGCATCAAGCAGGTCGAGTGCGCAGAGCGAGGCTTTTTCTTCTTGTAGTTTGGTCAGCATGGAAATTTCTAAATCTTGGGACGTGGATATTAATTAGTTTTACGAACTTTAACGAGGTATTTGACAGGAATGGTGTTTTTAAGGAGATCCTGCTCTTCAAGCGTAAGCTCTTGTTTTTGTTGCTGTTTGGTATGGATACTTTGATTGGCGATATTTGTCTGTCCTGCAAAGCGAAAGGCGGCGGTCATAATGGCGGCATTGGCGGCGGCATTTTCTTTAGGGTCGAGGATGGCTGGGGTTCGTAAGACTTTAAGGGCTTTATCATCAGACGCGGCTACCTCACCGATTTTAGTTCCTTTGAGATCCAGAACATCGACTTTGCCTTCGGCAATCCAGACTTCCATGCGGGTGGGAAGTGCCAGAGTGACATAGTCCGTTCCTCGTGCCGCAGCGATGCCTAGGGGTGTTTGCACCCGATAATCTTGAGTCAAGCCAGCACGTTTACCGACTTTAGAGAAAACGCCTCCTGACTCTAGGCTGATGGCAGTACTTAATTTGCCCGTCTCAGTTTTCATGCCGACTTTAACTTTGGTATTAGGCATGAGGTGGAGGGTATTCATGTTGCATAAGGTGATGGCAGCCCAAGTGTCTTTAGATGGGAGACTACTGCCTACAGGAACGACAGAGCCGATGGCCGCAGTATCCATTCTTTTACCATCAGGTGTGGTGATTATGAGGTCGGAACCTTTAGATGTGATGACGATATTATCGTCGGTAGCGCGGGCGGGAGCTTTCCGTGGTTCCAGCCATTGGCCTGTCGCTTCGATCCATGCAACTTCGGACTATGTTTTATCGCTAGGGCTAACAAAATAGATAGAGCCATTTTTGAGGTAATCTGTTTCACGAATGATCGGTTCTGCAGGAAATTGTTGAGCCACGTCCGCTTCTAGCCAAAAGGGCGTGTCAGGGATGGGTTCATAGGCAGCAGGGGGTAGAGCCTGAAGTGAGTTAACAAATAAGATAGGCACGAATGCGAGAAGTAGTTTCATAGACGTAAGGTTAACGGTGCGTTGGTCATTTTGGATGCACTTTATTTTACGGTTAGATCATTGGATAAATTTCAGCTCTTAAAAAAGGGTGATAAATTCGGACTTTAGGTTCCAAATTTAAAATGAAATGTATCAAACTTGAAAAAATAAGTGTGAAGGAAGCTTCGGCAAAGAGCGAGGCAAAAGTGCCAAGAAAGGACGTGCCTCACAAGATGGCAAAGCTCGGATTTAATTAGGTAAAATTTTGCGGCGAGAGGGAATCGAACCCTCGCTTCTAGCTTGGAAGGCTAGAGTCCTACCATTAAACGACCGCCGCGCAAAAATTGTTTCCTTGAGAGGAAGCCTGCACCCGTCAGGAGTTGAACCTGAAACCTTCTGATTCGTAGTCAGATGCTCTATCCAATTGAGCTACGGGTGCTTGGGAGGTGAAATAGTAATAAATTTTGCTAATGTTGCAATAAGCTTTTACAAAAATATTATGGGGCGAGATTTCCTGTTTCTCGAAGGATGCGCAATGACTCTAGGGCGATTTCTTTTTGTTTACGGTCTAGGCCTAAGTGGGCAGGGGTGCGCATGGCTATTTCAAACTGTTCTTTGGCCAGCTCATACTCTTTTATTTTTAGAAAGTGAAAGCCCAAATGGTAGCGGTAGAACATATTTTTAGGCCGGTTTTCTACAGCCTTACTGTAAGCTAAGTAGGCCTCTTGCGTTCGGTTTAGGCTGTCTAAAAGGAGACCTTGTTTGACCAATATATTATCATGAATCGGGTTCGAGATGGCAGCCCGCGCATACATTTTCAACGTGTTTTTTCCTAGGTCTTCTCGCTTTAGGAGAAGTTGATCTGCCTTAGCCGTGTCGCCATCTTTGAAGGCTTCTTGGTAGGCTTGGTCGGCGTAGTAGGTTTTCATGCGCAGGCCGTCGCCCATCATTTCAAATGTTGGGGTGGCGTAGGGATCACGCTGCCACGTTTCATCGCCGATTTCAATCAGCTCTTCCGCACTCAAAGCGAGAAGCTTCTGGTCTTTCCACTTTTCCTGAAGAGTGGATTCATGTAGTGGGAGGCTCATATAAATAAGGCCTGATCCGGCTAGGAGGCTGCATAGGGCGAGAGTCAGGTTCGGAAGTAAGCTGTGACGAGAGGGAGAGGTTTGGCGATAAGAGCGTGAGCAGCCAATGGCTAGAATGGTGAAAAAAGTCAGGGCACAGGCTGGGATATGAAAGTTGAAATCTACCACACTGTGAACACCCATGACAATGATGACCCAGAGGGCTGAGCGGGTGACGAGTAAATCAAACTCACGCTCTGAATTGATGTAGCGTTTTAGCAAAAAAGGAAGAACGCATAGAAAAAAGAAGCTGACAAGGGCAACACCGATCAGGCCATAATCTGCCAAGAGATTTAAATAGTCGTTATGAGTATGGACGGCGCGACTGCCCATATTATTGCCATGCATACGTTGATGAATAAAATCAAATGTAGCCATGCCAGTGCCTACGAGGGGGCTCGTTTCCCATATCTTGATAGCATCTTTAGCGAGTTCTTGTCGAATATCACCTTTCCACATGGCATCTAGGCGTGACATGGCAAAGCTGTCATTCAGTACGAGATAACTAAAGACGCCTCCTACGGCAAGAGTGGCAACCAACATGCTAGCCCGCAGTTTCCAACTGATAGCACGTTGAAAAACAACAAAAGCGCAGATGGTGGCGAGGCCTGCCAACCATGCGATGTAGCCGCCGCGTGAGACGGAGTAAAAAATTCCTACACTGAACATGGCAACTAAATAAAGAACCGTAATGCGTAGAGCCCAAGGAGTTTTAGGATAAAGAAAAATGGCGGTGGCGACGCAACATGCCATAACCATTAAGTTGGCAAAATGATTAGGGCAACCAAAGGTTCCAGAAATTCGTGGCCCGTAATCAGGACGCATTTGTCCCCAGATTAAATGCCGGTCTATTCCTTTATTCATGAGGGCAAAAACGCAACAAATCGAGGCTAAAATAAGGATGAGGCTAAGGAGACTCACAGCTAAGCGTCGATTATGTAAGGCGAGGCGGAGGGAGAGAAATACACTAGCGTAGGTAAATATCCAGAGTAATTCGAATCGGGCGGCGTATTTAGCTGGGGTATAGGTAAAAGCCCAGATCGCATAAAGCAGAAAAAGAAAAACGGACAGTTCGATCCAGCTTGGAAGCCATTGTTTAGTCGTTTGCGCGAGGAGAGCTTTTGCAGCTAGACAAAACCATAAAAGACCACCTAGCGGATAAATCCAAACGGTTGTCTGATGAATAATCCCACCCCAATAAAGTGTGGTGACACTTAGTAGAGTAGCGACAACGAGCAGGACAATCCATGTGATAGCGAGATCAAACGGGGTTGCCCATGAACGAGTTCCCATTTCGTTAGTAGTCCCTGAGCCCATAATGGATTTAGGCTAACAAGAAAAATGCGGCTGACAAGTTTAAGAGCTTTTCTTTTCTAAAAATTACTAGGGATTTTTAGCGCTCATTCGACTACTTCAACGGGTATGCCGACGGAGACCATTTTCATGAGCTTTTGAGCGTTCCAATTAGCTAAACGGAAACAACCGCTTGAGCCCGTGCGTGAGATGTCCATGGGCTCAGGAGTTCCGTGAATGCCGTAGCCTGGCAGGGTGAGTCCGATCCATGCTAGGCCGACTGGGTTGTTGGGTCCAGGCGGGAGAATAATCTTGGTGAAAATATTTTCTTTTTGAGCTACGGCTTTCAGAACATCGGGATTAAAAGTATAGTTAGGGTTAGGAGCGAGGACTTTAACGGCGAGCGATCCGCTGGGACGTTTATTTTTATCCGCCGCAATGGAACAGGGGAAGCAGGCCAGAACGCGTCCGGTGTTGGAGTAAACAAGAAGAGTAGTCTCGTGGAGAATAATCTGGATACGATCGGCTTTAGGTAGAGGAAAGGATTGGTCAAGGTTGGGAGCCAAGATTTCCGTTCCAGCACTGATTTGCGTAATACTGGGGTTAAGTTTTTTAAGGAACCCTGGAGAGGCATGAAACTTTTCGGAGAGCATTTCCCAAGGCTCGTTATAACCCAAATAGGTGGCTTTAGCTTTTTCGGCCCATAGGATTGGCGTTGGTTGGATCTTAGACATGTCATCTTGCGTAACAATGTAGGTTTTAAAGGGATTACCTGGTGTCCCTAAAGCCATGCGGGTTTCAATGTCGAGCTCGCTTGTCACAGGTAGATTACGATTGCGTTGGAACTGGGTAATAGCTCGTTTGCTACGCATGCCGTAATCTCCATCAATAGTTCCTCCGGAAAAATGATGGCGTTCAAGTTGTACTTGCCATGCTGCCATTTCTAAAGCTGTGGTTGGGGCGGAGGAAACGACGACCTGGGCTCGGACTGGAATCTGGTTGGTGCGGACTGGAGCAGGTGCAAGGGTGGGAACGGGAGTTGGCTCTGCGAGAGGAACAGAAGTTGGTGTAGGCTTGGCCGTGGGGGTAGGCAAAGCCTCAGGGGCAGGGACAGGCGTGGGGGCGGGAGTAGGAGCTGGAGTGGGAAGTGGTTTGGGGACAGTAGGCTTAATTACGGGTGTAATTTGTGGTTTCGTGGGGACTGGTTTAGGGTCTTTTTTTTTACTAATTTCTTCCGAGTCGGCGGGGCCGGACAGAACCTCAGCGTCTGGATTTTCCTGCGTTAACTTGTGAGCTTTTTCACTGAGGCTGTCATTGTCGGAAACACTTTTACTACGTTCCTTTTGTAAAAGCCACAGACTGAAACCTAGAGCGGCGAGCGACAACACAAGAAAGACAACTAGAAAAGCGTTTTGATTACCTTTTTTAGAACGACTAGATCCAGCTGGCTTGCTGCTTTTGCGTTTCTTGGGTGCGGCCATAGCTCGGTCAGAGTTTAATAGACATCGCGGAGGTAGCGGTGTTCGTCCTTCATGAGGGTTTTGTTGACGTATTCCTCAGCTTGATCTTGCTCCAATCCACCATCTGCAATAGCGATGTTGATTAAGGCTTGATGAACGTCCTTAGCCATACGTTTAGCATCTCCGCAAACATAAAAATAGGCACCCTTTTGTATCCAAGCCCACAGCTCAGGTCCATTTTCTCTCATGCGGTCTTGCACGTAAATTTTTACACCTTGGTCGCGAGAAAAGGCGGTATCCATTTTAGTAAGGAGGCCAGATGCTTGCCACGCAGCGAACTCTTCTTCATAAAGGAAATCGGTTGATTTTTTTTGATCGCCAAAGAAGAGCCAGTTACGTCCCTTAGCACCATCCATTTCACGTTGCTCAAGAAAGGCGCGGAAGGGTGCTATGCCTGTACCAGGGCCGACCATAATGATGTCTGCATCAGGATTATCAGGTAGCTTAAAGTGTTTGCTTGCTGCTAGGAAAACAGGGACTTCCGTGGAAGATAACTGAGTATCATCCGCTAACCAGCCTGAGCAGAGACCCTTTTTAGCGCGACCATGGGTTTCATAGCGCACGACAGCAACAGTTAGATGAACCTCGTCCTTATGCTTTGCATTGCTTGATGCGATGGAGTAGAGGCGTGGGTTTGAGGGGCTAAGTAAGGGCAAGAGCTCAGTGGCGGAAATTGTTATCTCAGGATAATCATTTAAAATATCAATATAATCACGCGTAAAAGCGTATTCGTCTAGCTGTTCGTCACTACTAACGATAACGGAGAGAGCTTCTTTTTTAGCACCTTCAGGGAGTTTATCTAGAATGCCTTTGATGAATTTTTTATTAGTGCGATTGAGGGTGAAGTTGTTAAGAAGAAGATCACGAATAGCCTTAGGTTCAGCACCTGCCTTTAGCGGGAGCTGGGTGTCAGGCTGGATTTGAAGTTTCGTTAAAAGTTCATCCACAATTTCCGGAGGATTTTGGGCAAAGACTCCGAGGGAGTAACCTGGCAAATAACTTAAACCGCTTTCAGCAATATTAATAATGAAGTGACGCGTTTCCTTAGCAGAGCCTGGTTTAGTGAGAAAGCGGTTCTCGGTAATCTTAGCTTTAAAAGGATTATTTTTATTATAGAGGCTGGGAGTCGTGGCAGGTGCTGGTGAGGTGCTCATGGGGATGGTTGGTTAGGTGATAATTTGTAAATAATTAAACAGGAAGATAGTCACCTAGGACACAGGGCGCGTCAACGATTTTGATAGAAAAAATTGAGATTGTGGAAGAGATATATAGGTATCTAAAGAAATAATTATTTTAGGAAATAGTTGTCGGCCTTAGTTTTAAAAATATTTTTTTGTTTCCCATGTTGACGATTGAAAAAGAAAAACATACTATCGAAAACTCTTGGGCGGATTCCAGAGTGGCCAAATGGGGCAGACTGTAAATCTGCTGGCTTTGCCTTCGATGGTTCGAATCCATCTCCGCCCATTTTTGCGATAGCAAATTTTATCAAAGAGTCGAACGCAGTTCGTTTGCCCGTCGCAGAGCGACATTTAAGAAGACGAAGTCAGTTCGCAACAATCCTTCGGTGGATTTATCCTTTTATCCTTCGATTATTTTAACACCTTCATTATCGGCATGAAGAACATGGATGGCTTCCAATTTTTTTTCTAAAAGTTTACTCCACGCCGCGATAAGGGCAGAAGGGTCTTCTAAAGTCAAGGCCATGAGCGTGGAGCCTGATCCGCTAATGAAGGCACCTAGGGCTCCAGTCGATTCCGCGATGGAAAAGGCTTCTAGGCAGTTGGGGATGAGGGCGGCACGGTAGGGCTGATGGAGGCGATCTATAAAATGGCCTTTTAACAGAGGGTAATTTTTTGTAGCAAAGGCAGCAACAATTTGCGCCGTGTTTTGTAGATTAATGATGCTGTCGGATAAGGTAATCTGTGCGGGTAAAACGCTACGCGCTTTTTTTGTTTCCACTTCAAAGTCTGGCACCAGTGCCACGAAACTCAGTTCAGCTCCCACGTCAGTCCTGAACCAGCTTGTTTGTGAGCAAGCGGCGAAGCCACCCAGTGCTGCGGGCACGGCGTTATCAGGATGACCTTCTAGCTGGATGACGAGTCGTAGCACTTTCTCGGAACTTAGGGGAGAATCATGAAGGGCATTTAGAGCTGTGAGTAAACCAAGCCGCACGGTCACGCTGCTGCCTAGTCCGCGGGAACGAGGGACGGAGCCTGTAATTTTGATGTGGTAGGCTTTTTGGGGTAGACGCGTTGTCTGGAAGAATAAGTCAGCGGCTTCCTGCATAAGAGAATCAGGCCAATGCTCAGCTCCCGTATTAAGCGTAATTTGATTGTATAAGTTTACGGCCACCCCGAGCACGTCGAAGCCAGGGCCTAAGTTAGCAGTTGTTGCGGGGACTTGTACAGTTATTGAATTCACAAAGTGCATTCATGACATGTTCTTGATCAAAACGAAGTCTATTTTTAAAGAAACTTAATCTCAATAAGCGGCTCAATTTATAGGATTAAAAAATTACTAGGCAGGAGAAAAAACCTTTTTAATGTTTTTTCGTAAATTCCCTTGAACTACGCTTGTCCTCTATTACTGTGAACTCATGTCAAACGAGAGTGAAATCAATTATAACTCCAAAGTTGAGGGCAATATTGTCCTGACAACTTTAGAAGCTTCGATCAACTGGATGCGGCAAAACTCACTCTGGCCTATGCCGATGGGGCTGGCTTGTTGCGCCATTGAGCTCATGGCGGCAGCTTCTTCTCGTTTCGATATTTCTCGTTTCGGTGCGGAGGTGATGAGGTTTTCTCCACGTCAGTCAGATCTTTTGATCGTGGCAGGAACCGTTACTTATAAGATGGCGCTGGCCACGAAGCGAATTTATGACCAGATGCCTGATCCGAAATGGGTCATCGCCATGGGAGCCTGCGCCAGCACGGGCGGGATGTATCGGAGCTATGCGGTTCTGCAAGGTATTGATAATTTAATACCTGTTGATGTTTATATTTCTGGCTGTCCGCCGCGTCCGGAAGCTTTGCTTGAAGGGTTGATGCAATTGCAAAAGAAAATTTCTAAGGAAAAATCCCTCAGCACACTGAAGCAAGAAGTGGCAGCTTAATTCTTCTGAAGATTAAACAACATGGCTGATCTTACTGCTCTCAACGAATCCTTCACGGCACGCTTCCCTAGCAAGATACAAATCAGGCCTTTATTCCGGGGTGAAACGACATGGGTTGTAGAAAGGGCAGAATTGCTTCAAGTTCTGACGGCGTTAAAAGAACAAGGCTTTGATCTTTTAATCGACCTCTCCACCGTAGATAATTTTGGAGACGAACCTCGGTTCGAAATAGTTTATGAACTTTGTCAATTAAGCTCAAACCAAAACTTGCGCGTAAAGTCCTTTATTAGTGAAGATGACAACAGCGTGTCCAGTGTGACTTCCATCTGGGCTACGGCTAACTGGCATGAGCGTGAGGCCTATGACATGATGGGAATACTCTTTGAAGGCCACCCCGACTTACGTCGTATCCTCATGTGGGAAGGCTACCCTTTCCATCCTCTGAAAAAAGATTTCCCCCTTGAAGGTAAGGCTACGGAAATGCCTGATATTGCTTTCAGTCGTCCAGCTCCTTTAGAAGGTGGCCCCTTTGTTACAGCACCTTCAGATCACGTGATAGAACGTGAGCCTAGGGCGCGCCCAACTGAACTTATTTAAAGTAGAACGAACATTACAAAATTTTACTGAACTATTATCATGAGCACTGTGCAAGAACTGGGGATTAAAGACAACGCTAGCCGCGCTTCTGACGTGATTGACATGGTCGGTGAAAAACTAGTCTTAAATATGGGGCCTTCTCATCCGAGTACACACGGAGTTTTACGTATCGTTCTGGAATTGGACGGAGAAATTATTACCAAGGCTGATCCTGATTTAGGTTACCTCCATCGTGGCGATGAAAAAATTGCGGAGAACATGACTTGGACGCAGTTCATCCCCTACACGGATCGGCTGGATTATCTCGCACCTTTAGCAAACAATGTTGCCTATACCTGTGCGGTGGAAAAGCTCATGGGTTATGAACTAACGCCGCGGGCTAAGGTTATCCGTGTCATGTGTTGTGAGTTAGCCCGTATCTCTGCGCACTTGCTGGGTGTGGGGTGTTACGCCATGGACTGTGGAGCTATGACCGTCTTTCTCTACACCTTCACGGAACGTGAAAAGATCTATAATTTAATCGAGTCACTCACTGGCGCACGTTTTACCACGAGTTATACCCGCATCGGCGGACTAGCGCGTGACTTGCCTCCGGGCTGGACGGGTGAATTAAGTAATTTCTTGAAACAGCTACCTGAACGGATTAATGAAGTTGATTCATTGTTAACACGGAGCCCTATCTTTGTCGGGCGCACGCGTGACATTGGGATTATCCCCCCTGATGTAGCTATCAGCTATGGATTAACTGGCCCCAACTTGCGTGGTTCAGGCGTTTCCTATGACTTGCGTAAAGCTAAACCTTATCTCGGTTATGAAGAATATGATTTTGAAGTTCCAGTCGGTTCGACGGGAGATTGCTATGATCGTTACCTTGTGCGGATGGAAGAGCTAAGGCAGAGCATCCGTATCCTTGAGCAGGCGATTAAAAAACTGCCAGAAGGCCCGATCTTTGTGGACGACCCGAAGAACATTCTACCTCCCAAGTCAGATGTTTTGACCAGCATGGAGGGATTGATTCAACAATTCATGATCGTAACCCAAGGTATTGAGGCACCGAAGGGTGAAGTTTATTTTGGAGCTGAAAACCCTAAAGGTGAGCTAGGCTTCTATATTAACAGTCGCGGTGGCGGTGTGCCACATCGTCTAAAAATACGAGCCCCTTCTTTTGTTAATCTCAGTATCCTACCGCATTTACTTCCCGGTCATTCCGTCAGTGATACGGTGGCTATTTTAG
>JAWXBW010000008.1:0-35592 GCA_034440395.1 Blastochloris sp. | reverse complement strand
CCTCTCTTCAAAAAACGACGCTCGCATAAAACTACAACTTCCTCCTGAAGCCACCATTCTCCTCACCGTCGCACGTCTCTCCTCCAGCGAACGCTACAAAGGACATCGCGAAGTTATCCAACTTCTGCCCCAACTCATAAAAACAAACCCCAACATCCTCTATCACATCGTGGGAGATGGGGATGACCGCCTACCTCTTGCCCAAGAAGTGAGCAGGCTCCACCTAGAAAATGCTGTCCACTTTTCTGGACGCCTTTCCCCCCAAGCACTCGAGCTGGCCTATACCGCCTGCGATGCCTTTGTCATGCCCAGCACAGGTGAAGGTTTCGGCATCGTCTATTTAGAGGCCCTTGTCCGTGGCCGACCCGTCTTAGCTGGCAACGTCGACGGCAGCGTCGATCCGCTTTTGGACGGCAAGCTCGGTTTACTCGCTGACCCACATAACCCAGAAGAGCTACTAGAAAAATTAAAATGCCTCCTGTATGAAAACCCGTTCCCTGATCCTGGCTATTTAAAACAACAAGCTCTTGCTCACTTCGGTCCGGAGAAATTACAGCTACGAACGGATATTCTAATTCACTCCTACCTATTTCCTCAGACGAACAAACCGGAAAATTCCTAACTTTATGTGTGGCATTGCAGGTATTTTTGGCCTTCATCTTGAATCGAATCAAGCGGAACAAGTCTGTCGCTCCATGCTAAATGCCTTGCGTCATCGAGGTCCTGACGCCGAAGGATTCTTTCACGATGACGTGGCTGGGCTTCACCTGATCCACGCCCGCCTTTCCATTATTGATCCCACTGCCCGCTCCAATCAGCCCATGCACCGTGCAGGAAGACTGAGCATTGTCTTCAATGGAGAAATTTATAATCACAAAGAACTAAGAAAAGAACTCGAACAAAAGGGAGTGCTTTTTAATACCGCATCTGACACTGAAGTTATTCTAGCTCTTTACGAGCAGGACGGCGCAGAAAGTTTCTCCCGGCTTCGCGGTATGTTTGCTTTTGCTCTATTCGATCGGGAAAAACAGTGTCTGCTCTTAGCCCGCGACGTCTTCGGCATAAAACCACTCTACTTTGCTGAAGTTAAAGGCGGTGTCTTGTTCGCTTCCGAAATACGCACCCTACTCGCCTCAGGCCTCGTTCCTAAAAAAATTTCTTCAGCGGGAGCACAAGCCTTTTTTCAATGGGGCTCCTGTCGCCAAGATAAACTTCCCCTAGAAGGAGTCTATGCCTTAAAACCAGGCACCATCGCCACCTTCACTTCAGGGAAGCCAACCCAGCACACATCTTTTTCTACACTACCCTTCTCGAATAACTCATCCGAAATTTCCCTAGAAGATTTCCGTGAATCCTTTTTAGATTCCGTCCAGCATCATCTCGTCAGCGATGTGCCTGTCGGCATTTTCCTCAGTGGCGGCCTTGATTCCTCGGCCCTACTCCAAGCCGCTCAACTTGTTTCCAAGCAGCGGCTGCACAGTTTCACCCTAGCTTTCCCGGGAACGAGTCTGGATGAATCTGCCCTTGCTAAAAAACAAGCCGCTCGTAGCGGGAGCTTGCATACCGAAGAAAAAATGCCCGAAGGACTAGAGCTCCAAAATCTGTTTGAATCATTTATCAGCCAACAAGATTTACCGTCGATCGACGGATTTAATACCTTTTGTGTTTCTGCTTTAGCTAAGCGGCATGGAATAAAAGTGGTGCTCTCTGGTTTAGGCGGCGATGAATTACTCGGAGGCTACCCTTCCTTCCACCTTATCCCGCAACTCTTACAGGCTGGAGCGATCACGAGTAAAATTCCTTTTTTTCAAAATCTTTGTGCCCATGCGGCTACTCATTGGCTCCAAGGACGCAGGGCGCGGCTAGCTGATTTTTTCAGCGCAGCTCCTACCGTAGTAACTGCCTATACCGCCGTGAGATCACTTTTCAGTCTTTCCGAAACAGCCCAGCTCATGAGAAACCAAAATATTTCCTCTTCTCCACAGAATTCCACTGGAGAACATCCGAAAAACTTAAACAAATTTCTCCAACAAACTATTTCTCAACTCGAATGTTCCTCCTATTTAATTAATCAACTTCTCCGAGATGCAGACGCTTGCAGTATGACCCACGGTGTTGAAGTGCGCGTTCCCTTCTTAGATCATCCCCTTTGGAAAAGTGCGGCACAGCTACCGCAAGAAATTCGATATCAATCTGGGAAAAAAGTGACTAAGGAGATTCTCCCTGAACTCGATGCCGATCTGTTCCTGCACAAGAAAAAAGGTTTCACTTTACCTTACGAAAAATGGCGCACATCTGATCTATCTTTTTATTTCCAAAATGCAGAAAAAGAAACTCAAGGCATCGCTCAAACATGGTATCAACAGATGGCGTGGATTGCTTGGAATCGTTGGACTAAAGAATTGGGGATTATCTGATGTCTGCTACTACGCCGCTTCGCATCCTGCACGTTATCGCCAATATCAACCGGCAGATGGGTGGCCCTTCGCAATCCGTTAGCCATCTAGCTATTGAAACAGCTCAGGCAGGACATCAGGTAAGCTTGGCCAGCATTGATTACCCTGAATATGGGCCGATGACCGACACCCCCGGAGTTGAAGGTATCACCTTTAAGCCTCACATTTTAACGCGCCTCTTGGGTGCTCATCACCCAGAATTCCAAAGAGAAATTTTACAGAGATCGCCTTCCTTAGATTTCATCCACAACCACGGCATTTGGCTTTGGCCCAATCATTACGCTGTCCAAGCCTCCCGTAAGCAAGGTAAGATTCTCGTAACCTCAGCCCGGGGCATGTTGGGGTCATGGGCCTTAGGTCAGCGCCAGCTTTTAAAAAAAACCGTCTGGCACCTGCGTGAGCACCGAGACTTACTCAGCACGACCGCCTTCCACGCCACCAGCGCGGAAGAAGCCGCCGACATACGTGCTCTAGGCCTTCAGCAACCCATCGCCATCATCCCCAACGGCGTGGATATTCCGACGCTACTTGACCGAAATCCCTCTTCGCCCAAACGCCGAGCCATATTTCTTAGCCGCCTTCACCCTAAAAAAGGCTTACAAGAATTAATTCAAGCCTGGGCTTCTCTTCCAGAAAAACTTCAGCAAACGTGGCAGCTAAAAATCGCTGGCACAGGTCCAGAGGCTTATAGAAATCTTTTACAAAAATCCATTCAAGAGCACGGACTTAGTAGCTCGACCGAACTGTGCGGAGAAGTCAGCGGCTTGCAAAAACAGCAGATGCTTGAAGAAGCTGAAATCCTCATCCTGCCGTCTTACGAAGAAAACTTTGGTATCGTCATCGCCGAGGCACTAGCTCACGGCACGCCTGTATTAACCACCCAAGCTACTCCATGGAAAACACTAGAACAACAGGGCTGTGGGTGGTGCATCCCCGTAGGCGCAGAGGCTTTGTCGCAACATCTACCAAACATTCTTTCACTCGACTCCGCTACTTTGCAAGAACGAGGCGCACGAGGAAGAATCTGGATGAGAAACGATTATTCATGGACTTCAATTTCTCAACAAATGATTACTTTTTATTATTGGTTACAACATGGAGGAAAAGCTCCTTCCTACGTTGATGTCATATCCCCATGAACCTTAATCAAATCACTCCCGTTATTTTAACCTTCAACGAGGGGGCGAATCTTGACAGGACCTTGCAAGCCTTGATTTCGTTTCCTGTCGTTATTGTCTTGGATAGCGGTAGCATGGATCAGACTGAGGCCATCTGCTCAACTTTTCCGAATGTACACTGGCATCAACGTCCCTTTGATTCTCATGCCGCACAGTGGAACTTTGGGCTTCAACTTATTCAAACCACGTGGGCTCTTACCTTGGACGCTGACTACTTTCTTTCAGAAAAGCTCTTGGCAGAAATTTTAGCGCTGCCAGATGATCCCACCGTCAACGGATTTTACATACCTTTTATCTATCAAATCCATGGCCAATCTCTCCATCGCAGCCTTCTACCACCACGCTTAGCCTTATTTGAAAAAGCACAGGGAACTTATGTACAAGATGGACACACCCAAGATTGTCGGCTGAATGGCGAACATGCCAAGCTACAAAATCCTTTCTTTCACGACGACCGCAAACCATTTTCCCGTTGGTGGGCAGCGCAGGAAAAATATACTGATCTTGAAATAGAGAAACTCACTACCACATCGTGGGCGGAGTTAAAAATTCAAGACCGTCTTCGTAAATGTATTTTCATCGCACCCATAGCCGTTGTTTTTTATAACCTGCTTTATCACCGTAGTTTTCTCGATGGAAGAGCGGGTCTTATTTACACCGGACAACGCTTTCTTGCGGAGGCACTTCTCTCCTTTAAGTTACTGTTGGCGTGGTTAAGAGCCTAATCGTAAACTAACTTTTTCTCACGCTCCGGCGAATGATTCACTCATTCGCCTTTTTTATTTTTCTCAACCCGCCAGAGGAGAGGCTCAAACGCCTTTCTGTTTCGGATCCCAAATAAATTTGTGCATTTGCAATTGAAATCGCACGGCCAACTTATCTTCTAAAATCCAATCCACAATTTCTCGAGGCTGAATTTTTCCAAACACCGCCGAAAATAAAACAGCCCGCACCTTATTACATAAATCATGGCTTAGAACTTTTCCCCGAGCCCACTCGTAGTCACGGCGAGAGGCAATGACGCACTTCACTTCATCATTCCGTGTCAGTAAGGGTATATTTTCTACACGATTTTTCTCGCTCATTCCACTGTCGGGACATTTTAAATCCATGATCCGCACCACTCGAGAATCAACCGGGCTAATATCCCGATGCCCACCCGTTTCTAATAAAACCTGATACCCCTCATCGCACAACAACTTCATTAAGGCCAAAGAGCCTGGTTGTAATAAGGGCTCACCACCCGTTAATTCAACCAAAGGACAGTCGAGTTTTTTAACTTCGGCCATAATTTCCGAAAATGTTTTTTTAACTCCATCGTAAAAGGCATATTCCGTATCACACCAACTGCAACGTAAATCACAAAAAGTCAGCCGCACGAAACTACAGGGCAATCCAGCAAAAGTGCTCTCACCTTGAATGCTTTTATAAATCTCATGAATCGTTAGTTTTTGTTCAACATCTAAAGTCATATTCTTCTTCACGTTACGTTATTTAACTTTTCCAGAACTACCTTCTAAGCTAAAGTTAAATGTAAACCTATGCCACTTGAAAAACCTTTATTCATTTACGATGGCGAATGCGGTTTTTGTCGTAAGTGGGTAGCCCGTCTTCGCAGCATCTGCGGGGATCGTCTAGACTACAAAGCCTTTCAAGACTGCGCTCATGACTATCCGCAAATCTCCGCAAGTTCTTTCCAAAAATCCGTTTATATCATTCAACCAAACGGCACGTATCACGCAGCAGCCCAAGCCGTTTTCATGGCTTTAGCTTTGCGTTGGGAGACACGCTTACCGCTTCTTGCTTATCGTTATCTCCCTTTTTTCCCGCAAATAGCAGAAGCCTGTTATCGCTGGGTTGCCGCACACCGGGAAGGCTTGTCCAGCATAGACCGCGCCTTGACAGGACTTGTCGGCGTGACTCCAACTTATTCTACTTCCTCTTGGCTTTTTCTACGTGGTATGGCTCTAGCCTATCTCATTGCCTTTAGTTCATGCGCGCTTCAAGTCCAAGGCCTCATTGGAGAAAATGGTATCATCCCAGCCCAGACTTTTTTGTCACAAGTTTTCCAGACAATTGGCGTATCAGGCCTCGTCCAACTTCCCACACTTTTCTGGCTGGACTCCTCAGATACTAGCCTCCTTGTCGGTTGCCTCATCGGTGCGGTGCTTTCCCTACTGGCAATGATGGGACTAGGCGGTGCAACTGTATTTTTTCTTCTATGGCTCCTCTATCTCTCTTTAGTAAATGTCGGCGGAGCATTCTTTAGTTTTCAGTGGGACAATCTACTGCTTGAGGCTGGCTTACTTACTGTGTTCCTCGCTCCGTGGAATTTTAAGTTTTACAAAGCTCGTGAGTTAAACCCTTCTTTATTGGCTCGTTGGTTGATATTATTTCTCTTGTTTCGTTTAATGATTTCCTCGGGCCTCGTGAAAATTTTCAGTGGCGATCCGACATGGGCGAACCTGACGGCTTTGCAATTTCATTACGAAACGCAGCCACTTCCCACCTTCCTCGCCTACTTTATGCACCAGCTACCAGCAGGCTTTCACACGTTTTCCACCCTAAGCATGTTTGGGATTGAACTATTTCTCCCCTTTCTCATCTTCGCCCAACGTCGGCTCAAACTCATAGCCGCACTTGCGTTTATCAGCCTCCAAGTATTAATTGCGCTTACAGGTAATTATTGCTTCTTCAATTTATTAACCATTCTTCTCTGCTTACTTCTTATCGACGACGCTACATGGCATCAACTCACCTTTAAAAAATTTACCATTAAGTCTCAAGCTACTTCTGCATGGCGACTGCCTTCGTGGAGTTTGTTGCCTGTGGCTATTGTCTCGATCCTTTTTTATAGTCTCACCGTCTCTGAGTTATTCTTTAAGAAAACAGTCTGGCCCCAATTTGTTTATCAATCCTTCAACTACCTAGCCCCCTTTCGTAGTCTTAATAACTACGGTCTCTTTGCCGTTATGACCACGACACGATCTGAAATAGTCGTGGAGGGGAGTGATGACGGCTCTCTTTGGTTAGAATACATCTTTAAATGGAAACCGGGTAATGTTAAAGAAGCACCACGATTTGTTGCCCCACACCAGCCACGCTTAGATTGGCAAATGTGGTTTGCGTCTCTGGGCACCTATCAACAAAATCCTTGGTTTCTTAGTTTTTGCGAACAGCTCTTGCGCAATAATTCCCATGTTATTTCTTTACTGGAACACAACCCTTACCCCGATCATCCTCCGCGCTTTATTCGTGCGGTCAAATACACCTATCGCTTTACGAAATATGATGACTTAAAGAAAAATGGACAATGGTGGACTGCCACCGCAGAAGGCATTTATCTTCCCTCCATCTCCTTAAAAAATCAGTAAATTCATTTGGATTTCCCCCAATTTTCTACTAATTCTGGAAATGCGCACCCCGCACATTGCTCCTCATCTTTTAAGCAAAAATCCTGATAGACTTGTAGTAATCCTTCCTTCACCAAAAGAGATCTACCACCCGACCCCATATTCCTCCCATCTAATAAACGTAGAGCCGCAACACTTGCCGGATGCATGACTTCAGAAGTCTTCATCTTCTCTAGTTTACTCCGCACGTCGGACGCGCCTTCAGCCAAGGCCAGCGGCCCCACTACGTTAAACCAAAAACGCATGACTCGATCTTTGCCCATTAACTGGATCGTTCGTGACGCCGCACTTTGTAAAGTGCTGTGCTTGTCCCAAAAGGGATGACTTAATCCACTCATGAAGTATTCCATCGATTTGTAATCAGCATTTTGAGCGCAGTCAGAAAATTTCTTCCATAAGGCTGGTTCCGAAAGCAGACTGAGCACTGCGAGTCTTCTCTCGGGCCGATTTAAAGGTCGGACTCCACGTAAAACCCAAGACTTTTTTAGTAAACTTTGCTCTTCCCATTCCGCCCGCACTTGCCACCACTCATCCCATAAGGAACGGAACCATTCATGAGCCTTTTTTTCTTTAGGTAAACTTCGTTCAGGTAAAAATCCTGCTAAACCAAACAATAAAGCTTCCCGCTTCAATGCAGATTTTTCTTGGCGTAAACTTTCTATTGGTAAGCGTTGAGCTAGACTTTTAAAGGCCTCCCTATTTTGGGAAAATCCTAAAGCGTCTGCTAAGCCTAACCAAAGAGCTTGTTCCCATCCTAAATTCTGCCTACGCATACTCCAGAGCTCCGCTTTTTTCTGGAATCGATACCACCCAGCCTCTTCTAATAAGTTAATTGTTTCCTGCACGCTTAATTGAGCCAACTCCCGCTGACAAAGTCCCACCCGCGCTCCCACTTTTCTTTCCGATTCTTTAGAATAAAAGTGGCGACGCACTTCAGCTAAGGGAACCTTAAGTTGGCTACTAAGCTCCACCGTCCGCACGGAGCGCCGCTTAGAATCACCAGCAAAGAAAAGTTTAGGTCCAGCCTTCCACACCACATGCAGGATGACTTCGTCATAGTGCGGATCCGCCTCGTGCCCGTGCTGCTTCCAGGCGGAAGCTTCACAATGTATTTCCACGGCTCCAACTTCACGGTGACCCGCTCCATCGACTAAGCAGGCACGGGTGAAATCTGGGCCAGCTGAATGGTTCCAAAATCCTGGTTGGAGTAGCCTGATTTTTTCGCCTGTTAAGGTCACCAGCTCATCCTTATAAACTTGCTCAAACCATAGCCTCTGCACAAAGGCCTCATCAACAACCCAAGGCTCTTCTTTTAAATTTAAGAAGCTGCCGTAGAAATTGAGCGCATTATGGAGGGATGACATTTTGTGGTTATTATGTATCTTGTCTGATCAAGGAATCAACTTATGAAACGATTTTTTCTTAACAATTTTCATCCCGCAAACCTCAGTTTTATTTTGCTCCTCGCTTCATACGCTTGCCTACCTGCCATCACGCCTGAGGAGGAACCCATCGTTAAAGTAGTGGCTCAGGCCCGCCCCACTGTTGTTAATATCTACACGGAAACGCTTCAGCAACAAGCCGTGGTTGATCCTTTCGACGCCTTCTTCGACCGCTTCTATGGCGGCGGTGTCTATCGCGGAGGCCGTATCGTCCAAGTCCCCGTGCGCAGCCTCGGCTCCGGCGTAATCGTCAGCGCGGACGGTTACATCGTGACGAACGAGCATGTCATCGCCCGCGCCTCAAACACAAAAATTAACGTCACGCTTCATGACGGAACCACCTATGAGGCCGTAGCCTTGCGTGAAGATCCAGACCTCGATCTGGCCTTAATTAAGATTAAAAGTGATAAACCTCTCCCGCTGCTTGATATCAATAAAATTTCTCCCAATCTTCTCGGACAAACGGTCATCGCCATAGGTAATCCCATCGGTTACGAAAGCAGTGTTAGCACGGGCATTCTCAGTGCTATCAACCGCACTTTAACCATCGACGGCACAAACTACGATTCCTTATTACAAACCGATGCTGCCATCAATCCGGGAAATTCTGGGGGACCCTTGGTCGATATTTCCGGAAAATTTGTCGGGCTGAACATGGCCAAAGCCGCCGCAGGAGCAGAAAATATAGGCTTCGCCATTCCGGGGGAACGGGTCTCGGTCTTTGTTAAAAACGCCATCGACATCACTGAGGGTCGTAAAGCAGCACCTCCAGAAGTTGCCTTGGATAAGCTATTAAACGAAAACTACGGACTTAACGTGCAAGAACTAGATGCGAATCTGGCGGAATCTTTTGGCTTCCCCCTTGGTAGCGGACTTCTTATCTCCTTCGTGCGGGAGGGTAGTGCGGCCGATACTGTGGGCGTGCGTAAGGGCATGATTTTAACAGGAATCGGACCCTACCGTATCCGTAGCTTGGCTGATTTGCCCAGACAGCTTGGTAAGCTTAAGAAAAATGAAAAGGTGCGCTTCGCTCTAGCCTTCAATGAAAAGCGGGGCAATGTGCTTTTACGACGCAGCGTGGCAGTGGATTTGGTCGCAAAGTAAAGCCACTATTTATTTGGCCAGTTGGCCACCCAATTTAAATAATGTGCCTTATCCTCTTCACTACCTTTAAGTGCCGCCGTTTTCTTTCCCGAAGTGCTCCAGAAGTCAGGGACTACTTCATTAAATAGGGATTTAGGCGTATCGGTAGGATCATAGAAATATCCATAAGGATTTTTGAAGGGATCTTGGATGTAAGATTTATTTTCGCCACCCGTTTGTCCTTTCTTTAACTCAATGTATTGAGTCGTATCTGATGAACTTGCGGCCTGATCAAAATTCTTTCTACCGACTAAAGCCTGAAATAACCGCTCCCCCGCTATTCGATATTCAGGGGAGGTGGGATCTGCTGCATAGAGGTCGCCGGGAGATCCTATATCACTAGCCTCAGGATAATCAGCGTTATCTATTTTGTAGCGCTCAAGAGCTAAATCAATAGCCGCCACTTCACCTTGCGCCCGGGAGTGTGCTGCTTTGTTTTGCACGAAAGAACCTGTACCTAGAGTCAGGGCAGCTAGGATCCCGATGACAGATATAACAACTAAAAGTTCGACCAAGGTAAAACCGCGACGTGAGGAGAGGCGCATAATTTATTTCCAGCTACGAATATAATTCTTATCTTGGTTTTCTACGTCATCCCATGGGCTTTGATTTCCGCGCGACCATATAATAAGGGAGGTATTTAATTTTTGCTGATCCGTAAACTCTATGGGAAGTTCGATTTCATTATCATAATTGACATCGGCTAAAAGGCGATACGGTTGGTTCCAAGGATCCACGAAGCCTTCAGCAGTGCCATCTAATCGCGTGTTGTCAGGACTTAATTCTCCCGTGCGCAGCACCTTGACGTTGAAGTCCATAAAAGAGATTTTACGGGGGTTATTCGTGGTGGATATTCCAGCCAGCATTTCATAAAGGTCTTTATTACCCGATTCGACAGATGATGTTTCGTCCGTGAAGACATTATCCGGCCAGCTTCCATATTCAGTGTTGTAGGAGGTAAGGGCTATTTTAAGATTATTAATCATAGCGGAAGCTTCCGCTTTTTTAGCAGTTTGCAGAGCCTTCCCAATGGCGGGAAAAGCTATCCCAGCGAGGAGGGCAATGATGGTGATAACCACCAAAAGTTCAATAAGAGTAAAACCTTTTTTCCAACGTGATGATGTCTTCATACTCATTGCAGCTTAGTGAGTGAGCGGTTTTTGTAAACGTGAAACTCCGCCTGCTTTAAATAATTAAACTGAAAAAGAAAATGGAAATTAATGATGCTCAAAAAGCGCAGACTTCGGAAAGCGGACTTTCTTAGCACTGGAATACTTGTCACTCTCTGCCCGGTAACCCAGTGAGCAAGCCACCACAGTTTTCAAGTTCTTCGGAGCTAGGCCAAGAATCTCGTCATATTTTGCTGCGTCGATTCCTTCCATCGGACACGTGTCCACGCCGATCATGGCGGCAGAGGTCATGAGATTACCTAAGGCGATGTAAGCCTGGCGTGTGGCCCACTCGATGGTATTGATGCGCGGGAGGAAATTTAACACCACATTCTTGAACCCGTCTAAACTTTCCACAGGCACTCCTCTCAGGGATGCCGTCAACTCCATATTTGCGCTGACAAATGCGGCATCGACGTCCGTGCGTATGGCAAAGACAACATGCTGTGAACAGTCTGTTACTTGAGCTTGACCCCATGAGGCAGTCTGCAACTTTTGCCGTAAATCGGCGTTGGTAATAACTAAAAATTTCCAAGGCTGTAACCCAAAGGAGGAAGGGGTTAAGGCAAGAGCATCTTCCAACGCAGTCCAGTCTTTAGCGGAAATTTTTTTGCTGGAATTGAATTGTTTCGTGGCATAACGCCACTGCAATTGTTCTAAGAGCTGATCAGACGGTAAGGGATTCATGAGGGTCAAACTTTGGGAATGTTCTAATAATATTTCAAGACTTTAGATTAAGCTAAGGCTCCATCTGCGGAAAGCCCCACTTCTTTCCACGTTTCTAGCTCACGTAAACGCATCTTGCTGCTCCGCTCCACTTTATCGATTGCGTATTTGCCGAGAACTAAACGTAAGGGTGCCACTTCCGCATCAACACAACTTATAATAGCTAGTGCTGCCTTAGTTGGATCTCCTGGTTGCTTACCATCCATTTTATCCAGAAACCCCGCAAACTTTCCCACAGTATTCTCATAGTCCGTTATGCTGGCGGGTGCTCGTTCCATGGATCGCTTAATGAAATCAGTGCGGAAGGGGCCGGGTTCCACGCAGGTGACTTTAATACCCAAACTTTTTCCCTCGGCTGCCACGGATTCGGACAATCCTTCTAAAGCAAACTTGGACGCTCCGTAAATAGAAAACCCCGCATAGTTTGAAATGGCGGCGGCAGCGGTCATATTAATGATATGTCCACTTTTTTGCGCTCGAAAAATCGGTAAGACCTCACGGATAACCTGAACTGCTCCAAAGAAATTTACTTCCATATTCCTTCTCATTTGTTCATCAGAAAATTCTTCCAAAGCACCGAGAAGCCCATACCCAGCATTATTCACCACCACATCCAGACGGCCAAAAATTCGTTGAACGTGTTCCAGCGCAGCATGAATGTCTGGTAGTTGAGTGACATCTAGCCGCGCCACCTGACAGGTCTCAGGGTAACGAGCCTGCATATCAGCTAATTGCTCGGGCTTACGTGCGGTGGCTAGAAGCTTATCTCCACGCTGCAAGACCTGCTCCGCCAGCGCACGCCCAAATCCTGAGGAACAACCTGTGATCAACCATGTTTTATTCATTACTCAAAAAGTATCACAGGTTAAACGCCTTGCGAATCTTCTGTTCACCGTAAAAATCTAAATAAAAAATCAAATTGCATCATTTACTTCTTCATAATGATTCATTTTGCTGCAATAGTATGAGCATGAGATTGAGTGTTGAAATAGAAGATTCATTAATGAGAGAAGTCATGCGACTCACTGGGGAGACTAAGATGAGCACCGCCATCGCTAAAGCCACTGAGCTTTTTGCTAACCGTAAAAAGGCGGCGTCCTTTATACGCTCCTTGCGGGAAGAACCTTTAAATTATGAATGGACGAATGATCAAATCGAATCATGGGGGGAAGTTTCACTAACTCCCCCTCCTGCCTCTATCCCTGATCGTAAGGTTGTGCGTTATGGGAAAAAACCTAGAACTAAGAAAAAATAATATGGTTCTTGTTGATTCTTCTATCTGGATTGAAGCCTTCCGCCGGCAGGGCGACCTCCTCACAAGTCTTGCGCTAGAAAATCTAGTGGAAGAAGGGAAAGCCGCTTATTGTGGGATTATTAAGCTAGAAGTCCTCGGAGGTGCCAGAGAACTGGAGCGAAAGATCCTGACGAATTTCTTCTCCCTCATTCCCTATATCCCACAAAATGAAATCCACTGGGACGACACGGTGCGCTTCCAGTGGATTTGTCGTGGGGCAGGCATCACCATTCCTTGGTCAGATGCTGTCATCGCCACGCATGCTAAGAAGAAAGGGCTCCAACTTTATGCTAAGGATAAACATTTTGAATCCTTAGAAGAACTAGGATTACTTTCCCTTTATCGCCCAGGCCCTGGTGGAGCTTATGTTAGTAGTTTAGCAGTTTAGTGAACCGCTTTTTAAGGGAGCTTACTCAAACTTATAAACCAAGGCGGAGATGAGTGAAAAATCATGCTCTTTCTTATCCACTGCTGGCTGATTATCATACCGATGCGAGCCAAAAACCCTTAACGATAGCACTTTGGTTAGACTTGATTCTACACCCAACTCATTTGTTACAACATAATCCTCGGGATCTTGGAAGTTGTTAAGAATTTCGTTTGTTTGAAAAAGTTTAGCCCATTCCGTTAACTGATATTCCAAACGAGTGCCAGTGCGCTCTCGCACGCTATAGTCGGCGCCATCATTTTTATTTTTCTCTAAGACAAAGGCCGGGCCTGTTTCTAAAGAAAACTTAAATTTATCTGTATTCCAAAACCTATACCCTATACCTGGACCTGCCGTGAAGCGGTAGTCGAGATCCGTCAATTGATCACGTTCGAGCGATCCTAAGAGAAGCCAATACCAGCGTTTATCGATATCGCGTCGGTAGTCACTAGATGCTTTAGCTTTCTCGGATATTTTTTCCCCCTCATTTTCAGCGAGATCTGCACTAAGCTTAAAAATAAGTTCATCGAGATCCGTGGTTCGTGTTCCTTTTGAGGCAAGGTTAACTTGATACGAGTTATTATTTCCACTGGATGCCGTGGCACCTAAAGAAACTTCCGCCTTCCATAACTTTTTTGCCACGACCGTCATGTCCTCTTGCGGAACGTCTTCCTTTTTTACAGCAACGTCATGGTAACGTTTTTTGAAATCTTCTGACTGCATTTTAGCACGCGTAGCTTCTACGGCTAATTGGGCATTTTGCTGCTCTAAATGTTTAATGCGCTGGAGCAGTTCCTCGCGCGAGGCCGACGTCAGCTCGGCATAGGAGCTCGGAGCCAGCAGTGCTAAGGCACATAATAATTGCATAATTCTTCTTAGAGAAAAAGTCATGAAGGTGAGGAACTCCCGTGAATTTCAAAGGCTAGGACATAGAAAACTAGTCGATTACAGTCAAGAGAGCAAGCAAAGGATCGCTTCCCGCAAGAAGTGATTCCAGACTTAGTTAGGCAACTTGAAGCGTAAAGCTTACGGTAATAAAACGCTGTGGATCACATGAATCACGCCATTGGACTGTAGAACATCATAGTTAGAAATGGCGGACACATTTCCTTTGGCGTCATTAAGCACGACATTCATTATCCCGTTCACCATAGCGGTTAACTTGCCACCTGAGACGGTCTTGATCTCCGCCATGCCGCCGCCCATTTTTATCTGCTTCATGATCTCAGCCGCAGACAGCAGGTTTTACACGGATGCACCTATTTTTGAAATCAATCGAGCAACTGCCAACTTTTTTCTAAAGTCACCATTTCCAACTCACTGCCCAATAAAACTAAGCCCAACTCTTCCTTCGGGCTTTCATAAGGCCAGATTTGCACCTCTTCATCAATCAGACCTACTTGATGAACCCAATGAATTTGCTGAGGACTCTCCGCTAAACGAAGAAAACCTTTCACCCGATAAACCTCTTCGGGTAACTCTCGCAACCAAGCTACGAGTGAGGCCTTTTTAATTAACTCCCCACGCTCAAGCCAACACGTTTTCACGGGAACTACATGAGCCATCCGTAGGCTTCCGGCCTTAGCTCGGCTCCGCTCACCGCCTTTACTCCAGTCTTGATTAGTTACACCTCGGACCGACGTAACGACTAAAGCTCGTGGATTTATTTCATGAACTTTCTGCTCTAGCTCACGCAACGCAGGTGCTTTTATTAAGTCGACCTTATTGAGAACCACCACATCGGCCCAACGCCATTGAGCATGTTGTAAAGCTTTACTGAAAAGACTGCGTCCATAGTGAACACTATCAACCACATGAATCACCCGCCGCACTTCGCAAACTTTCGGTAATTCTTCCTCCGTTAGACGATCCAGTAAATCCTCCACTTCAGCCACGCCTGATGCCTCAATCCAAACTTGGTCAATTCGTGGATCAGCTACAAAGCTGCGTATCTCCCGCTGTAAATCTTTACTCACCACACAACACGCGCAACCTCCCGTAAGCGCTTTGACTGTTTCCGCTTGATTCTTAAATACCTTAGCATCCACATTCATCGGGCCTGCATCATTGATTAGTAAAGCTGTTGATGATTTGGCAAACTCAGGAGCCTCCACGATCCGTTGTAAAAAAGTCGTCTTTCCACTACCTAGAAATCCAGTGATGAGATAAATAGGTAATTTTGAAATATTCATAATAATAAATATCTAACGTCTGAGCTAAAATAAATAAACGGATCCATCGGTTGATCCTAAAGCAAGCACCGTATCACCCAACGACCACGCCCCTGCACTAAAACCAGCCTTTTGCTTAAAGCCCGCAATTAAGGCGGACTTTTCTTTCTGTGCAGTGTCCCAGAGTAGAAAATGTCCCCCCTCATCTGCAGTGGCGCAAAGACTTCCATGCTGCTGCAATGCACATACCTCAATAATGGCGTCATGTTCCAGAATAGTTTTAGGATTCCGGCCACAAGGCCCTGCACCTGAGCAATCCCACATCGAAATATCCATCCCTGCCGTGGTGACTAACCAATGACTATCGGGTGTAAATCCCATCCACTGCACTTTTACAGGGTAACCTGGCATATGGTAATGTTCGGCCGTTTCCGCTTCCCAAATATGCACTGCTTTTTCCTGACTTCCGCCCGCTACCCATTTCCCATCACGGCTCCAAGCCGAACACCAGAAGCCACTTTTCCAGTCATACGTTTTAAGCGGTGCTGCATCCCGAATGCCTAAAATAGTTAAACCACCTTGGCAGCTTGCGATCAAAGCCTTGTGGCCGTGATACCAACTTAGCGAGGTGACGGTTGATGCCAGGACTGTCGTAGGACGGATCTCTGTGCCTTTAGCATCCAGAATCACAACCGACTTTCCACAAGCCACCGCTAAAAAACTTCCATCCCAGCTCCAGCTCAACGCTGCGATCCATTCCTTACCTAGCTTCTTTTCAAAAAATGGTTCAGACGCTCCTATCTTCCATAACCGTAAAAACCCATCATGCCCACCTGATGCCAACACGTCGTCTGATTCCTTCGGTGAAATCGACAGCTGGGAAAGCCCTTGGGCATGTGCTTGGGTGGTTACTGATTTTTTTTTAGCTGCTAAATCTAACCACGCTAACCCGCCGCCTGATTGCCCAATTGCCAGCTGATCACCTTTGGCACTCCAAGCTAGAGAGGCCACATAGTCAGCCACATCCAGTTTAAGCTTGGGTTTAAGCAGGTTGATTTTGCGCTGGGCAGACATAATCGCAGGCCTCAGCGCGCCAAGCAGGAAGCAAAGCCTTTATTCAAATCTTCACGATCCAGATTACGACCAATAAAAACAACCATGTTTTTCCGAGCGTCCTTGCCCCACGCCTTTCCTGGACGACCATCGAAAAGCATGTGAACCCCTTGAAAAATAAAACGATCCGCTTCTCCCCGAATACTGACAACCCCTTTCATCCGAAAAATATCCTGTCCCTTTTCTTTCAATAATTTTCCTAACCACTCGTCAAACTTCGTTAAATCCAAATCCCCTGGGGTTGTAATTCCCACCGACGTGATCGACTCATCATGCACATGATCATGCTCAGGAGCTTCTTCGTGCTCATGATCATGCTCGTGTTCATCATGTTCATAATCTCCGTGGGTGTGAAGCTCTTCTTTTTTACCTAAAAATTCTGGCTCTAATTCTACCGCCCTCGCTAAATCAAAGCCCCCCACACCAAGCACCTTAGCAATCTCAATCTGGGCATCCTGTGTGCGATAGATTTTCGTCACAGCATTCATTTTACGAATTCTTGTTTCTAGCGAATCTAATTCGGGGGCAGAAACTAAATCCGTTTTATTAAGAATAATAACGTCGGCAAAAGCCACCTGCTCCTGCGCCTCATGGCTATCGTCTAAATGTAACAAAATATGCTTCGCATCAACTAGAGTGACGATGGCATCAAGCCGATATTTTTCTTTAATCTCATCGTCAGTGAAAAAAGTTTGAGCCACGGGACCGGGATCAGCCAGACCCGTAGTCTCGATCAGAACGTAATCAAACTTATCTTTCCGTTTATGTAGTGTGGATAAAATACGGATAAGATCGCCCCGCACCGTGCAGCAGATGCAACCATTATTCATCTCAAAGATTTCCTCATCGCTGCGGATGACTAATTCTTGGTCCACCCCGATCTCCCCGAATTCATTTTCGATCACCGCAATGCGTTTACCGTGATGCTCCGAAAGAATACGATTAAGAAGAGTAGTTTTACCAGCTCCGAGGAAACCGGTCAGCACTGTTACGGGAATAGGATTCATAAAGATACAGAGATATTAGTCCGCTCTGCCCATTCGTCAACGCTAAGCCCGATTCTTTAGGAACCAGCGGTAGGTTGTTTCTAGGCCTTCCACAAAAGGCATCTGAGCTTTCCAGCCTAAGCTATGGATTTTACTTAAGTCTAAAATCCGGCGTGGATTCCCATCAGGCTGCGTGCTGTCCCAGACAATATCCCCTTCATAACCAATCGTCTCACGAATCTTTTCCGCCGCTTCACGTATGCTGATGTCGTTGCCCACGCCGACATTAACGATTTCTGGTGAGCTATAGGTATCTAGTAAGAAAGCGCAGGCGCGGGCGAGGTCATCGACGTAAAGAAATTCTCGCTTAGGATTGCCCGTTCCCCAGAGCGTAACTGCGGGTAAGTTCTTCACCTTGGCCTCGTGAAATTTCCGCATCATGGAGGGTAGGGCATGGGAATGTTCAGGATCAAAATTATCGTAAGGGCCGTAAAGATTTGCGGGCATAGCCACAATAAAATCCCTGCCGTATTGCTGGCGGAAAGCCTGACAAAGACGGATGCCCGCAATTTTACCAATGGAGTAAGCTTCATTAGTCACTTCCATCGGACCAGATAAGAGAGAAGATTCCTTAATCGGTATTTCTGCGTTTTTAGGATAGACGCAGGTGCTGCCGAGAAAGAGTAGTTTCGTGACTTGGTGCTCGTAGGCTGCTTGGAGAATACTATTTTGTATTTTCATATTTTCCAAAAGAAACTCTACTGCCTGAGAGTAGGCCGCCTTGATCCCGCCCACCTTGGCCGCTGCCATGATGACATAATCTGGTTTTTCCGCGGCAAAAAAATCCTGCACCGCGGCTGCATCTGTTAAGTCCAATTCTTGGCGCGTTCTGGTAATGAGCTGCCAGCCTGATAAATCCGCATAATGACGCAGCAGAGCTTGGCCGACGAGACCGCGGTGACCTGCAATGTAGAGACGCTTTAAAGACATGAACCAAGTAAACGGCAGGAACCTAAAAAGGCAAGCCGCTCTTCTTCAATCCTTAAGCCGCGTAAATCCCTTGATGTGCGGCTAGACGAGTAAAGATGCCGTTACGTTTTAAAAGCTCTGCAAAGGACCCTTGCTCCACCAGCCTTCCTTTTTCTAGCACAATAATCATGTCCATAGAACGTAGCGTAGCCAATCGGTGCGCTACAGAAATCACGGTCTGATCATTACTAAAGGCATCAATGGCCTGTTGAATTTCTTTTTCCGAGTCTGAGTCCAGCGCAGCCGTCGCCTCGTCCAAGACGAGAATCGGAGCTTGCCGCACAAAGGCACGCGCCAGAGCGATACGCTGCCGTTGTCCGCCCGAGAGCCGGTTCCCCCATTCGCCAACGGGAGTGTCATAGCCTAACGGCAACTGGCGGATAAAATGATCGGCAAACGCAGCTTTCGCCGCCGCTTGGATTTCAGCTTGCGTCGCACCCTTGCACCCATAAGCGATATTCTCGGCCACGGTTCGATTGAATAAGAGAACCTCTTGACTGACGAGGGACATTTGCTGGCGTAAGCTCGTGATCTCGATGTCCTTTAAGAGATGCCCATCCATCGTCACGCTGCCCGCAGTCACGTCATAAAAACGAAAGAGTAAATTCACCAGCGTGCTTTTTCCCGAGCCGCTTTCTCCGACGATACCGACTTTAGTGCCCGCAGGGATCGTTAGATTAAAATCCTGCAGAACGGGAGCTTCACCGTAACTGAAGGCGACATCCTTAAATTCGATTTGTTGCTGGAATTTTTTTAAATGAACTCCTTTTACTTGATTAACGACAGAGGGTTTTTCAGCAAAAAGTTCGAGCAATCGGTTTACGCCCACGGAGGTCTGCTGAAAGAGCATGTTAAGATTGGCTATTTTTTTAATCGGGGCGAAGCTCAGCCCCAGTGCCAGCATGAAACCGGCAATCTCCCCTAAATTATATCCTGCATAGAAGATGTAGGCCAGTAACCCGCCCATGGCTATCCCGCTCACACTTTCGATGATGGGATTAATTAAGGTCTTCTTCTTGTTAGCATTGATGTTATGGCGAGCCAGATCATCAGAAAGCTCACGGTAATTTTCGCCCTGCGCTTTTTCTAAACCGAAGGCCTTGACCACACGGATATTGGCTAAGACTTGTAAAATGACATTGCCTTGGGTCACGGTTGTGGTGCGTTGAAGAATGCTGATTTTTTTAAGTTTTTTTCCCAAGATAATGGCCGGCACCACGCAAGCGGGTAGAAAGATAAAAGCGAACATGGCTAAGCGCCAGTCGATGTAAATCAGCCACGCACAAATGAAGAGTAAGGTGAAAGGCTCTTTAACTAAGTCGGGCATCCCGATGACAAAGGCGCGTTGTAGGTTCCCTGTATCCTGATCAATGCGTTGGGTCAATTCTGCTGTCGTGCTGCGATTAAAAAATGAGAGGGAAAGGGAATTTAATTTTTCTACCACGGCACAGCGCAAGTCTTGGATCATTCGCTCATTGGCCCAACTCATACAATAAACGCTAAGATAATTTAGCACACCGCGCAGCGTGGTTAAAAATGTTATGAGAAAGACCGCACCGAAAATTTGCAGACCTGTGATCGGGCGTCCTTTCCGAGGCAGGAATTCCTCTAGAGCCACTTTAGCCTCGTCTCCCCAGGCCTTTGTTTTCACCTTAACTGCGGCAGACAGATCTTGAAAAGGTTGAGTCATCTTATCCACGGAGGCACGCAGTCCACTCGCTTCCATGGAAACGACCTGTGGCGGCGGCACCTTAGCTGCTTCCACTAACGGTGTTTCATGCTGGAGACGGTTTACAATCAAGGGAGCCACCCCCACGCTTAATCCATTGACGGCGGCATAAGCGATTCCCAAAAAGATCCCCGTGATAAATCGGACTCTATACGTTCGTAGAAACGGCCAGCCAAAAGCGACCATCTTAGATAAATAACGAAATCCTTTAAACATGAGCGGACTAGCATGGTCACTTTTCAGAAAAAGTGCCATGAAAAATCAGTGTAGGAACCATTTCTTACTTTGAGACTACGAATACATGCACATAACCTCTTTACCTTTGAGCACAACTAAAAAGCTTTTCCCTCATGGCTATTTCCTTAACATTCTTTTTTAATCTAAACGTATGAAGATATTAGTAACAGGTGTGGCCGGATTTGTCGGCTACCACACGGCGCAGAGACTTCTCGCCCAAGGCCACGAAATCACAGGCGTTGATAACCTCAACCCGTATTACGACGTGGCTCTAAAAAAAGCGCGCTTAGCTAATTTAGCTTCTCAGCCGAAATTCTCCTTCGATGTTATGGAGTTATCTGACCGTAATGCCGTGGATGATTTATTTCACAAACATGAATTCTCCCGCGTCATTCACCTCGCCGCTCAAGCCGGGGTTCGTTACAGCATTGAAAATCCCCATGCTTATATTGAAAGTAACGTTGTCGCTTTTCTTAACATCCTTGAGGGCTGCCGTCACACGAAAGTTCCGCACTTAGTTTATGCCAGCTCTAGCTCTGTTTATGGATTAAATACGCAAATGCCCTTCCGGGTCGATGATCGCACAGACCATCCGATTAGCCTTTACGCTGCGACCAAAAAATCAAATGAGCTGATGGCACATACCTATAGTCATCTTTATCAAGTTCCTGCCACCGGTCTCCGCTTCTTTACTGTCTATGGTCCTTGGGGTCGTCCCGACATGGCTCCGTTTCTTTTCACCGACGCCATCAGTAAAGGAAAACCTATCAATGTGTTTAACCAAGGTAAAATGCAGCGCGACTTCACTTATGTAGATGACATCGTGGAAGGTGTCGTGCGTGTTGCTGAACAAATTCCCAAGCCCAACACGGACTGGCAAGGCTCGCAGGCAGATCCCGCTGGCACGAGCGCACCGCATAGAATTTATAACATTGGAAATAATAATCCCGTCGAACTGATGCGCTTCATCGCCGCCATTGAAACCGCGTTAGGCAAGAAGGCTGTTTGCAACTACCTGCCCATGCAGCCGGGAGATGTTCTGGCCACATCCGCTGATGTTTCTGCTTTAACTTCAGCCGTTGGTTTTGAGCCTAAGACCAGCATTGAAGACGGGATGCTCCATTTTTGTCAATGGTATCGCAGCTACTACTCCGCCTAACGAGTGAGTTAATAGGTTCTTGTTTATGCGGCATCTCAATATTGTTCACAGTGAAGCATCCCTCGGCTGGGGCGGGCAAGAGATTCGTATTTACACAGAAATGTTAGCTATGCGCTCACGGGGACATGAAATGTCTTTGGCGGCTCAACCGACCAGCCAAATTTTTCATAAAGCGCAAGCGGCAGGCTTTACGGTTTTTCCTATTCGTGAAAAAGCCCTCTTCTTTCCTCACTCCATTCTTTCCCTAACGGCATGGCTTAAAAAAAGAAGGCCTGACGTGGTTAACACCCATAGCTCTAAAGATGGCTGGATTGGAGGCATCGCCGCACGTCTAGCGCACGTGCCCTGTATTATCCGATCTAAACATATCGACGTAGAATATCCGCGCAGGTTTTCTAGCCGTATCGCCTACGGGGTTTTACCCCATCATGTGCTGACCACGAGTGAACAGATCCGAAAAAAAATCTCTGACCAACTAAAAATCAGCCTCGATCATATTACAAATTTGCCGACTGGTATTGACCCTCAACCCTTTCTTAATTCTACTCCCGCTAGCTTACGTGAAGAGTTAGGGTTGAATCCCGAGACAGCACTCGTGGGCATGATTTCCGTTATTCGCAGTTGGAAGGGGCATCGGTTTTTTTTAGAAGCCGCCGCAATCTTACTACGGCAACGGCCTGATCTACACTTTATTATCGCCGGAGATGGGCCAGGTGCTGCTTCCTTACAAGAATCCATACAAGAACGTGGTTTGAACGAGAGATTTTTTTGGTTGGGTCAACGTCAGGATGTTCCGCAACTCTTGAAGGCACTCAACGTCCTTGTTCTTCCCTCAACCGCTCACGAAGGTGTCCCTCAAATTATTCTTCAAGCCCAGATGGCACGTTGTCCCGTGGTGGCCTCCGCCGTGGGAGGGATTCCTGAAGTAGTGCAGGACGGCCTGACGGGGCGGCTCGTTCCCGTTGGTCAAAGCCAAGCTTTAGCGGATGCGATATCTTCCGCATTAACAGACCATGAATTAACCCAAACCATGGTGCAAACAGCTTATGCACGTTGCCTAGTAGAAAATACCATCGAAGTCATGTGCAAACGCAGCGAAGCTATTTACGCTCAACTCCTAGGACTTCAAGCACTGTAAACAAGCTCAAAGATGGCTGAAGGTCTGCTCAATCGTTTCGTTACTACTTTGTGCTTGGCAGAGTCGGGCGTAGAGCCCGCCTTGCCTGATCAGGTCTTCATGCTTTCCACGTTCGATAATTTGACCCTGCTGCAACACACAAATTAAATCGGCTTTACGCACAGTAGATAGGCGGTGGGCGATGACGAAGGAGGTGCGATTCGTGAGCAGGCGATCGAGGGCTTCTTGGATAAGTCTTTCTGTTGCTGTATCCACGCTGGCCGTTGCTTCGTCTAAGATTAGGATAGGTGGATTTTTTAATAAGGCGCGGGCAATGGAGAGTCGTTGTTTCTCGCCTACACTTAATTTTACACCTTTTTCACCGACAGAGGTATCGAGCTTTTGAGGTAGGGTTTGAGTAAACTCCCAAGCATTCGCGGCACGTAGAGCTGATTCCAGTTCAGCTCCTGTTGCCTGAGGATTTCCGTAAAAAAGATTTTCTCGGATGGTGGAATTAAATAAGTAAGCTTCTTGGGAAACGATGCCTATTTGCTGGCGCAACTCCGTTAGAGAGATTTCATCTAGAGGCACGCCATCCATTGTAATCCTACCCGCAGTGGCACGGTGGAACCGTGCGATTAAGCTGACCAAGGTGCTTTTACCCGCTCCCGTGGGGCCGACGAGTGCAATGGTTTGGCCAGCTTCCGCCCTTAAATTTAGGTTTTGCAAAATGGGGCGCTCCGCATCGTAGGCAAAGGCCACATTATCAAAAACGACGCTACGCGAACCCTTGTTGGCAGGAAGCGGTTTAATGAAAGTCGGCTCGTATTCTTCCGTCGCATCTAAAATTTTAAAAACGCGTTCAGCCGCCGCGCGTCCGCTTTGGACTAGTTGATTCAAGCCATGGAGTCGGTTAATCGGATCGTAAAACATGCCCACAAAAAGCACGAAGGTCATGAGCTGTCCAACGCTAAGGAGACTAGGATTTTCTAGTGTAATTTTTCCTCCAAAAAATAAAACTAAGACCACGCCCACGGCTCCGATGAAGGACATCGCAGGCGAATAGGCCGACCACGCACGCATCACGATGAGAGTGGCTTGGCGTAGTTTTTCTGCATAATCCCGGAATTGATTCAACTCGCGCACTTCCCGTCCGAACGATTTAATTTGTAAGATACCTTGTAAGTTATCTAACAAATAAGAGTTCATGGCGGAGGTAGCTCTACGCACGATTCGGTAGCGGGTGTGCGCGGTTAAGGTGTAGAGGGTAGCACCTGCGAGGAGAAACGGGATGGGTGCCATAGCCCAGAGAGCAAGGCTGGGGTTGATCCAAAAAAGGAAAAAACCTACACCTATAACTTGCAGCAACGCCACGGTGCCTTGCTCAATCCCATCAATCAGAACGCGCTCCATCTGCGTCACGTCTTCTACCACCCGTGTCATCAAATCACCAGAAGCTTGATGGTGATACCAGCTCAGGGGGAGACGTTGCAGTTTTTCGTAAAGATCACTCCTTAAGTCAAAAATGACAAGTTGCTCGAAGCTATTATTGAGTTGGATGCGGAGGCCGTTCAGAAAATCCCGTAGAAAATAGGAAAGCAGGAGAGCCCCCGCCATCCAAGCTAAGGAGCGCGCATCACCGCTATGAATCAGGCCGTCGATAATCTTTCCGGTAAGAAGTGGATAGGCGAGACCTGCTAAGGTAGAAACAATGGCACACGACAAGGTGCCGACAGCGAACCAGGGGTATTGACGGCAGTAAGTAAAAATTCGTTTAAGCTCTCTCATGGAAGAAAAAGCATAGACGCAAAAGCATAAACCACACGATTATTTCTTAGGTTAACTTTCTTCAGGGTCTGATGTCTCATGAAGCGTGGATGTTACACGGCAGCGTAAAGGGTTAAATAATGACAGGATACTGCGGGGCGCAACCTAACAGCAAGACGGCAAGGGAAAGAGGCCGAAGAAACTCGTTTTTCTATTTTGACGGCTAAGCTTAGACGTTGCAGTTTAAAGGTTGTTCATGAAAAAGCTTAAAACATCAGCTCAAGCTCGTATCGGCATAATTATGGGTAGCCAATCTGACTGGGAAACCATGCAGCACGTTGCGCTAACTTTGAATAATTTCGGAGTCGTTTATGAAAAAAAAATCGTGAGTGCTCATCGCACGCCGAAGCTTTTAACGGAGTATGCTAGTTCGGCGCAACGTCGTGGCTTGCATCTCATCATCGCAGGTGCGGGTGGTGCCGCTCATTTACCTGGTATGACAGCGGCTTTTACGGAACTTCCCGTGCTCGGCGTGCCTGTAGAATCTAAGGCCTTGCAAGGATTAGACTCACTTCTCTCTATCGCCCAAATGCCGGCAGGCATTCCCGTCCTAGCTCTAGCTATCGGTAAGGCTGGCGCCATCAATGCGGCATTAGGTGCTGTCTCAATTCTCGCTTTGCATGACGCTGTTCTGGCTAAAAAATGGTCTGCTTTCCGATCACGCCAAACGAAAACGGTTTTAAAAACGAAGCTGCCATGATTCTTCCTGGGTCAACTCTTGGCTTAGTCGGAGGCGGCCAATTGGGACGCATGTTTGCCATTGCGGCTCGGCGCATGGGTTACCGTGTACATACCTTTGAGCCCAGTCCTGAAGGGCCAGCAGGTCAGGTATCGGATCGTGAGTTTAATAACTCTTACGATGATGTTGAGGCGTTGCAAACTTTTGCGGCTTCGGTCGATGTGATAACGTTTGAGTTTGAAAACATACCAGCTCACGTTTTACAAACTCTTGCGGCCATTACGCCAGTGCATCCGAATTGGAATGTGCTTTACGTCTGCCAAAATCGGGAACGGGAAAAATTATTTCTACGGGATCACCACTATCCCCACGCTGAATTTGCCGTGGTGCGCTCAGCGGGTGAATTAAAAGAAGCGGTGCAACGCATCGGCACACCTTCTGTTTTAAAAACGGCAGATTTTGGTTATGATGGTAAGGGACAAAAAAAGCTGAAGGATTCCGTGGACGCAGAAGCCTTGTGGCGTGAGTTTAATATGCCTGCAGGCGTTTTAGAAAAATGGGTAGAGTTTGATTGTGAGCTTTCCGTAGTTTGCGCTCGTAGTGCTTCTGGGCAGATTGAAACTTTTCCTGTGTCGGAAAATATACACACGAACCACATCTTAGATTTTTCTATTGTACCGGCGCGGTTGCCAGAAAAAATACAGCTTGAAGCGCAGAATCTCGCGTCCAAAATAGCCGAGGATTTAAACGTAGTGGGCCTGCTTGCGGTCGAATTTTTCTTAACTAAAGAAGGGAAATTAATCGTTAATGAGTTAGCTCCGAGACCCCATAACTCTGGGCATTATAGTTTCGACGCTTGTGTGACCAGTCAATTTGAGCAGCAGTTACGTGCGGTGTGCGGGCTGCCTCTGGGCTCGACGCGGTTACTAAGTCCCGTGGTGATGGTCAATATTCTTGGTGATGCTTGGTCTCAAGGCACACCGAACTTTGCAGGAGTTTTAAGTGAGCCTGACACAAAGCTACATCTTTACGGAAAAAGTGAAGCTAAGGCTGGAAGAAAAATGGGACACTTTTGCGTGTTAGGTTCTGAGATTGAGGAAACCTTAGCACGGGCTGAAAAGTTGAAAGAGTTACTTTAAGTAGTGGCACCCATTTGTGCGGTTAGGAGTTATCTTATTTGCGCTCGTCACTATGGCGGCAGGCGTCCATGAGGATGCCCATGGCGTCTCCGTCGATGGTGACAGTGGGGCTATTTTGATCAAAGAGAAATTCAAAGCTGCCTTCTCTTAAGGCTAAGAGGGAGGGCAGGGCGGCTTCTCCACTGAGGTTATCCATGGCTTCAGCATGAACAATGTTGCCTTCATAAAAATAGATCGAACCCATGTAGCGTGGTTCTTTTTGGCGTAGAAGCATGAGCTGGCCTGTTTTGGTTCCTTGCACCAGAAGCTGGGCAAGATCAATGACGGAAAAATCACTCAGTTTTCCTCGCATCGGCTCGTCGTCACCTTCACGAGGTTCTTCTCCCAAGACAGAGGGATCATCATTACGAGTTTCAATTTTTTGAGCAACTTCGATAATGGTCTCTAATTTCCGCATGAGGTGTTCCATGTCATCTTCGCGGTCAATGAGATTGGTGGCCACGTTACGAGCCAGACCCATGGTGTTCGTATTAGAAAGCCTCAGTTTAATGGCCTGAGTAATTTTACCAGGAGCCCTAGATTTAGGCGTGGGTGGTCTGATTTCTACGACATCTTCTTGGCTAACTAGGTCGGTGTGGCCGGAGTGTCTAATGGCCAGAAGTAAGTGTTGGCCAGTGCGCGTGAGGGTGGTAACAACTTGGCAGGGGATACTTTCATCATGGCGACTGATGAGAACCATGGAATACTGGGAGGTTTTGCTGCGTAGGGAAAGGTCTTTCCATTTGAGACTTTCATCATCATAGAGAGCCTTGAAGTCACCCTCGAAAAGTTTGCGATAACTAAGTTTTGTGTCGATTTGTTTTGTCGTGTAGTCAGCTAGGGAAAGGAACTGTAGGTTGGCGAAGGCGTATTTCCCTTGTTCATCAAAAACTACGAGAGGGAGGGGAGTGCTTTCAAAAGCATCCTTATAAATAGTCTCCATGCGACCTTGGCGGAAACTGTTTTCAAAAAGCTCTTTATTTTTTCTGGCTAAAGCTAGCAACTGCGCTTCGTGGGCAGTGAGGCGGTGGGTCATATTTTCTAGATGTCCCATGATAAGATCTCGAACTGCGATAAGCCCGACAAAGTTGCCCCCGCTCTGGACTATAATATCATTAAAAAACCCATCATCGGCACCCTTGTTAGAAATAAGGCGGCTAACGATAAAATCAATATCATGGCTAGCTTCAACCACGACAGGGTTACTAATCATGATTTCGGTCACAGGCTGCTTCATCGTAGCAGGGTCATGCTTTTGGCCGATTAAGTATTGGCTAAGATGACTGCGGCTGATGAGGCCAAAAACGCCCTGTTCACAAACAATGCCTAGGCAAGAGACAGTGAGTTGGGTTTGGAACCACCCTTTGACATCTGCAATGGACATAGTGCCCTCTACATAATTAGTCGTGTAAACTAAGTCTTGCGCTTGAGTCGTTTTTTGCGAGGCCACGTTTTGAGAATAAAGGAAAATGTTCTACGCACGCAAGACTTCAATGTTAAGTTATTCATAATATGGGAGGACAGTTCCATTAAAGACCCTAACCTCTAACTGAATCCATGGAGTTCATCCAACAAAGGAATAAAATTAGTCATCTCACTGCGTAGATGTTAGGAATGAGAAGATTTTCATCGTAAACACATCTGTAGACTTTTAGTGCAATCTTGGTGGAAAGAGGTATTGGCAAGAAGATGGGAGCTCAGTAGGCTGATTTGCTCATTCATTATGGCTAAGGAACAGATCGAATCGAAAGTAGTGCAAGAGATCATAGCTCTCGTAGTAGCGAGCTTAGGCTTATTGCTATTTCTAGCCTTGGTTTCATTTAACCCTAAGGATCTAGGTTTTTTTTCGTATCCTCCAAATGATGTTATTTCAAATTTCATCGGACCCTTTGGTGCTTATATGGCCGGGGGTCTTGTTTTGGCTTTCGGATTAGCCTCCTATGTTGTTCCGGTGGCCATGGTGATCTGGGGCATTAAACTTATTTTTGGAGCCGCTCCTGATTATAGGTTCACAGCATTATGGTTTTTCCTCATGGTGCTAGGAAGTTGCGCGTTGTTGCAGATGACGGGTCTGAGTGGATTTGAAAAAGCACCCTATCCTGGTGGCATCATTGGGTTTCGCTTGCATGATACTCTCCTTGCTCCCCGTATTGGCATGGCTGGTTCGGGGATTGTTATGTGTGTAATTTATCTAGCAGGAATGATTCTCTTTTTCGGTCTGCGCCCGATTGAGCTAACTAAGAAATTTATCCTTTGGATGGGCGATTATTACCAACAACGTCAGCAGGAAAAATATGATTTGGCTGATCCTATGGAGCGGATTGAGTTAGAGCGTAAGCAGGTGGAAAGAGAATCGAAGCAGTTAGAAAAACAAATTAAAAAAGAAAAGTTTTCAGACTTAACTAACGCATCATCGGCCAGCCGACCTATGATTAAGGTAGCCACGCCGCCTCTCGAAGCCAAGCGGCCTTTACCGCGGGTGATCGATACGACGGCTGAGATCGTCGGATTTGCGGAAGAGGTGCCGGCCGTAGAAGAGTCTGCGCCTGTAGTAGAAATAGAGTCTGAGTCCGTGACCTCAACCGCATCTGCAAGCCGTTCCGCTAAAGGCGCTGCTAAGACGAAGACTAAACCCCTCAACCAAGAAAACACGGGCTCTATCCTTTACGAAAATTATAAACTACCGCAAGTGCCTTTACTTGCAGTGAATGACTCCGATCCGAAAGGCATGGCTAGCACGGAAGAATTAGAGATAAATCGCGACTTACTTGTCAGTACGATCAAACAATTCGGCATCGAAGTAACTCCTGGCGATATCACTAAAGGCGCAACGATTACACGCTATGAGGTTTACCCTGCCAATGGTGTGCGGGTGGAGCGCATCGCCGCCCTAGAAAAAAATATCGCCCGCGCCCTGAAAGCAGAACGCGTCAATATTCTCGCCCCTATCCCCGGACGTGACACGGTGGGAATCGAAGTCCCCAACGCTAAGAAGATGAAAATTGTGCTGCGCGATCTTTTCGAATCCTCCCTTTGGAAAACCTCCAAGGCGCGTCTCCCTATTGCCATAGGTAAAGATGTTTACGGGGCGGTGCTTGTGGCGGACTTGGCTGAAATGCCGCACTTGCTAATCGCAGGAACTACAGGATCGGGCAAGTCAGTTTGCATCAACTGCGTCTTACTAAGCTTGCTTTATCGATATAGTCCAGAGGATTTGCGAATAATCCTTGTCGATCCTAAAGTTGTTGAATTACAGGTTTACAATGAGTTGCCTCACCTCGTGGTTCCCGTGGTGACGGATCCTAAGAAGGTCTTGCGCGCCTTAAACTGGGTTATCAACGAAATGGAAAAACGCTACCGCATCATGGCGCAGACGGGGGTTCGTAATATCGTGGCCTACAACACGCGCGCCGCCGAAAGAAAAGTAAAGCGCGATAAAGAGAAGCTCGACCTTGCTGAGGCTTTGGAAAAAGAAGAGGCTGATGGTGAGAACGGGATTTCGACTAAACCGCTTGAAGATTCCCTGCCTGGCCTCGACCTGCCCCTAGCGGAATTAGAAATGCCAGATCGCCTGCCTTACATCGTGGTGATTATTGATGAGTTAGCAGACTTAATGCAAACATCTCCCGCCGATGTGGAGTCCGCCATCGCCCGTCTTTCTGCTAAAGCGCGTGCTGCTGGCATTCATTTGATTATCGCCACACAAACGCCACGAGCCCAAGTTATTACAGGTGTCATCAAAACAAATGTACCATCCCGCATCGCCTTTCAAGTGCCTAGTGCCCTAGATTCGCGCGTTATTCTAGATGAGAATGGTGCAGAAAATTTGCTCGGTAAAGGCGATCTCCTTTATCTCCCGCCTGGATCTTCTAAGCTTGTGCGGGCTCAAGGGGCTTACGTCAGCGAGGAGGAAGTAACCAATGTGGTAAACTTCATTCGTCAGCAAACCAAGCCTGCTTATGAGGGTGAGATTCATGCAAAATTAAGTAAACCCGACTCTGACTCCGACGAAGAAGAATTAAGCGAAGAACAGAAAGACCTTTACCGAAAATGCTGGGAAGTGATAAGACAGGAAAAAAAAGCTTCTACGTCGATGTTGCAAAGACGGCTACGTATTGGATACTCCACAGGAGCGCGCATCATCGACTTTCTGGAAGATCACGGAGTGGTCGCAGAAAAAGACGGTGCGCGCGACCGGGAAATTTTAGTAGATGTGGACACCTTTAACTTTGAAGAGTTGCTAGAAGAATGAAAACGACCAACCAAGAAAAAAGCGTAGGCGAACAATTAAAGCTAGCACGCGAGGCTAAGGACTGGACCTTAGAGGAAGCCGCACGTCGCACTAAGATTAAGCGAGATACGTTGGCTCTCCTTGAGGCTAATGCCTTTGAAAAGCTAGCGAGTTTGACTTACGCCCGGGGATTCATTCGGCTCTACGCCCGTGAGCTGGGTTTAGATGGTTGGGCTCTGCTAAAAAAATTAAACTTAGGTCAAGTAGCAGAATCCCTAAGTATGTTAGAATTGCACCCTGATGATTTAGAATCTATTCCCAAACGTTCCCAGACACCTGTGGCTACATCCCAAGGGATTGGCTTATTCGTCATCTTGGCCGTTCTCGGAATCGCCGCCATCGTGGGACTTTGGCAACTTTACGTCATCTGGCCCGATCTCTTTCCGAAAGAAGCTGAAGTGGCCCAACTAGAAACAAGAGTAGTGCAAGAAGCCCAGCAAATTCCAGAAATAAAAAACGTAAAACCCCTTACCCCCGGAACGATCCCCGTAGCCCAGCCTTTATCCCCTACACCGGTTCTAGAAGCTAAACCTGCCGTTCCCGTAGAACAAGTTTCTAAACCCCCAGAAGCTGTGCCCATAGCCGCACCTGTAGCGCAAGTGGCTCCACCGGCTGCGCCTGAAACCCCTGTCACTTCAGGAAACAAGCTTCAACTCACAGCTAATGCCAACGCCGCAGACGCAGATCGTTGGGTTCGTGTCGTAGGACTTCGCGCAGGTAAAGAAGTTACTTTGTTTGAAGGCACTCTCGCCGCCGCCATTGTTGCTCCTAGCTCTGAACAGCCTTGGATAGCTGATTCCTTTATCGTAACATTTCGTGAAGCTTCAGCTGTGGAAGTGATTTATAACGGGACTAACTACGGCCCTTACCCGAAGTCGGGTCCCCAACGCATCTCGATGCCCAATCCCTAGTGTGCCCATGGCGACTCTTAATTTACCCAATCAACTTACGCTCGTCCGTTTGATTCTCTGCGGTGTCTTTACGCTCCTCCTGACCTTAGAAACCCCTTGGTCAGGTCTAGCTGCTTTCTTTGTCTTTGTCGTGGCTAGTTTAACCGATTGGCTCGACGGTTATTTGGCGCGCAAATTGAACCTCATCACAGATCTAGGTAAATTGCTCGATCCCCTTGCCGATAAAATACTAATCAGTGCCGCCTTTATCGCAATGGCCGCAAAAGGTTTGGCTCCATTCTGGATCGTGGTCTTCATCATAGCCCGCGAGTTTTTAATCACAGGCCTACGCACTCTAGCGGCTTCGAAAGGCGTGATATTAGCCGCAGAAAAAATGGGGAAACATAAAACTATTTCCCAAATGATTACCGCCTTGATCGCTCTATTATATCTTGGTTTAGAAGGCATGGGCTGGCTGCCGCCTCTAGCCTTAGAGATTAAGCAATGGTTACTGATTCCCATGCTTTACCTTACGCTCATCATCACGCTCTATTCTGGTCTGGCGTATTTCATGAAGAACCAAAAACTCCTTTTTTAATAAGCCCTCTCGGCTCACCACGTCACCCATGTTCATCGGTTATAAAGAGTGGTCCCTTGTTTGTGAAGCTCTGGGAGCGGGAGCACAAACGATTCTCTTACGTAAAGGAGGCATCTCTGAAGCAAAAGGCGGCTTTGCTTACTCGTATCCTGAGTTCTATCTTTTACCAACCCTGTTTCATCAACAAGAGTTAAGCGTGAACTGGCGCAGCACCCATGAACCGGCTCGTACGGAATCAGGAGCATGGATTATTCGTTATAAAGCTGAAATGATCAGTAAAATCGTCTTGAAAGACTGGGATCAAGTTCTAGCCCTAAGGCCTTACCACATTTGGAAAGAATCTGTTTTACAAGAGCGCTTTGCATACAAGGAAAGCCACCAAATTCATTTTGCACTTATCCGCGTCAAAAAATGTTCCAGTCCTATTCTGCTTCCGGACACTCCCGCATTAGGAGGTTGTAAGTCATGGTTAGAATGTGAGGATCAAAAGGATCAGCAGGAAGCCGCTGAACCAGTAATAAACGAAGAAGAATTCCGCATAATCCGAAAAGAGTTGGAAACTCTTATAATCTAGCAGGGCGCACGCTCGCTGCTTAGGTTGCTTGGCTCATCATCGCCACATTTTGTTAAACGATCCTTCGCTTTGACACAATACGAATGCCTAGAACAAAAGAAAAAATTAGCTATTGCTTTTCCATAGTGAGGACTAGACTTGGAGCATGTCAGAAATTGCCAATTTTGTCCGTCACGGCGCAGGCCGTATCAACCAACACACACTTCAATCTCTTTTGCATGAGCTCCCTTTTCTCAAGTTAGAATTCACTCAAATCGAGGCACCTAGATTTCCTCACTTGGTGGATCAACTCACCTTCCTCGTCGATGTAGTAGAAGATTACGCCGAAGGCCAAGCTCCCGAGTTGCCTTATGTCACGATCGCAGAATCCATTTTCGCTTTACTATACGCCCACAAGCGGGTGGATTTAATTCCAGACGTCTTGGGCGACATGGGGAGAGCCGATGACTCCAGCGTGGTGCGGGCTGTTTTAATTATGCACGAGCCGGATTTTCGCGTCTATGCAGAGAGGCAGAAAATGGACTGGAAGAAGATTACCAGTAAGGCCTGATCTTTTTCTGTCATACACCCTCCTACCTTCCTATGCAACTGCCCAAGTGGATAGATTGGCTAGATCGGAGAATAGGTTCTTGGGGCGTGCCGAACATCATTCGCATTCTCGTTGTGCTAAACATTGCAGTTTTTGTGCTGGACCTCTTTAACCTAGGCTTTGCCCAAAGCTTAACTCTAGACCCAGTTAAAATCTTTAACGACGGTGAATGGTGGCGCTTCGTCACGTTCCTTTTTGCTACCACCTCCACCCAGAGTCCGCTTGGTATTTTATTCTTCATTTTTGGGTTAATGTTTCTCTGGAATATCGGCGAAGGGCTAGAATCAGAATGGGGCGCCATACCACTGAATATTTACATCCTCATCCCCACTCTATTTTTAATTGCGCTAGCTCTGGGTCCATGGCAGGCGACTATTTCTAACGTACCGATCGCTGCCGCCCTGTTCTTTGCCTTTGCCACCATCTTTCCTGATTATGAAATCAGCCTCTTTCCCATACCCATCCCCTTTAAGATTAAATGGCTAGGTATCGTATTCGGAATTTTAGCACTTTTGAACTTTGTGATCAGCCCCTCACAACGCTTGGCTCTTTTAGCAGGGCTATCGGGTTATTTTATCTTTTTTGCCATGTATTGGTTTAATGAAATAAAAGTACGTATAGAGGTTAGGGCTCGTCGTCGTCGCTTCCAAGGTAAAGAAGATGACGAAAATTAAGCCCATTCCGCCTGTCATCTTTTTAATCTTAGGCCTCAGCCTGAGCGCGCTCCTTCCCGTAGCTGCGCAACCATTTTCTCTACCTGCCGAGACACGTCAAGTTATTGTCGGACTAAGCCAAGGCTGGGACGATTCTTATGTGACCCTGCAAAGATGGGAAAAAAACGCAGCGGGGTGGACTGCCGTCGGTAAACCTGTCTCTGGTCGGTTAGGCACAGCTGGTCTTGCTTGGGGACGAGGCCTCCATCCAGAAGGCTTAACAGGTGGAGGGCTAAAGGAGGAGGGAGATAAACGTGCACCCGCTGGAATATTTAGTCTGGGTGAAGTCTATACCTACACGTTAGACGTTCAATGCGCCATCGGCTTAAAAGTCAATCAAGTGACTGAGCAGGATATGTGGGTGGAAGATCCTACATCTGAATTTTACAATCGTCATCTTCAACTACCAGGTAGGGCTCCTCAGACTGAGTGGGAGAAAAAACAGCAAATGAATCAGAAGGATCCTGCGCATAAACTTAAGCTTTTTATTGAGCATAATGCGGGAACTACTATTAAGAAAGGAGCGGGCAGCTCTATTTTTTTTCATATCTGGCGTGAGAATGGAGCACGATCAAGCAGTGGCTGCACCGTAATGGGCGAGCCTTCGTTACGTGAATTGATAGCTTGGTTAGAACCTCGCAAAAATCCCGTTTATGTTCTACTGCCTCAGCAGGTCTATGCAGAAAAAAAGAAAGCCTGGGGATTACCTTAGGGACGTAGTATAGGGACTATGCTTTTTTTGATGAACTTGCGTTTTAAAGACATAAGAATCCTAAAGAGCGGGTTTTTCTAAAAACATAAATGAGCACCATGGAGTCTACGAAGCGTTTACGCATATTGGTGATAGCAGTTGCCTGTCACCCGACTCGTGGGTCAGAAGCTCATTTCGGGTGGACTGCGATACGCGCACTTTCGCAGGATCACCATGTTTGGGCCATCGTCCACGAACATGACCGTAATGCCATCGAGTCGGGGCAAAAATCAGATGAAAGAATGGCACAGGTTAAATTTTGCTTTCATGGCAAACCACAGCAGAGAAGTCGTCATGGGCTAGTGGCAAGGTTGCAAAATTGGAAAGACTATTACGACTGGGGAAACGGGGCGGTGGAATTGGCATCCAGACTTCATGGAGAAATCGTGTTTGATTTGGCGCACCATGTCACCATGTCACCATGGCATCTTGGCGGATGGGCTCGATTTTAAGATTTTGTCGAATTCCCTTTGTGTTTGGCCCTGTGGGTGGGGGCGAACATTTTCCCGTTAAGTTGCTCAGCACGGTTAGTTGGCAATCTGCGGTATTTGAATTTCTGAGGCGTATGGTTGACATCATTGGAATGCTGTCTCCATCGGTCAAGCTGACTTTAAAGACTGCAAAATATGTTCTGGCCGCAAACGAAGACACGGCAAAGCTGATGACACGACTCGGTGCTGACCCCCAAAAAATGCGGATTCTGAATCCCGCTT
>JAWXBW010000007.1:0-6818 GCA_034440395.1 Blastochloris sp. | reverse complement strand
TAAGTTATAAGCTATTAGTAATGAACATCTTACATGTTAAAAATAATTAGCCCTTTCTGCACCCTCTGGGTTAGCCAACTAATTTCTTTGCTCGGACTCGATTTCCTTAATCCTTCAAAAAAAATTCTGTGCTCTCTGTGGGCTCTATGTTTAATATCGTCACTTCATGAAAGCCACTGTCATTGTTACTCCTAAGAAAAGCGTTCTCGATCCTCAAGGCGAAGCCGTCCGTAAGGCCATTCACGGCCTCGGCATGGACTGTGTCGAGTCAGTCCGCATCGGACGCATCATTGAGCTCGAAATTTCTGGCTCCGATCTTGTTAAAACTAAAGCTAAATTAGAAGAAGTGGCTAAGGATCTACTCTCCAATCCAGTGATTGAAGACTATCAGATTGAACTTAAATAATTTCTCAGGCCTCGCTTATTCTATGAAATTTGTTGTCCTCCAATTCCCTGGCTCTAACTGTGACTTTGATTGCTTCCGCGCTATAGACGAAGTTCTGCAACAACCCGTGCGCATGGCTTGGCATAAAGACACTCATATCGAGGCAGATGAAACCATCATCGTGCCAGGTGGTTTTTCTTACGGGGATTATTTGCGTTGCGGTGCCATCGCCCGATTCTCCCCTATCATGAAATCCGTCAAGGCAGCGGCAGAGCGCGGGCAAAAAGTCATCGGCATTTGTAACGGTTTCCAAATTCTCTGTGAGGCAGGCCTCCTCCCTGGTGCGCTGGTGCGGAACCGTAAGATGCACTTTATTTGTGAGCACGTGACCTTACGGGTCGAGTCGCAGGAGACAGCCTTCACCACGCACTATAAAAAAGGGCAGCTCTTAAATATCCCTATTGCCCATGGAGAAGGTTGTTATGTGGCGCAGCCAGATGTGTTAGCAGACCTTAAAGCAAATAACCAAATCATCTTCCGTTACGCCGATGCCCACGGCCAAACGTCCGACGCAGCTAACCCGAACGGCGCACTGGAAAACATCGCCGGCATCTGCAACAAACAACGTAATGTCTTAGGCCTCATGCCCCACCCCGAGCGCGCCTGCGAGAAGCTCTTAGGCTCGACCGACGGGCTACCTCTTTTCCAATCTTTACTCAATTAACCACGGGGGACACTGTCTGCTTTTTTGTGGTAAATAATCTTATGAACGAACCCGCCATAACCCCCGAAATCATTTCTAAGCATGGGATCACCCCGGACGAATACGAACGTATTCAAAAAATCCTCGGCCGTCACCCTAACTTTACCGAGCTAGGTATTTTTTCTGTCATGTGGAGTGAGCATTGTTCCTATAAAAACTCCCGCCTCGAATTAAAAAAATTTCCCACTACCGGCCCTCGCGTCCTTGTCAAAGCAGGAGATGAAAATGCTGGCGTGCTCGACATTGGCGATAACATGGCCGTGGCCTTTAAAATAGAATCCCATAACCATCCCAGCGCCGTGGAGCCCTTCCAAGGAGCCGCCACTGGAGTGGGTGGTATTCTACGCGACATCTTCACCATGGGAGCGCGCCCCGTGGCTAACCTTAACTCCCTCCGCTTCGGCCCCATCCACGGAGATTCCGCTCAAGCTAAGACCAATCGCCGCCTTCTCGCTGGCGTCGTGGGTGGGGTTGCTCATTATGGAAACTGTTTCGGCACGCCTACTATCGGCGGTGATATTTATTTTGATCCTTCTTATAATGGCAATCCTTTAGTGAATGCCTTTTCCCTTGGTCTCCTGCGCCATGACCAGATCCGTAAAGGTGCCGCAACGGGCATCGGTAATCCGGTCTTCTATGTCGGTGCTAAAACAGGCCGTGACGGCCTAGCTGGTGCCGCCTTTGCCTCCCGTGATCTCACAGAAGAATCTAAAGAAGACCGCCCTGCCGTGCAAGTGGGCGATCCCTTTATGCAAAAACTTCTGCTCGAAGCGTGCCTAGAACTTTATGAAAACCCCGAAGCCGTCGTCGGCGTGCAAGACATGGGCGCAGCTGGGCTCACCTGCTCTACGTGCGAGACGGCCAGCCGGGGCGACTCTGGGATTGAAGTAGAACTAGATCTCGTGCCACAGCGCGAGACAGGTATGACTCCTTACGAAATCATGCTTTCAGAATCCCAAGAGCGCATGTTGATTATTGTGCAAAAAGGCCATGAAGATACGGTGAGGAAGATTTTTGAGAAATGGGATTTAGATGCGGCTGAAATTGGTTTCGTCACCGACACCAAGCGTTGTGTAATTAAACAACATGGTAAAGTCGTGGCTGATATCCCCGCCCACGCCCTCGCTGCGGAAGCACCCCTTTACAAGCGCGAGGCACAAGAACCCTCTGACCTCGCCGATCGTCAGAGCCTAGACTTTACCACAGCTATACCAGAGCCAAGGGATTTACAGTCCATTCTCGTCCGCTTACTCAGTGCTCCGAGTATCGCTTCGAAACGCTGGATCTACCGCCAATACGATCACATGGTGCAAAAAAATACCGTCCTTGCTCCTGGCTCCGACGCCGCCGTCATCCGCATCCCGACAGGTGAAGGTAAGGTGAAATTTCTCTCCATGGCCTCAGACTGTAATGGCCGCTACTGCTGGCTCGATCCGCGCGAGGGTGCTAAGATCGCAACGGCGGAATGCTGTCGCAACCTGACCATGACGGGTGCCACGCCTCTGGGTTTGACCGATAACTTAAACTTCGGCAACCCGCACAATAAAGAAGTTTTCTGGTCCTTACGGGAAGCTATTGAAGGCATGTCCGAAGCCTGCCGCGCCTTCGGCATACCCGTCACGGGCGGTAACGTCAGCCTTTATAATCAATCTCCCGCTGGGGCGATTGATCCCACCCCCGTCGTCGCCGTCGTAGGCGTGATCGATCAAGAATCTCACATCACCCCCTCCGCTTTCCGCTCAGCCGGGGATGCTATTCTCTTGGTCGGCGGCCTAGGCCATGAAATGGGTGGCTCATCTTACCTCTACGAACTGCATGGCTTGAAAAAAGGACTACCTCCGCGTATGGATTTGGCTAAAGAAATTCAGTTCCAAAACGCTGTGCGTAGCCTTATCCACTTAGGAAAAGTTCGCAGTGCTCATGATTTAAGCGACGGTGGATTATTAGTCAGTTTAGCAGAATGTTGTTTCCGCACAGAAGAAAAAGGCTTGGGAGCCAAGCTCAACCTAACGGAAGATACTTTACGTAGTGATGTGCTCTTCTTTAACGAAACCCAAGGCCGCGCTGTGCTTAGCGTTGCCTTGTGTGACATCGACTCCTCGCTGGCTCACTTCCGCGCGCAAGGCGTGGAGGCTATCCAGATCGGCTTAGTGGCGGGGGATGGGCGTCTCAGCGTTTCCCACGCTGAGCAAACCAGTGCGTGGGCGGTGCGTGATTTAGAAGAAGCCTTTGAAGGATCTATTCCCTCGGCCATGGATTAAGTGTTTAAGCCGTTAAGTCAGGGGCGAGTTTCCACAGGCATGAGAATTTCATTACGTCGTAAAAACCACGGCGTGTAAGGTGGATTATAACGCGCCCAGACAGGCTTCCCAGTGGGCTTCAAACCCTGCTGCTTTATCCAAGTTTCTAGCTCTGCTAGATTTTTTCGATAAAGTTTTTCTGCTGATGTGCCGGAGTAACGAATGGTCGCCATTTGCTGTTGAGGAAGGGCGATCAATTTAATGGCAGCATTTTTCGGTTCGGGTAAGGACTCAAGGGTTCTGCCAGGCGGCATCATGAAAGAAACAGACCAGCCGCCTTCCGCTTCAACTTGGCTTACCGGCGTCGTCATGGCTATTTTTTCTCCTGCCGCTTGTTGGGAAACGGGTGCGGTCATAGCGATCTTTTGGTTTCCTTTATTTTCTCCTGTTATATAACCAAAAAGTCTGCCGAACGCTTTACCCCCAGCCTCTTCCAGAGAGCCTGCCACCACAGTCTCCGCCAAGACTTGGGGAGCGTAGAGGCGTAGTTCAAACTTATCTAATTTAGATAGCACGGTATATTTAGCTTCTTCAGTACTCATGGCATGACTCCCAGTGAACAGCAGCACCATCAGCATGATTCCTAATGGCCGCGTTTGACAGAATTTAAGTTTCATAAGCATAGATGAATTGCCACTACCTTTAAGCTTAGCACAAATAAAATCAAACCCATCGAAAATGGATAATAAAAAATTCTGCAAGGAGAGGTCGTTAAACAGCCGCAACTAAAGTAAAGCCGTCCTTACCATCCTGCATGACCCAGCCCGCCGCTGTTAGTCTCGCCCGCAACTCATCGGCTCGCTTCCATTCCTTGGCCTGTTTCGCTTCCCACCGCTCTTGGGCGAGAGCTTGAATTTCTGCTGGCACCGCCGCTTCTGGTGCCGCATTTAAAATTAATCCTAACGCTTGCATCAAGCGTTGAAACTCTTGCCTAATCCGTAAGGCTTCTTCTGCGCTTATCTCGTTTCTGCGTAACTGTGCCTCTATCTCCTTAGTCGCCACAAAAACATGACCTAATGCTTCGGGTGTATTTAAATCATCTAATAAAGCCGCCCATGCCTGTGCAAAAGGATTATCCGTAGCGGTGGCCACAGTCGTTAGGTCGCATAGGTGTTGATAGCTAGGAGCGCCGCCGCCGCCGCCCGCTTCCCGTAAATGCTCATCTAACCGAAATAACGTTTGCAACGCTTGGCGTGCGGCTGACAAGGAATCTAAAGTAAAATTTAACGGCTTATGATAATGCCCTGCTATTAAAACATAGCGTAACTCCATCGCCTGAAAATTTTTCGCTATTAAATCTTCCAGCGTATAAAGGCTCCCCTCGCTCTTACTCATCTTACGTCCTTCCACCAACAGATGCCGCACATGAAACCAGTGTCGGGAAAAAGTCTGGCTCGTGGCCGCTTCACTCTGGGCTATCTCATTTTCATGGTGGGGAAAAACTAAATCCTCACCGCCGGAATGCAGATCCAGTGTCTGACCTAAATGTTTGATCGCCATGGCACTGCATTCGATGTGCCAGCCTGGACGTCCTTCTCCCCATGGGCTTGACCAGAAATTTTCACCATCTTCTGGCTTACGTGCTTTCCATAACGCAAAATCCGCCGCTGAGTCCCGCTGGTATTCATCGGCATTTTCGACCAAAGCGGAAGGCTCCACCGTTGTCTGCGTCGTGATCGTCCGTTCACTTAGACGTGATAAGGCTCCGTAAGCAGGAAAGGAACTTACATCAAAATAAACAGAGCCTTCGTCCGCGCGATAGGCGTGTCCCTTCTTCACGAGCTGTTCGATCAAGGTGATCTGTTCGGGAATATGTTCTACGGCGCTGGGCTCTACGTGCGGAGTTAAAAGGTTCAGCTGCTGACAATCATAGTGGTAACGGGTTGTCCACGCTGCCGTGAAATCAGCTAACTTTTTGCCCTCAGCTTGCGACTGCTTAATCGTTTTATCATCTACATCCGTAATGTTGCGGACGTGCTCTGTCGGCATCCCGTTTAATTCTAAAACACGGCGCAGTACATCCTGCATGACGAAGGTGCGGAAGTTGCCAATATGCGCTGGACCATACACTGTTGGGCCGCAACAATAGAAACGAAAAGTCTTCCCATCAGAGGGCCTGAGCGGAAGAAGCTTCCGCTGCATCGTGTCGAAAAGTTGTAAAGCTGGGTTTAACATGAGCACCTTAGTTTAAAGCCTGCGCCAGATTAAATCACTTCTTCTAAATCAGCTTCTGCTTCGATTTTTTCTGTTTGCTTCAAACGATCGTCCTCTAAGGGGCGGAAGCGTTCGGCATTAAAGCCACGCTCAGGGAAAGGAGCCGTGTTGGACTTCGGGTTAGTCAGGCCTATGAGGTAAAGGCAGACTTCTCCTGGTTCACCTTTTAGATTAACACCTAACTGCACTTCACGAATAACGTAGGTGACCCCTTTTTTGGGCAGAGCCGTATAAAATTTGCTGATTCCTAGGGGGAATTTATCATCCACACAAACGACCTTTTGTCCTACCATCATAGTGCTTTAAACGTATCCAAGTCCGCACTCATGTCCACGCAGAATTTACAGGGCGATCAAACCGGGGATGACCTTCACTTTTTCATAGAGAGCTAAAACCTCATCACTTGAGGCCATGTTTTTTTCTAGCGTCAGGCTTACGTATTTCCCATTAGCAGAGGGACGTGAGGTGAATGGTTCATCAGTTAGCAGGGTTTGGAGCTCATCTAGGTGTTCCTTTTTGACGACAAATTTAAACGGGAAGAGAGCAGGCCACGTGTAATGGTGATCTAGTTTATTTTTAAATTCTTGGCTCATAAAGATTTGGGCTCTGAAGTACTAATGTCGTGGAAAGTTCCGCATTTGTCGCTACCTAGGTAAGAAAATTAGGAGTAGCTAGGGACAAATTATATTTTACGATGTCCGAAAAATACGCAAGTGCCTTGAGTGCTACCGTCGAAGAAAATCCAGGATAGATACACACCGCAGCTCCGAGAATATCTTCAATCGCAAAGCCCGTTTTGTCACGGTCAATAACGGTTAGCAGTTTTTGAACGGCAATATCAAGGGGCGAGGCTAGCAATACATTATTGTCGTTATACAGGTGTGGTGCCTCCACAGCTCCAAAAGGAAGAGCACCAAAGACTGGATCCTCTGGGTCTCCCGTGATGGGTAGAAATTTTTCAAGAAGGGTTGGGCGGTAAATCGACGTGTCTGTTTTCTAGTTGGGAGCTAGGGAGGTAAGGGGATTTTTTTAAATAAAAAGTTGTGAGGTGAGCTTTGCTCTTGATGGAAACCGTTGCACGGTAAAACAAACGAACCAAGGTTCGACTCTTTTTTATCTTTGTCCTTACGGACGGACTCCAGCCAAAGCTGGAGGT
>JAWXBW010000006.1:0-12376 GCA_034440395.1 Blastochloris sp. | reverse complement strand
CCGATGATCCCGACGCCAAGGGTCGCGGATATTTTTAAAAGGTTACGTCGAGTCATTTCGGGGATGTTTTTTTTGTTCATTGAATTTCTTTTTCTTCCGGCAATTTCGTCAATTTATATTGCCAATGATTACTGTGAATTAAAGCCGAGCAACGGTGGGGCAAGCCGAAGGCGTCAATGCGATTTTTTTAGCTTAGGAGTTCCGTAGCGGGGTTCAAGGCCTTTTTCGTCATTTTTCATTACTCACAATGTCTCTTCCGGATCAGTGCCTTCTGCTCGGCACTTAATCCAAAACTAACTCAACACGGCTAGTCTTTTTCGGATCGTTCTTCCATTCGGCTCGTCCCCCTGAAAATGACAAAAAACGCCCCGTCCCCGTTTTACTGCGGCCGATGGAGCCATGTTTATAACTAACAAAAATCGCATTAACCCCTTCGGTTCGACTCCCTCCAAGGTGCTGGCGGCTTTCACCGACGTGGTGAAGGACGCCAGAGACGGCCAGAAATACACGGAAGCGAAGATGAGCGGCTTCCCCGATGCCGCAACCGGAGATCGGTTAGAGGGCGATGAATACCGGTTCCTCATTGTGGCCAGCAAGTTCCAGACGGGCGGGGCGGAAAAGTATGAAGGATGAAATGGAGCTACTTGTCCCGGCCTTTTTTCATCCTCCACCATTCTAAGACTAATCTGTATCTTCTTTTTTCTAGGTTAAACGGTGCTGTAGTTCAGATCATCCATATTCAAGGGGGTGCGTTCCTTGAGTTGGCAGAGGCGGAGGATGGCGTTTTCAAAGCTTTCCGTCGTGTTGATTAAGCGGATCTCGACTCGCAGAAAATATATGGGCAGGTCGCGGCGATCGACGCGGGGGAAGCGGACGGCGTCTTTTTCCGTGGTGAGCAACGCGTGCCCGCCACGGGTGCGGGTGCGGTTGATGGCGTTAAGAACTTCTTGCTGACCGAAGCGGTGGTGGTCGGCGTAGTGGCGGCTGTAGATGAGTTGGGACCCTAGTCGGCGCAGGCCTTCTTCAAAACTTTCTGGCACAGCAATACCAGAGATAGCTCCGATCTCACGGTCTTGTAGATATTTTAAGGGTTTTTGTTCGCCGGTGTAGAGGTCTTGTAGGTAAAGCGGGTAGTGGGAGCACTCCAACATTTCAGCATGGCGATTATGGTGCCGGATGCGTTCTTTTAAAAGGGAGATGTCTGAGCCGTCGCATTTCGTAATGAAGATGACATCCGCTCGGCTCAAGTGATCATGGGGCTCCCGCAGGGTTCCTCTGGGTAGAAGGTATTCATTTCCGAAAGGGGTATGGCGATCAATGAGGGCGATGTTGAGGCGTTCTTTTAAGGGGAGGTATTGGAAGCCGTCGTCGAGAAGCATGGTGTCGCACTTAAATTTATCCATGGCGTAGGTGGCACTTTTGACCCGATTTTTATCAACGAGAACGACGACATTTTTTAAGTTAGAGGCCAGCATGTAAGGTTCGTCGCCAGAGCGTTCGGAATCGAGAAGCAGGGATTTACCATCGGAAACGATGCGTGGGGGCTCTTCTCCGCGGCGGCGGATGAAGCGGTTAATGAGGCGTTGGCTGAGGGGTTTAGGCACGCTTTTATAACCGCGCGAGAGGATGGCTACTTTCCGACCGTGCTTGGTTAGGGTGCGGGCAAATTTTTCGACAATAGGGGTTTTGCCCGTGCCGCCCACGGTGAGATTTCCTACGCTGATGATGAGGCTACCGGTGGGGTGCGAGCGGAGGATGCGGTTTTGGTAGAGCCACCAACGGAGGCGGATGATGCGGATGTAGAGAAGCGAGAGAAGAAACAGGAGCCAACGCAGGAGCGTGGCGCGCTTGCCGTAGCGACGCTCGAGGATGACGTCGATGGCAAACTGCTCAAGTTTTTCTAGAGGTTTATCCGCCATGGTGGTGAGAACATCTGGGCTGAGTTTTTATCCCTTGGTGTTAGATTTTAACGACAAGGGATAAAAATCAATAGATAAATTTAAGCAATAAGTGCCTCAGTTACCGTGTCGAAAAAGCGGGCTTTTTTCATGTCAGTGACGAGAGCCATTTTATGACCCACTTCGTTTTTAGCCTGAATCTGTTGGGAGCGGGCGATGATGCTGTGGTGGCCCGTGTTCATGTAGAGATAGGTTTCTGCGCCCATGGGTTCGAGGACTTCGAGGGTGGCCTCAAAGGTGCAGCTGGGATCAGGATTAATGGCGTAGAGTTTATCTTCGATGTTTTCGGGGCGTATGCCTAAGACGACTTTTTTATTTTCGTAAGGTAACAGTTTGCGGGCATGTTCATCGTCTAGGGTGATGGTGATAAGGCCAGGTTTATCGCCATCCTTGCTGCGTTCTTCGAAGATCACGGAATTATTTTTACGTAAGATAATGCCATGAATGAAGTTCATGGGCGGGCTGCCAATGAAGCCGGCAACGAAGAGGTTGGCGGGTTGATTGTAGATCGTCATGGGTTCGGCGAGTTGCTGGATGATACCGTTTTTCATGACCACGATACGATCGGCCATGGTCATGGCTTCGACTTGATCGTGGGTGACGTAGATCATGGTGCTGTTGAGGCGGAGGTGTAGTTTAGAAATTTCGGTGCGCATTTCCACTCGCATTTTAGCGTCAAGGTTAGAGAGGGGTTCGTCAAAGAGGAAGGCCTTGGGTTGACGGACAATGGCGCGGCCTAGGGCGACGCGCTGGCGTTGACCGCCAGAGAGGGCTTTAGGTTTACGTTCGAGCAAGTTGTCAGGTTCGGTGAGGCCGAGGATTCGAGCGGCGTCCATGACGCGACGATCGATTTCGGCAGCGGCGACTTTGCGGAGTTGCAGGCCGAAGGCCATGTTTTTATAGACCGACATGTGCGGATAGAGAGCGTAGTTTTGGAACACCATGGCGATGTCGCGATCCTTCGGGGGCACGTCGTTAATGACTTTACCGTCGATAATGATTTTACCCTTACTGATTTCTTCAAGGCCAGCGATCATGCGTAAGGTGGTGGTCTTACCGCAGCCTGAGGGGCCGACGAGAACCATGAATTCGCGGTCTTCGATTTCGAAATGGGCGTTATCGACCGCTACTTTATCGGGACGACCTTTTTCTCCGAGGTAAATTTTATAAACGTGTTCGACGATGACTTTGGCCATGATTGCGACTCCTGCGGAATAAATCCATGCTACAGACTGCGGTTACGAAATGCCCATAATGATGGCTAACAGATGGGCGGTCTGTTTAGCGTTATTCGGCTTGAAGCGATTCAAGCCGAGTTACTGTGGTAGCGAAGATTGGGAAGGTGGTCAATCTGCTTAGTTGGGTTCGGTGAACCTATTTTCTTGTGGTGACAGGTGGGCTGATCTTTTGGCAAGTTTAGGTATGGCTGAGAAAAAACTTTTATTGTGGGATATTGATGGGACTTTAGTCTGCACGGGCAAAGCGGGGGAGGCGGCCTTGGGCTTGGCTCTGGAGCGGTGCTTCGGGATTAAGGGGAGTATTAGTCAGGTGGATTTCCGTGGGCGCACGGACCGGCGGATCGGGGCAATGTTGCTCGACTTCCATCGAATCGATAAAACGGCGGAGAACATGCATGAGTTTATGGAATGTTACCTTACCTTGTTGGCGCAGGAGTTGCCGCAGCGTGAAGGGAAAGTGCATATAGGTATTTTAGATATTTTAGAAAAGTGTCGAATAAATGAGGATTATATCAGTGCCCTGCTGACCGGGAATCTGGAGCGAGGAGCTCGGTTGAAGTTAGATCATTTTTCCGTGTGGCATTATTTCGAATTCGGGGCTTTTGCGGACGACTCGGCGGATCGTAATGAGTTAGGGCCTGTCGCCTTGCAACGTAGCGTTGAGAAAACGGGTTTATCTATCCCCCCTGAACGGGTCTATGTGATCGGAGACACGCCGCATGACATAGCCTGCGCGCGGGTGATCGGGGCAAAAGTGATTGCGGTGGCGACGGGCGGCTACACTTATGAGGAGCTGGCTGCGGAAAAGCCCGATGCGTTGTTTGTGGATTTTAAAGATCCTGAAGCTTTTTTTGAAGTCTTAGAAAGGTTGTGAGCGAGGGTCATGGGGATTTTTGTACCGAGCAACACGGTGAACAGGGCCACCTTCGTGGTATCACGGTCAGAGTGTCACGCCAAAACCCCCCTCTGCGTCATTATGGCGCAATTTAATTATCGTGTTTTGCATAACTCGTTGGTTATCAATGACATCATATTTTTATAAGTTGGCACCTTCCTTGCATTATAAACAGCATAACCTTATTTAGGAGTAATTATTTATGAGCCGTATTTTAGGAATTGATTTAGGAACGACAAACTCTTGCATGGCGGTAATGGAAGCTGGCAAGGCCGTGGTTTTAGAAAACTCAGAGGGATCCCGCACAACACCCTCCGTGGTGGCTTTCACCAAAAGCGGTGAGCGCGTAGTCGGTCAAGCCGCTAAGCGTCAAGCCGTGACAAACCCGAAGAACACCGTTTTCTCGGTGAAGCGTCTTATTGGTCGTAAATTTTCTGAAGTGACCGAAGAAATTAAGCGTCTCCCCTACAAAGTGGTCGAAGGCAAGAACGGTCAGGCCTCGGTCGAAGTGGAGCTCGGCGGTGAGAAAAAGCAATACACGCCCGAAGAGGTTTCTTCCTTCATTTTAGCCAAATTAAAGGCCGATGCGGAAACCCGTTTAGGTGAAAAAATTACGCAAGCCGTCATTACGGTTCCTGCTTATTTTAATGATAGCCAACGCCAAGCCACGAAGGATGCTGGTAAAATCGCTGGCTTAGAGGTTCTTCGTATTATCAACGAACCCACCGCAGCGTCCCTTGCCTATGGACTAGAAAAAACGAAGGACGAAAAGATCGCCGTTTATGATTTAGGCGGCGGCACCTTTGACATCTCAGTGCTTTCCATTGCGGACGGCGTTTTTGAGGTTTTAGCCACCAACGGCGACACGCATCTGGGTGGTGACGACTGGGATAATGCTTTAATTGATTACATCCTAGCTGAATTCAAGAAGGATAATAACATCGACCTCCGCGGCCAAGCAGATGCCTTACAGCGCATCAAGGAAGAAGCGGAAAAGGCGAAGATAGCTCTTTCTTCTTCTCAAGATTTTGACATTAATTTGCCCTTCATTACGGCTGATCAAACAGGCCCTAAACACATCCAATTAAAGCTCACCCGCGCAAAGCTGGAGCAGCTCACGAACACGCTAGCAGAACGGACGATGAAACCCGTGGAAGCTTGTTTAAAAGATGCTAAGATCGCCGCCTCACAAGTGGATGAATTAGTTCTCGTGGGTGGCATGACCCGTATGCCGCGCATCACGGAAATCGCCCGTAAATTGGCCAACAAAGAACCACATAAAGGGGTTAATCCTGATGAAGTGGTCGCCATCGGTGCCGCCATCCAAGGCGGTGTGCTACGCGGTGAAGTGGATGACGTGTTACTCCTAGACGTAACCCCGCTGACCCTAGCAATCGAGACCGCAGGTAACGTGGCCACGGCCATGATTCCTCGCAACACGACGATCCCGACCCGTAAATCACAGACCTTCAGCACCTATTCAGACAACCAGCCTGGGGTGGAAATCAGCGTCCTCCAAGGCGAGCGTCCTATGTCGAAGGATAATAAATCTCTCGGTAAATTCCATCTCGACGGAATTCCTCCAGCCCAACGTGGCGTGCCTCAGATTGAAGTGACCTTTGACATTGATGCTAACGGAATTCTCAATGTTTCCGCTAAGGATCTCGGCACGGGTAAGGAACAGAAAATCTCTATCACCGGCTCAAGCAACCTCGATAAAAACGAGATTGAAAAGATGACGAAGGAAGCTGAGGCAAATGCGGAGCAAGATCGTTTAGCGAAAGAAAAAGTAGAAATTCGCAACACGGCTGACAATACCGCCTACGCAGCCGAAAAGCTCTTAAAAGATCACGCTGACAAAGTTTCAGATGATAAGAAAAAAGAGATCGAAGATCTCGTGACTAAAGCTCGCGAAACGATTAAAGCCGATGACTCCGATGCCATGAAAGCGGCCACGGATGCGCTCAACACGAAGATCCAAGAAATTTCTACCGAAATGTATCGTAATGCTTCCGCTGCCCCTGGCGCAGAAGCCGGTGCTGCCCCCGAAGCCGATCCGCACGGTAATGCGCCGAAAGCGGATAAGGGTGGCGAAGACGTGATCGATGCAGACTACGAAGTCGTCGATAAAGACAAAAAAGCTTAAACAGAAACAAGCGCGCTAAGGTCACATCGACCTTAGCGCGCACCTGTTATAATAAAACAAAACAAAAGGAAAACCACTATGGCAGTAAACTTCAAACCCATGGGCGACCGCGTATTGGTCCAAGCCATTGAAGAGCAGGAAGTCAAAAAGGGCGGCATTATCATTCCAGATACCGCTAAGGAAAAACCACAAGAAGGTAAAGTCATTGCCCTAGGCACTGGCAAGCGTGATGATGACGGTAAGCTCATCCCCTTCGAAGTGAAGAAGAATGACCGTGTGCTTTACAGTAAATACGGCGGAACAGAAATCACAGTCGCTGGCGATAAATATCTCGTCATGCGCGAAGATGACATTCTCGGCGTTATCGAATAAATCAATTTAACTTAAGAAAGAAAACTAATCATTATGGCAGCAAAACAAATGCAGTTTGACGAAACAGCCCGCCACTCGCTCTTGCGTGGTGTGGAAAAGTTGGCCCGTGCGGTCAAAGCAACGATGGGACCTGCTGGTCGCAACGTCGTGCTCGACAAAAAATTCGGTTCCCCAACCATCACCAAAGACGGTGTTACGGTTGCTAAGGAAATCGAACTTGAAGATCGTTACGAAAACATCGGTGCTCAACTCGTGCGCGAAGTCGCTAGCAAAACCAGTGACATCGCCGGAGACGGCACCACCACGGCCACCGTTCTAGCTGAAGCCATCTACAGAGAAGGCCTCAAGAACGTCACCGCAGGTGCTAACCCCACAGAACTCAAGCGCGGTATCGATAAGGCTGTTGAAGTCGTCGTAGCTGAACTTGCCAAGATCAGCAAAAAGGTGAAGGACAAGGAAGAAATTCGCCAAGTCGCCACCGTTTCCGCTAACTGGGACACCACCATCGGCGAAATCATTGCAGACGCTTTAGATAAAGTCGGCAAAGACGGCACCGTTACGGTTGAAGAAGCAAAATCCATCGAAACCACCCTCGAAGTTGTCGAAGGTATGCAGTTCGATAAGGGCTTCCTTTCCCCTTACTTCGTCACCAACGCTGAAGCGCAAGAAGTTATTCTTGAAAACGCTTACATCCTGTTGCACGAAAAGAAAATCAGCAGCATGAAGGACCTTCTCCCCTTGCTCGAGAAAACAGCTAAGAGCAGCAAACCCCTCTTGATTATCTCAGAAGATGTCGAAGGCGAAGCTCTCGCTACGCTCGTGGTCAACAAGCTCCGTGGCACTATCCAAGTCTGCGCCGTTAAGGCTCCTGGCTTCGGTGACCGCCGTAAAGCCATGATGGAAGATATCGCCATCTTGACTGGTGGACGTTTAATTAGCGAAGACCTCGGCATCAAGCTTGAAAACATTGGGCTCGAAGACCTCGGCAAAGCTAAGCGCATTGTTGTGGACAAAGAAAACACCACCATCATCGAAGGTGCTGGAAAAAACACCGACATCCAAGGCCGCGTGGCTCTGATGCGTCGCCAGATCGAAGAAACCACGAGCGATTATGATCGCGAAAAATTACAAGAACGTCTCGCTAAATTAGCTGGTGGCGTGGCTGTGATTAACGTGGGTGCTGCGACTGAAACCGAAATGAAGGAAAAGAAAGCCCGCGTGGAAGATGCTCTGCATGCTACCCGCGCTGCTGTGGAAGAAGGCATTGTCGCCGGCGGCGGCACGGCTTTGATCCGTGGTCAGAAAGCTCTCGAAGCCCTCAAACTAGAAGGCGATCAAAAAATCGGTGCCGCGATTATTTTCCGCGCTATCGAGCAACCTCTCCGCACCTTGGCTGATAACGCCGGCGTGGAAGGCAGCATCGTCGTTCAAGAAGTTAAGAAGCGTAAGGGTAACGAAGGTTACAACGTCGCTACCGGTGTTTACGAAGATCTCGTAAAAGCTGGCGTCGTAGATCCGACGAAGGTGACTCGTTCTGCCTTGCAGAATGCAGCCTCCATCAGCGGTCTCCTATTGACCACCGAAGCAATCGTCACGGAAATTCCTGAGAAGGAAGCTCCAGCGGGCGGCGGCGGCGGTCATCCTGGCATGGGCGGTATGGGCGGCATGGATTATTGAGTTAATCCGGTCTAATCACCGAACCTTTAAAAAGGCGTCTTCCGCAAGGGGACGCCTTTTTTTATTCTTTAAGTAAGTCCTCGACGTCTTGATGCACGCGCAGAGGGTATAGGTCTTTCTTAGCAACTAATCTCTGATTCAAGATTTTTAAGATTAAATATCCCGATTTTTTGAGTCCGTCCTCGTTTTAAAGATATTTTTTGATATCATAGTGTAAGCGCTTACATTATATATATGATCAGAACCCAGATCCAGCTTCCTGCTCCTCTTTACCGCCAGATCAAACGCATCGCAAGCGATCAGGGTTGGAGCATTGCGGAAGTCATACGGCGCGGGGCTGAGAGCGTTGTTCGCAGCTATCCCGAGGACAAAAAGGCCGCAGAGGGCTATGTTTTCCCGGCTCCCCTCACTGGTCGTCTAAGGGTATCCGATCCCGAGCAATTGAAAGGACTTTTACAAGCGGATCAGGAAATGAGTTTATGATCAGTTTGGATACGAATCTTTTGCTCTACGCTAGAAAGGAAGGAAATCCCTTCCATACAAAAGCGCGATCATTTTTGGAGAAATGCAGTGCCAGCAATGAAGTTGTTATTGCCGAGTTGGTGTTAGTTGAATTTTATGTGGCTCTCCGCAACCCAGCGATCATGGATGCGGTTTTGAGTCCGGAAGAAGCTGTGGCCGAGTGTCAGATTTTTAGTCGGCACCCACGCTGGCAACTTGCTGAAAATGCGGAAGTCATGACGCGGGTTTGGAAAACAGCAGCGCAACCTAATTTTGCACGAAGCAGAATCTTTGATTTACGCATCGCAAAAACACTACAGGCATTTGGCGTCACCCGTTTCGCTACCGCCAATACAAAAGACTTTGAAGGAATGGGTTTCAAAGAAGTGTTGAATCCGCTGCTTCACGACGAGTGGTTTTCTGATCCTTCCTAAAGTAAAAAAACGACTAGTTCGATAATCCAGATGAAGAACGTCCTCGTTCTCGAAGAAGATGTTGGGGATAGTTATTATCAGGAGAAAAATGAGCAAATTAAAATATTTGCCGTTTTAGACTTGTGCAGATTCAACTTGGATTCGTGCAGAATTAACTGAACGCAATGAATAGCCTTTTCGATGCGGTAACAGAGAGTATTTTACGAGGGCAGTCTCTCACGAAAGAGCATGATCACAAATGCAGAATTATTTATGATGTGTAAGACGGTACACGGGTAGATGCTGCCTGTTTTTTGCAGAATGAACGCAAGTAAAAGACCCATTAAAAAACAATACTTAAGCCAGCCCACCCGTATTGGACATGCGGCAAGGTGAAAAGAACAGTCGTGATGAGTGCCGTTATCCTAAACAGAGCCGTTTCGTTTCTCTCTTTACATCCAGATAACGTTGGTAGGCTGGAGTTGGAATATCGATACGCTCGACATTTGCGATGTTCAGTATAGATGGAGTCGTGTCTGCTGCCATCACGGGCGGGCTTAAAACCAGTCCTAAGAAAAGTGAGCCGGCTAGGGAGAAGCTGTTTAAATAGTTTAAGTTAGATTTCATGAAACTCCCTTTGCACGCAAACAGTCTAAAGCACAGGAGCATGCAAGCTCCGTGCGCTTTAAAATCGATCAGACCAAGCGCCTTAACGAAAAACCTAAACGTTAATCTAAACCGAAACTATTCCGCCGCAGGTGGTGCGGGCTTTCTGGACGACGGCATCGGGGCGCCTTCCGTTAATTTAGCTAAGACCGCTTCTTCCACTTTGGTGTAGAGTTCCAAATTTCGTTTGAGCTCTTCCTTACCAGCGTCGCGCCCTTGAGAAATTTGGGCACCTTGGAAAAAGAGCCAAGCACCTTTTTTCTCCACCACGTTCATGTCGATAGCTAAGTCCAACAAGGATCCCGTTTTGGAAATGCCCTCGTTATACATAATATCAAACTCCGCTTCCGTGAAGGGCGGGGCGACTTTATTTTTCACGAGTTTAATCCGAGTGCGGCTGCCCGTGACAGTTCCCTCAGTAGCTTTAATGGCACCAATGCGGCGGATGTCGACACGCACACTGGAATAGAATTTAAGAGCCTTGCCCCCAGGAGTCGTTTCGGGACTACCGAACATAACGCCTATTTTTTCGCGGATTTGGTTGGTGAAAATACAGACCGTTTTGGCGCGATTAATTAACGCGGTTAACTTACGCATGGCTTGGCTCATGAGGCGGGCTTGGGCACCGACGACGGCGTCTCCCATGTTGCCTTCGAGCTCGTTTTTCGTCACTAAAGCGGCCACGGAATCCAGGACGATGACGTCGATGGCATTGGAGCGAATGAGGGTTTCTAAAATGGTCAAAGCTTCTTCTCCAGAGTCGGGCTGGGAGACGAGGAGTTCATCCATATTAACGCCGAGCTTGCGGGCGTAGCCAGGATCGAGTGCATGTTCCACGTCGATGAAGGCAGCGGTGCCACCCATTTTTTGGGCTTGGGCTACAACGGTCAGGGTAAGCGTTGTTTTACCAGAAGATTCAGGTCCGAAAATTTCAATGATACGGCCACGGGGGAAGCCGCCGACGCCGAGGGCGCGGTCGATCGTGACGCAGCCCGTAGGGATGACGTCGATCTTGAGCTTGGCGGATTCATCACCGAAACGCATGATGGAGTTGTCGCCGAATTGTTTGACGATTGATTGAATAGCGAGGTCTAGATTCTTCTTGTCGGAAGCAGTGGAGGCGTTGGATTTGGATTCGGATTTTTCGGATTTAGCAGCCATAGTCTTGTGAATTTATTTGTTATTTTTTGAGTTAAGTTACCAAGGGTTTAGAGTTTTGAGGCTCCAAGCAAGGCGCGGCGGAATAAATCCAACGCAGCTTGCGAAGCCATCAACTTAAAGATTTCTCGACTTGGCACAAGCCGCTTTTCCTCCGTTTTACAGGAAATTTTCCCATCTGCATGTTTTTCAGCTAAGGCGAGAAAAAGCGTGCCTACTGGTTTAGACTCCGTGCCGCCTTCTGGCCCAGCGATCCCAGTCAGGGCCACGGCTAGGTTTGCACCACTTTTCTCCAGAGCACCCAAAGCCATTTCTGAGGCGGTTTGAGCACTAACGGCACCGTGGGATTCTAGGGTTTGTGGAGAGACGTTTAGATCACGGATTTTAGCGTCATTACTGTAAGTGACCCAGCCGCTGTGAAACACGGCGGAGGAGCCGGGGATATTTGTTAAACGATGAGCGACTAGGCCACCTGTGCAGGATTCTGCGGTAGCAAGGAGGCGTTGTTGGTCGGCGGCAAGTTTCACCACAACGCTCTCCATGCTGCCTTCGTCTTGGCCATAAATGGAATCGCCAAGGGTTGCTTGAACCAGTTGACTACAGGCTTCTAATAAAACGGTGTCCGTCGTAATCAAGCGGAGATCCACTTCCCGGGAACGGGCACAGTAGCCTATCTCCACAGAGCCGAGAGCCAACAGCCTGGTTTCAAGCCGTTGTTGAACCTCGGACTCTCCCATGCCGTAAACTCGGAAGGTGCGGCAGAGTAGGACGGCGCTTTGTGGGTTAAGCTTTTTAATCATGGGGAGGACTTGAGTCTCGAACATGGGGTAAAGTTCAGAAGGTGGCCCAGGCAGGCAGACAATGTGCTTATTTTGATAGAGAAGGATGAATCCGGGAGCGGTGCCGTGTTTATTTTCCAGCACCTGCGCACCCTTTGGGATAAGGGCTTGAAGGTTGACGGAGTCGGGCGGAGTTATTTGACGTTTTGCAAAATACGTTTGGATTTTCTGCAGAATTTCGGGGTGAAGTTCCAAGGGCGCCTGACACTGTGTGGCAACGAGTTGACGGGTGATATCGTCTGAGGTTGGCCCTAGTCCACCAGTGATGAGAATGAAATCGGCACGGTCTAAGGCCTCGGCTAGGACATCTGCAATGATCTGCCCGTCGGGGATAGTGTGTTGCCTCGTTACCCGCAGACCCAGAGGCAAGAGTTGTTGGGAGATGTAGCCGAGATGTGAGTTTTGCACGAGACCGAGCATGAGTTCGGATCCCGTGTTAATGATTTCGATCTTCATAGTTGGTGGCAGCAAATAAGTCTTTAAATTAATTAATAAACCGTTTAAGTGTAACCT
>JAWXBW010000005.1:0-11609 GCA_034440395.1 Blastochloris sp. | reverse complement strand
TGAGAGTGCTTTCACGCTTACTAATCCCTCGAGTGTACGGGCGGATCTTACGGGGGCATTTGTAGGAAACCAGACGTTCACAAATACAATAGACAATACTTGGCAGCAGGGAATCATAACGTTTACGGCAGCAAGTACAGGGTCTTTGACGATTCGCTTTACGGATCAACCGCCTGCGGGAAATAATAACCAAAATGTTTCCATGGATAATATTTCATTGATTGTCGTGCCTGAGCCCAGCACCTATGCCATGGGGATTTTACTCGTGCTAGCCGTGGGCGGTTTTCATTTCTGGCGCAGGCGTGAAGCGTAACAGCATCATTGTAGCTTTAGTTGCTTCAATCGTTTTACTTGTCTGTTTATTTATTTTCGGGCCTAGCGGCTATCGGTATCTTAAGTCTGAAGTATTTCTCTACCGCTCGGCTAAAGCTTGGGAAAAAGAGGACATTAATACGGCCTATAACTGGGCTGCTTTAGCTTACCAAAATAATCCGCAGTCTCAACGTGCAACTGGTATGCTGGGCGACATTGGTGAAAGAGAGGGGAGTCCTCAAACACTTCTCTGGCGTCAACGACTGGTGCAACTTAGCCCCAATGAAGTTGCGCCCGCTCTGGCACTAGCTAATTCCGCACTCTTACAAAACAATGTGCGTGTAGCAGAGCAAGCATTGGAACGCATCCAGCCCTTGGCAGATAAACGAGCTGATTACCATTCTCTTCGCGCAGGCTGTTTCCTAAAAAAAGGAGCAGTTGTAGAAGCGGACAAAGCCTTAGTCCAAGCGATGGAGTTAGAACCAGAAAACCCCATTCATGCCGTGAATCTGGCGGTTTTTCGCTTGAAGTCCCAAGATCCTGCACAGGTAAGTGAAGCCCTGAAGGCATTAGAAAAATGGGAGCTTGATCCCACATTTGTGGTGCAAGTTAAAAGAGCCTTACGTGATCATGCCCTGAGTCTTAAACAATGGGAAAAGGCAGAGAAGCTATGCCGTTGGTTTGTGGGCAGAAGCGAAGCAAACCTCGATGATAGACTGCGATACCACTATGTTTTACAAATGACAGCATCTCCCGAGCAAGAAGCTTTCGAGGAGGAAACCAGACAATTTCTTTTAAAACAACCAAACTATATTGCTAAGTGGTTGGAGTGGATGACTACACGTAAAAAAGGTCAGGAAGCACTGGAATGGCTAGATGGGCAAGATACTAAACTGACGCAAAGAAGAGATATTAAGTTGGCCGTAGCGCAGATTAAAATTCAAAATTCCGAGTGGCTTGAGCTGAGAACTTTTTTAGCCAAAGAAAACTTTGGGCGATTAGATTTTATACGCCAGTTACTTTTGTTACGTGTTAAAAAAGAACTAGAACCGGAGACCTTCCCCGTGGCTTGGCAGAGATTTGTTGATGAGATGATGCGCCAGCCAGACAACCTCTATGTGTGCCTGCAAATTATACAAACCTGGGGTTGGGTGCAGGAATCGAATGATGTTTGGTGGAGACGAGCGGGGGAAAGCCTAGATGTAGCGCAGCCTGCTTTAGAGCACCTCCGTACTTTTTACGCTTCGCAAAAAAATGCCCAAGGCCTCCTTAAAGTGGAGCGTAAACGTCTGGAGTTGTTTCCGCAAGACGATGGTATAGCCGCTAACGTGGCCTATCTTTCCCTACTTTTAAAAATCAGAGCAAACGTGGGGCGGGATCTCGCTCAAACTTTGGATAAGAAACACCCGCAAAACCCCTCTATCGCCGCTACTCAAGCTCTTTCTTGCTATCTGCAAGGTCTTACGCAGGCTGGCCTGCAAGCCCTGAGTAAAGTGCCCACAGAGCAGGCGCAAAACCCCATGGTTACATTCACCCGAGTGCTCCTTTTAGCGCAAAAGGGCGATAAAGAAAAAGCTAAGGAACTAGCGCAAAAGATTCGGCAGGAAACTCTTTTACCAGAAGAAAAGATCTTACTAGAGCAAGCCCTGAACCTTAAGCCGCTAAAAGAGGCTGGTTCAAGTAATGCTTTATAAAATTCGTTAAATCGAAAAACATGCGTCTGCACGTTGTGGTGGACTCCATTCTTAAAGCTAAAACACCAGAAATAAACCACGGGCAATAAAATTATCGTGGTAAGGAAATGGTTCTAGTAAGGTAGGTTTTATGGATGATAGGAGCGATGAGCGTTTGATGGAGCTGATCGGCCAAGAGGACGAGGAGGCTTTTACGACCTTAATGCGGCGGCATAAAGATCTCGTTTATGGGACGGCCTATCGTATGCTGGGGCCTTATGCGGCGGAAACGGAAGACTTAGCCCAACAAGTGTTTATCAAGGTTTGGAGAGCAGCACCGCGCTACCGTCCTCAACCTCAGACTCAGTTTACGACATGGCTACTCACGATTTGTCGCAATTGCGTGTTTACTCAACTCAAAAAGTCGAAACGCACGCAGGCTTCGCCCTTAGAATATCATGGTGAACATGGAGAAGAAGAATCGCATTATCCAGATCATACTATGTTAACGCCAGCGGCAGAAATGTTAGAAGTGGAATTAAGCGCAAAGCTCCATGGTGCGATTCAAAATCTTCCTGAGAGTCAGCGAGCAGCACTGACCTTACGACAGCAAGAGCAGTTGGATTATGAAGAGATTGCTCAGATCATGAAGGTTAGTGTATCTTCGGTTAAGTCTTTATTGTTTAGGGCGCGCGATACGTTGAGAGAAAACCTAAAGGATTATTTAAAGTAGGCGCAACTTTTACCACGCAAGGGAGTTTAATGACTGAGATGAATCATGGAGATCAACATAATCAGGAGGAGGCACTGGACGCGTTGCTCAAACAGGCTTTGCCCCCTAAGGCTCCTGACTGGTTTGAGGTTAAGGCCTTGGCGCGGCTCCGGCGTGAGCGGGAGGAGGTGCGTGGTCTGAATTGGCGGTTCTTGCGGCGTTGGGTTCTGGGTGGCGTCGTGGCGCTTAGCTTGCTTAGCCTGAGCTTTGTTTGGTTGGGTGGGGAGCCTGAAGTTAGTACTTTTGCAGGTTCTGGAGAATCCTTAAAAATTAATGCCTCTGAACAAGATAATGTTCTTTTCTCTGCCCTTGATGCGTTTGCTTCCTACTCACAAGATGCGGACGAGTGGAATCAGGAGTCTTTTTAATGAAACTATTTTTATTTTACGGACGGATTGTAGCGGTGTCATTGGTTTTAACCGTGGTGGTTGTTGCTCAAAACCCGATTCCACCTACTAAACATCCAGTGGAGGAAGTCTCTCCTGATAAAGCAGAGAAATCATGGCGAAAAAAAATGGCCGAAGAGGGTCGTTTTAAAAAAAGCGAGCCTCTTTTAATGGCGGGCGATCCTCGCTTTCAGAAGATGCTACTGGTGGCACTTGCTCCGCCTAACCAAATTGAACAAAAACTCAAGCTCTGGCCAGCGTGGTCGGAAATGAGTGAGGAGCGGAGGGTGCGGATGACCCGCGAGATCGAGAATTTCCGTAACCGGATTAATAAGGTGGCTCTTAAAAAAGCCGATGAAGCGGGGATCATGTTGACGGAGGCGCAAAAGCCAGAGTTTGTACGTCGTTATTGGGAACAACGGAGTAAGGTTGAGCTTGCGGTTCGCCAAGAAGTTGAAGGCAGATTAAAGATCGCTATGGGTCAAGAAATGGCGACACTGAAGCAGCAATTCACTAAGCCTTAAAAAATCTTGAAAAACAAATATGCGGTTTGCCGTTGCATTGTTCCTTGTTCGTCTGTAACTATAGGAAACAATGGATAGTGATATACAACAGCTCGTTGACAGTGAACAATTGCCTTTAAACTTGGCAGAAAAATTAGACTTACTTGCCCCAGGCAGATGCTGCTTTCATCGCAGCTGGGGCACAGGCAGAATTGCAGAGAGGGACATTATCGCTAATCGTCTGCTCATTGATTTCCCTAATAAGCCGCGCCATCCGATGGATTTTAAGTACAGCGCAACTTCTTTGGAGTTGCTCGAAGAGGATCATATCGAAAGCCGTAAATTAATTAATCTGGCAGCTGTTCAAGCAGAGGCCGTGGCAAATCCTTTGGCCACGATGCGCTCGGTGGTTAAAAGTCTCCAGCCAGCCGCTTCTCCTGACCGTATTGAAATGGTGCTTTGCCCTTCCGTTGTCGCTAAGGCGGACTGGAAAAAATGGTGGGAAGCCGCTAAAAGAGCTATGAAAAAGGATGGGCATTTTACCCTACCCACCAAACGCTCTGAGACCATCGTTCTGCATGAAGCTCCGCCAGACTTAGGAGCCCAAGCAGTGGAATCCGTTAGCCGTGTGATCGGACCTAAAGCGAAATTAGCTGCATTAGAAGAAACGCTTAAGTATTCCAAGGATCTTAAGGATCATGCCTTAATGGAAACGTTAGTAGCAGACATTGATGAAACCCTCTTAAAAGTGCCCAGTTCTCAACTCGTTTACGCCGTTGAGCTGGCTATTATTCGCGACGAGTTAATTGAAGCTGCTGGTTTAGAAGGCAGAATTCCTGCCTCAGCCACGATCAAACTTCTGCCACGCGAGCCTAAGCTTTTGGTCAACTTAATTAATAACCTCACGGCATCCAAGCAGGGTAAAGCCATCGGACGTGCTGCGGCCATTTACGGCGTAAATTGGCCCACCTTCACCATGCAGATTCTCCCCATGGCGAATGGCCGTGTAGCTGAAGTCATTATTGAGTCCTTTGAAAAAGACGGACGTAAGCCTGAGATTATCGCTGCTATTGAGCGGTTGATCCGCGAGCGTAACCTTCACTTTGAGTTCTTAATTTGGATCTGCAAGACGAAGGATGCCGACATCCGAAAGCTCTACAACGTACAGCTTATTTACGCCATTCTCTCTGTTCTAGAAATGGATCAGCTAGAAGGCAGTAAGCGTTCAGGACGCTTGCAGGATCTTTTCGTGACGCGGAAAGAATTAATTTCAGAAATGCTCAAGAGTGCTGGTGATGACGAGGTGCGCGACATTACGCGTGCGATCATGATCAGCCCGATTTTTGACGAGCTAGATAAACGCTCCGTCCTAGCGGCCATGGTGAAGCTTTACCCCTTCATTCAAGAAATGATCATCGGTGGCGGTAGCTCTAAGGATAAGGACAAAGATGCGGGTGCTTTAATCGTCTCATGGGAAAGCTTAGAAAGGCGTAAAGAAGAACTCATCGAGATCGTGCAAGTTAAGATTCCGCAAAACACCAAGGACATCGCCATTGCCCGTTCCTACGGAGATTTACGCGAGAACAGTGAGTTTAAGATGGCTAAGGAAATGCAAGCCGTCCTGATGCGCCGCCGTTCGGAAATTGAAAGCATGCTCTTACGTGCCCAAGGGACGGACTTTAAAAATGTTGACACTGCCGTCGTCAACATTGGAACGATCGTCACGCTCACGGACGCGAAGACGAATGAAAAACTTGTTTACACTATCCTTGGCGCATGGGATAGCGTGCCAGAAAAATTCTTCGTCGCCTACCTGACCGCTGTGGGTCAAGTTCTCCTGCAAAAGAAAGTGGGGGACGTCGTCGAACTGCCTTTAGAAAATGATAAGGTTCGCCCTGTGCGGATCGATGCGATCAAAGCCTACAACCCGTAATGGGTTTTAGGCGGAGATAAAACAACGGAGTAAATCTTTCCGCTGTACATTTTTATTTGATTAATTAACCTCAAAACCAACACGATATAGAAGCTATGAGTTCCACGATTATTACTGCCATTAAAGCTCGCGAAGTCCTCGACTCTCGCGGCAATCCTACACTAGAAGCAGAAGTTCACCTAGCCGACGGCTCGGTGGGTTTAGCCATGGTTCCTTCAGGAGCTAGCACAGGCGTCAATGAAGCTGTGGAATTACGTGACGGTGACAAATCCCGCTATTTTGGTAAAGGCGTTCTGAAAGCTGTGAAAAATGTGGCGGATAAAATCGCCCCTGAACTGCTCGGTCTTGATGCGGTGGATCAACTCGGTTTAGATAAAGTTATGCTAGCTCTCGACGGCACGAGCACGAAGAAGAACCTCGGTGCGAATGCTATCCTCGGCGTGTCCTTAGCCAACGCCCGCGCCGCCGCTGCTTCCCTTAAGCTTCCTCTTTATAAATATTTAGGTGGACCTAATGCTAAGGTGCTTCCCGTTCCCATGTGCAACATCATCAACGGTGGAGCCCACTCTGACGCACCTATTGATTTCCAAGAATTTATGATTGTGCCTAAAGGCGCACCCACCTTCCGTGAAGCTATCCGCTACGGGGCGGAAACATTCCATGCACTCAAAGGCATTCTTCATGATCGTCATCTCGTAACAGCAGTCGGGGATGAAGGCGGCTTTGCCCCTAAATTGGAATCTACCGAGGAAGTGCTTGAGGTTATCGCTCTAGCTGTGAAGAAGGCTGGTTACAAATTAGGTAAGGATATTTTCATTGCCCTAGATGTTGCAAGCAGTGAATTTTACGATCATAAGACACAAAAATATGTTTTCAAAAAATCTAGTGGTCAGAAACTTTCTGTGGATGAATTGATTGGATTCTACAAGGACTTACAGAAAAAATTCCCGATCATTTCGATTGAAGACGGGACGGCAGAAGAAGATTGGGTCGGATGGAAAAAGCTGACGGACGCCATGGGTCATAACACCCAACTCGTGGGCGATGATTTATTTGTCACGAATGTTTCCTTTCTAAAAAAAGGAATCGATACAGGCACAGCTAATTCCATCCTTGTTAAGGTTAACCAAATTGGTTCGCTCACAGAAACTCTTGACGCTATTCAGATGGCGCAAATGGCTAACTACACCGCCGTTATCAGCCACCGCAGTGGTGAGACAGAAGACAGCACAATTTCTGACATAGCCGTCGCAACCAATGCTGGACAAATTAAGACGGGATCCTTCTCTCGTTCGGATCGTTTAGCTAAATATAACCGGTTACTCCGCATCGAAGAGGAGCTAGGCAGTCACGCTATTTATGGGGGCTCGATCTAAAATATTTGATCCGCGCAGCATCAAAACTGCTGTGCGGGCAGACCGAGGTGATCTGTGGCAAAAACTATTGCCATGGCTCTCCTCCTTTGTCGTCATCTTGATTATTACCTTAGGCTGCACTATTTATTGGCCCGTCTTTAAAAAGAATCAAGATTACGTCATGCGCAAAACATCTATTCAGCGCGAGATTGAGGAGCAGCAAGCCTTTGGGCTTAAACTTCAAGACGAACTTTACGCTCTGCAAGACGATCCCATCTACATCGAGCGCACGGCTCGGGATGTTCTTAACATGGGTAAAGAGGGGGAAGTCATTTTTCGATTTCCTGCCTACCAAGAAAAGCGTAATCCTTAAACCGCTAGAAAAATAGTTGAAGCACCACTAGGTCGTTTCCATATGATTTTGCGATGGTTTCCACACGAAACTTAGAGGTTAGTTAACTTCTCTGGCGCAATGCGCTGTAAGCACCCAGTTTTACAGTGCCTCGATGACGATTACGAAATTCCTTAAGTTAGAATTGCCAAGAGATTAACGTATCTTACAATCGGCTTCTATGAAAACTCCCCTTCGCGTTGCCGTTACCGGTGCTGCTGGTCAAATCGGTTACTCTCTCTTATTTCGTATCGCCTCTGGAGCCATGTTCGGGCCTGAGCAGCCTGTTATTTTACAGTTGATCGAAGCTCCCGTAGAGAAAGCTATGAAAGCGCTTGCAGGTGTGGCCATGGAGCTGGAAGACTGCGCTTTCCCCTTACTGAAAAGTATGGAACTCAACTCTGATCCTAAGCTTGGATTTAAAAATGCTAACTGGTGCTTACTCATCGGAGCTAAACCACGTGGGCCTGGCATGGAACGGGCGGATTTACTTAAAGATAATGGTCAAATTTTTATCGCCCAAGGCAAAGTGATTGATGAAGTCACGGCGGAAGATGCCCGGATCGCCGTGGTGGGAAACCCTGCCAACACGAATTGCATGATTGCCGCTAGTCAGGCTAAGCGTCTACCTGCAGAACGCTTTACCGCCATGGTGCGCTTGGATCAAAACCGTGCTAAGTCTCAGCTTGCGTTAAAAGCAGATGTGGATATCTCAGATGTGAAAAATATTTTCATCTACGGAAATCATAGCCCTAGCATGTTCCCCGCCTTCGCCCACGCTACCATTCAAGGTAAGCCCGCCAAAGATGTTATAGCCGATGAGGCTTGGCTCCAAGGAACTTTTTGTGAAACCGTGGGAAAGCGTGGTGCGGCTATTATCAATGCCCGTGGGGCCTCCTCGGCCGCTTCTGCGGCGAATGCCTTAGTGGATCACGTGCATGACCTCGTCACTCCTGGGACGATTCATTCCGTGGCTGTTAAATCCAATGGGCTCTATGGATTTGACCCCCATGTCTGGGCTGGCATGCCTGTTAAAACCACCACGGCGGGCAGCTATGAAGTGATCACAGGCTACGACATGGATGAGTTTGCCAAGGTTAAAATTGCGGCGACGAACAAAGAGCTAGTGGAAGAACGTTCCTTTGTTGCGGCCATGCTGTAAAGGCAGTGAAGAGCAACGGGTCAGATGGTGAAGGTCAGTTGATCTTAAGATTTTCGGGGGCGACTTCATCCCTCCGGTGTCACTGTTCAATGGCGTAATACGAACCCACACTGGCGGTTTAGTTTAGTTCCCGTTGACCTGTTTGCAGGGCTCTGTTAGTTTCCTTTTTCAGTAAATGCCCGATGGTGCAATGGTAGCACACCTGATTCTGGATCAGGATGTTCTAGGTTCGAGTCCTAGTCGGGCAGCTCTTCTTGCCTATTTTTTCTTGAAGAAATTGAGCAGTTTGTCCTTGGGACTACTTTTTTCATTAACCCGTTTGGTTGTTAATGTTTCAGTTTGAGCTTCTTCTGGGGATTGGTAATCTTCGCTAAAATAGCTAGGGTTTTCTGCTCGTTTTAAGCGAAGAATTATTTTTGTCAGTGCTATCAGGGCGTCCTGAGCGGTGGCTGGCCTGTCGTTAGGATCTTTAGCTAAAAGCCAGTAGATCCAGTCGCAAAGTTCAAGATCTACCCCGTCAACCAGTTGTCCAATCGGCGTCGGTGGGGTGTAGAGGTGGGCGTTTACTAAGTCCGCAGGATCCCGCAGTTGGGGCCAAGCAATCTGCCCCGTTAAGCTGTGATAGAAGACATGTCCTATGGAGTAAATATCGGCTCGGGTGTCAAAGGGTTTTTGGCAAAGTTGTTCTGGGGAAATATAAAAAATAGAGCCAAAGGTTTCCTCGTCTTCGCCCACTTGTTGAGCGGCTTCTTCCGCTAATTTAGCCACTCCGAAGTCGAGAATTTTTACGGTAAAATCTGAGTTGGGATAAAGGTGCAGCATGAGGTTAGCTGGCTTAATGTCGAGGTGAAGTAAGTTTTTGCGATGAGCCGCTCCTAGTCCTTCTAAGGCTTGGCTAGCTAGATTTAAAACAATGTCTACGGGCAAGGGGCCCTGAGCAATCAGTTCGGCTAGACTAGGCCCGTCTACAAATTCGAGGATGAAGTAAAATCCTTTTTTATCCAATCCGACGTCGATGATGCGGATAATGTTACGGTGTCGGATGCTAGAAAGAATCTTAGCCTCTCTTTGGGTTTGCTCAATCACGCTCGTGGGGACAGTGATGTCGTTCTTGAGGCGCTTAATAGCTACATTTACGTTCGTTTCAGTGTCACGGCATAAATAGACTTCACCTAATCCACCCACACCGAGAAGGGATAAAGTTTCATACTTTCCAGCAATGAGATCTCCTGCTTCCTGTAGTGCCATAGCTTAATTAATCCGCGAGCCAGATACTCTCTAATGAATCATTTCTTCTTACCACCAGTAAAAATAAAATAAGAGGCTTGCATGGTCAAACATGGCTACTTACTGAAAGACCGCAAGGAAAACTGGTTTCTTGAATCATGACTTTATACGGGTATATTAATAGCGACCTTTATGATCGCACCTCTCATACCTTATTATGTTACGGATAAAATCTTGGCTGGCGAACGTATTACCAGCGCAGAAGCACGCCAGCTTTACCATGCACCACTACCTGAGCTGGGGAAGTTGGCCGACGCACGCCGCCAACAGGTGCAAGAAAAAACGCACGCTGGCCGTGGCAACGAGATCGTCACTTACATTATTGATCGCAATATTAACTACACCAATGTTTGTAATGTTTATTGTAAGTTTTGTAATTTTTATCGAACGGAAACCGAGCCTGACGCTTATGTCTTGAGCCATGATCAGATCGACGAGAAAATCGATGAACTCGTGGCCTTGGGTGGAAACCAAATTCTCATGCAGGGGGGGCATCACCCTAAGTTAGGAATTGAATTCTACTTAGATCTTTTAGGACATCTCAAAGAAAAATATCCTCAGGTAAATGTGCACGGCTTCTCACCGCCTGAATTTAATCATTTTGCTGAAGTCTTTCAGATGCCCCTACTAGAAATTATTAGCAAATTTAAGGCAGCAGGTCTCGGCAGTATTCCTGGCGGCGGAGGAGAGATTCTGGTTAATAAAATACGTCAGCGTATTTCCCCATTAAAATGTGATGCAGATCAATGGTTAAACGTCATGGAAATAGCCCACAGCCTAGGATTAAACTCTAGTGCCACCATGATGTTCGGCCATGTCGAAAGTGTAGAGGATCGGATTGAACACCTACAACGGTTGCGAGATTTACAAGATAATACAGGCGGCTTTACCGCCTTCATCTGTTGGACATTTCAGCCTGAGGGAACAGTGTTGAAAGTCCCTGAAACGGCCGGGCCTAATGAGTATCTGCGAATGCAAGCACTTGCCCGCATCTATTTGGATAACTTCTCTAATGTGCAAGCTTCTTGGGTAACGCAAGGTCCGCAAATTGGACAACTAGCGCTTAAATTTGGAGCGAACGATTTTGGTAGCCTCATGATGGAAGAAAATGTGGTTTCCCAAGCAGGTGCTCATTTCCGCATGACGGTGGATGAGATGCGCCGTCTTATCGCAGAAGCTGGTTATGAGCCCCGGCAACGTGATAACTGGTATAAGGTAATTTCTTAATCTATTCTTAAGCTTGTCCGAAATCATAAACAATAAAACGGCGAGCATGAGGTTTGACACAGGTCTCGATAAACTCTTTATGAAGCGGGTGGTGTTGATAAATATCTGCATCCGCTTGAGATGCGAAATCCATCGAGATGGCCACGGTAAAGCTGTCATCTACGGCTCCACGAAGACTGGGTAGCGGGGGACCAGAGCGATAATTCAGAGTTCCAGGAATAGTCGAAAGTTTTTCAGCCCCGAGTAGTAAAGCATCCCGATTAGAGGCATAAGGCTTATCTGTCCAAAACACAACAACGTGAGTAATCATGGGACATATTAGTCCAGTTCTAGAAAAAGAACAAAAGATTTTGCCCTTGATTAAGCGAGATACTTTGGGCACTATCTGAAATTCGGTATCATGCGCTCGTGGCGAAATGGCAGACGCGTAAGCTTGAGGTGCTTATGGGTAAAACCATGGAGGTTCGAGTCCTCTCGAGCGCACTTTTCCTAAAGGGCGTCCTCGCAATAGCGAGAAGATAAAAATGACGAGAACCCTTGGGTTCGTTTGCTTGTCGCAAAGCGACTTTACTTAAACAACGAAGTTGAGCCCGCAACATTTCGGCAGA
>JAWXBW010000004.1:0-78107 GCA_034440395.1 Blastochloris sp. | reverse complement strand
TTCTAACACTTAGCCTGTCTAACTCTTATAGATAGTTTATTCATTTTTCATTATTCCTCCTAGGAGAACGCAAACTGGTTAGTTTGCGTTTTTCTTTTTTACGACGCTTGTTTTGAAAAATCCCCTTGGTTTCAGCTTTTAAAAATGAGTCCACTCATGCAGAGGTGAACACCCTGCTCGCTATCAAAACACCGCTCCTTCCCCTGCATTGCCTACCCAACAGAAAACCCCGTTCCTGTAAGCAGGAACGGGGTAAATCATTACTAGGGTATCCAACAGACACCGCCTAGCGGGCATTTTTTATCCTTAAAGTGTAGAAGGTTTAGCTAAAGTAATTTCCACGCGACGGTTGAGCTGACGCCCTTCCATGCTTGTGTTGGAGGCTGCCGGTTTGGTTTCCCCAACACCTTTGGCAATCACCCGTTCACTGGAAACATTTGATTTATTTAGAAGATAAGTTTTAACGGCTTCGGCGCGTTTACGCGATAGTTCAAGATTGTCTTGAGCCTTACCTGTGGAGTCAGCGTAGCCAGTAACAACAATGCTGCCCTTGGGATACTCCCCTAAGAGCAAAGCCACTTGACGCAGTGTGGGTTCAGCCATCTCCTTGATTTCAAATTTAGCAACGTCAAATAATACATCACCCGAAAGTTCCATCGCCAGAGCAGCCTCGGTTTCTCTAACCATCAAATCACGACGAGCTTTGAGCAACTCTAGTTTTTTAATTTCTAATGCCAGCTCGGCTTTTTGCACATCCAGTAGTTGCGTTTTTTCTTGAATAAGCAGTGCTTTTTCGAGTTCTAACTTTTTTTCTTTGAGTGCTAGCTCTTGAGCCGCAATGTCATTAAGAGTGGCTGTGGTGCTGATGGTTGTGGTGGTTTCCGTCATTGAAGTCTGGGCAATCGACTGAGTGCTTATTCCTAGCACGCAGCAGAGGCTAAGTGTGGCGGTGAGTAGAAGTTGATAGGGGGGTTTACGATATTGATTTAATTTTATTTTCATGACTCATCCCATTATGCACGACTTATGCCAACAGATCCGACGGCTGAGTTAAAAGGTTAACCTCAAGCAGCTTAGATAATATACGGGCAGGCCAGCAAGAAATCATAGTCGTGCAAAAAACGTCTTATATTCTTATTTTCATGCAATTCTGCACGGTTTGATCGCATAACGTAAGCGACTAGATCCACCCACTATTTTTTCTAATGCGTTCAACGGGAACATGTAAAGACATCCCACAGGATTGTTGGCACGTTCCTAGCAATGTCTGTTAATGAAACATCAACCAAAACTTATGAAAAAAACACAAAAAACAAATTACGCAATACCTACATTAGCTTCAGCTGCTGGACTAGCCCTATTTACCTTAATGGCTTGTTCTGAACAGAAAAAAGCGGATATCACTACACTAGAAACAGTTAAAGCAGAGGCCGCAGTTAACGCCTTTGACACAACTGGATCTAACGAACTAAAGCTAAAAGCTGAGACCGCATTTGCTGATTTAGATAGAGAAATCAGAGAACTAGAAGTGCGCGTCGAATCAACCGTTGGAGAGAAAAAAGCAGAAGCACTCTACAAACTCACCGAGTTAAAAAAACGTAGCTCGGAAATTCGCGGAGACTTTAACGAGGCGAAAGTAAGAACGCTTATCGAAGACGTTAAACAAAGTGTCCGTTAAATAATTAACTAAAATCACAATAAAGAATACTTATGAATAAATTACAAATAAAAGGCGAGTGGAACATCATCAAAGGAAAAATTAAACAACAATACGCTGATCTCACGGATGATGATCTAGTTTACGTTGAAGGCAAAGAAGAAGAGCTCGTGGGACGTGTGCAAAAGCGTCTGGGCAAGACCCGCGAAGATGTCGAAAAAATGTTTAAAGACCATGGCGACTATCATAGTGATAGTAAGTAATGGCACACAATAAACCAGTGCGTGTGTAAATACACGCTAGAAAGGATCAATATGTTAGGATGGGCTGTTACATTTCTCGTTGTTGCATTGATTGCAGCATTATTAGGGTTCGGCGGGATAGCGGGCATGGCGGCAGGAATAGCAAAGATTTGCTTCGTCCTGTTCCTCGTGCTCTTTGTTGTCTTCTTAGTTATGGGACGACGTCCCCCAACGAGCTAGAATACAGATAAAACGGCGCTTGGGATAACCTCCTAAGCGTCGATATCTGATGCCTACCTTTATGCCCATAAGCCCAGAATTTAGCGTTCCGTGGATGGTTATAGGCTTACTTACTATCGCCTGTGGCGTTTTGGTATTAGCTTGGCCGCAGCTTCTTTACAGTGTCTTGGCCGCTTATCTTATTATTAGCGGAATCCTAGGATTTTATTATGGTTCTCCACCTTCCCTTTATTTCCCTCCGATCATAGCAGGAGGATTGATCCTCATGTTCCCTAATCTTTTATCCTACTTATTAGCCACTTTATTATTTATTATAGGCCTTATTATGTGCTTATCCCTAGGCTTGTTATTAGTGGGTGGCCTTGCCATTATGATGGCTGTAGTGATTTTCTTAGCTCCTAGAATAATCGCTTATCTTATAGCGAGCTACTTCATTTTAATAGGGGTATTATTAATAGCTACACGAGCCACAACTTTTTTTAACTAAGGATTAGCCCCCATGCGCGTATTGATTATTGATGACGAACCGAGAATTAGAGACACCACAGCGGTAGTTCTCGGAACCATGCGTTACGAATCAGCGCAAGCTTCAAGCGGGGCAGAGGCTCTAGAAATGTTAGCCTCCGATGATTTCGATGCCGCTTTGCTCGACTTGAAACTAGGCCATGAAAACGGGCTAGAAGTTTTAGTTAAGCTTTTACAATTCCAACCGCGACTAGCTGTTGTGGTCTTTACTGCCCATGCTTCTATTGAAACCGCTGTCGAGGCCATAAGACTTGGGGCACAAGACTATTTGCCAAAGCCTTTCACTCCCGACGAGATGCGCCAAATTTTTTATCGGGTGCAACGCGTTATTCAACTAGAAGGGCGCGTCGCTGAATTAGAGACGAGGCTGGAACAAGAGCTGCCTCAGGTTGAAAGTGATACGCAGGATCATGAAGTGCAAAAAATCTTTAGCATGGCTGATAAGGCCGCATCAACTTCAGCAACCGTTTTAATCTTAGGCGAAAGCGGGACAGGTAAGACGGAGTTGGCTCGACGCATCCACCGTTCCAGCGAACGAAAAACTAAGCCTTTTATCGTTGTACACTGCCCCAGTCTTTCCCGGGAACTTCTAGAGAGCGCGCTATTTGGTCATGTCAAAGGGGCTTTCACTGGAGCCACCAGTGATGCTTCAGGTAAGGTCGTCATGGCCGAAGGTGGCACTCTTTTTCTAGATGAACTGGGTGAGCTCCCCATGGATTTGCAAACGAAGCTTCTACGGTTGATGCAAGATCGTGAATACGAACGCGTCGGTGATCCTAAAGTTAAAAAGGCTAACGTGCGGATCATAGCGGCGACGAATCGCGATCTGGCTCAAGCAGTTAAGGACGGTAGTTTCCGAGAGGATTTATTCTACCGATTAAGCGTTATAGTATTGGAGATGCCGCCTTTGCGAAAACGACCTGCGGATATTCCCATAATAGCGCAACACTTACTGCGTCAACTCAACGCGCAGATGCGGAAACGCGTTAAAGGATTCAGTCCTGAAACCATGCAGACCTTTCGCCGTTACAATTGGCCAGGCAACATACGAGAATTGCGGAACGTTATTGAGCGTGCCGTTATCCTCACATCGGGGGATCAGATCCAAACCGCTGATGTGCCTGACTCTATCAGCAATGCTGAGACACCTAACTCTGGTCTCGGCTCCTTCATCAGCTTAGACCAAATAGAACGCGAACATATCCGCCAAATCATGGCTAAGAGCTCTAGCCTAGATGAAGCCTCTAAGCTTTTGGGTATTGATGCTGCAACCCTTTACCGCAAACGAAAAAAATACGGACTCGACTAAGTCCAAACCTAAAGAAAGACAATAACTATGAATACTAAACTCCTCGTCGGAATCGCCCTCATTGTATTAGGCGTGATCGCTCTAAGCTATCAAGCCATAACCTACACCAAACGGGAAAAAGTTGTCGATATAGGTGCACTCCAAATCACAGCAGATACACAAAAGAAAATCCCCCTTCCACCCATTGCAGGCGGACTTCTCATTGCTGGCGGTGTAGCAGTGATCGTGATGGGTCGCCGTTCTTAATCTTACCTGTTTAGCTTCTTAGGTTAATCCTAAGAAGTAAATTGGGATCATCTGCTAGTTTGATAATTCAGTTGGAGAGATTCCAAGAGGTGAAGTATTATTATGAATAATCCTTGGATTATTGTCTGGTTAATTGGGCTAGCTCTTTCCCTCACTACGCTACCCTTCATTCTGCTTTCTGATAAGCGTCCTGCTGGAATGTTAGCTTGGATGTGGGCAGTGCTCTTGTTTCCCTATCTCGGCGCATTGGCGTTTTTATTGTTCGGAAGCGAACGAATTTATCGTCGTCATTTGCGCCGTCGTCGGGTGTGGTCTAAGCGTCGTAACAAAGGGGAAGTATCTCCCTATGAAGGCCTAAACGCTCATGACAATGAATTAGCTCATCTTCTCTCGGAACTAAATATCTATCCCAGCAGCAGTTATGCTGAGGCGAAGGTATTATTAGAGGCTAAGAATTTTTACCCCGCCTTAGAAAAAGCTATTTCCGAGGCTCAGAGCTCCATTTTGATTGAATTTTATATTTGGAAGGACGACGCCCACGGGAAAAGGATTCTTGCTCTATTAACCGCAGCAGCGCAGCGGGGGGTCATGGTAAAACTAATCCTAGACGAGATGGGTAGCCTATCTCTACCGAAAACCCATTTTCAAAGCTTGGTGGACGCGGGAGGCAATTTCTCTTGGTTTAATGCTTTGCACCTCGTCCGTAATCGCTGGAACTTTAGCCTCCGTAACCACCGAAAATTGCAGATCATCGACGGAGAGGTAGCGTTTGTTGGCGGCATGAACATAGGGCGAGAATACATGTCTGAAGATCCCAAGTTCGGTCAATGGAAGGATGTTCAAATCCAAATTACTGGTCCCGTCATTAAAAATTTATGCCAAACATTTTGGGAAGATTGGCATTTTGCGACGGGGGAAGATTTAGGCTCAGAAATGGTTTTCCCGACTCCCTCACCTGCCGGTAAAGCGCTGGCTCAAGTTATCGAAGACGGTCCAGATTCTAAAAATTATCCTCTCGTTTTATCTTTAGTCGCCTTATTAAATGCCGCTAAAGAACGAGCCTGGTTCAGTGCTGGATACTTTTTTCCTATTGAACCCTTCCTGTCAGCTTTGAAACTTACTGCTGCCCGCGGAGTGGATGTGCGCATCCTTATTCCAACAAAAAGCGACCACTCTTGCCTAGTCAAAGGTGCCGGAGCCTTCTACGAGGAATTACTTAGTTACGGCGTGAAACTGTATGAATACGAAGTCGGCACCCATCACGCCAAGCTTGCCCTTATTGATACGGCTTGGGCTAGTGTGGGCTCAGCTAACCTTGACGTGCGTTCCCTGCGGCTCAACTTTGAACTTAATGTTGTGGTTCATTCCGAGAGTGTGGTCACGGAATTGGAAAAAACGTTGCTAGAGGATTTCGCTCTCTCAAAGGCGGTCAACATTGAATCCGTCCAAGCACGATCTACTAAAACACGCTTGATCGAAAATATTTGCCGGCTTATGGGTCCAGTGCTTTAACTTTTTAATTTAATATGGCTTCTGCACGATTGGCCAAATCGCAAGATGCAAAATGCACGAAAATCAGCAGTTCATGCAATGCCTTCATTGATTGATTCTGTTTTTAACCTATTAAAGCTAAACGGCTTAAATAGTTATTCGTAAACAACGGCATGAACCCTGCACCTCAAAATGCACGAATATGATCTTTCTTCCTGTGATGCTTGGTGAGCACTTTCAAGATCATTTCAATTAAATACACGCTTATATTCCACGCTTATGAACACAATGCCTGAAGTCGAACCTAAGAAATCGGAAACCATTCCATCTCTACACAACCCTTTAAACATGGGATCTGTTGTTGATTCCTCATCTGTCCATTTCTGTGTTTGGGCACCTAACGCTTCCCAAGTTGATTTAGTCGGAGATTTCAACGACTGGAAGGGGGCATCCTATCCCATGAAACGAAGTGATGATGGGAAGTGGCGTCTATCCATTCCCGAGGCAAAGCCAGACCAATGTTATCAATATGAATTAACCTTTGAAGGCAAAACATTTCGCAAAAATGATCCCTATGCCAAGCGCATTGAGCCTAAACGATTATTATCTGTTATTTTTCAGTCAGAGTATAAATGGAAATATCCAGACTTTGACATGCCTTCCTTCAACGAGCTTGTCATTTATGAATTACACGTGGGCACTTTTGCTCCTAAAAAGAAAAATAAACCTGGAACATTCGCTGACGTTGTGCATCGGCTGTCTTACCTAAAAAACTTGGGAGTAACTGCCATTGAGTTAATGCCTCCTTGCGAGTTTCCTTCCGAAAGATCTTGGGGTTATAATGTAACTAACCCATTCGCTGTCGAAGAAAGCTACGGTGGAGCTGAGGCCTTAAAAATACTCGTAGATGAGGCGCACGCTCACGGCATTGCCGTTATATTAGACATTGTTTATAATCACTTCGGACCAGCGGATTTAGATTTATGGCAGTTCGATGGGTGGAACCAAAATGACAAAGGCGGCATCTATTTTTACAACGACTGGCGTTCTTCTACGCCTTGGGGGGAGAATAGGCCAGACTACGGACGCGGTGAAGTAAGGCAGTTCATCCGTGACAATGCACTTATGTGGTTTGAAGACTACCATGTGGATGGGCTACGTTTAGACTCCACTATTTTTATGCGGGACGTAAACGGTAACTCTTATTCCGCAGATACAGAAATTCCAGATGCTTGGTCTCTCATGCAATGGGTTAACAACGAAGTGGCTCAGCACTTTCCAGGAAAAATAATGATTGCGGAGGACTTGGCCTGTAACAATTGGGTCACCGAGGAAAGTGGAGCGGGGGGAGCGGGTTTCCACGCGCAGTGGGACGCTGCCTTCGTCCATCCCATACGCACATGTGTAAGCTGTATCCAAGATGAGGATCGCAACATGGGTGCTGTAGCAGGTGCTTTAACTAATATGCATAATAACGATCCCTGCGCCCGTATCGTTTACACGGAGTCGCACGATGAAGTAGCTAATGGATCTTCTCGTATTCCTTCGGAAGTTTCGCCAGATGACGCTGCGGGCTACCATGCCCAAAAGCGTTCTATTCTGGGTGGCGGGCTAACCTTAACGGCGCGTGGTATCCCCATGTTGTTTGAGGGTCAAGAATTTCTTGAAGACGGCTGGTTTCAAGACGATGTCCCTGTTGATTGGGAAAAAGCCTCCACCCATAGAGGCATCCGCTTATTCTATCAAAACTTGATTTCGCTACGCCTCAATCGTTCCAACCAAACACGCGGTTTTACGGGATCAGGCTTAAATGTTTTCCATCTAAACCATCAAGATAAGGTCATCGCATTTCATCGCTTCCATTCTGGAGGCCGAGGAGACGACGTGATCATGGTGGCTAACTTAGGGCACCAAAGTTTTGAAAATTATACCGTGGGCAGTCCTTGTGAGGGCGAATGGCAGGTGCGGATTAACTCCGACTGGGAGGGCTACAGTCAACAATTTGGGGATATTCAGCATCCCGTTCAAGCTTCCACAACAAGTCCTGAACCCTGTGACGGTCAACCCCACCGTATGACCTTTTCTTTAGCTCCCTACTCCATGCTGATCTTTAGCCAAGAACAGTTGAAGTGAATCTAATCCATGCTTAGTCTTATTTAATATGCTACGCACACGGCTCGTTCTAGGCTTGCTCTGCCTACTAGTTATCTTGCTGGCACTTGGCCTGTATGCCATTGACCGCTGTAATCACTTAGGTAACCAAGTCGAAGTAATCCTAAGTGAAAACCTAGAAACCTCCCGAGCCTTACAAGAGCTTAAGCGCTGCATCGATCAAAGCACGGCAGCTTTGTTGGCAGAAGAGGCCGCCGAGCTTGAAGCAGAACCCCAAGGCTTTTCTAAAGCTGTCCTAGGTTTTGAATCCTGCTTACGCCGCTTACAGCCTATCAACCTTGATAAGAAGGGTCGTGAATTGCTAGAGACCCTGACGGCAAGTTATCGAACGTTCCAAAAAAATGCCCCTGCTTTTCTTGCTACGCCCCTAAAGCAAGTCGATCACCGTCGCAGCCTAGCACGCGGGCTCACCCAGCAGGCGTCCGTTCTCTCAGAACAATCAGACGCTCTCCTAGAACACGTTCACCAAACGATGCAAATGCGCAACGGCGAAACTAAAATAGAAATCGACTCGACCATTCGTCTCTTAATTCTTTTTATGATTATCGCGGTGATAGTAGCCGTCTATGCCTCGTTCCGCCTGACCCGTGGCCTACTTGATCCCTTATCTTCTTTAGCAGCTTCTATCCAAAAAGTAGGTCAGGGCGACCTAAATCAAAGTCTCATCCCCACCTCCAACGACGAGGTCGGAATTCTAGCCCATCACTTTAATGAAATGGCGCGCCAGCTCAAAGATTTTCGTGAAGCCGATCAAGGTAAGCTCACCCGTCTGAATCGCACCATTCAACAAACGCTCGCCTCTTTTCCTGATCCCATTTTTGTTTTAGGTTTAAATCATGAAGTAGAATTCCGCAACCCTCCAGCCGACACCTTAGCTCTAAAACTTCTCTTCGCTGGAATGAATCGTTTACCTGATCAAATTGAAAAAATAGTTGATAATGTTATCAGCAGTGGAAATGATTTTCTTCCCCTCTTGGCTAAGGATTCCATTCGGTTTCACTTTGATCAAAGGGATCACTACTACCTACCTCGCATCGTGCTTTTGCGGGAAGAAAATAGCACCCTTTTTGGCGTGGCCGTCATTTTAGAAAACATCACCCAAGCCCGCTTGATGGATCAAGTTAAAACTAACTTAATTTCTACCGTCAGCCATGAGTTAAAAACGCCCATTACCAGCATGCGTGTAGCGCTCCATCTTTTGTTAGAAAAAGAGGCCGAGCCCTTAACTGCGACCCAAGAAAAATTAGTCCGCACAGCGCGGGAAGACACCGAAAGGCTTATTTGCACCTTAGACGATTTGTTAGATCTTAGTCGTATGGAACAAGGCGCTCCTGCGTTGAACCTGGAAAAAACGAGCCCGAAAATACTCTTGGAGACGGCACTCCAATCCGTGCAGGAATTCACCCCAGACGCGGCCTCCCGTATTCACCTGCAGGCTGAAGAACACGTGCCTCAGGTAAATGTTGATCGCCAACGTATGGCCTATGTTTTCACCAATCTCCTCACGAATGCTTTAAAATATTCCGAGCCTGCTACGCCCATTCAAGCCCACGTATCCGTGGACTCTGACGGCCAAGTAGAGTTTCGCATTAGCAATCAAGGCCATGGGATTGATTCCGTTGATTTGGATCGAATTTTTGATAAGTTTTATCGCGTGCCAGGAACAAATAAATCTGGGTCAGGGCTAGGCCTATCCATCGCTCGCGAAGTCATTTTAGCTCACCAAGGCCATGTTTATGCTCGCAGTATCTTAGGAGAAGGTGCTGAATTCATTGTAACCTTACCTTCCTACACCCTTCACTCTTAATCTAAAAAGTTATGTCCATTAAAGAAATCAGCCTTTTCCGCTCCACACTCTACAAAACGGTTCTTTTGCCAGTGAGTGTTGTTCTCTGCGTTACTCTCCTGTTAACTATATTGTGCTTTAATCTTTTTAATAGGATCTATTGGGCGGATCGCTCCTCAAGGGTCATTATCCAAGCGCAAACCTGCTTGAAGCTAACGGTCGATTTAGAAACCGGCCTACGCGGCTATTTTCTTTCTGGCTACAACCCTGAATTTTTAGAGCCTTACAACAGGGCTTTTGAAGTAGTCAGTCCTGCTTACAAGGAATTGGAAGCTTTGGTTGAAAAAAATTCAGATCAAAAAGTGCGTGTGCAGAAAATAATAGACGCCAGTAGTGCGTGGCTGGCCTCGGCTAAGGACGGCCAACAGAGACATATGCGCAGAAGCGGTTCGACAACTATTCTCCTTCCACAAGAGCTTACAGAAATGAAGCAACGTAAGGCTTTAATGGATAGTGTACGCTTTCTTTTTGATGATTTTATTAGTACTGAAAGACAGCTGCAACAAGAGCGGCTTGACGAAGTAACGCGCATGCAGCAGGCTTTAGCTTGGGGTGGCTTACTTCTTTTATTGGTAGCTGCGATTACGATCGGAACGCACGTCTTCAAGCAACTTCATCTTTTAAACAATCAGCACCTCACAGCACTGGAAGCTGTTCTCCATAGCACAAGAGAACTTGCGCATCAAAGAGAGTGGTTCCGAGTTATCCTTGTCTCCATCGGCGATGCCGTCTTAGCGACAGACCATGAAGGGCGTGCCTCGTTCTTAAATCGTGAGGCAGAAAAGCTAATCGGGTGGACTGAGAAAGAGGCCTCTAATTTTAGTGTGACGGAGCTCATTCAAATTAAGGACGCCAACACCGGCCAGACCATGCGCAACCCCGTGGCGGAAGTTTTGGAAGACAAAAAAAATATCGTCTTAGTTAAAGAAGCTCTCCTCGTTTCACGTGATGGGGAGGAAATTCCCATTCAATGCAGTGCCTCCCCCATTTTTGATGAGACCCATGGCATCCTGGGCACTGTACTCGTTTTCCATGATTCTACCGTTGAACGAAAAGCCCAAAAAGCATTAATGGAATACTCAAAAACTCTTGAGCTAGAGGTCTCTGGTCGCACAGAACATTTAAGGCAGGCTTACATGGAAATGGAGGCGTTTTCTTATACTGTCTCACATGATCTAAGGTCGCCTCTACGTTCCATGCAGGGCTACGCTGAAGCGATCCTAGAAGATTATGGGGAACGCTTAGATGATAAAGGACGGGGCTACCTAGAGCGTATTAAAGCAGCAGCGGAGCGGCTTGATAAACTCATCCAAGATTTGTTAACTTACACGCGCGTAACGCGTGAAAGCACTCCTCTCATTCCTCTAGACCTAGACGCAATCGTGCGGGACATGATCGCCCATTATCCCAACTTACAAGCACCTGCGGTGGATGTGGACATTGAGGGGCATCTCCCCATCGTGCTAGGGCGTGAGTCCGGTTTGACCCAGATTTTCTCTAATCTTTTGGGTAATGCCGTAAAGTTCGTGCCAGTAGGCGTTACCCCACGTGTCTGGATTCGGGCGGAAAATCGGGGGAATGTCGTAAGAATTTGGATTGAGGATAACGGCATCGGCATGGACCCTGTGAACCACGAACGAGCTTTTCGCATATTCGAACAACTTAACAACTCTAAACTTTACACTGGCACGGGAGTAGGCTTAGCTATTACGAAGAAAGCCGTCGAAAGTCTTAATGGTCAAATAGGTATCATATCCGAGTTAGGTCAGGGAACTCGCTTTTGGTTAGACTTATGTTTATCTGAAAAAACTCGATCTGAATAACGCCTTATGAAAAAAATATTTTTACTCGAAGATAATGATGACGATGCCTTCTTGACTGTACGCGCCTTAACCAAGGCTGGCATCATCTGCGAGGTTGAGCGCCATGAAGACGGTGAAGCTATGATTGAATGCTTAAGTAAATTTTCAAAAGAAGATATCACTTCGGATAGTATTTTTCCTTACCTTCTATTGCTCGATCTTAAAACTCCTAAAAAAACGGGGTTAGAAGTGTTGCAATGGATTCGAGGAGACTCTCTTTTACACCTCATGGTGGTGCTTGCGCTCACCTCCTCATCCGAACGAAAAGATGCGAAGCGTGCCAGCGAGCTGCATGTGAACGCTTACTTAGTTAAACCCACCTCTCTCAGCAACATGACAGACTTAGCCATGTGTATTAAAAAAATATGGCTCGATCCTGCTAGCGGTCTCCAGTCCGCTCACCTTTCCACTTTACTCAGTGAAGATATAACGCCTCCAGCTAAACCTTAAATTATGAGCAACCTATCCGCCGCACCCATTCGCGTCCTAGTTATTGAAGACAATGAAGACGATACCGTCTTACTTACCCGTCAGTTAGATAAAGCAGGCATGATCGGCCAAGTAAAATTTATCGCTGATGGAATGGAAGCCCTAAACTACCTTCGCACAAATGAAAATGGCGAAGCTAGCCAACTCATGGTGATTTTTTTAGATCTAAAACTACCTAGTTTAGGAGGAATAGAATTACTACGACACATTAGGGCTATGAAAGCCATCACTGCTATACCCGTAATTATTACGAGTACGTCACAAAATCCCTCAGATTTAAAAGTATGCCATGAGCTAGGCGTTGCTAACTATGTTGAGAAACCCGTAACCTTTTCTGCTTTCGCCAAATCTATGGCTGAGGCCTTTCACCTGCCCCGAGAAAACACGGATCGTGCAACCTCTCCGCTTTTGAAATAAACAAATCAACGGTTTGTTTATTTATTAAATTTCTATTTGCCAGTTCGTGCCATTGCTTGGGCATGGAGCTACCTTAGCCAAAGACTGAAGTTTTCCGTGGAGACCAACCGGCCTTCTGTATTTTACTTATTAGACCGGTTAGAGGCGCGGTCTCGCAGGAGATCCGAGGTGCGGTTATTCAGTTTCCTGAACTTATCCTGATACTTTTTAAGCAGAGCCAAAGCCCTAGGAGATTTCTCTTGGCGTAAGAGAGCACGTGTCAAATGATCCGCATAACCCAAAGCTTTCACCTGACTCATAAGTATGTGATACTCAAAATCCGCACCCGACGAGGTCAGAACGAGCTTGGTCGTTTCTGATTCGATCGAGGCTCGAGCCCGCCGCTCAGTATCAGGTAGGACTTTATTTAGGGAAGGCAGTGTGCTGGGATCAGGAAGACCCTTAGGCCATTCGGATTTTAAATCCGAGAAAGTATCGGTAATATCCTTTAAAACCTTTGCCACCCTTTCTGAAGGGTTCTTAAGGATGAGTATTTTATCTACGTTACTTTCCTTCTCTGCCAACTCTCGCAGCAAAGCGTAGCCCCCAGCAGCACTTTCACGGGATGCCCTATCTTGTTTTGACGTAGTCAAGAAGGAGGGAGCTGCGGGGACTTGACCCACGCAGCTCAACATGAAAACAAGGAAGAGCGTTGCTTTAGCTTTGAGCATACAAAGGTATTAGATAACTTTTAGTAGATAAAGCACGAGCAGGATAACTAGGATTGTTCCCAGTGCACCGGATGGTCCATAGCCCCAACTGCGGCTGTGAGGGAATACGGGCAATGCGCCCAACAGTAGTAAGATTAGAATGATTAGTAGAATTGTACCCATATTATTTCGTTGCTCCTAGTTCAGCTTTTAGATTTAGTGTTGTTGCTATTTTGGTTAGTTTTTTATCTGTGTCACCTTCTTGATCCAAAATACCTTGAAGGACTACGTTGTCTTTTTCGTAACCTAAAATCTTGGCATACGTGCGAACACAACCGTAACCCGCAATTTCATAATGTTCGACTCGTTGGGCAGCGGCAATTAAGCCAATATCTTTGACGGCTTCTTCCGCATCCTCTGAAATCATTTCCTTACCCTCTTCAATCAGACCTTCCATAGCCGCACATTTTTTAGTGCCTGGTTTCTCGTCGTGAGAAGATAAGATTTGTTCAACCGTTTGAGCGTGGACCTTTGTCTCAGCAAAGTGTTCCTCAAAACCAGCCTTTAGCTTAGAATCGTAAGAAGCCTTAGCCATGGCAGGAAGGGCTTTGATTAGTTGTTTTTCAGCACTGAGCAAATCTTGAAGTTGCTCGATATAGAGTTCGTGTAGCGTAGTTATTTTAGACATCGTTTTCCTTTTTAATTTAATTAATGAACATAACTAATCCTGCAAAAGGCGTGCCATAACTAAACATTAGACATAAGATGCTTGTTTTAAATCACTTACAGATTATGTGATTTGTGCATGTGTTTTCGAAGGATTGCATGACTGCACGATTTTTTTAGACTACATCCGCATTATGCACGATAGGCTCGTTTAGAAATGCTATTGGTTGTGGAGCTTGGAGCTGGAGTCTTCGCTTGGGATGACGGCTCACTCACTTGGCCTGACCACCGCAAGGGTGCCGATTTCCTCTGTTATGAAATCATGCAAATGGACGCCGCCATGGGAGCCATTAGTGCCATTTTAGTGATGATCGTTTCGTTTCGGTAGGACACCATCACCATCACAGACCGCCTGTGCAAAGGCTGGCGAGACCTAGTCTTTACCCAAATCCGCGTGGAGATAGGCTTTATTTTTTCTGGGAGTTTTCGTCACGGAAATGCAGAGGAGCTAAACATTCACAGCGTCTGCGGTGGCAAGCTTAGGCTCTCCCACGCCCTCGGTGCCGCTTGGACACTGGATGGTGCGGCTCATGCAGAAGCCCTATTAATCTTTAACGCCACACCTGAACAGACCCATCAGTTAGAACGTGTCCACTGACCTGCGTTAGCGTTGCGACGGGAAATGATTACAGAATAACAAAACTTGCAACCAGCCAAGATCTTATCACAGCCCATGGTCTTATTCCATGTCAGCTCTTTCTGCGATGCTAGCAGTAGCCCTAGTTTAGTCGCCGATATTCAATAATCCAAAAGCCTGATGATGAGGCATATTTAAAGTGATTATTTGAAACCGAGGTTTATGGAGAGTGCTAACGGCATCATATATTTTTTTGCAAGCTTCAACCGCTGTCAGATAATGTGTAATTGCTTCTGTCACGTCGGCTTGGGTAAACATTTTGGTGTCGTTTGGAATAACCGCACGGGATGTATCTCTGTCGGCAACTGGTTTCGCACTTTCATGGCTGCCGCTGTAAACTCTCCAGCGCGTTGGGCATGATCTATGTTAAAAGGCAACACCCGTAAATACCTAATGGGCAAATGCTCAATCTTATCTCTTACGGCATACTCTGCGAGCGCAACAGTTGAAACATACTTCCGATGTCTACCATCGCTTAAGGAACTTAAAATACTGCCGAGCCGACGAATGCAGAAGATCATCAGTTTTATTTAGCCGAATCAGAAAGCTCGTGTCGCAGAGCACCCCATAACCTAACGTATTCTTAGGCATGAACTTCCTGTCGGATTTCAGCCAGCCAAGCATCTATGTCGGTAACATCACGCCATGAAGGCTGCGCTTTTTGGGCAAGTTGATCCAAGTAATCCGCTGAGTAGTCCGCTTCGTAATTTAGTAGCTCCAGAAAAGTAAGGGAGGATCGATCAATCTCAAATGTTTGTATGCTTTGTTTGCCTAAGACTCGAACTCCAAATTTTTTATAAAGCAGATTTTCCTTAGGCTGTTTAAGCACGTGTTTTTCCACAGCAATAGAGAGAACACCGAACTCTTCCGTGTCCAAATGGAGATTCGGATTGGTTTTTCCTCCAGCATCTACCACTTCGCCATACACATAAAACTCTGCTTCCACCCAAAGCTTTTCACTGCGGATAAAATGGGTTGTTTTGTCGATTTTCAGACGGTGATCATTGGCCGTAATCGTTATTACATAGTTTGTTTGCCATGCCAACTATTGAAAATTTTCTATGGCTACAGCACTACATTCATGCAAAAAATCAATTTGTCCTACTTCACTTATTTGGAGTATGACTGCCCCGAAGCCGATAACGCTCTGGGTAAGCGTGCGGAATCTGTGCAGAACCGAGCCTTCAGAAAGCTCGTAACTGATCAGCGGACGCTGTGCCCGTTTTTCTGTAGGAAAGAACAGATGCGATGCTTCAGTTAACATCTCGCGAATTTCATTAATATCAACTAACTCCGGGGTCAGCTTCAGTGCCCCCACAGAACCCTCAATCTTAATTTCAATTTCAGCTATAGGTTCCATTTATGTAACCCTAGTCACCCTTATAGAAAATCCATCAGGAAGCAGGACGGTCGTTATAAGTGGAGGAAGGGATCTAACAATCTTCATGGTATAGATACTGATGGAAATTACTTATTTGATTAGGTTGTCCAGGCAGCTCGGGTAGTTGTAGAAACCGCTGTCTTTGTCCACGACGACTTCAGAATCAGTGGGGTTCGCCATAAAATGGTGGAGCTAACAGGGAAACACGGCTCAAAGCCAACGAAAACTTACCTAAATCTAAACTGGTCGGATTGCCGAGGTTTAAACTCGGGACCTGTCGCCGCGGCGACCGCACCGCTCGTTTTTATCGGGCTGCCGAGATTTGAACTCGGGACCTCTTGAACCCCATTCAAGCGCACTACCAAGCTGTGCTACAGCCCGCCAAAAACTGAAATGAAAACTTACCCCAATCTTTTCACAAGGAAAAGGGGAAAGTTTCAACTTTATGTTAATTCCTGATCGTTCGCTGCGTTCAATATCTTGAATTCTTCGTAATGAAAATTATGGTCCGACTTGAAGGTAAGTTTAGACTCAAAACGACGCTCGATATTAACTAACAATTCCTCATCTTCCGCACGGAGACGTTCTAAGACCAGAGGATGGACAAATACTTTCAATTCATGGATGTTGGTATTTTTTCCCAGTAATCGCGTGAGTTGACGTTGAACTTCGACGCTCATGGTCTCGGGTGTTTTGACCATGCCGCGGCCTTTGCAAGCTGGGCATTCATGATAGAGGGAACGGCTGATGCTTTCTTGCACGCGTTGACGGGTCATTTCTAGCAGACCTAATGAGGAGATGGGCAAGACGTGGGTCTTGGCTTTATCGCGACGGAGGTGATCTTTAAAAACTTTTAACACTTGTTGTTGGTCCTTGCGGGATTTCATGTCGATAAAATCGATGATGATGATGCCACCAATGTTGCGGAGGCGGAGTTGGCGCGAGACTTCTTCGGCCGCTTCAAGGTTGGTATTGAGTATGGTGTTTTCCGTATCGCTGCCGCCTTTATTACGGCCTGTGTTGACGTCGATGGCGACGAGGGCTTCGGTTTCATCAACAACGAGGTAGGCACCCGACTTCAGCCAAACCATGCGACGGAAGGCGTTATCGATTTGTTTATCTACGTTATATTTCTCAAAGACGGGCACGGGTTCATTGTGAAAAACGACTTTTCGTTCAGAGCGCTTAGAGATGGCTCCAACGAGTTTTTTAATGTGTTCAGCTTGCTCAAGGTTGTCGACCACGACGCGATCTATTTCATCCGTCAAGAAATCACGCACGGTGCGCTCGACGATGTCGGGCTCTTCGAGCAGGAGGGCAGGAGATCTTTTATTTTTTAAGCTGTCTTCTATGTTTTCCCAACGCTCAAGAAGCAGAGCCAAGTCGCGTACGAAGAAGCGGGATTTCATGCCTTCTCCCGCCGTGCGCAGGATGATGCCCATGGTTTCAGGGACGCCAAGTTCTTGCAGAATTTTACGGAGGCGTTGACGTTCTTTAGGATCTTCGATTTTACGGGAAATGCCGAATTGATCTGAGAAGGGCATGAGCACCATGTAACGGCCTGCTAGGCTAATGTTGGTGGTGATGCGGGCGCCTTTAGTGCCGATGGGCCCTTTCGTTACTTGGACAATAATGTCGGAGCCAGGAGGGTAGAGTTTAGGGATGTCGTTGGTGGTGATTTTTTTACCCCGATTTTTTCCGCCACGATCAATTTGTTCTACCCCAGAGTCGAGAGCTGCGGGCATAGCGTCCCAATAATGGAGGAAGGCATTTTTATCAACGCCAATATCAACAAAGAGAGCCTTGAGGGCGGGTTCGATGTTATGGATGCGGCCTTTGTAGATGTTGCCGGAGATGGAGCGATCACTGTCGCGTTCGATGGAGAATTCCTCCAGCACGCCGCCTTCGAGCATGGCGACACGTTTTTCGAGAGGTTCGATGTTAATGATGAGTTCTTTAGCATCGCCTTTTTTAGCAATACCGAAAAATTCTTTAATTTTTTGAATGATCATGATGTTAGTCCTAATTGGTTAAGAAGTCTTTTATGTTAAATTATCAATAAGCTTTTTTATGAATCCAAACGCTTTGGAGAATCCCTAATCCTGCCATGCAGGCGACTAGAAAAGTGCCACCATAGCTGATAAAGGGTAGAGGTATGCCGGTAATAGGCACAACTTTTATTGTCATGCCGACATTGACAAAAAAGTGAGTAAATAGCATGCCCGTCATGCCGGCAGCCAAGAGAGCGCCACCCATTTCCTTCGCCCGTGAGGCGATGGTGACGAGGCAAAGGATCAAAAGACCTTGAGCTGCAATCAAGATACTACCGCCAACGAAGCCCCATTCCTCCGCAATGACGGAGAAAATAAAGTCGTTGTAGGCAATATTTTTAGGAAGAAAGCCGTAGATATTCTGGTCTCCTTTAAGGTAACCCTTGCCCTTAAATCCGCCTGAGCCGACGGCGATGAGGGATTGACGGATCGTCCACCCAGAGCCAAGAGGGTCTAGGTTAGGGTTAAAAAAAGTGCGGATACGATCAAGCTGGTAGGGCTTGAGGATGATGACTTTTTTATTCTCTACTTTTTCTAAACTAAGGACGGCATCCAGTTTGGGTGAGGCTTTAGCTTTCTTAATTGGGGCCACGCTTGTGGCCTCCAGAGTTTCTTGGGCAGCGAAATGGTTACCCGGAACAGTCCAGACTATGCCGTCACGTAAACCGCGCAGGGTATCCTGCAGCGTGCCATCCCATTTTGCTTTGTAGATAACAAAAAAGGCAAGCCAACAGAGAAGCAGTGCGCCGATAACGGGGATGCAAAGGTAGCGTTTACGGACCCCTGCCACATACAGCATGATGAAGGTGATGGGAAGAAAGACGGCGGCGGAACCTAAGTCTGGTTGTTTTAAAATGAGACCCACGGGAATCAACATGCTCACTATAACTACGCAGATGACCCAGAATTCTTTAATATGTTCTTGGAATTGCAGGAGAAACCAACTTAGTCCGATGATGTAAGCGATTTTAGAAAACTCGGCGGGCTGAATGCTGACACCAGCAAAGCGTATCCAGCTTTTTGCACCGTTGACTTCGGTGCCAGCAAGAAGTACAAAAATGAGTATACACACCATGCCACCATAAATGACAGGAGCGCAGCGCAGGACGAATTCATAGTTAATAAGGGCTAGGGTAAAATAAACGAAGAGCCCAATCATGAGCCAGAGGAGCTGTTGCCGTGGTGCTACGATAAGTTCGGGCATGTCCGACATCTGGGTGGCGCTTTTGATGAAGTAATAGCCAGCTATGCCCATTCCTAGCATGACGACAAAGGAGAGCCAGTGCAGGCGCAGAATTTTTTGTAATACGTTCATCGGGTTAGTCGAGTCTTACCTCGTCCTCCGGTTCATAAACTCTTGAATGGTGCGAGAGGCTCCCGTGGCGTTTTCGGATTCATCTTCCGGTATAATCGGAGAGGAAGGATCTAAAAGTTCCGTAGGCATCGTCTGGGTAGCGGCGGCTCCCGTGAGGGAAGGATCACCCGTCACGGGAGGCATGCTGGTCACGCCTGCGTAGTTGCCTTTGGCCGGATTAAGGTAGCTCATTTCTATAGGGGTGCCCTGTTCCATACTGTGGATACCTCGAAAAATTTCACTAGCTAAGGGCGCAGACGTGGAGCCGCCGCTGACACCTCCTTCTACCATGATGACGACGACGTAACGTGGTTTATCGTAAGGGGCAAAGCTCGTGAACCACGTTCTGTTATCCTTCATGAGTGATCCTTGAATAAAGGAGTTAAATTGGGCGGTTCCTGTTTTGCCAGAAATTAAAAAATCGGGCTCGCCAATAGAGGCTTTTTTACCTGTGCCTGTTTGGACGACGGCGCGTAATCCATCTTTAAGTGCTTTGAGGTATTCTGGTTTAATGCCCAGTTCAGCTCGTTTACGAACAGGATACTCTTTAAGTAACTTCGTTTCAGATCCCTCCATTTGTGTGATGGCGCGCACGAGGCGCGGATACAGGACGTCGCCGCCGTTGGCTACGGCGGAAATCATGACGGCCATTTGCAGTGGAGTCACTTCCACGTAGCCTTGGCCGATAGAGGTGTTAGCGGTGTGTCCGTCACTCCAACGTTCTCTCCATGTGCGGGGAATTTTAAATTTAGGATCTCTCTTTTTGCGCGCTTTCCAAAGTTCTATCTGCTTTGTTTCTTTATCTTCCATCCATTGCGGCCCAGGCATCTGCCCAGCCTGTTCGCCCCCAATAATAGGATTATTATTTTCATCTACGAGAAGTTTTTCTCCAAAGCCAATTTTCTTAGCCATCTGCACCATGGATTCTATGCCGGTGCGGATCCCGAGTTGATAGAAAAAAGTATTGGTGGACCATTCCATGGCAGTGTGGAGCGTGATGTTTCCTCCTCCTAAAACATTGTTAGGCCAATCAGGCCACCAACGATTCGCTAGAAAAACGGCACTGGGTGAGTAGATAATGGTTTTAGGAGTAAAATTAGCTTTGGGATTACTCAAGGCCGCAAGAGCGACGAGGGTTTTAAAGGTAGAACCCGCTGCGTAGGGGGAGAGAGCTCGATTGGTGAGCGGCTTAGTTGAGTCAGCGACGAGTCGGCGCCATTCTTTAGGATCGAGCGAAGGAACAAAACTGTTCGGATCAAAGCTAGGAACGGAGACCATGGCTAGAATATCTCCCGTGTTAGGATCCATGACCACAGCAGCTCCACGCCCGACACGGCGCATGGTTTTTTCTACGATTTGTTGGATGCGTGCGTCGATACTTAAATAGACCGTGCCGCCCACGCTGGGTTGCTGAATGGCATCTGCGCCTAGGATGTAGCCAACGTTATTTTTACGCAGCATTTTGTAGCCAGGTTTGCCTTGGAGGTATTCATCCAACGTTTTTTCCAAGCCTTCTTTCCCGATACTTTCAGGAACAAACTCGGATTTAGAAACTTCCTCGACTCGGCCTACGTAGCCGATGAGATGGGAGGCGAGGGCGCCGAAGTTATAAGTCCGGACGGGTCGCGCAGATTCTTGGATACCAGGAATGTTGACAGTGCGTTCACTAAATTTAGATAGTTGAGTAAAATCAAGGTTGTGCACTAACTGAAAAGGCACGTTTGGGGTTTGATAATAATGATTGAGAAGCTCCTTGTCGGTAAAGGTTCTCGTGAAAGCTAATTGGCTAAAAATGTCTCCTGCACTTTCCTGCAAGATAAGGGGCACATTCGGCATCTGGGCTTTTTGGCCAGGGACATTGGTTTTAGGTAGTTTCCCCTTTTTGCTGCGTGAGTAGTAACCCACCAGTTCGCGAAGATAAACATCCACGTCGATGCTGGCTTTATTTTCTGCCAGACCCACGCCGTTACGATCTAAAATGCTGCCACGAGCGGGGGATAAAACCACAGGCACGGTCGTTTGGTTGCGTAGGCTGGTCGCATACATGGCGCCTTCTTTCACCTGAATTTTATATAAGGCGAAGATCAGGATGCCCACAGCCACAAGGACGCTTAAGCCAAGAAACTTAAGTCGAACATCCGCATTGTTAACAGGGTTATCGATGAGCATGGGAGTAAAACGACCGGTGCTCTGCCTCGGTTGGGCTGCCTAGGAATCGATCCATCAGCCAAAACATGGGTAAGCAGAGCACGGTGTTCACCGTTGAAAGTTTAACGATTTCAAAACTTAACCTCAGGTTCCACGACCAGAACCCTTCGGCAATTAAAAAAAACAAACGGTCTAAACTTAAATAAGCAAAGGAAGCCGTGAAGGTAACCAGTAGGAGAAAAAACCAGTTGCCCCCTCTCATCAAAGGCTTCTGACTACGCACGATAAAAGCCACCAAGCCCCAAAGCAAAGGTCCCATGCCCACATAATTCATCAGTAATAAATCATGGAGCAAGCCGCCTAATATGATGAATGCCATCAGAGAAAAATCCCGCGCGCGCAGCGCCGCATAAGTAAGCAAGAGCGGCGTTAGGTTTAGTAACCAGTTCTCGTGACCCATTAGTGCCGGCACGAAGGGTTGCGAAAAAAGGAGCCCACAAAAAATGGTTAGCATGATGAAAACGTAACGCATTTTATTTAATTCCTATGATGATAAAAACTTCCTGAAGACTGTTCAGATCTGCCGTGGGCTGCACAAGACCTTCACGGTAGAGACCGAAATTCTTATCCGCAGAAAGCGGGGGAGCCTCCGAGATAACACCGATCAAAAGATTAGCCGGAAAAATGCCACCCAGTCCCGAGGTGAAGACCCGTTCGCCAGTAGCGAATTCTACCTCTCGCGGGACGAAGGAAAAACGACAGGTGGCACCTGCACGATTATTCATCATCGTCTCCCCAGATACTATTCCTTGAGCACGACTGCTTTCTGTTACGGCGGAGACTTTACAATTTTCATCTACTAACAAAACCACCCGCGTTGTGTAAGGTCCCACCTCGGTGGTTTTTCCGACTACACCGCGAGGGCTGATGACCGGCTGATCTGTAGCTAGGTCAGGGTCGTCTTTATACCCGCGGTTAATGATGACAGCATCCCACCAGTTTGAGGGATCCCGCTGGATGACGCGAGCGGCTAAAAGTTTAAATTCTGAGTCGTTCTTAAAGCCCATTAATTCCTTGAGGCGACCGTTTTCTTTTTGTAAGCCCCCGAGCACTAAATTTTCTGCCGATAACATGGCGTTGAGACCTTTGAGATAAAGGTTTTCCTTACGCAATTCATCCACATTTTTTAATCCCCCTTGGGCACCAGTGAAGCGCTGCTTGACCCAGTCCAGAGAGCGATGGAAAGGAGATGAGATGACAATGGAGCCTTCCGCCACGCGATCCTTTAAGCCACCAGGCAAGAAGTAGCCTAAGATGGCTAAGGCCACGATAATAAGAGCTCCGATATAATAGATCGGTCTCGACATGACAAATAGCCTTTCGGTTCCTTTGTTCTTTTAAGGTTAAGAACGCAGATCAGTCGAAGTGAGCTTAGTCAGAAATTCTAATTCCTGTAAAACCTTGCCCGTTCCTTCAGCCACAGCACTGAGCGGATCTTCTGCCACATAAACTGGTAAACCTGTTTCTTCAGCGATCAAACGATCTAATCCCCGTAGCAACGCGCCACCGCCAGCTAGCACGATCCCGCGCTCAACTAAGTCTGCGGAAAGCTCTGGAGGACAACGCTCCAAGGTGATACGCACGGATTCCACGATGGTAGAAATAGGGTCTAACAAGGCTTCACGAATTTCCTGAGAAGTGACGGTTAAGGTCTTAGGTAAGCCTGCTACTAAATCCCGGCCACGCACTTCGATACTCGTTTCTTTTTCTAAAGGATAAGCCGAGCCCACTTTAATTTTAATATCTTCTGACGTGCGTTCGCCAATCACTAAGTTATAAGCGCGCTTCATGTAGTTAACGATGGACTCATCTAACTCATCGCCCGCCACACGTATGCTGCGGCTAAAGACAATACCAGCCAGTGAAATGATAGCCACTTCCGTTGTGCCGCCACCGATATCCACGATCATGTTCCCCGCCGCTTCTTGCACAGGTAGTCCCGCCCCGATTGCAGCGGCCATAGGCTCCTCAATCAACATGACATGCCGCGCACCCGCATGGTAAGCGGATTCCCGCACGGCACGTTTTTCTACTTCGGTGATACCAGAAGGAACGGCGATGACAACGCGAGGACGTGGAACAAAAAAGCTACGGTTCTTGTGAACTTTTTTAATGAACTGCTTAAGCATTTCTTCCGTAATTTCAAAATCTGAAATCACGCCATCTTTTAAAGGGCGCACCGCAACGATGTTACCAGGAGTTCTGCCTAGCATGCGTTTAGCTTCATCACCGACAGCTAAAACATGTTTGGTTCCTTGTTGCACAGCCACAACGGAAGGTTCACGTAAAACTATGCCTCGATCCTTAACGTAAATAAGGGTGTTGGCAGTTCCGAGATCGATTCCGATATCGCTTGAAAAGAGTCCTAAAAATCTATTAATCATGATGTTATAAAAGTTTCTTTACTATATCCAGTAATGGAGGGCGTCAACCCTCAAATGACATAATTGAATATAGCTATGTAGTGTATTTAAACTTAGGACAGCCCATACCCCATCACAAGCTCCATTTTTGGTTTTTTGGCTGCGGTTTAGATAAATTTAAGTTCCGTATTTACGTTCTTCCCTCTACGGTTTATTGCCTTCTTCACGTGAATCAACCTCCACTACTCTCATGAGTCGCCCTCCCAGCAATATTGCCACCGCCACCCGTGTCATGGCGGCGATCATGGGCTCACGCGTGCTGGGGCTCGTGCGTGATGTGACTTTGAACGCCGTCTTTGGAGCCGGCCACGTGCTTGATGCCTTTTGGACTGCCTTCCGTATCCCCAATCTTTTACGAGACTTGTTAGCCGAGGGGGCTTTATCGGTTTCATTCACGACAACCTTCTCAAAAAAACTAGAAAAAGATGGGCCGCAAGAAGCCTTCGCTCTCATGAACCGTATGCTCACCAGTATGAGCGTGGTCCTGGTCATCATCTGCGCTCTCGGTGTGGCTTTCAGTGACCAAATCGTTATTTACACTATAGGCCGCGGCTTTGATCCCGAGAAGCAGCAACTGACTATTGAACTGACCCGCATCCTCTTCCCTTTCATTATTTTTGTTTCTCTAGCCGCGGTTTACATGGGGCTGCTGAATAGCCTAGGCAGCTTCGCCTTGCCCGCATCCGCCTCGACTGTTTTTAATATTACCAGCATCCTTTTCGGCCTCGGCTTTGGCTACCTTTACGATCCTCATTTAGGGCCTCTCTCCATTTACGGATTTGCCTGGGGCACGGTTCTCGGTGGTGCTATGCAGCTCATTATTCAAATGCCTAAGGCCGCTGGCTTTGGTTACAAAATGAAGCCGCTCTTTGATTGGAAACACCCTGACTTAATTAAAGTCTATCAACTGGCTTTACCCGCTATTGCTGGCGTGGCGGCTGTGCAGGTCAATGTCGTAGTCAACGCAACTTGGGCCTCCTACATGGGCGAAGGTGCAGTTACGTATTTTAATAACGCTTTCCGTCTTATGCAACTGCCCATTGGTTTATTCGGCGTCGCTATTGGCATGGTGGTGTTGCCTTCAGTTTCTAGATCTGTTGCTCAAGAAAATATGTATCACTTTCGTATCCGCGTTGTGGAGGGTATTAAACTAGCTCTCTTTCTCACGGTGCCCGCTTCCATCGGGCTGTTTTTTTTATCAGGTCCCTTAGTCAGCGTGATCTATCAGCATGGAAAATTTACTGAAGCAGACGCACTCGCTACGTCGCAACTCCTCCAAGCCTTCACATTAGGCTTAGCTGGTTATGCCTGTATTAAGGTCATGGCGCCTACTTTCTATGCCCTCGATATGCCGCGCGTGCCTGTTATGATCAGCATCCGCGCCATAGGACTAAATCTGGTTTTCACCTTTATCTTAATTAAGGTTTTCGGCCTCGGCCTCGTTGCTCTTCCTCTCTCGGTTTCTCTCGTGGCCTTGCTTAATCTTTTCCAGCTCGCCTTTGCCTTGAGTAAAAAGTTGGGCTCTCTTACCACAGGGACAGACTTTGTCTCTTTCTTTGTGAAAATGATTCTTTTAGCTCTCGCCTTTGCTTTGTTACTGGCCTGCTTTCATTGGGGTGCGGAACGTTGGGTTACTGGCTTTGTTCCTAGGCTGATTTATCTCGCTCTTAGTGTCCCAGCCGCAGCCGCCCTCTATTTATGGGCAGCACATTGGATGGATTTTGATGAAATGACGCATCTCCTAGAAACTTTGAAAAAGAAAAGCTCACGCATGGCCTAAGACAAAAACCCTTAAGCTCCGCTAAACTCTTTCTCGATCTCTTCCGTGTCCCGATGCCGTTCCCAGCGTGAAAAGAGGCTGTAGGCGCAGGGCACCACAAGCAGAGTGAAAAAGGTTGACACCGTCACTCCTCCAATAATAACCAGAGCCATCGGCACCCGCGCTTCCGATCCTGGGGCGCTAGATAAGGCCGTCGGCAGAGCCGCCCCGACTGTGGCCAGAGAAGTCATTAAGATCGGGCGCAGCCGAATAGGGCAGGCTTTTTCTAAAGCTTCCCGCACATCTAGTTTATCGTGCTCCCGCACATGATTGGTGAACTCCACCAAGAGAATGGAATTTTTCTTTACGATGCCGGCTAATAAAATAAGACCTATCATACTAAATAAATTAATAGATTCATTAAAGACTAAAAGAATCAAGAAAGCTCCCGTCACGCTGAAGGGTATGGCTAACAACACGGTTGCGGGATGGATAAAACTATTAAACTGAGAGGCTAAAACCATGTAAGCCACGATCAGGCCTATGATGAATACAAAAATTAAACTATTGAAGGATTCTTTGAATGTCTGAGACGTGCCTTCGAGATTGAAAGTATAACCCTCTGGCAGTAGGCTACGGGTTATTTCCTCAGACTTTGCAATAGCCGTGGATTGAGAAACATTGGGCGCTAAGTTCGCCTTAATCGTAATGGCACGCTGGCGATTGACTCTGGAAATAGTTTGCACGGTCTTCACCATCTCCAACTTAATCACATCGGTTAAAGGAATCAGCTCCCCATAAGAAGTGCGGATTTGCAATTGGTTGATATCCTCCGGCTTGAGTCTTTCTTCTGGCAGCAGCCGCACCCGCATATCGTAACGGCGGGAGTCGCTAGTAAATTTACCTTGGCGTATGCCGCCCATGGCTGCATTGATCGTTTTACCTAAATCATCCATTGAGACGCCTCGTAGCGCCGCTGCCTCACGGTCTGGGATAATACGTAACTCAGGTTGCCCCTCACGGTAATTCATATCCACATCCACCATCATTCCGGTCTCTTCCATTTTCTTCGTAATACTATCCGCCGTTTTTTTAAGTTGCGCATAATCAGTGCCTTGAATGTTAAATTCAACCGGGGAACTTTGACTGCGCGAGACTAGGCCGCGGGATGAGAGATCAAGTAATCCCGTGACGCGGACCCCTGGTATTTTAGAAATATCACGGCGGAACTCTTGCATGATCAGTGCCTGACTCTTGGCACGTTCATCCTTAGGCACCAAAACTACGGGAATAAACGCCGTGTTAGAAACACCCCCTTGCCCGCCGACAGAAATCAGGTAGCGAGCAACATCGGGGCGGGACTTTAAATAATTTTCTATTTCTATTGATTTCTGGAAAGTAAAATCCAATGAGGAACCCACCGGCGTTTGAATACCCATACGAAAAAAGCTTTGATCTTGCGGCGGCACAAATTCTTGGCGGAGAAATTTAATGGAGAGCATGGAAAGAGCAAAAAGCATAAGAGCGCAAACAACTACTTTCCAACGGTGATTCAAACACTGATGTAATATTTTATGATAGATAAAATCTGCTCGGCCTAAAACTCGATTCGCCTGACGACTAACCACATTGCCCTTCTCCTTGACCATAATCTGAGAGCAACGCATGGGGGTAAGTGTAATGGCTTCAATCAATGACAATGCTACGGCGGCGGTAATGGTGACACCGAACTGAAAAAAGAACTTCCCGATCACGCCTTCCATAAAAATGACAGGCAAGAAAATGGCCACGATCGCTACCGTGGCCGCAACGGCCGCAAAGGTGATTTCCCTCGCACCCTCACGCGAGGCCTTTACTCTATTTTTACCCATCTGAAAATGTCGGACAATATTTTCCAGCACCATGATGGCGTCATCCACCACAATCCCGATGACTAAGGTAAGAGCCAGCATGGTAAAGAGATTCAACGTGAACCCCATGAAATAGATAACGATGAAAGTTCCGAAAATGGAGGTGGGAATAGAAAGTAGAACATTTACCGAGGACGACCAACTACCAAGAAAGAGGAAGCAAATAACGGCCGTCAAAATAGATGCGATGATGAGCTCTTTTTGCGTGTAGTAAATAGATTGGACCACGAAGCGGGTGAAATCTACGTTGACCCTAATTTTAACATCATTTGGTAAAACTTTTTGTAATTCAGCTACTTTAGCAATTACCGAATTAGCGACCTGGACTTCGTTTGAGCCGCGCTGTTTCTTAATCCCCAACCCGACGGCCTTTTTCCCGTCGATCAATAGGATGCGCCGAATGTCCGCTAAACTATCCTCCACTTTAGCCACATCTTTTAAGCGAATATTGGTATCATAGATCGGCTGCCCACCTCGCTGAAGGATTAATATATTCCCCACCTCTTCCGCGCTTGAGCCCTCGCCCATGGTGCGGAGATTAATTTCTTGTTGCCCATTTTCAATGATCCCTGCGGCGACTTCAGAATGCTCCCGCTCCACCGCCTTAACGACATCTAAAATACTGAGCGAGTATTTCTTAAGGGCAGCCTGCTCGACGTTAACCCGCAAATTTCTTTCCGTAAAGCCGCCACGCATAACTTCCCCTACGCCTTCTAAAGTCTCAAATTTATCCGCCACATAAAGATCTACGTATTCGATTAAGTCGCGAAACGGTCGTGTGCTACTAACTCCCACCCACATGATGGGATCATCCTCGGGGTTTTGCTTGCGGATGGTCGGAGGATCCACATTTAAGGGCAGTTTTACTTGGCTCAAAGCGGTTTGCACCTCTTGCACGGATGCGTCGATATTTCGATTAATGTCGAACTCTAGCGTGATGTTAGCTTGCCCTTGACGAATAGAGGATCGAAGTTGTTGTAATCCATCTAGGGCTATGACACGTTGCTCGATTTGATCAACAATCTCTGACTCCATCAGCTCTGGAGCTGCGCCTTCCCAGTTTACTGCGATGTCGATCTGTGGAAAATCCACATCTGGCATATAGCTAATGCCCAGCCTAGCTAGGGAGATGGCACCGAACACAATCAAGCCAGACATGAGCATCCAAGCCATGACGGGGCGTCTGATAGATAAATCAGAGAGCGTCATGGCGATGGTCTTTCCTCTTTTATGACGGGCGTGCCAGCAGCTACTTGCAAGGCAACTAAATTACTACGAGTCTGAAACTCTAGGCCACTCACTCGTCGGCGCAAACTGCTGTAGCGCAGAAGCGAGGTCAGCACGTCTAGGTTATTGGCGCGGCCTAATCGATAATCTTCCTGTTGTGCTTCATAATTTTTCCGGGCCGTTTCCACCCCTTTTTGCAAGCTGACATATTGGCGAGCGGAGGAAATAAATTGGCTGTAACTCTGTCGGACTTCGGATTCTGCTAAGCGGCGAACACGGGAAAAATTTAACTCCGAAGAGCGCAAGCGTGCCTGATCAACCTTCAAGCTTTGATAACGTAAGGCTCCATCGAAAAGTGGAATCTCCGCCGTTAATAAAATGTTCCACTCTTGGGAGCGTTCAGGATCTTCCAGAGCCAGCCAATTAGCTTCTGCGGAAACTTTTGGTAAGAAAGCTCCTTTGCTGGCCGATACTTGGCGCTGGGCGGAAGTCGTCGTCTCTGCCGCTGCCGTGATGTCTGCTCTCTCCCCAGTCTTCCAAAGATAATTATCTAATTTAGCCACTTCAGGTAGTGGCATCGTGTCGTTCAAGCTCCAACGATCGGAAGGCAGTCCAAGAAGAAAGGCTAGTAATTCCCGTGAGGCATTGAGTAAACCCCGCACCTGCTCCAAGGTGGCCTCGTTATCAGCTTGCTCAGTTTCTGCCGCCAGCAATTCACTGTTGCGGGATCTACCAATGGTGACTCGATCAATTAAATCTTCCTGCCGCGCAGTTAACTGCTGAGCAATTTGTTGGATCAAATAAAGATCCTTTTCTAAACTGATAATCTGATAAAATAAATCACTCGTATCAAGATAAAGCAGCTCTCGACTACGCCGATAGGTGGCTTCCTGACTCCGTTTCTGCGCTTGTAAAGCGGCACTGGTATTGAACTCTCGGAAGCCGTTGAAAATCGTCTGCGTGACACGTAAACGACCTTGGAAAGAATCTTTACGCCCACCCCCAGAATCACCACCCCCGATTGAACCGCCCACACTGTCTTGCGTGCGTTGCGTTATGAGAAAATCGACTTTAGGTAAAACGGCGCTGATAGCTTGCCAATATTGCGCTTCCGCAATTTTAATTTCCTCACGGCTAATACCTAACTTTTCACTACGTTCTAGAGTCAGCTGATAAGCCTCTGGCAGTGTAAGCACACGAGAGGAATGGAGCGGCTTCTCAAGCTCAGCCAGTCCGTGGCTGGCAGTCAAGCAAAGGACAAGTGTTAACGCCACTATGAGGATACTACATTTCATAAGGTGTCTGCGGTTGATAAATGGCAATCTACGGACACGGGGTAAACTTAATCATAATAAACACCGTGTCTAGGCTCTTTCGCTTAATTTTTAATGATAAGCTACTAGCCTTTAAGCTCGACCCAGCAGCGTCTCACGCTCAAGGTAGCCAGCATGTCAACGAATGGCTCCACAGATTCACAAGGTGTGTTAGTGCGGAACATGGGATTATTCTACCTCGTGGTTTATGGGGTGGGCGACATGGTAGGAGCTGGTATTTACGGCACGATCGGAGTAGCCGCCGGCGCTTTAGGAAATGCGGTCTGGATATCCTTCCTCATTTCAATGTTTGCAGCCCTGTTGACGGGACTATCCTATGCTTCGCTCGCCTCACGCCATCCCAAAGCCGGTGGTGCCTCCTACATTACACAGCGCGCTTATCGAAAATCTTTTCTTTCTTATGTCGTGGGACTGGCCGTGGCTTTTTCTGGCTTAACTTCTATGGCGGCGGGAGCAAATGTTTTTTCATTAACATTACGAGGATTTTTTCCAGAACTACCTTTCAATGGAATCATCATCACTTTTCTTTTGTTTTTAGCTCTCGTTAATTGGATCGGGATTCGCGAATCAATGATGATGAATCTGGTCTTTACCTTTGTGGAAGTGGCGGGACTGGTTTTCGTCATTGTGGTGGGAGCTCATTTTTGGGGCGATGTGAATTATTTTCAGGTGCCGGCCGGACAACTTTTAGGCCCTACACTATTGCTCTCAGGTGCTGTCCTGACTTTTTATGCCTTCATTGGCTTTGAGGATATGCTCAATGTAGCCGAGGAAGTTAAAAACCCTGAAAAAAATATGCCCTTAGGAATTATGATCGCCATTGGAATTACGACGGTTATCTACATTCTCGTCAGCATCACAGCGGTTTCTGTCGTGGATAGCCAAACCCTGGCCAACCCAGCCAACGGTGCGCCTCTGGCTCAAATCACCGCCGTCGCCGCACCTTGGCTACCAGGTTGGGTCTTTGGGGCAATCACCCTTTTTGCGGTCGGCAATACGGCTTTATTAAATTACATCATGGGATCCCGACTTCTCTACGGCATGTCACGCCAAGGACTGCTGCCGGCCATCTTAGGACGTGTCCATAAAACAAGGCACACTCCCCATGTGGCGATTGCGTTGCTAGGCTTTATCGTTCTGATTCTAGCTTTTTCCGGAAATATTGCACAATTAGCTTCAGCGACCAGCCTGCTTTTATTAGGTTGTTTTTGCGTAGTAAATAGTGCTCTTTTCATCTTACAAAAAAGAAAAGGCGAGCCGAAGGGTCGATTTGAAATCCCCTCCTTTATCCCTATTTTAGGCTTACTGGTCTGTGCCAGCTTGATCGTAGCACGACTTACGGCGAAGGATGCTGACCTACGCGCACCGCTCATCGCTTGTGTCTTGGTCGGGATTATCTCTGCACTTTATATTTTTCTAAAACCTAAAAGTGCTGAATAAATTTAGATTAAGTGTTCCGTCACCGAATCAGCTACTAGTTGACCTGCACTGGTTAAGCGCAGATGTGTTTCCGTGAGCTCAATCAAGCCTTCTTTTTCTAGTTGAGCTACTTGTTCTTTTTTCTCTTCAACCACATCTCGTTTTAGTCCCCAGCTAGTGCGTAAACCCAGTAAGATGCGCTCATTCCGCTTACTCTCCGCACTAAGAACTTCCATCTCGCGCAGTGGCTCCCCCTTTAGTTTGAGAGCCTCTGCATAGAGCAGGGTGTTCGGGATATTTTTCCAACGCAAGTGACCAACGGTGGAACTAGCCCCTGGCCCTAAGCCTAGATGATCGGAGCCGTTCCAATAGCCTTGGTTATGGATAGATTGAAAGCCAGGGCGGGCATAGTTAGAAATTTCGTAATGCTCAAAACCCGCTCGGCCTAAGGATTCGATGCCACGCCGAAAAAAAGTCTGCTCCTGATCTTGATTGATGCGATGGTATCCCGCTTGCAGTTTTTCAAAAAATTCCGTGTCCTCCTCGTAATTTAAATTATAGGCCGAGATGTGCTGCGGCTCTAATTCCAGTGCGGCATCAAGACTGGCTTGCCACTGTTCCATGCTTTGACCAGGTAGGGCAAACATGAGATCAAGATTAAGATTGGTAAACCCGGCCTCCCGTAAAATGTGAACCGTTTTCCGGACTTGAGCTGCATCATGGGTGCGGCCTAGCACCTCAAGGGAAGGAGCGTCAAAGGCCTGCACGCCGAGACTGATGCGGTTAAATCCGATCTCACGTAAGAGCCGCGCTTTATCTGGTGAGATGTTGGTGGGATTAGCTTCGAGGGTATATTCTTGCGTGGGCTGAGAGGCCAAAGGCCAGTCGGAAAAAAGTGTTTCAAGTTGTGAGATGCTTAAGGCTGAAGGTGTGCCGCCACCGAAAAAAATGGTTTCTGGTTGGAGATCAAAATTTTCTAAAGCCCAAGCCAGCTCCTGTTTTAAGGCCGGAATGTATACATTAATTTGAGGCAAGCTATTCGGAGTTTTATAGAATGAGCAATAAGGGCAAATGTGGGTGCAAAAGGGCACATGCACGTAGAGATGTTTAATCACTGGGCGTTCTTCATGGGAAAGAGGAAGAATCATGGGAAGACGAGCATGAAAGAAAGTATGCGGATAAGCAAGGGGGATGGGCTTGAAGTTTTCAAGGTTGCAAAATCATCATTTCCCTTTAAGAAAAGAAGTCTGTAAAAATATGAAAAAATACATCGTAGAATTTATCGGGACGTTTTTCCTCGTCTTAACTATTGGTTGCACTGTTATCCCAGGCTCGCCTGCGGTTATCCCACCCCTAGCCATTGGAGCGGTTTTAATGGTCTTGGTTTATGCGAGCGGTCATATTTCTGGGGCTCATTTTAATCCCGCCATTACGCTGGCCTTGTTTATACGTGGACGCTGTCCAGCTAAGGATGTAGCTCCCTATATCCTCGCTCAACTGATCGGTGCCCTTGCCGCCGCTCATACCGCCACCTTTTTAGTCGGGGGAAACAGTGCTCCCATGACGATCACCAACGTCCCCGCCGCCTTAGCCGCAGAGTTCCTTTTTACCTTTGCTTTAGCTTACGTCGTCCTCAATGTAGCCGCCTCCAAAGCAACCTCAGGCAACTCTTTTTACGGGCTCGCCATCGGCATGACCGTTATGGCTGGTGCCTTCGCCGTGGGCGGCATTTCAGGTGGAGCCTTTAACCCTGCGGTAGCTGCAGGCGCTGCGGCGATGAACCTGTTTCATTTCTCTGATATTTGGATTCATATCAGTGCAAGCTTAGCCGCAGGTGCCTTGGGAGCCTTTACCTTCAAGTTCCTCAATCCAAGCGATAAGTAAAATCCTAAACTTTCGAACTTTAAACCGTAGATGCATTTTCCATGTATCTACGGTTTTTCATTTAAATGAACATGCTCTTTCCCGCTGCTGTTAAGGTCGATCTTCATGTAAATAGTGCGGCAACTCCTTGAATATGTACAGGTTATGGAAATAAATTAATTGATGATTTTGCGTCAAAAGTATTGTCCTGTATCCCCAATTCTGTATAAAAGAATCATGAAACGTTTTAAGAAGCACCTTGTTCTGCCGCTATTTCTTGCCCTCCAGATTAGCGCCACACTGCATGCCGCAGACGAAACCACCTTGCTCAACCAGCTCTCCGTCATCAATCGCAACGCCGCCCCTAGTCCAAGCACCCAAGAAGAAGTGCCCACGTTTAAAGAGCCAAAAGTGTCACGAGTTTATGGTGAAGTCATGGGCGATTACCGCATTTACGTGCCCCAAAAAACCGACCTAGGCCTGATCAATTTAAATGCTGGTGGTTTCCAAATCGTCCAAGAACTTCCCCGCAATTTTGATGAATCTTTTGATATGGGAGGCGGTGGTATCCGATTTGGTTACATCCTGCTACCTGGGGAGAATGGCGCTTTAGGTAAAGATTTTAGACTAGAATTTCAGGGCAGCAGCAGCTACGGCGAGGCAGATTCTTCTTACGCCTATGACAGCCAAGGAGTCGATACAGTAACTGCCCTTAGATTAGACGGCTCGGGAACTGTTGACTTAGAGAATGCCAATGAACTAACAACGAGAAGAGACGTTGAAAGAACCCATATCGACATCGCCCTCAATGCAAAAACCGACTACGCCTTTTCTACGGGAGCCTTTACCGCTACCCCTCTGGCAGGCATACGCCTTATCCATGAAAATCAGGACAACCGTTTCACCACTGCAGGTAACCTCCAAGGAATGAGTGTTAAAGAAACGATAGAAAGTTACCAAGTTGGCCCCCAAGTCGGTTTCCGTGTCTCCTGCGAAGTAGCGAAGGATATGGAAATCTATGTCGAGCCCACCGCAGCCCTACTCGTCAGTGCTAATCAGTATAAAGGAGCGCAAAGTTTCACCAACGCCTCCGCAAATTCAGTCAAAGATACTGAACTAGAAATAGCCCCCCGCTTTGCTTTAACCCTAGGTTGGCGTAAACATTTTGGCTCTTTTGTATTAGGTGTTGAAGGTGGAGCGGAATACCTTATCAATACTGCAGCGGTAGAATATTCCAGCATTGCTCCCGGGGACAGCGCCTTGGGCACAGCCACGGCAGGCACTTTCCTTGATGCCCAGGACGCCTATGCTGGTTTCATGCGCCTCGTCTTAGGCTACAAGTTCTAAAAATCCTTCCCTAAAATAGTCCCTTGCACCGTGCCGTAGCGGCACTGCATTTCCGAATCGGAAAGGAACTTTTATTTGTGGATTGGTAATTTTTTTATTTAGGCTAGGTTAGGTGAGTTGAATGCTATTAAATTATTTCCTGCGCTAGTTCTCATCTTATTCATCTTAGGTGCCTGTCAAAAGTCCCCTGAAGATTATAAGGCAGAGCTTACTCGTGAGGGTGTTTCTTTAACTCCTGAACGCCTAAGTCAGGCCGTGATCGCAGCTGATCTTCCCCTCCTCGAACGCATGGCACAGGCAGGGATGGATCTAAATACCCCTTTGCCCGAGGGTAAAACGGCTTTCCTTTTAGCAGCAGAACATAATCAAGTTGCGGTTCTGAGCTTTTTAAATACTCGACGCATTTCAGCAGAAGCGGTTATGCCTGATGGCCGAAGTGCGCTTCACCTAGCTGCCGCCGCCGGAAATAAAGAGGCTGTACAATTTTTATTAAACTTAAAAATTTCACCAAACACCTTAGATCAAGCGAGCCGCAGTCCTTTGGTTGCCGCAGCAGAGAAAAATCATCTAGCCGTTTTCCAACTTCTCCATGCAGCACAGGAAAATGCCTCTGTTAAAAATCCTGAATCCATTTCCCCCTTAGCCGCTGCCTTAGAAAATGGGCATGAGGACATGGCTCTTACGTTGTTAGGGCTGGGTTACGATTACAAAACGGCTTCTGTCCAAGGTCAACCATTCTTAGTGTGGGCTAGTGCTACGAATCAGAAAAAAGTTTTTTCTAAACTCTTGGAATTAGGGGCTGACCCAAATGCTAAAATTAAAACACCCGCCTCCACTACTTTCAAAGCGAAAGTGGCGAATGAAAATTTCCATTACTACTTAACCAAGGAGAAAAATGTCACCTTACTCATGATGGTGGCGGCACTCGGGCAGACCGAGTTGGTCGACCTCCTTTTGCTTAATGGCGCGGATAAAACTGCCCAGACCACCCACCATAAAACTACGGCCATTTACTTAGCTTCCGTTAATCATCACGCCTCCATTGTGCAGGTGCTTTTAGGTAAAAGTGCTAAACCAGAGGATCAACGTTTTCGGATTGAAGTCTCTATCTCCAAGCAAAAGGCGACACTATTTAAAGATGGAAAAAAATACCTTAATACTGCCATTTCTTCAGGCCGTAAAGGATTCGGCACGCCGCGCGGAACGTATGTCGTTACCAATAAATATAAAGACTGGATCAGCACTCTTTACCATGCAGAGATGCCCTATTTCTTACGCTTAAATTGCGGACCTATCGGACTTCACGCAGGAGCCTTACCCGGTTACCCAGCCTCGCACGGGTGCATACGCCTGCCTTACGAGAAGGCTAAGGAGATTTTCGCAACGGTGGATGTAGGAACCATCGTGAACATCATTGATTAACCAGCAAAAGCTTTTTTGAGTTAAGTCTTTTAATCGGGTAGCGGCGACTCCCTTCACCCGCCTTAGGCAGGAAAACTTAAGACAAAGGCTGTTCCTTTTTTCAATTTGGATTTAACCGTAATTTGCCCGTTATGGCTTTGCACCGTTCTATTGACTAAGGCTAGGCCTAAGCCCGTGCCACCTTTACGATAGGTGAGAAAGGGTTGAAATAGTCTTTCCTGTCGTTGTTTAGACATGCCCTCCCCAGTGTCCCGAACACCGATGACAATGAGACGTTTTTTACCGCTCGTCTTTACTCCTGCGCTGAGGCTGAGAGTGCCGCCATCAGGCATCGCTTGGCAGGCATTGACGACGAGATTTAAAATAGCTTGCTCTAACTGGGAACGATCGCCCTTCATGATTAGAGGGTCTTCTGGGAGTTGCTTACGAATGTCGATCTTTTGTTCTGCTAATTTATGGCGGGTGAGAATTAAAATGTCGTCCAGCATACTATTAACATCTAGATCCTCCATGACAGGTTCCGAGGAGCGGGCAAAGGTTAAGACTTGATCCAAGATTTTATTCATGTGCGTCATCTTAGATTCAATCAGAGCAGCATCCCGGGCATGACCGCCGCTTAACTTCAACTCCTGCATCATGGAATGGAAGACCATCTGCACCACCGTGAGAGGGTTGCGAATTTCATGTGCAATCTCGGCTGCCAGCCAGCCTAAAGCCGATAGTCGCTCCGTGGCTTTTAAGCTTTCCTCTACCTGCACGACACGTTGTAAAAGTTGCGCCTTGGCTATGGCGACGGAGGATAACCCGGCCATGGCAGTGAGAAGTCTGATCTCCTCATTTGAGAAACGATGGATGTCTTCAGTGTAGATACAAAGAACCCCAAGAGCTTTTTTTTGAAATTCTAACGGCACGGCTAACAACGACGTCAGATGTTCACGCTTGGCTAGCTCGGTGTGCTGGAAGCGCTGATTTTCTTGCACATTTAAAACAGCTAGTGGCTTGAGGCGGTTGATCACGACGCCGACTAAAGATTCCTCCACGCGTAGGTTAGGCTTTTTAACATAGGCAGAGGATGCTCCATGCCACGCTTTTAGAATCAACTCCTTACCCGTTTCATCCAAGAGCATAAGAGAACTCATCCGCGCTTTCATTAATTTGCAGGCATCACGAGTAATGCGTTGCAGCACGCTCGCCTCATCATCCTCAGAAATTATAACCTGCCCCATGTCCACAAGAGTCCCTAGTTGATCTCCTTTGACGCGGAGTTGATTAATTTCCCAAGCCAAGCTGATCCATGTCGAGGCGTCCATGGCTAGTTGGGTCAATACTTTTTCGTGCTGATCCGTGAACGCATTTTTTTTATTGCTGTCGATATTCAGGATACCTACGACTTGCCCGCGCAAATTAATGGGCACGGCTATTTCTGACTGAACTTTTTTGTCCAGAGGAATGTAGCGACGGTCTGCTTGCACATCATTGAGTCGAAGAAGTTTTCCCGTGCTAGCGACCCACCCCGTCACGCCCTCACCCACCCGTAACTTTGTGCGGCGCGCCATTTGATTTAATCCCATGGAAGCTTCGATATCCAAGGATCCCGTGTTTGGATTAAGCAGCATAAGAGAGCCGCTACCACCCTGCACAGACTTAACCGCCACTGTTAATACATGTTTAAGCAACCCTTGTGGGTCAAGCAGCGCACTGATGTTGCGGTTAGAAAGTTCTGACTTCATAAAGGGTGATACTTACTCCCAAATGAGGTTAAGGCATCTCAATAAACGTTTCTTCAAGGTAAGGTCTGAGATTTTTTGTCCTTGTGCATCTACAAGGTAAAAAGTGTCTAATGCCGCACCTTTTTCTGTGGCAATGCGAGCCCCCACAACGGACACATTATTTGCCGCTAAGCAGCAGGAGATGCGGTACAAGATCCCGATCCTGTCCGTGGCTTTGACGTGTAGTAGTGTGTGTTGATCAGAAGTTTCATTGTCGATACCTAGAGCTAAGGACACTAGTTCCTCGTCAACAGGAAGCCTACTCACATTTTTAAGTCGGCTTAATTCTTTCGCTAGGTCATAAGCTGGATCGGTCAAGCTGTTATTCAGAGCCTCTTCAAATTTCTGTCTGTCTAAGGGGTGCGTCGCCGCTCCAAGTTGATGGGTGCATACTTGGAAGGTATCAATGACGATGTGATCTTCCCGTGTCCAAATACTGGCACTTAAAATATTTAGTCCTGCAACCGCAAACGAGCCCGCAATTTTTGAGAATAATAGGTCTCTATCCCAAGTCACGACGGAGACCACGCTATGATCTTCTCGCACTTTATTTTCCCAACGGATCGCAGGTATCAAAGGGTTTCCCGTTGGATCCAACTGCTTAACGAAAAACTCGTGAACTAGTTCGATATCATTGATGATTTGATTTTCAGAAGAGTAGCTAAAATAGTTTCCCGGCAACGCCGCAAAATGAGCTTCGTGTTCTGCGGGATCGACCTGCTTAGATAAACGATCCGCCACGCGTGTTTTTAACTCCTTGCGGGCAAGTTCAGCCTTACGTAAAAATTCTACCTCGTCATGTAAAACATCACGAGTCGAGAAGTACAAGTTCCAGACCAAACCTTCCTTCCAATTCGACCATGAAGAATCACCAATGCCCTGCACATCGGCAAAGGTCATGAGCATGAGCAAATCCAACCGCTCTTGATCCTTTACGATGCGGGCAAAATCATGAATCGTTTTAGGATCATCTAAATTGCGGCGTAGAGCGAATTCCGTGAGACTCATGTGATGATCCACTAAAAAACTAAGGTTCTGTAAATCTCTTCCATTTAACCTCATGCGCCGAGCGAAGCGCACGGCTAGCTGCGTGCTGAGCTGGCTGTGATCTTGGCTGTTCGCTGATTTACCCGTGTCGTGCAAAATTAAAGCTAGATAAAGAATTTCTGGCTTAGCGCAATCCAGAAAAATTTTACGGTATTTAACATAAGGCTCCGCCTCCTCTTCCAGGACACGATCTAGATGTTCAATACAAACAATCGTATGCTCATCTGCCGTGTAGCGATGATAAAACTCATGCTGAACTAAACAAGTGAGCGGAGCAAATTCTGGAATTAAACTACCGAAAATCCCTAGCTCATGCATCTTCCTCACCACGCGACCGACCCGCCCTTTTTGCCGCATGATGTCCAACATCATCTCCCGCACTTCAGGTAACCAAAGAAACTTCCGTGTCACCATGCCCAGACGCGCTCGCATCATATTTTCTAAATCGGGGCTGAGCACAGCATTTCGCTTTTGCATGATCTGAAAGACTCGTACCATCCGAACGGGGTCATCGGAAAAAATCGTTTTATGCTCCGCTGATAGCTCACCGTTTTCCAAGATGAAGCCATCAATCAACTCCTGATCCTTAGCATGGTGAGGTAAGATATTCCAAAAGGCACCCCGCTTCGAACTACTTTGTCCCGCCATACGCCGCGCGTGCGCGTTGGCGATCAAATACAAATTGCGGCTGTGTTGATAGTAGTCACGCATCATGTCCTCAATCCGGCGCAGCAGCTTTTTATTGGAATAGCCTAAGGAGTTCGCTACATCTTTTTGCAGAGACAGCGTCAACACGTCTCCACCACGATTTTGAATAAAATGAAGATCATTTCTCACCCGCAATAAAAAATCGTATGCTTGATCCAGCTTTTTCCTATCACTAGCCGTGATAAATCCTTCTTCTTGTAAGCCCAGCGTTGAATCGACTCCCTTAAGACTCATGGCCATCCAAATCAAGTTATGGTAATCCCGCAAACCCCCACAGCCGCTTTTAACATTAGGCTCTTGTAAGAAAACAGTGTTGCCCGCTTTCTTATGGCGGTTTATCTGATCCTCTAATCTCCACTGACCATAAGCATGTTCATTCCCGTTGACGCAGATTCGTTTAAAACGGCGTTGAAAATCCTCAAACAACGGCTCAGAACCAATCAATAAACGCGACTCTAATAAAGCCGTTCTTGTTTGTAAGTCTTCACGTCCCTGTTGAATGGCTTGTTCCAAATCGCGACTGGCATGGCCTACCTTTAATCCCACGTCCCATAGAACGTAGAGAACCTGTTCGATTGCGTCCGTGACGAACCGAGCCTCCGCAGATTTGGTCGGTTGTTTATCATACAAAAAGAGTACATCTATATCACTGCACGGTGCTAGTTGACCACGCCCATAACCACCCGTGGCAACTAAGGCAATCCGGATAGCCTCTACCTGAACGTCATGGGCTTTGGACGCATTGTGCAAGGAATTGCGAAAAAGATGTTGCAGCACCACATCGATCACGTCCGCTCGTTTCTTGGTAAAGCTCAGGCCACCTTCCCCTGCCCTGTGAGCCATACGTAGGCGTTGCTCTTCCACTTTTAAAAAATTCCGGTAAAGATCTAAAAGGTCGGTCGGGCTACTCTGAGCGAGATTGATTAATTTCGCTTCGGCGTGCCGGAGGACTTTTTCTAAATGAGCTGACATTAATTTGCCAACATAGTGAGACGGTCAAGGTTACGCAACTCGTTTTCCAGCATCCTAGAATTAGAAGTTCTCACAAGAAGAACACATTCAGCTAAAACCATTCCTTTAAAAGTCTGACCTACATTAAATAGAAGGCTTCCAGAGTGCGACTAATCGGGATTTACGGATTCTATCACCTCGAGTGGCTAACCGAAGCCCATGCGCTTGCGCTGCCGCAGCAAGGGCGGCTTCGCAAATACTTACATCGCAGAGAAAGGGGCGCGTCTGAGAATCAAATTCATCGAGGCTTGATTTTTCTTTTCCTTTTAAGGAAGAATCGCCGAGTAGCCACCATAACCAGATATGGGTATCCAAAAGAGGAGCGGCATTCATTTTAAAGCTTCAATATCAGATTCAGCTACGACCGGAGCGAAGGGATCTCCCACAAAATGGCCTTACCCGCGCAAGGCCAACCAAGGCTTTGCGTCATGCTCTCCAATAAGGCGTGCCACAGGCTTGCCATGTTTTGAGATAACCAATTCCCCGCCGGTGCGGTTGACACGATCCAACATCTCCAGACATTTCGCCTTGAACTCAGTTGCCGCCATTCTCATAGTGACTAGTTTCAATGGCCAGTTTTATCTGTCAAACGCCGGCAAAGGTGTTTAAGCAGTCTTTCACGACTGCGGAATGCTAAAGTAAAGCCTCTCTATTTCCACTCCCTGCTTAAAGGATCGATTCCAACTAGTGCCCGCTTATTTTTTCATTTTCTTTACTTTGCGCTCTGCGCCATTCCAGCATTTTCAGCGCATTGCTGCCTAGGTGCTTTGTCTGACTATTCGACATCAAAATTTTACAGACTTCTTTTACTTTTTCATCCCATCCCAACACTGCAGCATAGTTGGCAATGTAACTGAAAGCGTCGGGCGATAATCTGGGAGTGTATAAAAGTAGGTTCCACTGTAGTTCGTATAGCTCCTTCTGACCGAGTTCAAAATAAGCACGGCATAGATATAATTTTATCAAAAAATCATCCAAAGGATTTTTTTTATCCTTTAAAAATAACACGAGATCCTCCCATTTTCTCTCTGCCCCTAAAATATCGACATAAATTCCCGCCACGCTTTTAGTTTGGAAAATTTCTTTATCTTTTATCAGCCCTTGAGCTAAATCCAGCCGTCCATTATTTAAAAACCAGCGCACTAAATAATAGCGATCTTTATCATTTAACTCTTCAGCAAAAGCTTCCCAAGCCTTCCTTTTCTCAAGATTACCAGACGGCATGGCTTGAATAATGAACGACTGAGCTAGAATCTTAAACTCAAAACTCGATAAAGGATGTTCCTGCAATCGTTTAATCAAAATCTGGTTAAAAACACCTCTTTTAAAATTGTAGCGCGACAAAATTACGGCTGCCGACAAGCCTGATATATCGTCTTTTAAAATCTCATTTTCCAACCAGATCAGAGATTTTTTTTGTTCTTCTCCTGTTCCATTTAGTAAAATTTCATAGACAAACAATAAATCATTTTCATTGATTTTACTTAGATCAGTAATTGAGCGAGCGACGACGACGGCTAGATTGTAACGCTTATCTTCTAGGAGAAGACGACATTCCAATACTTTAACTTTTTCGTTTTTGGGTTCCGCCGCCTTAAAGCCTTGAATAGCTCGATAGGCTAATCTTTTATTCTCTCCTTTGATGGCAGAATAAAATAGACCTTCCCAATCCTGAGTCGAATTTTTATTTCGATTAACCAACTCAATCCAAAGAAATATATTTTTAGAATTATTTTCTAAAAAATAATGACGTGCAAAACCGCGAATCACAGCCTCTTCTGTGGGCGCCATTTTGTGTGCTAATAAAAGCCTCTCAAGTGCAAGTTGTTTATCACCTGCGGCCATAGCCTTTTCTGCTTGATAGACAAAACTCGTAGCCCTAAGGCTTTTCGCTTTTTTGTAAGCTTTAGGACTTATCCAAACTAAAAAGCCACAGAACAAAAAAAAGAGAAGAACGTAAGCTAGTTTTTTATGTCCCACCATAAGGATTCTAAACGATTCTGGCACTCAATTGGTTTGAGTTTTTAACTTTTTTCGACGCCAGACGTGAAACACGACTAGTGCCAACAACAAAACCGTCCAGACCCATGTCTCAGGCTCGGGAACGACAATTCCAGTTAAATTGGTGTTATCGATATAAAAATGAATATCATTAAAATCATTATCTCCAGCTCCGCCAATTCTCCGAATATCCTCAAAAGTTATTAAAGAACCTGGCGAACCTGGGTCCGGAGCAAAATTGGGATTGCCCGTAGCAGCTAACGCATTTGCTGTCGTGCTGCGCGTCGTTCCAAAAAAAGTAAAAGCTTGGTCTAATCCATCCCCCGAACCACCCGTCCCATTGCCTGGGTTTCCTTCGCTTTGTGCAAACAGTGGCCAAGCTCCTGTACCGTTGCCATCTAACGCAAAAGTGTTGTAAACTCCATTGTCAGTAAAATCGCCTAAAAAGTTAACTAATGTATTATTAGGGATAATAAAAAAAGAATAATACCTTCCACCCTGAAGAGTAACGGTGGCATTACTATCCGCTGCATAAGTATCACCGACTCCCGTATCATGATTTCGATTAGGATCATTCACAGCTGCCGTATATACGTCATTCGCATCCGTAGACACAATTGTAGCACCAGAAGGAGCGGATCCAGAAGTGCGATCAACGAAAACCACTACTGCTGTTGATAGGGCTTGCCTCGCCCATGCTTGTTTTTCGGCGACGGAACTGTAGGGCAGAGCCTGTAACGCTGTCGTAACTTCATAGTAACCGAATTGAAATTGATAGGATCCATCATCATACAAAAAAGTCATATTGATGCTTTGATTTCCCGTCCCGTTGACAAGATAAAGTCCATAATTAACTTCCGCAACGACTCCAGTGTTTAGGGCGTCAGTGCCATAAACGTCTCTAAGCGAATGGCCTATGTCATCATAAGCAACATTGTTAGGGTCATCAGAATAAAACACCGTGTCCGCCGATACGGAGATTGCAGATAAACAAAAAACAGTGTGAATAAGTATGCAAAACTTATTTACACTTCGTAAAAAACTGTTTAAACCAACCATATAGTTACTTTAGTCGGCGTAGTCATGCTTTGGCAACAATAATTTAGGGGTGACGTGTTGCCCCCGTGTTGCGTCATTGAAGCGGACACCGAAGGAAGGTGAAAGGGGAGGTGGAGATAGGTGCATTGCCTCATAATAGAGGACCCCATTACCTATCCCCACAACCATCAGTGAAACTAGATTAAAAGAATAATGAGGCAACAGGGAAGCAGACACTCCTGTCATCAGCTAGATCAATCACAGGTGGTTTTTTTAGAGGATTGCTCAACGTACTGTGAGGGAGTAGTCTTATCTCATGATCAGTCCGAGCGCACATGCAGAACAACCTCGCCAGCCGCTTCTGGCGTGGTTGGCCATGGCCTTGATCCTTTCCCTCTTTTGTCACGCGCTCATTTTTCTCTGGTTACGGAGCGTCTACTTAGATTACGGCGCACCCTTGGTTGATCCTTTAGAACCAAAAAGATTTACTTTAGACAAAGTGACGATTGACCCGAAATCTTTAGAGGTAGAGCCCAATCAAAATACGGCTTCACGTGCAAAACCCAGTCTGGACCCGCTTGAAATTACTCCCGAGCAAATTACCGCCTTTTCTGGCTCTCTCTCAGCCCCCTCCATTCCTACTCCACGCCTTAGTGATCCTTCCCCGACTCCGCTCAGTGCGGCTAGCGTAGATCAGCCTGTGGACGCGTTCTCCGCCTTACCGCTTTCCTTAGAAGGCAGGATTCCGCAGGCCTCACAGGCGCTGGTGGCGGAGGCGAGCACGGCGGCTTTAGCTGAAAGCAGTAAGCTGTTGCAAACAAATTTGGCTGGCGGCTCAGATAGCCAATCCTCCATGGCGGGCGCCCCAAGTGCAACGGAGTTAAACGACTTGGTTAAACTACGCCCGCCAGGATCTCTGGAGCGGCCTGCTATGCAACCCATCCTCATTCGCCTTTCTAGTGATGTGCTCTTTTCTTTTGACTCCGCTACATTGAAGCCTGAATCAGAAAAGTCTCTCCATGAACTTGCGACCGCCTTAGATCGTGCGATCAAAATTCATGTTACGGTCGAAGGCCACAGCGACACCATTGGTGAAGAGGCCTATAATTTAAAACTTAGCCAAGCGCGGGCTACAGCTGTGGCCGAGTGGTTGAAGGCGCATTCCACACTTGCTGCCGCTTCCATTGATTCTAAGGGTTACGGCGAAGCAAGGCCCATCGCAAACCCAAGTGGTTCGCTGGAAGAACAGGGGCGCAACCGTCGTGTAGAAATACGGGTAGAAGGTGAACGGTAATTAATGCAGTCGCCCTTCCCCCTTAACATTCGCTTGTTTATTTGGTTTCGCATCTTTTTTAACTGTCGTTTTTATTATCCAGTTTTTGCTATTCTATTTCTTGATTATGGAATGACTTTAGAACAATTTGCCCTACTTAACGTGGCATGGGCAGCGGCCATTGTTCTCTTAGAAGTGCCTTCTGGGGCTCTGGCTGATTGTATCGGACGGCGGAAGATGGTGATAGCATCTGCGATTCTTATGGTGGTAGAACTGTGCTTATTGGCCTTTGTTCCCTTGGGAAATGGGGTCTTTGTTTTTTGGGTTTTAATTTTAAATCGTGTTTTAAGTGGCGCGGCGGAGGCTACGGCCAGTGGAGCGGACGAAGCTCTGGCATATGATTCCTTGAAAGTGATAGGCCGCGAGAAAGAGTGGCCTGATGTGCTTGCTGTTTTGATGAAACGCCAATCCTTGGCCTTCGTCTTTGCCATGCTCTGCGGTGCCGTTGTTTACGACGCTAGCCTGCTGAATCGTTTTACTGATCTCGTTAACTTAAACTGGTCATTTACGAAACAGGAGTGCCTTCGTTTCCCTGTCTATCTTACCCTCTTCATGGCTTGCGGTGCTTGTGTAGTTTCGTTTCAGATGAGGGAACCACCGGGTAGTTACCCACGCAGTGAGTTTAAATTTTTGGCAGCTTGGCGCTCCATGAGGGAGGCGGGGCTCTGGATAATTCAACGTCCGACTATCTGGTTCTTTTTAATTTTTCTTGTCGTTTGTGATAGCATCGTTCGTTTGCATTTAACTTTAGGCAGCCAATACCTGCGCTTAATCCAAATTCCTGAAGGGTGGTTTGGTTTATTTAGTGCCGCTTTTGCTGTGCTCGGTTTGTTTGCGCCTAAAGTTGCTATGGCTTTAGTAAAGAAACGATCTTGGCCGTGGAATCTTTCTGCGTTGGCTTTGTATCTGTTTCTCTCTCTTTTGGGGCTGTCGCTCGGGATCCCCTACTTCGGTTTAATTTTTTCATTAACGACCAGTGCAGGCATGTTTTTCTTAGGGTATTTTTCTAGCCATTATTTGAATGCAGCCATTGATTCGGGACACCGTGCCACGATTTTAAGTTTCAAGGGTTTAGCCATGAACTTGGGTTACGGATTAATCGGGTTGAGTTATGCTGCCTATGTAGGACATCTTGGTGAGATAGATAAAAATGCGGCCTATGCGGAATCAATCCGGTTATGGCCTTGGTATTTTGCGGGCATACTAGGTCTTCTTTTACTTTGCGCTTGGCCGTGGCGTCGAGCACTATGGCTGCGCTCGCCCTCGCCCTCTTCGCTATGACTACAAAATTGTTAGACTCTTATAAAACCCTGACCCAACGCAATCATGACTGCACGTTGATCGGTAGCACCAATAATTTATTAGAATGGGATATGCAGACCTACATGCCTGTGGCCGCCGCACCTTTTCGGGCGGATCAGAGTGCCTACTTGGCGGGATTAGGTCATCGCCTCTGGACGGCACCAGAGGTAGGCCGATGGATTGCGGAATGTGAAGATGGATGCTGGGATGCTGCGGGTGTGGAAGCGGTGAACATCCGACAATGGCGTAAATCCTATGACCGTGCCACGAGGTTACCCGCAGAACTGGTGGAGAGATTAAAACGTGAGACTTCCCTTGGCCATGAGGCGTGGGTGCAGGCCAGACAGAAGGCTGACTTTACTCTTTTCAAGCCGAGCTTAAAACGGATTGTGGAAATTAACCGGGAAATGGCGGAGCGCTGGGGTTATGAAGGCTCACCTTACAATGCGCTACTTGAAGGTTACGAAACAGGCGCAGAGACGGGCCAAATTAAAACGCTATTTCAGAAATTGGCTCCGCAGATCACGGCTTTATTGGAATCACGCAAACCGAACGGGGCTAAGGATCCGTCATTACCTCCCGGTCCTTATCCTGTGGAGCAGCAGCAACGCTTTAATCGCCGTGTGGCGGAGGCTCTGGGTTTTAACTTTGATGCGGGTCGGATCGATACCACGGCACATCCCTTCTGCACAACAAATGGGCGACATGACGTGCGGCTGACGACGCGTTACAGTGAGGCCGATTTCACTAATTCGCTTTATGGAATTATTCATGAAACCGGACATGGCTTGTATGAGCAGGGGCTGCGGCCAGAACATTACGGCACGCCGATGGGGGAAGCGATTTCATTAGGCATACATGAATCACAATCGCGGCTGTGGGAGAATCAAGTATGTCGCCGCTTAGATTTCTGGGAGTTTTGGTTTGACGAGGCCTGCCGTTGCTTCCCTCAGTTAAAGCGGAGCAGTCCACTTATGATTGCGCGTTATGTCAATCATGTGCGGCGTTCGTTTATACGGGTGGAGGCTGATGAGGTAACGTATGATCTGCATGTCATTTTAAGGTTTATATTGGAAGTTGATTTATTTGAGGGTCGCTTAGAAGTGGAAGACATACCAACGGCCTGGAATGAGCGGTTTCAGGCTATGCTAGGACTTTCGGTGCCAGATGATGCCCGAGGCTGTTTACAAGATGTGCATTGGAGCATGGGTAGTTTTGGATATTTTGCGACTTACACATTAGGGAGCTTAAATGCGGCACAGCTTTTTGCTCGGGCAGATAGGGATGTTGTGGGCTTACAGCACTCTTTAAAGCGCGGGCAATACCACCCACTGCTCCAGTGGTTAAGAACCCATGTTCATGAGCAGGGACAACGCTACACGCCGCAGGAGTTAATGAAGTCGGCCACGGGAAAAGGGACGGAAGACGAGGCGTATATCAATCATCTAAAAACCAAAATTAGTTGGATGACAGATTAAATAATAAATTAGATAGGTAAATGAAAGATGGTGCCTAAGATGTGAATATTTTGAGATCAGCTAGTCAGAGAAGACATGGAGAGAAAGGCGGGGAGTTTCTCACGCAAAGGGGAACGGAGTAGGGCGGACGGAGGGGTTCGTGATTATTATGACTAATTTTCATCTTCCTTTTTCAGGATCAATGATTTAAAGGCCACTGGGCATATCGATGAATGACCATGGTAGTTTGAATTTTTTACCGAGATGCTCGGCTAGAGCTTTGACTCCAAAGGTTTCCGTGGCGTAGTGACCACCATAGATCACGTTAATCTCTAGTTCTTGAGCTACAGTAAAAGTCCAATGATTGCCTTCACCCGTGATAAAAGTATCAACTCCTTCCGCAGCGGCTTGGGCGAGATGATTGCCTGCGCCGCCTGTGACGATGCCGATTCGCTTCACATTTTTCGGGCCGAAAGGTAGGAGAAGGGGTTTAGTTCCTGTAGCTTTTTGCATGCGTTGGAGAAGATTTTCCCGATCCATTTTTACGGAGGCTTGGCGTCCCAGATGGATGCCTTTTTCTAGGAAGAAGGGTTTCGTTTTGCTAAGACCGAGGGCTTGAGCCAGAAGAACATTGTTTCCGAGGGAAGGATGGGCGTCCAGCGGGAGGTGCGAGCTGTAGATGGCCAAATTATTTTCTAAGGCTAAACTTAACCATTGATAGCGCAGACCCGTGATAGGATAAAGGGGAGTCCAAGCGATGCCGTGATGGACAACAAGTAAGTCTGCCCCAGCGGCGACGGCCTCACCGATGCTGAGGAGGTTAGCATCTACAGCGGCGGCGATACGAGTGAGGGTGCCATCATTTTCTATCTGGAGTCCGTTCAAGGCTCCTGAGTAATCAGGAAAATCTTTATGAACAAGCAACTTTTCGGTGTAATTGACGAGATCCGCTAGCTTAGAGGCCATGCCTAAACTTGCATGAACTCGAGAAGCTTAGCAATACAGGAACTCTTACGTCTAAATTGGTAGTTTTTAATTAATTGATAAACATGCACTATTTTACAACGATGTGAGTGCCTAAATAGGCTCGCACTAGCTCCGCATTTTCCTCGCCGCCTCCGCTCGTTATCACTTGCACCACACGCTGCCCGAGGTGACGCCGCCCCGCCCACACCGCCTCGAAACGTGTGTCATAGCGATAAAAATCCGTCGGTCTCTCTAAAATCTCCCTTTCCGCTCGATCCTCCCACACGATGTAATACACCTGCCACACCCTGCTCCCCAACTTGAAAGTATAGCGTTGTACAGGCAACTTCAACGAGCCAACCTCCCACAACTCTTGCTCCTTCTGCGCCACCAGCTGCGCCCCCGCTGCCGGCATACAAACCTCGGGGGAGTGGCTCCGTGCTAACTGAGCGGAGACCCGGCCTGGCTTCCAAACAAATTCAAAAATACTCCACTCCATACCTGCACCTTTTTTGATGACCCCTTGGCGACCCTCGCTGTAGCGCAGAATCCTTTGCACATTTTCCGGAATAACCCTAAAGTCAAAATTCTCCGAAACCTCTGGCCAAGTTAATTCCCACGCCACCTTCTGCTCCCATTTTCGCTCGTGACTCCCATACCACAATTCTGTCGTCACCTCACTTAAGACAAGCCATCCCAATACGACGAACCAAAGCCTTCGTGGCGCTAGCAACTTAAACTGCTTGCGCTCACTTCCTGAAGCCTCCGTGGCTGCCTCCTTTGCCGATGCCGCTGTTGGCGCCAGCTTCCACCCCAAAGCAAGCAAACACCCAAAAGAAATAAGTAAAATGGTGTAGCCTGCTGGATCATGTAAACGCTGCAATAATTCCGCCCCTTGCTCGGCATGTAAAAAAGCTAGTGTAAAAGCTCGCAAGCTATTTAAGAAAAAACTCAGCACCAAACTAAATACTAGAAGTAGCACCCTACGGCTTGCAGTTAATTTTAAAAGTTCACCTATAAATAAGGAAGCCATGAGCGTAGATTGAAACGATCGCACCCCACTACACGCCTCGTCCACTCCGACCACGCCGTTTGGTAAATTAATCAAATTACCCTGCTGCGTTGCAAATAAACCGCACCAATTCAGAGCCTCCACACTGACACGTGTCACCACCTGCATCATCCACTGCACCACCGCCTGTTCCTGCACCGTGGGCCACGGCACAGCTAATAACATAAAAAGAAAGGGGAAACTAAAATGCACAAGCCACCTTTTGCCTCCAGTTAAATAAAGTGTCCCCAGCGTAATCACGACCACACAACCCGCTAAAAACCAACTAACCAAGCGCCAATCGGGATTTGCCTCTTGCAGTAACCGTCCTGGTAATAATAAGAAACACGCTCCCAGCAGACAGCCTTGCGTCAGCACCACCGCACCTTTAGCCCTCAACTCACTCGGCTCTGGCCTGTCCTCCCAGCGACGGACTAGTAAATAAAAACCTAGAAGCGGCATCAACCAGCCGTAGCTATATTGTGGATTAATCGACCACTCTACTCGTAACTGGTTAAATAAAAGTAACCATAAAACCAACAAACCGAATCCCACCACGAGGGCTGAGTTTCCCCAAAGTGACTTAACCCCCTTTACCCACGTCTGTTGTTGCAACGGAACCATCCATCAAATTATAGCCCACAGAACCCCATGGCACAACAAGGCATATCCACCGCACGATTACCTAGCTCTGGCCTAAATACTGCCTTGCGCACCTTTTTAACTCAAAAACAGGAAGATAGTGCCTCACACCCCCCGCTTGTAGAAAATTATTATTGTACTAACAAGCCGCCTAGATACTTTATGATTATGGACAAGATTGTCACAAAGAAGAAATCCATTCCACGTAGCCAAGCAAAAGATGTTTCCGTCATGGCTTGGATTGAGGACTCTCATGGTCACATTCTCATGGTTAGACAAACCGCAGGAAAAAAACTTTGGGCCCTACCAGGCGGTAAAGTGCGCCGGAATGAATCTCTTTTCAGTGCTCTCTGCCGCGAAGTGTTAGAAGAAACTGGTTTAGTGATTACGCAAGCTTCTCCTATGGATTTTTTTGACCGCCACCAAAAAGGAAATCTCACTATTTTATTCCATGTCCTCATAAAAAAGAAGCTTCCCGTTGTGCATAAAAAAAGAGTTTTAGAAATCAGCGACACGGATTACAAGGCATCCTTACCCTCCTCTGCTACACCTTCCGCTAAATATTTCTGGAAGCGAATCCAAAATAATTTTAAGCCTTTTACTCTAACGCATACAGGCTGATGAATCCTGAACTTCTTAATCGTATCAAAGCAGGTGCTTTTGTTAACTTAATTTTAAAGGAAGAAGTCTCTCTTTCTGGTTACGCTGGAGCAGATACGGACTCCCCCTCCCTCATCCGCTTTGATTCCATGCTCTTAAACTCTCAGGGGTATTTGGAAAAAATCTCCTTACAATTAGCCGAAGACGATATCGCCACTGTCCATTTTCTGCCCGAAGCACCGCATTTTGTGGATACGGATGGGCACGAAATACAGATGGAAAACGGTTTTCATCGAGGTATGTAATTAAGACCGCAGTGCCTTTTACCCTCTGCTACGCAGCCGCTCGCTTTTCTGGGAAAGTTCGCACCATAAACCAGACAATAAGTAAGCAACCCCAGAAAAAGACGCTACCCACAATTTCGTGCATGAGGAAGTAAGAGTCGCCTACCTGCGGAGCTAATAAGACAATAACCAAAATGCGCAGTGTATTAAAAAGTGATCCAAGAAAAAGAGCTGCAACCACGCAAAGAATGCGATCAAAAAGTGTCATCCTACGGTAAGCTACCACCAGAAGGGCGACCATTGCTGCGCTGCTGATTAACCCATAACCATTACACTCCGAAGCTACCTCAAAGGGGCGACGATTTACCTCGAGAATAAGCTTGGCGACATCGCCTGCCTTCAGGTGGAGCTGACTCTCAAAGCCTAGATGATTTAAGACCCAAGCTGAGTGCTGGCCGGCCATACTCCGCAGAGGCCAGTCGAACCACTGGAAAGCCTCCGTTAAGCCAATAAATAAAAGAAAGGCCAAGGCTAGGGCATTACCCACGCGATACATGTCTGAGCCATAAAAAAAACCCAGCCATGCAGAAAAAGCTAAGGAAAAGGCTACGCCCACCAAGAAAGTCCAGCCTCCAAAAGAGGCGCATGCCATAATGACAAATGCCCCTAATAAAAACCCATAGAATCGGTTAGTGACAGAAAATTGCACCGTTAGCTTTTTCCTCTCTACGATGATGAGAGCTGCAACGGAAAATACAAAAATCAACAAGGCGTGATGTAACTGTTCATGAGCTGCTGTCCGCTTGGCTAACCAAAGTAAAGACGGGGCAAAAAGGACAACCGTCACGATCGCTAAAAAAATCGTGAAATAGGAAGACGAAGACAGTTTTCTCATAAAGGTCACTAGTAGAATAACCTAGCTAAAAAATCTTCTGTTGTTGCATAAAACTGGCTCGTATCCTCATTCCGCCTAATATACGCAGGCGCAGAAGGACAAAAACCGGCAAAGCGATTTAGCTTTAACTGAAGAGAAAGGCCTAAACTTCAGGCCTTGAGCGAGTTAAACGCTCTTCTTTTCTAGCTTAGCGACTTCTTTTTTACGTCTTAACTGGCGGAGGCGACGGCGACGTTTGATAACAGCATTAGATTGTTGACCCATAAGGATCGATAACATGCGGATTCCTAGAAATCCGTCAAGTTCAGAAGTAAAGCGGAGATATTATTAATATCTCAAGTTTCATCCACAAATTCGTCACCATGACTAATAATGATTTCGTGGTTCTTGATTTTCAGCTGACCAAGCTCGGCGGCTTCTACCGTTTCCACTAGTCGTCGGTTACTTTCGCGCAAACGCTGGACATATGTTTTGATTAGGATAGATACCCAAGGCTGTAGTTCTCCCAAATGCTTTTGAAAGGCTTCTCTACTAATAAAGAGAAGCGTCGTGGGACCGAGTGCTCGCACGGAGGCACTGCGCGGTTGGTGGTCGATAATCCCCATTTCTCCGAACATGCCGCGTGTCCCGATTCGTCCTAGTGCCACATCAGCCATACCTTCCTGAGTTGAGACTTTGTGAAAAACTTCCACTAAGCCTTCCTTCACAATGTATAAGCCATCTGGTCGTTCATTCTCTGAACAGATAATATCTCCAGCTTGATAGCTCCGCTCTTCCTGTCCTTCTGCGGGTAAAAGTGTCATAGATTATTTCATCAGGCCAGAGTCTGGCGTGGATGCAAGCCTCTTCTTGCGAAAAGTGGCTTGACGTCGAACAAGCTGAATTTTAGCAACGCACACTTAATTGCCTACTTTGTTCTCAACCCAGAGATGGTTTCGAAAATTCCGCTGATCATGGCGTAGGCGACAGCACCTACGACTAAGGCCATGACGACAATGATGACTGGCTGGATCAAGGCCGTTAGCCGTTGGATGCGACGGCTCAATTCTAAATCATACCTTCTGGCTACTTTATCTAAAGCTAAGCCCATGTCTCCCGTTTGTTCGCCAACAGAAACCATGTCGATAAATAGCGGGGGGAAATGTCCCACACCTTTGAGTGCTCGCGAAAAACTGCCGCCTTCTCCTACGACATCGACAACACGTAAAAGTTGTTTTCTGAAGAATAAATTAGGCGTAGTGGGCTGCATTAATTTCAAAGAGTTTAATAAAGGAATACCATTGCCCACTAAGTTCGCTAAAGTCTGAGAGAATTGCGCATAGTATCGTGCGGCGATGATTCCCCCAATTAAGGGTAGTTTAACCTTCTGTTCATCCCACCAGATGCGCCCTTTGGGTTGCTCAATAAAATACCAAAAGATAAGCGATACAATAATAACAAAAACCAAAACGAATAGTCCGTAGTTCGTTGCAAAATCACTAATGCCAATCAGCATCCGCGTCATGAAGGGCATGCTTTTCCCTGTCTCAGATAACAACTTAGTTAACTGCGGGATAAGCGTGGTCATGAAGACGATCATCAGCAAAATCCCCGCGCCAATGATGAACGCAGGATAGATCAACGATTGAATAACGCGGCTTTGCAAGTCATCCAAGGTCTTCAGATACTCCGCTTGTCTTTTAAGAATACTAGGTAAAGAGCCGCTTATCTCCCCCGCAGTGACGAGGTTGCAGTAAAGATCCCCAAAGCTGTCCGAGACGCTCTGTATTGAGGTAGAAAAACTGGTGCCTTTGACCACTTTTTCCCGAAGTGCGGTAACGACGTCTTTCAGCCCACCCAGTTCGGTTCGCTTTTCCATGGCCTTTAAAGCAGGCTCGAGCTGAAGTCCTGCTTCCAATAGGTCACTGAGTTCTTCGGTAAAAACAATAATCTGCGCTCGGCTCAAAAACGCTTTTCCCAAGGAGACACTTTCTTTTCCTCGAAGATTTTTTTGCATCAGATCGCCTGCATCCACGTCTTTTTGAGTTAGGGAAACGACTTGTAGTCCATCTTGTTCTAAGCGATGAAAAACCTCGTTACGGCTGCGTGCCTCCATTTCACCACTACTCTTACGGCCTCCTGTGCCTAAGGCTTGATAGGTAAAGGTAGGCATAGTTATTCATCCAAAGTATCGACATCACCGACGGTGACACGGACAATTTCTTCTACCGTCGTGATGCCTGCAATAACCTTCGCAAACCCATACTGCCTTAACGGAATCATACCCTCTTCAAGTGCCAGCGGGCGCAAGGCGGTGGCTTGCTTGCGTTGGGTGATTAAATCCGCCATGCGGGGGGTAACCATACAAATTTCGTAAATAGCAGAGCGCCCAGCGTAACCTGTCCCACGGCAATGTTCACAGCCATTTGCTTGATAGATAGAATCAGCATATTGTAAAGGAAATCCTATTTCTGTTAAATAACTGGTGGGATGTTTGACCTTCGTTTTACAATGGGGGCAAAGCTTCCTAATCAGTCGTTGAGCTATAAAAGCACGCACCGCAGAGCCTACGAGAAAAGGTTCAACGCCCATATCGATCAACCGCGTGATTCCGCCGATTGCGTCATTCGTGTGCAAGGTGCTGAAGACTAAGTGGCCCGTTAAGGCTGCGCGCACAGCTATCTCAGCCGTTTCAAAATCGCGCATTTCCCCCACCATAATTACATTCGGGTCACCTCGTAAAATGCTGCGTAATCCCACCGCAAAGGTCAGTTCAATCTCAGGTTTTACGGCAATCTGAATGACGCCGTCTAGCTTGTGTTCTACGGGGTCTTCAATCGTTACTATACGCCGCTCTTTGGTGTTCAGAGTTGATAAAAAAGTGTAAAGGGATGTGGACTTACCACAGCCCGTGGGGCCTGTGACCAGAACGATCCCGTTGGGCATGGCGAGGAGTTGTTTCAGTTTAGCATCTAAGCCAGGGTCCAGTCCTAAACGGCTAAACTCAAATTTCTGTTGTCCTAACAATCGTAGGCTGACACTCTCGCCACTGACCGAGGGGATAGTGGCTACGCGGACATCAATCTGTTGGCCTTCCAGCTCGAGATTGATGCGACCATCCTGAGGTAAGCGCCGTTCGGCTATGTCCAAATGAGCCATGATTTTGATGCGGGAAAGAACGGAGGCTTGGAGTAATTTAATCTGGGGAGGCACGGGGACTTCGTGTAAAAGACCGTCGATTCGGTAACGAATCTGTAAATCATCCGTCAGCGGCTCAATGTGGATATCTGTGGCGTTTTGTTCCAATGCTTCACGCATGATTTGGTTAACGAATTTAACGACGGAGGCTACAGAATCATCTTGGTCTAAGACATTGACCTCCTGCTCCACCTCAGAGAGAGCCTCATCGATTTCACGACCCTCTAGGATCTGTTCGAAGGTTTCAGCCCCGACACCATAGCCTTGACGCAGTGCCTGCAGGATTTTGCGGCGCGTCGACATCATCCAATATATGGGTTTATCGGTAATGGTTTGAGCCGCTGCGCGCTTAGCTAAGAAGTTAAAGGGATCGTAGGTTAAAATCCAGAAAGCTTTGTCATCCTCTGCCACAGGCAGGAGTTGATGGCGCAGTGCGATGCGGGCTGGAAATTTTGTGCGAAGCGCACTAGGGATTTCTAGAACGGCTTGATCCCACCAAGGCACACCCATCCATGTGCTAAGGCCTTCTAAGAAACGAGTTTCGTCCACATTTACGTGGTCAAGTGCGGCTACAACCAAGGAGCGTTGCTGAGAGGCAGCCTGCCCGAGCGATTGCTGGAATCCCTCAAGATCCTCACAACCACTTTCACCTGCTAATTCACTCAGTTGATCCACTAAAGACACAAGAGAAAGATAACCTATAAATACCGTTTTGAGAACGTTTTTCTACGAAAGCATTTATTCCAAAATTAAGGCGCTGCGGTTAAGGGAATGACTTCTGGTGCTAGCGTAGGGGTAGGGGTAGGGGTCACCGCTTCAGGTGTGCTTAAACCACGAGCAGGCATAATCGTCTTTTTCTCGGCAGCCTTCTTTTTCTTATCTTCCACAAAAGGAACATTGTCAGAGACTGCTTTAGCCTCGGCTCCTATTTTACTACGGCTCAATTCCTGTTCACTAATTACATTGATTTCTTCGTTAGGCCCGACCACGTTAGGCTGAATTAAGATGATCAATTCAGATCTCTTTTTCTCCTTAGTTACGCCTTTAAATAAGTAACCTAACAAGGGTATGTCCTTAAGAATAGGAACCCCTGTTTCGTTGCGAGTTGCATCTTCTGTAATCAGGCCTCCGAGAACGATGGTGTCGGCATTTTTAACTGTAACGGTCGTATCAATAAACTGCGTTCCGATGGTTGGCACGACATTATTGGAGATGGTTTGACTTCCTACGATGCTGTCGTTGGTTTGCTTAATTTGCAGGGTCACTTCGCGATCTGAATTAATTAAAGGGATAACTTCCAACTTTAATTCCACTTTTTTATAATCGATATTAGCGGTGACCGCAGCTTGGTTATTACCTGCGTTAAGGGAAGTCAAGGTGCTGCTAGGAACTGCTATTTGCTGGCCTGAGGAAATGATGGCTACTTTATTATTTGCGGTATAAATAACCGGACGAGACGTCACTTTGAAACGGCCGGTGCCTTGCAAAGCTTTCACATAATAATCTAAAGCAGAACCCACTGCTCCGTAAATGGTAAGCCCAGAAGCAGCATTAGCAAAGGCACTGGCGGCCGTAAGTAACTTGGGGTCGGGTGTGAAGCCAGAACCAATGTTACGCGAACTGCTCGCAACACCGAGGTTTCCTGAGGTGGAGAACTTTTGCAGTAAGTCAACAGCTAGTTCCGAGTTATCATTTAAGGAAAGTTGACCAATAACCGTAGAAAGATAAACCTGCATGGGTTTCTTATCGAGACGATCAAGGATAGTGCCAACTTTAATTAAACTCTCAGGCGGACCGATCACGATGATGGAGTTAGCTTGTTTGTCTGCAATAAGGCGCGTTTTACCAACCATGATCGCTTCAGGTGCCGTATCTTGGTTAGCATTCAAGGTGCGCTCCGTGTCGATGCCAGATCCGCCTGCTCCTGAGTTAGAGCCACGCTGGTTCTGATTTTGCGTCTGATTCTGGTTTTGACCTGTTGGTCTAGAGCCTTGAGCCTGCCCACCAGAGGCGTCCTCGTTTTCCATCAAGAGTGTTTGCAAAACAGGTAGAACATCACTCGCCATAACGTATTTCAATGGTCGTTCCAGCGGTTCATTTAAAATGACAGCGGTGTCGAACTCTTCAATTAACCCTTGGATAAAGTCAAAATTAGCGGGGCGCGTCACGACAAGAATTCGGTTCGTGCGAGCATCCGCTACTAACTCCACGTCACCTGCTACCATGCTACGCTCATTCATGGCTGGGCCTGCCGATTGCTCACCAGTTACTGGATCAGGCGGTGCTGCCATGTTCGGTTGCCCTCCACCAGCTGCGGCTGATTTTGTTTTACGGTTTTCAATTAACTTCGTGATAACTTCCGCCACACGCTCGGCGTCCGCACGTTCTAATCTGACAAATTTACTGACAATCTTCGCCGGCGGAACATCGATTAATTCTTTAAGTGCAACGATCTGTCGAATGCTGGAGGCGTTCTCCGTTAAGATGAGAGCTTGGGCGTGAGGGACGGGCACGTAGGCACCGTATTGAGGGTGAGCAGGATTTGAGACTGAGAAGATTTGCAACGCTTCGTTTGCGCTTATGTGCCTGAGCGGCATGAAATAACTGACCACTTGATCACCCCTAGGTAAGTCCGCTAGGTTAGCATAGACAGGAACGCCTTCGCTGCGCGTGGGTTTACCTGACCCGATCACTTTCATGCTGTTATCTTCACCAGGAACGAGCGTTATGCCATTTAAAACCAAAACCGACTCAACTAATCGCAGTGCTTGGCTGCGGGGAAGTTGCCTCGGTGCTACTAACCTCACATTAGGAACAATGGGGAGAGTCGCATCGCGGATCAAAATCTTCCCTGACAGTGCCTCATAATAATCAATCAACCCATTAATATCACCTGCTGGTTGCTGTAAGACGACCATCTCATCAGGCGAAGGAGCATCTTGCGCCATGACGGTAGAACTTAAGAAAAGCGCCAACAGGAAGCTAAGTAAATAAATTTTCATGATTTAACGCTTTGGTTGAGCTGGGACGATGATGCGCCGGCGCACGGGCGGGCTGGTGGCGGGAGGCGCTTGCTGATTGTTGGAAATAACCTGTCGGATGGGAGGATCAAAGCTAGGTTGCGGCGTGCCCATACCTGTGTTCATGGCAGAACTGTTTAAAATAGTTGGTTCATAACTGAGGGTAGAAACCTCGCTACCCTTTTTTAAGGTGACAATAACTTGTTTTAATTCTGTTCCCGTCTCTACTCGTTCCACTTGTATATTTTCAGCGTTGGGTTGAGCGGATAGGAACATCCGTTGTTTTGTTTCATTATTCATGACAGAAACAAAAGACTCTTGGCCAATTTTTAAAATACCCAACAGGGTAAGTTTGGAAGCGAACCCCGCATCCACTGCTTGCGTAATAGAAGAAAGGGTAAAGGGTGATTTTTTCCAAATCGGATCATAACGCGCCACCTCATAGCCCTGAGGGATCAAGGCCTCCTCGGCTTGTGTTTTCAACACAAAGCTCATAAAAACTAAAAATAAAAGCAACAGTTTCATCAATTAAATAAATTTACTTTAAGGCAGTGCATACCATCTGGCTACAGTTAAGCTACATATTACCTTAGGCGGGTCCGCATCGCTTTTCAAAGTCAAAGTAGTTATCGCATGAAAGCGATCAGGAGCTTGTAACCCTGCCAACCATTTAGTGACGGCATCTAAAGGACCTTTTACTTCCAGTTGGACTGAAACCTCGCGGTAGTAAGCAGCAAGGAGAGGATCATTTAGCTTTTGTTGACTTATGGTGATATTTTGTTGCCGCGCACTTTGTTGGAGAAACTCGAGTAGGCTGGCCGACTCCTGTCCACCTGCTTCAGGTTTGGGCTGTTTTTCTTGCAACCAAGCGTGCCGCTTCATCCACCATTCTTTATCCGCCATCCATGCAGAGGCTTCATTTTTTTCTGCTTTCAATTGGACAATACTTTTCTCCATTAGCTTGCGGTGTTTAACTAACGCTTCAAAAAGAAAAAAGTTCAGCACCAGGAATATGGAGCCTACAAAGAGAAGACTTAATTTTTTCTCACTTGCTGTTAGTAATCGCATAACTGCGTTTCCCTTCTACTTGAAATTGGGCGGAATCATTCGGTAACAGTTTCGGAGGAGGCATCTCCCACGTGTAACCAGCTAAGTCTTTACTCTTTTTTAAATCTTCTAAGAATTTAAAGGCCGCCGCCGTGCTCTTGGCTTCTCCCGTCATAAGGATACGAGATCCCACTTGATCGAAGGTGATAAGTCTTACTCCGTCATCTGGCAATTGTCGGGTGCAACGAAAAAGCATCTCCACCGGATAGCTATCAGGCAGAATGGCTAGCTCCATCGCTTCCCAACTTAAAGCCGTAGTGCGGATGACTTTGACCTCGTCACGATGTTTTGCGATTTCACTCTCTAAACTTTGTTTCTGCCACATAAGCCACCCATAGTGGCCTAGCACGGCAGATAAAATCAGGAAGTAAGCAGCCGCTGCTATGGCGAGAATTTGTGTGAGGCGGCGACTTTTACTGCTTTGTTCCTGCGCACTTTTTACAGCAAGAGGCATGAGAGTCCGAGTCTTAGTCGGCACGGAAGGTTGCCCTTTACTTTGAATAAAAATAGGTGCGCCAATATTTTGTCCCAGCACGTCCAATTCCCCGCGCTTGTAGTCGCCATAAGCTGTGATTCCAGATAGCTTTGTTATCACACCTTCCGCTTCCAACTGCATTTTAGCGCAGATGATTTCTTGCATCAAAGGAGTATCCACGCTTGATCCCAACACGGTCTGGGCATATACGAGTTCTTTCCCAGAGGTAAAAACAAAAACGTGCCGATTCAGCTCTTTCCATAAAATCACTTGGTCAGAAGGTAAGGCGTAAAAGTCCGCCACTAAAGAATAATTATTTACAGTTAATAAACAATAATCTTTAGGATAATCCCCCGCCAGCACAACAACAGAAAGTAAGCAGCGATCCGCCTCTTGGGTGATGACGCTGTAGTCCATCACGGTGTTATATTTAGACCCCGTGAGTAGGCCTCGACGCTCTAGCTGTATCCAAACCATCTCGGTAATAAGGGAACGATCCGTGGTGGCTAGCCAAAGGGGAAAAACCACGGCTTGCTGCATGGGAATGGCCACGTAGGACTGGGGCTTAAGTCGATCCGCCGCATCTTGCGGCACTAAGCTAGCCTCCAGCTGAGCCAGCCCAACTGAGGGCGCGCGCCAGAGTTCCCAGCTTTCTTCGCCAGGGAGAAGAAAATGCAGGCCTTCCGTCTTGGCTGACTTAGGGGGCTTAATGGCTTTAAGCGGCGCAGCAGCTTTGAGCGGCTTAGTGGCTTGGGAAGATTTAGGAGGTGTTAATATTCGATCCATGTCAGATATTGCACGGGGTTACTATTGAGACGAACCACAACGGCGAGGCTGCGCTCGTAGGTGCCGATTTTACCGACGCTAATGATGCGACGAAATTCACTTTTAATGGTGATGCGATTTTCAATATTTTTAAATAAAGCTTCATTTATTCCTAAGGCCGTTCGCGCTTGATTCATATCAACATAGACGAAGTCGTCCTTGGTGTCGACCTTACCGTCTGGTCCTAGGCGTCTTTCCACAAAACTTTCTGAAGCCACGGTGCCGACTTCACATACCGCTGCGATTAAATCCGATGGTGCCTCATTTAAATCTAGACGGCCATCGCCCCAGACGGTAAAGAAATCTTTCCAATCTGGTTTAGCCTTTATGAGAGGTGCCATAGCTGGCAGGAGCTCCATTTCTTCTAACGATTTGAAGGGGCGATTCGGAGGATATCCAGACAGCTTCATTCTTTCGTAATCATCTTTCTCGGCTCCGTTTAAACCCTTTAATTCATCTTCATCCACCCAGTCGATCAAACTATCCACCAGCCCGGAAATCTCCCGATCTTCCACGCCCCAGCGTTCACACAAGGACGTTAAAACGAGCTTATCTTTATTAAGTAAAAGCGTGTTGATATTTAAGCGGGAGCCTTCACTACGTAAGGTCACAGTAAAACTTTCTCCTGACCCGAAATCCTGTTTTAAATGGCTATCTTTCTTTTCTAATTTTGGATGGAGTCCCAAAGCTAACCCTGATTCGGCTAGCTGAAGAGCCTTAAAGTTTTTGGATTGAGAGGCTGATTCCGAGAGACCTAAATCCATCAACTGCACCGTGGCTAGGACAGTGAGCGACATGATGGCGATGGCCCAAAGCACGATTAGCAAAGCGGAGCCGCGCGCTCCTGCCCTATTTTGTTTCTTACTCATGGATTTCCTCCGGGTGGAGGTGGCGTAGGCTGAGGAGTGGTTGAGGAAGCAACTTGCGGAACTAAAGGCACGACCCAGAAAACAGCAGTCGTAGGATTTTTTTCCGCCCCAGACCAAATTTTTAATTCTACTGCAGTGGGTCGAATGCCGCCGATGGGTAATTCATCTAACCATAAATTGCTTCGTGGATCAAAGTAACGCCATTCTAGCTTGGCTAAGTCAGTAACTAGTTTCAGCCAGTCCCCATCCTTGCTCCTGGCTGTGGGATCTTCCAGCTGATCTTTCGGTTGGGTCACCCGCAATAGGCTCAGACTGTAAAGCCCACCTACTTGGGGTCGCAAGGCGAGAATGCTCACCGCTTCAAAATCCGTCACCTGATCCCACGCCAATAATTCCGGCGCGCGCCGGATGAGGACTTCTGGAAAAGCCTTGCCTCCTTGCTGTTTGAAGCGGCCTTCTAGAATGGCATCAGCGGGAAAACTGCGGAAGGTGCGGCGGCATAATTCGAATAATCCGTCCATTTGCTGCTGCTCACGGCGCGCTTGCTCTAAACCTGCGGCCACTTCAATCGTGCCGCGCAAAACGCCGTAGACACTGCCAGCCACCAGAGTAAGAATGGCCATGGCTGTGGTCACCTCGATCAAGGTAAAGCCGCGTTGTCGTTTAAGGCTGATAAACATAGAGCTCAGCTTTTTCTAATTGTTCCTCAGCGCCCTCTTTCCATTTTGCGCTAATGGTTACCTTGTAAAGATTGGTGAGAATAAATTTTTCATCATTCGTCATTTCCAACGCACTCACTTCGGTTTCGTAAATGACTCCACGCAAATCTGGTTTATCAGCTAACTTATTTATAGTTAGAGGCGTGAGACGTAAGAGATTCAGGCGGGTCTCAAGTTCCAAGCGCACTTCAGCCTCTATTCGCGAACGGTTAAAGACCTTAGCCATATCGTTTAAGGCTACGGCAAAACCAATGCCGGCCATGGCAAAAATTCCCGCCGCTAAAATGACTTCCAATAAAATAAATCCATGAAGCCTACGTCGTTTTTTATTAGTCATTTTTAGATTCATGGTAAATACCAAGCTTCGTCTTGAAGGTTAGCCGTAAGGGGATTAAAGGACATTTCCATCCAGGCTGTGTCTCTTTCCAAACGGAAGCTATGCGGCGCGCATAGGCCCGTAGGGGTAAAAGTCCATGTTACCTCTTTAAGTTTTTCCCAGTCCTTCGAGCCCCATATTTTAACCTTAAGTTTAACTTTTTCAGGAAGCATAAATTCGATGGGCTTCACCACTGGCTTTTCAGAATCGGATTCACTTTCTGTTTGGGCTCCCACCAATTCTTCCGCAGGCTGTAAGATGAAACGATCTGGTGTTAGGGTTAAAATATAAGCTACATTTTCCCGTAGCGCGTCTTGGCGAGCAGTCTTAGCGAACAACGCTAGTTTGCGAGAAGTAGCTCTCAGCTCTTCTTGACCGAAAACTTCGCGCGTTACCCCAATAGCTAACCCTGCTAGAACCATAATGATAAACATCACGATCACCATTTCAAGCAGACTAAAGCCCCGACTACCGGACTGGCGCAGGCTTCTCATAGAAAGAGAAGTCACTCCTTACCAGTTTCCATAGTCTTCCCCGCCCTCCACACCATCTTCTCCGAGGGAGTAAAGATCGAAGCCGGTGGGGTTATGCTTACCAGGGTAAACATAAACGTAAGGCTTGTTCCATGGATCCGTGGGGATTTCCTTAAACTGTTGCGTCCAACGGCGCGGGACGGGCTCGCTCTCAGGTTTCTTTACCAGAGCCATCAGACCTTGTTGAGTAGTGGGGAGGTAGCGGTTATTGATCTCATACATGCGCAAGGCGGACGTGATGGAAGAGATGTCGCCATCGACCCGTTGCACTTTAGCGCCACCTACTGCGCCGACCATTTTGAAAATAGCCGTGCCTAATAAGACGGCAATAATGCCGAGCACTAGGATCATTTCCACGAGGGTGAAACCAGCTTGACGACGTGAACGTTTTTTAGACCGATAGAGTTTCATTTTCATAAGGCTGGAGGGTTGTCAGGGTTAGGAGGAGCTACCGTTTCTGGCGCAGGCGGTTCTGATGGGTAACTTAATTGTAACTTTAAATCTTTTAAAGCCAAGGCACTTAAAGGTTCTTCCCCATCGCCTACAGAAAATTGAATTTGATTAACTCCCGCATGGAGTAGCGTAGGGGAAATGATGGCCGCAACATTTCTCCAGCCCAAATAACTCAGTGATCCATCCGCTAGTTTTAAATAACCCATGTCACTTAAGTTAGGAACCTTAGGAAAGACCAAGCCTGCTCGCTTACCGTTAACCCAGAGAACCAGTGCTTGTGAAAGAGGTAGGCCATTAATCTGGCACTCAATCCGAGCTAACTCTGGCACTGCTGCTAACTCTACTTCAAAAAGCACTCCTTGTTCAATCCTCTCTGCCTTTTCCGTGAGCTGCGCCGTCACAACACGATCCCGCCAAAGATCCTCTGCTACGGGTAGATCATTACCAGATACGTCAGCTAATTTAAGAGGAACGCCTAGGGATGAAATTAATTTAGCCTCCTGCTCCTCTGGAGACAGCACCAGCACGGTTTTTAACCATGACCAATGAATCCGCTGCACTTTTAAACTCTGCTGGCTGGCCTGAATAGTGAGCACTCCACCCGTTTTCATGACCTCCTTTGAGATCAACAAACTGCGCTGATTCGACATTGAAATACCTTCGTATAAATTATCGCTTAAGGTTTCCGACGCATCCCCCGACTTCCAGTAGATACGCAAAAAACCCCCCTCCAACTCTGTAAATAAAAGATGGAGCAGTAAGCCCTCCGAACCCGCAGGAGCCTTAATCTCGTAGGACACAGTCGCTAACATGGAGGCATCCTGCCCATCAACCACGGGCTGGACCCACTCTGGGTAGGTCGGCGTAAGGGAATCTGAAAAAGACTGTGTCCACTCTTGAGCAGAAAGTTTCTGCGATGAAAAAGTAGTGCAACAAAAAATCACTAGTGCTAGTAGATAACGCATCATGAGTTTTAAAATGTATAACGAAAGAACCTAAGTGCCAATCACTTCCTTTAAAATTTACGGATAATAAAAACACGCTTTTCCTCCCCTTTTACCGTCGGGATTGCTTTCATGAAAGCATGATGATACCTTCTCCACGTGAACGCACCCTTAACGCACCCTCCTTCTAGCATAGCCCCTATCCGTGTAGGCATGATCTCCCTCGGCTGTGCCAAAAATCTTGTCGATGCCGAAATCATGCTCGGCTCCATGTTACGAGAAGGCATTGAAATCACCAACGACGCCACCACCGCCGATGTCGTCATCGTCAACACCTGCTCCTTCATCGACTCCGCCCAAGAAGAAAGCGTCAACACCATCCTCGAGTCCTCCCAACTCCGCGATCAAGTCCGTCCCGGACAAGGCCTAGTCGTCTCTGGCTGTCTGCCCCAGCGCTTCCGAGACGACCTCCCCAAACTCTTCCCCGAAGTGGATGCCTTCATCGGTATCGACCAAGTAGCTAACATCACCGCCGCCGTCCATAACGCCATCGAAAAACGTCGCCAACGGCTCCTCATTCTACCGAAAAAAGGACCTAAGACAAAGGCTCGAAAGGTTTCCGCTAAACTTTCACAACTTGATGCCGGACGCCAAGCAAATGACCACGAAAAAACGGAATCTCTTCGCGGCAGTGAAACCTTTGGTAACACGAAACAAGTCCTGCTTGCCCCAGTTAAAGACGTACCCTTAGTCGATGTCACGCAACGCCCCCTCTTCATCCCCGACTTCGCTACGCCACGCTTCCGTCTCACCCCGAAACACTTCGCCTACCTTAAAATTGCGGAAGGTTGTAACCACCCCTGCAGCTTCTGCATCATCCCCCGTATGCGCGGCACCCACCGAAGCCGTCAGCAAAACGACATCCTGCAAGAAGCCCGCAACCTCATCGCCGAGGGCGTTAAAGAAATCAACCTCATCTCTCAAGACTCCACTTATTATGGGCTTGATTTACGCGCCAACCATTCCCGCGCCATCTCCTCCCCAGAGAAATTTAATGCTGCCGCTAAAGCTCTCCCCACAGACGCCACCACCCTCTGCACCCTCCTGCGTGAACTCAACGCCCTGCCCGGTGATTTCTGGATTCGCCTCCTCTACACCCATCCAGCCCATTGGACAGATGAACTCATCCAAACCATCGCCGAATGTCCGAAAGTCGCCCGCTACATCGATATTCCCCTCCAACACATACATGAAAATATGCTTGAGCGTATGCGCCGAGAAACCACCCGCAGCTATATAGAAGAACTCCTCGCTAAAATCCGCCACGGCATCCCCGGCATCACCATCCGCACCACCTTCATAGTCGGCTTTCCTGGTGAGCGGGACGAGTATTTTCAATCCCTACTCGACTTCATAAAAGACACTCGCTTCGAGCGGCTCGGCGTCTTCACCTACTCCCACGAAGAAGGCACCCGCGCTGCTGCTATGGGCAGTCAACTCACGGATAAAATTAAAAAACACCGCCGGGAGCAAGCCATGGCAGCTCAGCATATCGTTGCTCAAAACGTCGCCCAAAACTTCGTTGGTAAGACCCTGCGCGTTCTCGTAGAAGGCCAAGCTAGTGCTCGTGAACTTAAAAAAGCCAACATCAGTTCATGGGAACACGGCCTCATCCGGGAGACCGACAGTGGCGCAGCTAAGCTTAAAGGAAACTACCTCCTCGCTCGTGGTGAGGCGGACGCCCCTGACATCGACGGTCGGGTTTATATTCGTGGACAGCTTCCCATTGGAGAATTTGCCCACGTTAAAATCGTCGGGCATACCGATTACGACCTCATTGCTGAGCCTGTTTAACAGAGTATGAGAAAAGTCCGTTGGGGTTTACTAGCCACTGGAGCCATCGCCAATTCTTTTGCGAAAGGAGTTCTGCACTCTGAATACGGTGAACTTCAAGCAGTGGCTAGCCGTCAACAAAGCACCGCTGACGCCTTCGCCCACACCTATACTATTCCAAAAGCTTACGGCACGTACGAAGCTCTCCTTCAAGATCCCAATGTTGACGCTGTTTACATTTCTACCCCTCATCCGCAACACGTCCAATGGATCGAACTAGCCGCCCGTGCGGGCAAACATATCTTGTGCGAAAAACCTCTCACCATGAACTATGAGCAGGCTCTCCGCGCCGCCGCCTGCGCTCGCACCCACGACGTCCTCCTCATGGAAGCCTTCATGGTGCGCTGCCACCCATTAATTGATGAACTGAGAAAACTCATTACGGAAAAAGCCCTCGGCCACGTTCGATTAATTAAAGCTACCTTCAGTTTCCATTGTGATTATGACCCTAGCAGTCGCCTCCTTAATAAAAGCCTTGGCGGTGGCGGTATCCTAGACGTCGGCTGCTACACAACTTCTCTTGCCCGCCTTATCGCTGGCCTAGCCATCGGTCAGCCCTTCTCCGATCCCTTACAAGTTTTAGGAGCAGCCGGGTTAATCGAGACAGGCGTGGATGGTTGGGCAGCCGCTACTTTAAAATTTCCTGGAAATATTTTGGCTCAAGTCAACTGCGGCTGCCAACTCCATCAAGAGAACGGCCTTTATGTTTACGGCTCTGCAGGCCGCCTCCGCATCCCTAACTGTTGGGTGCCTGCCATTGAAGGAGGTGCGCACAGCATCTTTATCGAACACAACGGACTACCTGAAAAAGAAATCATCATTCAAACCAATCGCTGGCTTTACAGTCTGGAAGTCGATGCCTTCGCCCGTGCCTTACATGCCGGCCTGCGCAGCGTTCCTGAAGTTCCCATTGAAGATACCTTAGGCAACGTAAAAACTCTCGAGCTCTGGCTGCAGCAAGCGGGCGTCAGCTACGCTGATTAAATTTAGAGGATTTAGCAACTATCCTAAGTTGCAAAGAAGGCTAGGGATCTTGTTGATTTAAACTGAAAGATCAGAGTTTGTCACATCTACCCTGAGTCCCGCACCCTAGATGGATGAGTTTGCTGCGATTGAGCAGTGGCACGGATTCCGAAATTGTTCTTAAGATTCGCGTTGACATCGCTCGCCCGGGAGACGTTTTCCTCTCTTTCGAAAACACACTGCAGAGGCACCCAGAGTCTCCTCGAGATGCTGGGGTTGCGGGGGCAGGGCACCCCTTTGACGGCGAACTTTCTCGCTTGCCCACAGGTGCCACATGAAGCTTACCTTGTCAGGGCAATTATATCACTAAGCTTTTTTAATCGCTAAAAGCTCCTCAACAGCTCGACGATATTTAAGGCTCAAATCATCAAACTCTTTTTTAAGTGCCGCATGATCAACTTCTAACATGCGGATGCGGATATCCTTAGCCACTTCTAAACTAGCCTCAAAGTCTATATCCAATGTATCCGCAGGCTCAATAATTTTCTCCTTCTCTAACTGCGCGATCACTTCTTTACCTAACGCCTCCTCGGCTGTGGTTTCTTTATTTGTGATAGTATGAACTAAACGAGTGTCTTTATCTACTTCACCTGCGGAAAAAAATTCTCGCACCGTGCCTAGCGTGGTTGGCCCATATTCCGTTCCGTCCTTAGAGACAATTCTCCAAAACATTTCTAAATCTTCGATGGTTTTAGCCTTGACCCAGTGATCACCTACAAAAGAAATTTCATCACCAGGGGACACAAAGGCCGTATCAGCCAGCACCTTTAGTTCAGGCCATGTCATAGGGCCAAGAATTTCGTTTTCTTCTAGTTTACGCAGACGGATTGTTTTTGAATCTGTGCTCATATTTTATTTCTTGGGGATAAACAATTTTTGGCCAGCTTGGAGATCTTGATTTTTTTCCATCCGATTAGCCTTACGTATATCATCCACACTTATCTTAACACCGGCATCCTGATAGGCTTTAGCTATGGCCCAGAGATTATCTCCAGCCTCCACCACATATTCGAATCCCTCCTGTTTAGCTGAAGGTGTGTCCTTAATTTGGGGAACAGGTGTTGTGGGAGCAACGGTAGGTTTGCTAGCAACGATGGCTGCAACTTCCTTAAGCAAGGACTGTTTATCCCGCTCCCTATTTTTTTCTAAGTCATCTATTTTTTTTTGTAAAAAAGATTTTTCATCAGTCAAAACCTGAACCTGTTGCTGTAGCTTAGTTAAGTCATCCTGTAGCTTTTGGTTTTGTGAAACGATCAGGTCTAGTTGATCTGCGGCTTTAAGAATTTTTTGTCGCTCAATCGCCTCATCCTCACGCATTGCGGGATCTCCCACCTGGGCACGGAGTGTCCCCGTCACAAGAAGAAGGGCGCAAACACTGCTGAAAAGAATCGTTCTACTACTGATCATTCAAACCTACTCTAATGATCGTAGCCTTCCAGCGCAAGCCTTTCAAAGGCGGCCTCATCTAAAACCGTCACCCCTAACTTCCGTGCCTTTTCCAATTTTGAGCCTGCGTCTTCCCCCGCTAGGAGATAATGGGTTCGGGCACTGATGGCACTACTGACGTCCCCGCCTAAGCTACGTATCTGCACCTCAAAGGCTGGGCGCGGTTTAGATAATGTCCCTGTAATGACAAATTTTTTGCCTGCAAAGATCGTGCTCACTTTTTCCTGCGGTGCGGATTTAAAATTTAAACCCTGGCGGCGTAAAAACTCCAACGCAGCTCGGTTTTCATCCTTTCGGAAATACGAGTAAATGCTCTCCGCTACCACCTCACCCACGTCATCGACCCTAAGTAGCTCTTCCACGGAAGCCCCAGCTAGTGCGTCCATATCAGGGAACGCCTGTTCCAACTTACGCGCCGAACCCGCCCCCACATGGAGAATGCCTAGCCCAAAGAGTAAACGCCAGAGAGGTTGCCGCTTGGATTTTTCGATGCCTTCTAAAAGATTCGTGGCGGATTTTTCTCCCATTCGTTCCAAGGCTGTCAGTGCATCTGCATCCAATGTATAAATGTCTGCTACACTTACCAACAACCCCTTATCCACCAATTGCTCCACTAGGGCTTCTCCTAGTCCCTCAATATCAAGAGCTCCTCGGTGGGCGAAGTGCTGGAGCCGACGTTTCATTTGGGCAGGACAACGTGCATGAGTACATTTATAATAGAGTCCGTCCCAACTAAGTTCCTTACTCTTCAGCGCACAGGGACATTCTGTCGGAGGCATAATTTCACTGACCTCCATTGAACGTGCGCTTAACACCACCTGCACCACGGCTGGAATAATTTCACCAGCTTTTTCCACCAGAACACGGTCGTAAATACGAATATCTTTACGCTTAATCTCCTCAAAATTATGAAGAGTGGCACGGCTCACGGTAGTGCCGCTTAAAGCCACTGGTTCTAGCTCAGCTACGGGCGTGATAACACCAGTGCGCCCGACCTGAAAGGTCACGGAACGTATCGTCGTTTCCGCTTGTTCTGGTGCAAATTTATAAGCGATAGCCCAGCGCGGAGCTTTCGTAGTAGATCCAAGCCAAGTGCGTTGCTCAAAGGAATCTACTTTTATCACAGCACCATCCGTTGGGTAGGCGAACTTCTGCCTGATCTTATCCAGCTCGCGTAAGGCTGCGAGTAATTCATCTACCTGCTCCGCTTGCGCCGTCCATTCAGGAACAGGAAATCCCCAAGCGGTTAACTTTTTTAGCAAGTCACTTTGACTAGTTAATTCCAAACCGATGAGATCTCCTGTCCCGTAGAGCACGATCGAAAGGGGGCGCTGCGCCACCTCTTTAGAATCCAGCAATTTTAGGGTTCCTGCTGTGGCGTTGCGGGTGTTGGCAAACAGTGCCTCCCCAACTTCCTCGCGCCTTTGATTTATGCGCTGAAAAGCAGGGAAGCTCATGTAAACTTCTCCCCGCACTTCTAAAACCCGAGGGGCATTTTTAAGAATGAGGGGTAGTTGTCGAATGGTTTTAAGATTTTCTGTTATGTCGTCACCCGTCACCCCATCGCCACGAGTGGCACCAGAAACTAAACGCCCCTCTTCATAACGTAAGCTTACGGCAACGCCATCCACCTTAGGCTCTAGTATCCATGCCGTAGGGCGACCTTCCAGCAACTTTGAAACTCGTTCCACAAAAGAGCGCAGTTCGCTCTCGGAGTAGGTGTTATCCAAGCTTTGCATTCGTTGCTGGTGGGTAACTGGTTTAAACTCCGTCAAAGCATGGCCACCCACCTTTTGGCTAGGAGAGTCTGGAGTGAGCCACTCTGGATGCGCTTGCTCGAGGGTCAGAAGTTCTTGATAAAGTTGATCATACTCATAGTCACGAATCGTCGGCTTGGCTTGTAAGTAATAGGCTAGATCGTGCGCTCGCACTCGGGCGCACAAGGCAATATAGTCAGCGTGCAATCTCATAAGCGCTCATCTCTTTTTTTCAAAATCCATTGGCAGATATAAATGCCTAGGGCGGCACCTAGGATATCGCACAACCAGTCCATGGGATCCATACTGCGGCCTGGTGTTTGCAGCTGATACAGTTCATCACACAACCCAAAGAGAGCGGCTAGAAGCAGTGAATAATAAAAGGGTATGCGGCGAAGACCGATGAGAAAGCCTAAGATTCCGTATAGCCCCAGATGAACGAGCTTATCGAGGTGGGGGATTTCTTGTTTAGGCAAATCTTGTCCAGGTATGCTGGAGGCAACTAGGATGAGGGCCGCCCAGATAATGGCTGGAAGAAACCACTTAATTTTCTGGTAAAACGCCGCGAGCATAAGTAGTCATCTCCGTTGCAGCTGATGTATTTGCCGTGCGTATTTCCACCACTGCGAGATTGAGTATGCGTTGCGGCACACTGAATTGCACCTGCCATAATGGGACGAGAGAATCCGTTGTGGTTAGCTGCGCTGCGGTAATTTCTACACCGTCTTTAGTTATTAAAATTAAAGAATAGCTCATTGCAGGTTCTAGCCCACTTAGATGGAGGAATCCTTGCTGGAGTGTTTTATCCCAAACGAGCTTTCCTTGAAGCTGAGAATTTTTTCCCACAGGACCTAGCAGAATTATTTTACCTTCCATCTGACCGAGCATTTTTTTAAGTAGGGTGTTCTCTCCTTTGACGGATAAAAATTCTTCTACCGTCACGACTACGGGTAGGCCTTGATCCATATTAGCTTTCATGAACAAACTATTCACGACAAGCAAGCTGACCAGCACCAGAGCCACTATAAATATAAGGCTCCCCAACCTGATTAATTGTTGTTTAGTCATATGAAGTATCTCCAGTTCATTTACACGCCGTAAACCCGACCCCAATGCACGTCTAACCTTTTTTTAAGTACAAGTTGGATCGCACGCACGAGACATTTACTCTCGCTAGCCTGACCACGTATTATCATGGAGGCAAGTGTTTCTCCTGGGCGGACTTTAAGAGCTTCTTGGCAAATGATCGGGCCTTGATCTAAGTCTGGCGTGACGAAGTGTGACGTGACGCCGATAATTTTTACACCTTTCTCATAAGCCTGCCGGTAGGCAGCAGCACCTGGGAAGGCTGGGAGAAGTGAGGGGTGGATATTTAAAATTTTATTCTTCCACCGCCAGACAAATTGGGGCGAGAGAATTTTCATAAATCGGGCTAAGATGATGAGGTCGATTTGCTCACGCTCTAAAACCTCTAGCATTTTAGTCTCCGCTTTTTTTCGGTCTTGATCTTGGTAGGGGATGTGGAGGAAAGGCAGACCTGCCTTTTGAGCGAGAGACTTTAAGTTGGGACGATTGCTGATAACAAGAGCGGGCGTAGCCTTAATTTTTCCTTGTTGCACAGCGGCTAAGATTGCTTCCAAGGTGTGGGATTCTTTCGTAACAAAAAGAGCCATTCGTTGTTTAGCCTTGGCTGAAGCGATGTGCAGCTTAAGCTCCATCTTCAAATCTGCGGCCAGCTTTTCTAAGCCTTTTTTAACTTTAACCGTATCAAAGTTTTCTTTGAGCCAAGAAGCTTGCAGCGTCATGCTGAATTGGCCGCGAGAGACTTGTTCCTCCAGAGACTCAATGTTGGCCTTGTTCTGAAATAAAAATTGCGTGACCGAAGCGATGACCCCCGACTTGTCGCGTCCGATGAGGGTCGCTGTCGCATAGATTTTCATAGCAGATTATTCCCCATGATAGGAACACCAAGCACGAGGAGTTTCGTTGATGCGTATTTCACTTAGGCCAGGAAGTTGAGGGGAAAGCTTATCCCAAAACCATTTGCAGAGCCATTCTAGAGTGGGGTTTTCTAGGCCGGGAATGTCGTTTAAATAAGAATGATCAAGTTGTTGGATAAGAGGCTTAACTTTTTCCATAATGATGGCGTGATCGTAGAGTAAGCCCGTTTGAGAATCGACTAAGCCGTGGACAGATACTTGCACGACAAAGGTGTGGCCATGCAGGTTACGACATTTATGACCTTCGGGGAAAACGGTTAGCGACTGGGCGGCGTCGAAGGTAAACTCACGCGTTAAGGTTATTTTCATGCTAGCTCTGTACGTTGATCTTAACGCTCTAGTGGTTCTAATAAAGGAAGTTGGCTGACGAGGGGAACGAAGTGTTCTTCCATTAATTCTGGCGTGAGATATTCTTTTTTGCAAGAGGCTTGTAAGTCCTTCCACACCTTTGTTGCCCAGAGGTTTCGCACGTCAACAATAGGTGAGCCACTATAGCCTAAGCCGTAAATTTTCACTAACTGGTTAGCAACTGCCACAGCGGCTACGACGGGTGGGACTTTGCTCGTAAAGTCGTGATGTTTGGCCGCAGCTTGTTTTAGATAACCTTCCATTCCATAGGAGCCAAGCCAAAGCTCTCCCGCTTCGGCATGGTCTATTCCCAAAAAGATTTTCTCTTGTTTTTGTAAAGTCGTTGTCCGATCAATAGCTTCGCGCAGAGCAGAATAATAAGGATAGATCGCCACTTCCGCTAAGACGAGCTTACCAATGTCATGAACAAGGCCCGCTAAAAAATAGTTTTCTTTATTCTTGGTTAGAAATGAAGTGAGTGACAGGAGCGAAGTGATTTTCTGTTGTGAGTGATCTAGCCAGCCACGGCCTGGAGTAAATTCCCCCATGACTGCTTTCATGAGGTAATGAGTAATCACGCCCGTAGAAATGGAGTGTTGCCAAAAGTCCTTCCACACAAATTCTCTGTTCCCCACAAAATCATTGCGCCACATTAACGATGTGAGAATTAATTGTGAAACCAGACTTGGCCCGACCATGCGAATCGCTTTTTTTCTGGAAATATCGGACTTTCCTTGCTCAGTGGCAAAGCCCGTATGAGCCAGTGCCATGACGTAGTCATCTACCGTCGGCAAAATCAATAATGCATCCACGAGATCATCTAAATCTGGGACTTGAGATTTCTGCATTTCTTTTATGGCGGCTACGATCTTGGGCAATTGTAAAGGCCTGAGAGGTTTTTGCAATTCCCGTAAGGTATCTTCCCTCTTCTTTTTTAGGTTAGGATCAATCGTGGTTTCGGCCCAAGAATTAAAACTGGAATGCAAAAACCCGTAGGCATATTCCTTCGTTGCACCACCACGTAGCGGCACTAAAACTTGGCTAGCTGCAATTTCCTTTTCTGAGCGTGTTTTTTTAACCGCAGTCAAACGATCCACATTCAACAGAGCACGCCGTAACTCGTCGTAACTTTGATAACGTGCTCCAGGACTTTTCTGCGTCATACGATCCAGTAGATTCACCCAACCTGGTGCTAAGCCTAAAGCGGAGGCCTCGGAATGGGGGAAGGGGCTTTCAAGGTGGGCTTGCACCAACTCAGAAATCGTTTCACAGTCATATATAAAATGATTCGTCATTAGATGATACATCGTGGCACCCAAGGAATAAATGTCGCTGCGTTGATCCGTTGGTTGTTGTAAAATCTGTTCAGGACACATGTAAGCAGGCGTGCCAAAACATTCGTCTGCATTTTCTAAAATGGTAGCCCCCATCGTCCGCGCTAATCCAAAATCCGTTAATAAAATAACGCCGCTATTATCAATTAAAAAGTTAGAAGGCTTAATGTCTAAATGAACGATTCCGTTCTTATACGCCCAATCTAGAGCCTCCACGGCTTGATTCAAAACCATTAAGCCTTGCTCTGCATTCATTGAAGCCCCTGATTCCACCCACTCATCTAACGTCGATCCAGTTATAAATGGCATGACGAAGTAATGAAGATCTCCTTGGTGTCCCACAAAATAAATGGGAACAATATTCGAGTGTCGCAAAGCTGCTATATTTTGCGCCTCCATATCAAAGGCAGTGATCTTTTCAGAATCCTGCGCTAACTCCGCTTTTAAAACCTTAATCGCCACCTCCCGGGAGAGACTGGGCTCAAAAGCACGATAGACATGCCCCATACCACCCTCCGCTATATGCTCAATGATGGTATAATGACCAAGTCGTGCCTCAGGCACTAACTCCTCTAATGTCATTGCTAATTGCATAGGGGGCTGATCATTTGTTTGTTTGTTTCAATTGCTCAATCGAATATACAAGAATATTCTTTCACTACCATGAATTTTCTTCGTCTTTTCTTAAAAGGCTTTGGATAAACTTCGTTTAAATTAGCCCTACACTTACGTCTTAGCCTTTTTCCCACTTTCATCTCTCATTATCTTTCGTTAGCTTTTCTTTCCTATGACGCTTTCTTTACCTCTTGGACTTTTCTGGCTATATTTTTGATTGTGACGGAACCCTAGCCGACTCCATGCCCGTCCATTATCAAGCTTGGCTCCAAGCCCTCGCTGCTGCCGACGCCCCGTTCCATTTTGAAGAAGAACACTTTTATCAATTAGGCGGAACCGCCACCTCTAAAATTATTAACATCCTTAACGAACGCCACGGGTGCAACTTAGATTCTGAAACCCTCTCCCACGCTAAAGAACTTTACTTCATGGAAAATGTTTCTCAAATCCAACCCATCGATAGCGTGGTAGCAATCGCCCGCCGCCTCGCTCAAACCCACCCCGTTTCCATCGTCACAGGAGGATTTCGTCATGTTGTGGAACAAACCCTCGAAACCATCAACATCCTCCACCTCTTCCCCATCATCATCACTCCTGCCGATGTTCTCCATGGCAAACCGGCCCCAGATATGTTTCTGCTAGCCGCTGAGAAAATGGGAGTTCCCGCTCACGAATGCCTCGTCTTTGAGGACGGCATCGTCGGGATCGAAGGCGCCGAAAGAGCCGGTATGCAAAGCGTTTTCATCCCCTCACGTATCGTTAACTAAAGGATTTTTAATACCTTTTGAGTGCATCCTTCAGTTGCTTCCGCACCGACTCCTTTAGAGCTACTGGCGCTAAAACCACGACATGGGATCCCCAACTTAATATCCACCGCTCCACCTCGACCAGATTTCCCAAGGTCATCTCTAACTCCAGCTTACCCTCTTTTCGCTCTGTCAGTTTCTGCGTCTGGTGCCAGACCTTTTCCCTCACTAGCTGCGCCGCAAAGGCACTGAATTGAACCTTAACCTTAATTTTTTCCGTTCCCCCATACACCCCAAAACTTCCCTCTAACAATGTGGCAATCGAAAAATTCTTAGGTCTTATAAAAACACGATTACTCACCACCGCCTTCTTCATCCGGTTTAAAACAAACGTTCTCAATCCTCTACTCTCTAAATCCCACGCAAATAAATACCATTGATTATCCACACAAGCTAAATGGTAAGGCCGCACCTGCCTCGGCTCAAAACCTGCGCTGTTCAATTTTCTATAGTCAAAAGTTAGCTCCACCGAATGCCTTAGCGCCTCACTCACCTTGCCAAACAGCTCTAAGTCCGCCGTCGCCGTTCCCATGCTGCGAAACGAAAAAAAAGTCTCTAAATTCCCGAACTCTACCGTCACCTGCTCAGGCATAGCTTCACTTAACTTCCGAAAAGCCGCCGCCAAAGGCTTTTCAAAGGCAGTTCCCTGATACTGCGCTAGGGCTTTCTGCGCCACAAATAAGGCCACCAGCTCCCCCTCCGAAACCTGCATGCTGGGAAAAGCCCTCACCTGCTCCGTGTAATAATAGCCGAACCTCTGCTCATCATACTCCAAGGGCAAGCTTAGTTGATCCCTCATAAACTCTAGATCCCGCTGGATGGTCTTGCCCGAGACCTCGAACTCCTCCGCCATTTTGCGACAGTTCGGATAAAGCCCTGACTGAAGCTTCTCATGCAAGCGGATCATGCGGGCTAAAGGCGGGCGAGAAGATTGTTCTGACTTTTTTTTCATTTTTTTAGGGTTGGACAGTAAATGTCTTACCCTTAGTGATACGGTAGTTTCAACACTTAACCAAGGAATACTTTATGGAACATAACATTCACTGTAGCCACTGCCACGAAGACATGAACTACGCCGACTGGGACGCTAACCACGCCCGCTGCGTCCACTGTGGTAATGCGGTCGAGCCCGAATGGCAGACCCTACGTCGTCGTCAAAACCCTCTCGCCCGCGCTCGCCAACGCATCGAGATTCAAACCTTTCTCCGGAGCACGCCTATTTATGTCTAAGTTAAAATTCTCCTTTAACGTCCACTCAGCCACCATCATCCATAGGGGCAGTCTGATCTTAAGCGGACTTTGTCTCCTTTCTGCTCTGACTCTATCTCTCTACACACCAGAGGGAGCCCTTTTCCTATTCGCCGTCGGTTGTAGCTGGCTAGGATTGTCTTTCTTGGCTCTTAACTTTTGTGATTCCAGCTCGATGAAATGTTCTTGGAAGCATTAATGGCTTCTTGCCCCAACGTCCTGATGCTTAGCCTAATCAATCTAACCTATACTTTTCCTGTAAACTTGCGAGATAGCGTCCCTATAATTTTGTTCTGAAAATGCCTTCCACGCATGTCGGCTTACTTCAATACTCATCTTTTTCCTCTTATTCTGATTACCCGACAAATCAAGCAAGACGCTGACAATTTCATTAGTCATCTGATCCACGCCGGCGGGCATAATACGATACCCAAACTCCCCAACCATCACGCTAGGCCCACCACAGTCAGCTACAACAGGAATGCAACCAAACGCCATCGCCTCCAAGAGTGTCACTGGTGCGCTATCGCGCAGACTAGGTAGTAAATAAATATCCGTTGAAGCAAGCATACTGCGGTATTCCTCACCCGAAAAATAACGCCCAATGGTCACCTGATCATGAAGGCCAAGATTGCTAATCAAGCGTTGTAAGTAGGCCATTTCTGCCCCTGCTCCGCCTATCACGTAGCGAAACGGTATCCCGTGACTTTTGAATTTTTTTAATGCTTGAAGTGCCAGCGCAAACCCTTTGCGCCCTTCAATCTCTCCCCCTCCGAAAAGAAGAAGCGG
>JAWXBW010000003.1:0-20864 GCA_034440395.1 Blastochloris sp. | reverse complement strand
TGATAATTGTCTGACCAATTTTTAAGGAAGCGGGATTAAGTTTGGGATTGGCCTTTTGAAGCTCAGGCACGCTGACCCCATATTTTCGGCTTAAACTATAGAGGGTATCACCTTTGACAAGGGTGTGAGTGGTGGCGGCAAAACTGGTTAGGCTCATGAGAAAACATGAGCCTAAAAAGAAAGTGATCAGCCGTAACACGTTTTTAAAGTTAGCTAGAAAGCAGTCGTTTGCGTAGAAAAAAGTTTAAAGCCTCGGTTGAAAGCGATGCTAGGGCAAGGGCAAAGCCCTCCTTCATTTTACTTTTATAAGTATGGCTATACTCTATAGTACTATGACAGACGTGAAAAAACCAATTCCTAGCATGAATGATAAGCAAAGCGAACGGGATCACCGTAAGCTTAGGATCGATAAAGTCGGCGTAAAAGGCTTGAAACATCCTATTGAAATTGCCGACAAAGCTCGCAACCGCCAAAACACTGTGGCCACCATCTCTCTCTCCGTCGACCTCCCCCATCAGTTCAAGGGCACGCACATGAGCCGCTTTGTTGAAGTCCTCAACTCTCACGGTAGCCTAATCCATGTGGAAAATATCCCCGTTATTCTCAAGTCCTTGCAACAGCGACTCGAAGCTAAATCGGCGCACTTAGTAATGGAGTTCCCTTTCTTTCTTGAAAAAGAAGCTCCCGTCACAAAATCGAAAGGCCTTGTTGATTACGTTGCCCGCTTTGATGCCGAGGCCCATGGGAAGCGCACTGATTTTCGTGTGACTGTAATCGTTCCGGTCACTACCCTTTGTCCCTGCAGTAAAGCCATTAGCGAGCGCGGAGCACACAACCAGCGTGGATATGTTACCCTCGCCGTAGAGTTTAAGAAAACGATTTGGATTGAGGATCTTATCAGTTTGGTTGAAGAGTCTGCTAGCTGCGAACTTTATTCGATGTTGAAGCGGCCTGATGAAAAATACGTCACAGAAAAAGCGTATGATAATCCCGTTTTTGTCGAAGATCTGGTGCGTAATGTTGCCCTGCGCTGCAATGCCCATAAAGACATCCTCTGGTATCGAGTCGAGGCAGAGAACATGGAAAGCATCCATAATCACAGTGCCTACGCCGTAATCGAAAAAGGTTAGAGCCCGCCAAAGTTTTGGTTGTCAACGTTTAGATGACATTAAGGCCAAAGTTTAAAAAGCTCGGCATTGTTCGTGCTACGTATTAGATAGATCGTAACACGTTGGCTGCACAAAAATTAAAATCCTTCACAAAAAAACTAAGCTCCAACGTTTTAGCGTATCCATGCCTAAGAATGTAGTAGAAGACTTAGATCAACTCGCCCAAGGCCGGGGCTTCGCAAATCGCTCGTAATGCCTGACGGCCATGATCCGGGAAGCAGTGGTTGATTATGAGGCAGAAAGTGAGCAGACGGTTTGATTTTATTGGGGGACAATTATTATGGGCCTCTTGATGGAGTAGAGTCGCTGCGGTGGAAAAATGAGTTTGAGGATATGTATCCATCATCTTTATTTCCTGGGCCATGCTATGCAGTTCTAGGGAATCACGACTATGATGATCAACCCGGCGGCGGCGCTAAATTTCAGCTAGAATATTCGAAAGTCTCGGGCTCACGTTGGAAGATGCCAGATTTGTGGTATCGAGTGGACTTCCCTACGCTCACGATGTTGTTTGTAAATACGCATTATAAATGTCTATCAGCAGAGCAAATAGTGATGCAGAACGCTTGGCTAAAAAAAGAAATGACCTCTGTGCGCACTAGGCCTTGGCTTATGGTGAGTGGGCATCATCCTGTCCTGAGCGCAGGGGAAAATCATGGAGACTCAGACTACTTAGCTCCGTGGCGGGACTTATTTAATGAAAATGGAGTGGACGCCTATTTGTGCGGACATGAACATGACCTCCAACATTTGAAGGAGGAGGGACAACCCACCCATTGGCTAGTCTCGGGTGCTGGCGGGCAAAACTTACACACGTTAATGAAAGATAAGCGGAAGAAGTTTGGGAAGGTAATGCATGGCTTTTTACATCTGAAAGTAAGTGTTCACCAGTGGTCGGCCATCTTTGTTGGAGATAATGCGCAAGCGCTATATCGTTTAGATTCTCCAACATGAGAGCCCACAAACGTGGATTGCCAGAGCTATGAGATGACTTTAACTTCGTGCTCTATGGCTATTGTGATAGGGCAACGTTGGATGAGTGTAGCGGAACCAGAGCTGGGTCTAGGCGTGGTACAAGAGGTCGATCGTCGCCAAGTGCGGCTCTTTTTCTCTAGCTCGGATGAGACAAGGGTTTACGCCTTGCAATCAGCCCCGATTGAACGAGTGATTTTAAAGGTCGGTGATTCTTTTAGCACAGCGCAGGAGAAAAAATGTGTGGTTGAAAGCGTCGAAGAGATGGAGGGTCTTTTACATTATCATTTTGGATCGACTAGGATTTCTGAGGCCGATTTAACGGAGAGTAGAAATCTTTCTACGGCGGATCAACGTTTGTTAGATGGTAGGCAGGATACTACGGAGTTATTTCTGCTGCGCCGCTTGGCATGGGAACGGCGCAGCCAGATCCAGAGGCATCCTGCTCACGGCTACTTAGGTGCTCGGATGGATTTGATTCCCCATCAACTTTACATAGCTCATGAGGTGGCCGAACGTCGCTGTCCCAGAGTTCTTTTGTCGGATGAAGTGGGGCTGGGTAAAACGATTGAGGCCTGCTTAATTTTGCACCGGCTCTATCTGCGTGGCCAAAGTGGCAGGGTGCTCATTTTAGTCCCAGAGCCGCTCATACATCAATGGTTCGTAGAGCTATATCGACGCTTTAATTTAACCTGTTCTATCTTCGACGAGGCTCGCTGTGCTGCTATTCAAGGAGAAGCTGGGATGGGGTCAACCGTAAACCCCTTTTTAGACGAGCACCTCATTTTAACTAGCACAAGTTTATTTAAAAAGCATCCTGAGCGGCTGGAACAAGCTCTAGCAGCTGATTGGGGCTTAGTGATTGTTGACGAAGCGCATCATTTAAAATGGACGCCAGAAAAAGCCAGTGCGGATTATGAAATGGTCGAGGCCTTTTCTAAACTCTCGCAAAGTCTTCTTTTGCTAACGGGCACTCCAGAACAATTCGGCATGGAAGGACATTTTGCCCGGCTGCGTTTACTGGATGCGGAGCGGTATCATGATTATGAAACGTTTCAACGTGAGACTGAGCACTACCATAAAATAGCAAGCGTAGTGGAATCTTTGTTGGAAGCCAAGAAGCCCACAGCCAAAGAATTAGCGGCAATGAAAAAACTCTTTGTTAATCGACAAGACTTATTGCAAGAACTTACTAAATTAGGTCAGGGAACTATAGAAGATGGGCAGTTACGGGAGGCATTGATTGAAGATTTATTGGACCGACATGGCACGGGGCGTGCAGTTTACCGCAATACGCGTGCGGCCATTCCTGGATTTCCGAAGCGGCGGGTTTATCCGACACCGTTAAGTTATCCCATAGGCCAGGAAGCGGCGGCGGAAATTGTGCAAAACGAGATTGATTTTGAGCTGGGTGTGGTAGAAAAATTATCTCGCAGAAAGCTGGAGAAAGATCCACGAATCGAGTGGTTAGTTCGCTTGCTTAAGAAACATCCTGAGGAAAAATTTCTACTCATCTGTCGTTATCAAAAACGTGCGGAGGCTCTTTACGAAGCATTACGGGCTAAGGTTAGTGTGAGTATGACGGTCTTTCATGAGGAGCAGACTATCTTGCAACGAGACCGGAATGCGGCTTGGTTTGCTAAGCCTGCGCCTGACGGGGCACGACTTTTAATTTGTTCAGAAATAGGGAGCGAGGGACGTAATTTTCAATTCGCTCATCACCTTGTTCTGTTTGATCTACCCTTAGATCCCGAGCTATTGGAGCAAAGGATTGGGCGTCTGGATCGTATAGGTCAGCGGGAGACAATCCATTTGCATGTGCCCTTTTTTAAGGAGTCTGGGGGCGAGCTTTTATATCGTTGGTTTCATGAAGGGGTGGATGCATTTAAGCATCCCGTGCAAGGTGGAGCATTGTTACTAGAAGAATTTTTACCGAGATTACGACTTCTTTTAGGTGCAGGTAAATCTGGTGAAGAAGATCTAGAGGCCTTCTTAAAGGAGACGACGACTTATCGTGAAGATTTACAAAAAACATTTGAAAAAGGCCGTGATCGGCTGTTGGAATGGCATTCGTGCCGACCCGAGCAAGTGGCACCGCTCATTTCGGGGATTCAGGATTTAGATAAAGGCCACGCACTGGGAGATTTTCTTTTGGCGGCTTTAGATCACTTCGGAGTTCATGTGGAGAAGCTGGCTGGACGGGAAGGCTTGGGCGGGCGGGAAAATCGGAGTTGGTTGTTAATGCCAGGGCATTTGATGACAGACCAGCTCACGATTATTCCGGCGGAAGGAAAGATGATAACCTTTGATCGTTCTGTGGCCTTAGACCGGGATGATGTTGATTTTATGACGTGGGATCATCCTTTAGTTTTTTCGTTGTTAGATTTACTGTTGAGCTCTGAAGCGGGGAATACGGCCTTTACGGAAGTGAAGGCTTCGGCGGATGTGGCGGCGGGCTTTTATATGGAAATGATTTTCATCTTGGAGCCTGTGTGCCCAGTGCGCTATGACTTGAATCGTTTTCTGCCAGCCACGTCTTTACGGGTTTGCGTGGATGCGAAGGCTAAGGTGCTAGATTCAGCTTTTTTAGAGGCATTAGATGCAGCGGGGCGGAGTGATGCGGCGAAACATGCTTTAACAGGACAAGCTAAAGCGTTGAAACCCTTTGTAGATCAGTCGAGAGCGGCGGCGGAGAAGGAGGTAGAAGCTCAGGCTAAGGGGTTGCGAGCGAAAGCTCATGAAGAAATGATGCGTTCTCTTACGACGGAGATTGAGCGGTTAAAAGCCTTGCGTGAAAGCAGTGGAAAGGCAGGCGGACGAGAGAGGGAATACCTGCGAGAGGAGAGGGAAGTAATGGGTCAAGCGATCCACGAAAGCCATTTACGCTTGGATGCTCTGCGTTTGATTCGTGTTAGTTAGTGCCTAAACTTTTGGTAGGGTAATCTGGTGGGACTGTTTGTGATATTTGCCAGCACGATTAAGATAGCTAGTGCCACAGGGTTCTCCTTGGAAAAAAATCATCTGCACCACGCCTTCATTAGCATAGACGCGACAATCCGCGGCACTGCTGTTAGAAAACTCTAAGGTTAAATGTCCCACCCAACCTGCCTCTGCTGGCGTGACATTGGCGATGATGCCGCAGCGCGCATAAGTGCTTTTACCAACGCAAATAGCACTGACGTAATTAGGTAGAGCTAACTGCTCAATCGCTACTCCCAAGCCGTAGCTACGGCCAGGTAGAATATAGTAGCTTCCTTTTTTGTCGTGATGAAGCTCGGCGGCTTCGAGATTTTTAGGGCTAAAGGCTTTCGGATCCACGACAGTGCCAGGAACATGGCGGAAAATCTTAAATTCTTTTGGTGATAATCGAAGGTCATAGCCATAACTACAGAGGCCATAGGAAAGAACGGCGCGACCTTCTGAGCGGCGCAATAACTTAGGGACAAAAGGCTGAATCATGCCGGACTTAGCCAGCTTGGTTATTTGTTTATCGTTCAAGATCATAGAAAAAGTTTTGCGAGATTTTTAACACGCTAGTGGCTGTTCTGCTTCTGGTCAATTGCATCTCTTGCAAGAAGCCAATTCTCACTTAGCTAGAGTTGTTAGGTTAAAATCAGCTATACAATATAAAAGTGTTATGTCACTTTAGAAATGTATGCAAACGACCTTGATTTTATTGAAGCCTGACTGTGTCAGTAGCAAATACTGTGGTGATGTGATAAACCGTTTTGAAAAAGCTGGATTCCGTATCTGCGGCATTAAAATGATCCATCTCAGCAAAGAAATTTTGAAAGAACACTATGCTCACGTGGCGGATAAGCCCTTTTATCCTGAGATTGAACAATTCATGCAATCTTCTCCCGTTGTAGCCTTGGCCTTGGCTGGGCCTCAGATTATTGACACGGTTCGCGAAATGCTGGGACCAACAGATTCCACTCAGGCAGCTAAGGGCACGATCCGTGGCGACCTCGGCAAGACAAAGATGATCAATGTAGTTCACGCCTCAGATTCTGAAGCTTCGGCCGCTATTGAGCTGAAGCGTTTCTTTAAGCCAGACGAACTTTTCACTTACTAATTAAAGTGGAGAGCTGCTCTTGGCTCTAAGTTTTAGGTCATCGTAACAAGGCTTCTCATGAATGCGCAGGTTGATGTCCACTTAGCCCCACATGGTTACGAAGGTTTAAGGCCTGAGTATTGGTCTGAGAGAGTCGCCGTGGTGCTTGATGTGTTACGCGCTACCTCGACCATGGTGACGGCTTTGGGGGAGGGTTATGCTTGGGTGCTACCTTGTGCGGAAATGGAGATAGCTCGTGAGCAGGCGCAACTTTTACCAAAAGCCATTTTGGCGGGGGAACGTGGTGGGCTAGCTCCAGTTGGTTTTTCTAAAGGCAACTCTCCACGTGAGTTTTTAGGGAAAGTTCCCTCAGGGTGCGGCATTATTCTCACGACTAGTAACGGCACTCGTGCCATTGAAGCGGCTAGGGGAAGTAAGCAGTGCCTTGTCGCTAGTTATTTAAATTTCACCAGCACTGTCGAGTATCTTCAAACGCAAACATCTCCGATTACCCTCGTTTGTAGCGGCACGGGGGAGGCCTTTTCCTTAGAAGACGCCATGCTTGCCTCTGCACTCCTGCGTAAGCTCCAGCCAGCACATCCTTGGGCAGCGCTCGATCGTGCGTATGGTCACGACCTTGCCGCAGCCTTTGCTAGTAGTGTGAACGGGAGGCGGCTGAGGCAGCTAGGTTTAAAGGAGGATCTCGCTTGGTGTCTACAACGGGATCGCTACTCCGTGGTGGTTGGACTTAATCCTGAAAAAGGTTGGATGGAAGTTCTACATCCTGACGCACGGCTTTCCTAAAATGAAAACTCCTACTCCTATTAGACAAACTCATTTGGCAAATGATTAAAGCGTGTTACTGTCATTTTACTTATGTTAAAAGCATTTCAGCCTAAAGCAGTAGTTATCGGTAGCGGATTCGGTGGGCTCGGGGCAGCTATTCGCTTACAAGCCAAGGGTTACCAAACGACTATTCTTGAAATGCGCGACATGCCCGGTGGCCGTGCTTATGTTTATAAGGATAAAGGATTCACCTACGATGCGGGGCCCACCATCATCACCGCGCCTTTCCTTATTGATGAACTTTTTGCTCTGACGGGCAGAAAGACGGAGGACTATGTAAAGATGGTTCCTTGCGAGCCTTTTTATCGTATTATTTTCCATGACGGCAGCAGTTTTGAATACAATGGTTCGGAAGAAAATATGTTGGAGCAGGTCCGTAAGATCAACCCTGCCGATGCGGAGCGCTACCCCGAGTTTATCGAAAAAACACGTAAGATTTTTGAAAAAGGTTTTACGGAATTAGCAGATCAACCCTTTAGCCACATCACGGACATGTTGAAGACCGCACCCGATTTAATGATGCTGCGTGCGGATCAATCAGTTCACGCCATGGCCTCTGAGTATTTTAAAGATCCTAAACTCCGTATGGTCTTCAGCTTTCACCCGTTGCTGGTGGGCGGACATCCTTTTCATAGTTCCTCCATCTACTCCATGATCTATTATCTAGAACGCAAATGGGGCGTGCATTTTGCTCTAGGAGGGACGGGAGCTTTGGTGAAGGCGCTAGTTAAACTTTTTGAAGAAATGGGCGGCACCCTACGACTCAACGCTAAGGTGGAAGAAATCCTGATCGAAGAAAATGCCGTCACGGGGCTGCGCTTAGTTGGAGGTGAGGAAATTAAGACCCAGCTCGTCGTTTCCAATGGTGACGTTGCTAACATCTACCGTAAATGTGTGAAGCCAGAACACCGTCGCAAATGGACGGACAAGCGCATTGAGAAAATGAAATACAGCATGGGCTTATTTCTCATTTATTTTGGCACCGACCGCACGTATCCAGACTTAGCGCATCACTCCATCATCTTAAGTGAGCGCTATAAAGAACTCTTAGACGACATCTTTCAACATAAGTTTTTGGCGAAAGATTTTTCCCTCTACCTGCATGCTCCAACGCGCACCGATCCGTCCATGGCACCTCCTGGTCATGAATGCTTTTACGTGCTTTCCCCGGTCCCGCATTTAGGCGGCAACGTGAATTGGGCGATGGAAAAAGAACGCTATGCGGAGGCTATTTTAGAATCATTAGAATCTGTTTGTCCGGACTTGCGCAAACACATAGTCAGCAAACTCATTATGACCCCGGTAGATTTCGAAAATGAATTAGATGCTTATCTAGGAACAGCCTTTCAGTTTGAGCCAGTTCTTACCCAAAGTGCTTGGTTTAGACCACATAACTTAGCGGAAGATGTGGATGGCCTCTACCTCGTGGGAGCGGGCACCCATCCTGGCGCAGGCGTGCCCGGCGTGCTCTCATCAGCCAAGGCCTTAGAAAAACTCATCGCCGCACCGCTTGCAGAAGCTGTGGTATGAAAGGAGGAAGGCGAAAGGATGAAAAAAAAACAGGTTAGCCTTCCCACTTCATCATTCGACTTTCAACCTTCATCCTTTCCTCTCCCATAGTGTTGCCTACTGGTGTGTGGTTAGGTGGAGGCCGTAAAACCAGCTTATTAAGCTGCCGAGGGGTAAAAACTCTGGCGACCAAATGCGCGCGCCTTAACCCCAATTTAAAAAGAAGTGGGGCTGTTTTTATACAATATACTTTTTCACATGAGGAATAAAACTCGCAACTTTTTATCTACATGGATCAGGACTAACCGCCCTGACGTATTCAAACGGGGAAATTTCCATCGGAACCTTGATTGGAAATCCGGTTGCGGCGGCGATAGCCTTATCCGGGCGGCATCTGAGCGGATATTTCATCGTGGAAGCGGCTGCTGAAATCACGGCAGCCCTCAACGCCTTTGAATCGACATAATGAAAATGCTTTGGTGGGAACCTACCTGTCTGTGGCGGATTAAATCGCTATGGATAAAGGGATCTGGCATTTTGACCAGAAGTAGATTACGGGCTGGAAGCTTGGCAGAAAATGCCATGGTAAGAGGCGGCCTTTTTGGTAGCGCAGAGTTTTTTCATTTTGTTGCCGGAATCATTGAGATAACAGGAAATGGGAGTGGTGTGTCCCCACAAAAGGCCTGTTGTCGAGAGACGTTTGTTGTAACGAACGCCGTAAAAGTCAGATTGAAGCAATTTTTTTTGCGATGATTGAGGCCAATAAAGAGGCATCCTCACGGATTCCCCGCAGGTAGCGGCTCCGGAAATTGCGGAGCCCGTCAAGCCCTATAAAATATAGATTTGGATGCTGTGTGCTCTCAAAGGAACGCGTACGGGGCACGCCGTCGGAGTTGAGTTCAAGATTAAGCGTTAGCAAGTGGTTCAACGCAGGTTTGAACCCAGTAGCAAAGATGATCAAATCATAGGGTTCTTCGGTTTTATCGATGAAAGATACGGTTTTATGGTGAATCTCTTTTATGAGAGGTTTGATATTCAGGCGTCCCTGCGAAATCCACCGCTCGCTTTCTCCGCCATCCATTGCGGGTCGAGACTCTGTTTTCCAAAAAGGCCTTCGTTTGACAACCCAGTCCTCGTAGCTGAAATAGAGGGGGGAAACTAAGAGCTGCAGCCATAAGGGCTTGCTGAATTGTAAGGGAGATCGGCAGGAAAGAGTGACGTGGTGGCCTGCCTTGGCCAATTCCATGGCTGCTTGACCCGCAGAAATTCGTTGGCCTACGATTAGGATGCGTCCTGCTTTACCTCCGATCAACGTTTTTGTCTGATCCGCATTCTTGTAGTCGGCAAAGTGGATCCGGAGAATATGGCTTTCCCTCATTCCAAGGAACTCAGGCGTAAAAGGACAAGAATAGTAGCCTGTGGCATTGACCAGAATTTTGGCTTTGAACTGGTTCGAAGCGTCAACGATCCAGGAGTCTCCAGCTTTGCAAACGTTTTTGACAGGCTGTCGAGCAAGCACAGGGAGTTGATGGACCTCACTTTGCTGGGTGAGGTAGCCGGCAAACGTCCTTGCTGAGATAAGCCTAAACAGATCAGGCAGAAGAAAAGGCGTTTGGAAAAGTGAATTCTGATACCAAGGCGACAATAATTTCAGGTTGGTAGGCATCCGTTGCCAACTATCTCCTGGTCCGGTTCCGGACTCCAAAACAGTGCAGGGAATATGGAGCTTTTTGCATTCGTATGCGAAAGCCAACCCTGCCGGTCCTGCCCCCATGACAAGAATGCTGTGTTCAGGAAGGGTCATATAAATGAAGCTATTCGGCCAACGCCAAACATTTCCTGCCAGCTTTCGCCGGCCTGAATCAATTCAAAAACGCCTGTTTCCGGTCTTTGGATATAGATTGGAGCCTGAGGCTCGATAAAGGGAGGTTTCAAGGTGATGCTGTAAGCGCCGACTTGATCGAACTGGACATAGTCACCCACGGCAATGTTGCCGCTGAAGTTACGGTGCAGGATGTCATCTTCCATGCAGGTGTAGCCGACTATCTCGGCGCCCTCGACATCCCTCCGTGGGCTGCCGCTGCCGGCCACAAGAGAGATCGTAAGGTTGCGTTTGCTTTTGTTGGGTTTGATGTTGTAACAACTTCCCGCAACTTGGATAAGAACCCGATCTTCCACCGTCTTTATGCCTGTGACGCGGGCAAAGAACGACATGCAGTTTGCCGTTACGGCCAAGCCTGGTTCCAGCATCAAAACAGGACCTTCTCTTCCCGCATAATGGGCACTGAAAATCTCCCCAACGGCTTGTCCGTAATCTTCAAAACCAACCCAGGGAAAGGGAAACTGATCCTGAAATTTTTTGCTGGCGGGACTTAAAAAACCTCCCCCCAGATTGAGAATCGAGGGTCCAGCGCCCGGAACCCGGGCGGCTTGTCTGATCAGCTCCTTGGCAAGCTGAATATAGTCTGAGGGCTGCCTTGACGCCGAACAATAATGGCAATGAATGCTTTCGATCTGAACACTGGAGGTTTGTGACAGAAAGTTGATGGCATCCATATACGAAGGGCTGGAAACGTCAAAGCCAAAACGGGAAGGAAGTCCCCCCGGGACTTTCAGCGAACAACGCAGACCAACCCGAGCACTACTTTCTCCGTTCGTCTGAATCAACTGCCTGAGCAGCGCGAGCTCTTCCTCAGCGTCCAGTTGAAGCAATGCACCTTCTGAAAGAGCCAATGAAATCAAATCAACACCTTTGATGGGGCCATTAACGATTATGCGTGCTGCTGGAATGTCTAGTGATCGTACAAGTCTATATTCGGCCAAAGACACGACCTCAAACCAACAATCCGTTCTGGCCGCATCCATCAGAAGCAAGGGCAGATAATTGGTCTTAACGGATAAAGCCAGCTTGGTCTTTGGATAAAATCGGCGGAACGCAGCGACAAAATCCCCCAGATTCCTGAGGAAAACGGCCCTGTCATAGAGATAGAAGCTTTCATTGGGAAACTTCTCTGGGACTGGTGTAGGCAGGTTCATGCTGACTTCCCTGATTCTGATTCGATGGAGCGGACGGCGGCACCCGGTCTGCCCATGATCTGAAAATGCATCTTGGCGAAGTACTCGCCGAGCAATCCAAGCGCAAACAACTGTGCCCCGGAAAGAATGGTGATCGTTGAAGCTAGGAAGGCGAATCCGGGGATGGCAGAGCTATAAATGAGGTAGGCAGCCAAAACATAGGTGAATAAGAGCAGCCCGAACAAAGTGAATATGAAGCCGATAATGCTGATCAACCTTAAGGGAAGTGTCGTGAAACTGAGCACCATTTTTGCAGTATGACTGAGGAGTTTGTAAAACGTGTAGTTGGATTTGCCGTATTTGCGCGGTTGGTGCCGGACCCGGACTGAGCTGAAGCGATCAGTGACCCAGGCTAGGAGGGCATCAATATCAACGTAATAATTATCGTAGTGGAGGAAGGAACTCAAAATCTCCCGTTTGATGGCCCGGAAAGCGCTTGTATCTTCAGCTCTCTGGATGCCCAAGGCTCTTTGGAGGAAAAACTTTCCAAAGCTGGAACAAAAATCTCTCCACAAACCGTGGCGTTCCTGCGCGGGAACGCCATAAACGACATCGTTTCCGTTCTGAATTTCCGCAATAAGCAGCGGAATTTGCGAAGGGGGATGTTGAAGGTCGTCATCCATGGTTATAACAATTTCTCCGCGCGCCATTTTCAGGCCAACAAGGAGAGCAGCGTGCTGGCCGAAATTTTTCGTTAGATTGACTGCGATCAACTGCGGCTTTCCAGAAAGAAGGCTTTGAGCGGTTTCCCAGCTTCTGTCCCTGCTTCCATCGTTGATCAGAAGAATTTCTGCACTGATACCGGCCTCATTGAAAAATTCCCGAAGTTCCCCCACCAGTAAAGCTAGGGAATCGCCGCTATTGAACATAGGGATCACCACTGAAATAGCCGGGGAGGCTGGGTTGTTTTCAGGAAGGTTCATAGCGATAGATGAGGCACTCGTAGCCATAGGAAATCAATTTTTTTGTTATCCGGAACTGGGGGTAGTTGAGGAAAATTGAATAATGCCGTGGCAGATAATAAATAAGGTGGATCATTCTTGGTCTATCCTCCAACGATTTGATAATATTGTCCAATACGTGTTTCATGACCGCATCGTCAAAAGGGTGAAAAAAATAAAAAACAGTTTCGTCGTTCCGTAGGCGGAAATTGATGACATCGTTACAGATGACTTCAAAGACTGCATCAGACCCTGTTTTATTCCTGAAGTGCTGGATATTCTCCGCGCAGGAAGAACACAGTTGCGAAGAGAATTCAATACCAATGACCTTTTTAAATCCCCGAAGGGAGGCCAGAAGGAGGGTTCTACCCTTTCCGCAGCCATAGTCTATAAAAATATCGTCTGGCCCGATGGCAATCTCCTTGCAAATTTTACGAAATGCCAACGCTCCTGTGGGCTGATAGCGCTGGCCTCTTTGGGCGTTTTCGCCTACAGTCTCAAGCGATTCCAGCGTTTCGATCTGGACGGTTTCTGTATTGTATCGTAAATCGAACAAAATGTCGCCCAAGCGGTTTTGAATAACAGAGAGGGTTCTTTTCAGTCCGATGCTGGCTAGGCTATCGCATGTTTCTGACAGGATTTTATGCAGATTCCACCGTTTTAAGACCTGAATCATAAAATGCAAAATTCGATTTTAACTGCATCTGCTTTGTTTTGCAGCATTGCTTGGAGTCGCGGGTTTACGATTACAATTTGGATCACTTGGTTCATTCAATGTTATGGCAAGCAGCATTTTTAAAATATTACTATCTTGCGGGTAGAGGTGGCGATCTAATAGTAATTGAATTGCCGCAAAGTTTATAAATGAATACGGCGGCCATTTATTCAGGAACCACACGTTGTTGCGGCTATCGTGCAATACCCATTGCATATTTTTTGAAGGGCAGGCTAATCTGATTAATGGATAGCTATCATCCGTCTGCCCACCAAGAGCCCGGAAATAAACCACAGGGAAATGCATCTAAATGGCACGGGCTTTTTCTCCTACTTTCCTTGTTATTGCTTTTACCATCCTATACTTTCTGGCTCAATCCCCGATTTGACGTCATTTCCAATGAGTTTGATTTTTTTATAGGACAACTGCCGGAATTTTTTGGAAACAGACCGAACCTCGGGCTTATGGCGGGCAAGATGTTTTTTGCACTTTGTTATTTAGGGGTTGCCATGACATACTGGAAGTGGGCGAAGGCGATTGTTGCAGAGGACTTTTCTTGGGGAAGGTTGGCCCTCATGGTGTTGGTTCCTTCGCTGCTTTACACTGGAGGCATTCCCTGGATAAGTCCGGATGTTTTCTATTATCTGCGAGGGGGCTGGATTGAGACCGGCTACGGCCTTGCTCCCTTCCAGCATGCGGCTGCCACAATTCCTGGTTACAGCAATGATCCGATGTTTAACAATACATATCCGGCATTTTTGAGCAATGTAGGGAATTACGGACCGCTGTTTCAAAAGTTCTGTGCCGCAGTGACGGCCCTTTCTGGGGGAGAAATCAAGACAGCCCTGATCCTGTTCAAGGTGGGCTGTTTGGTTGCCCACATAGGGTGCACGTTGATGATAGTGCTGCTGGCTAGGAAATGCGGCGTGTCCGCCAAGCGGGCTTTTTTTGTTTACGGATGCAACCCAGTTATCCTTCTTGTGTTTTTGATGTGCAGCCACAACGACGAAATGATGATGTTGCCTTTGTTGGCTTCTGCTTTGGCCCTGCTCTATGGAAGACCGGGATGGAGTGGCCTGCTTCTCGCCTGTGGCTTTGCCCTGAAGTTTGTTCCGCTTCTTATCCTCCCTGTCTTTGGTCTTTTCATCGTGAAAAATCGAAGACCCGCAAGAGGTTTTGCTTTGTTTGGGATGGCGTTCGTAGCGGGCAGTTTTTTGTTGTATGCGATGTACCCGGGATCTTGGGAGGTCTTCAGAAAGCTGGCTTCAGAAGGTCTACCCCTTTACAGGACGAGCAGCTTCACTTTTTTTTACGGTATCTTTTATTTGCTGGGGATGAATTTGCAATCCTTCAAATGGATGGTTTTGGGCATTTTTCTGGTTGGCTCCATGTTGATTTTGGGGAAGCCTCTTGTCCGCCAAGAAAACCTAAAGCCTGACGAATTTCTCGTTCTTATCATGAAAATATTCCTGCTCTATCTTCTGTCCTACTCCACGGTTGTCACCGAGTGGTATCTTGCTTGGATTATTCCTTTTGTGTTTTTCCTGCCCCGCGTAGCGGGCGACAGATTCTTATGGCTAATGACCTTACCTTTCACGGCCTTGGTGATTTTTTCGGTGAAAACCTTTAATGTATTGGAATCGTTGAGTCAAACCCTGCAGTATCTGGTTCTCCTTTCTGCGGGGATTCTGATTTTCTATCCAAAGATTTGTTCCAGCCGTTTAATTCTTAAACACTTCACGCCACGCAGTGAACCATGAGTAATCCCACCATCTTGGTTCTGGCAGCTTCAAGATACCAGATTCCCGTGATCGAAAAAGCCCGGGAAATGGGATTGCGTGTCATCACACTGGACAACCGTCCATCCAACCCCGGCCACCGGCTTGCGGATGCCTCGTACTTCGTTGATACCACGAACCGGGATGAAGTCCTGAGGGTTGCGAAAGAAGAAAACATTGAGGGTGTGCTGGCTGCATGTACGGACGTAGCTGTCCCGACGGCAGCTTATGTGGCGGCAAGTCTTGGGTTGCCCGGTCCTTCCTTGGAAGGATGCTCTGTCTTGTGCAATAAAAAGGCTTTCCGGGAGTATCAGGAAAAAAAGGGCTATCCTTGCCCGGCCTGGTTTTCTGCGGATACCTTTGCGGGAGAAATAGGCGATGGAAGCAAGCAATGGATACTCAAGCCGCAGTTCAGTTCTGGAAGCAAGGGTGTACGCATTGCAAAAACGAAGAAGGAATTTAATGAAGCGCTTGGTCTGGCCTGTTCGGTGGATCCCGGAAACAAGGCGATCGCCGAGGAGTTTATTGAGGGAAGGCAGGGCACTTGTGAAGGGTTGTTTTTGAATGGGAAGATCGGAAGGTTTTGGGTGACGGAGCGGATGACTGCTGCGAAACCTTATGTGGCGACGGCCGGGCATCGGATTCCCCATCTTCTTAGGCAGGATGAGGTTGACGAATTGAAGCGTCAGGTGGAAACAATTCTTCGGGATCTGGGTTTTATCAACACTCTTTTTGATGCCGACTTTGTGGTTGGCGACCGCGTGGTTCTATTGGAAATGACTCCCCGACTGGGGGGAAATTCTCTGGCCTCTTTCTTGGAACTTTCTGCGGGAGTAGATTTGCCGCGCTGCGCCCTTGAGGTTGCCCTTGGCCGCCGGGTGACCGTTCCGGGACTGGAAAAAGCGCGTTGCGCGTCGGTGATAATCCTGGGAGTGGAGTCAAGCGGACGACTGTCCTTTCGGCCGGGCTCCGTGCAGGCCCTTCAAAAAAAGGACTGGGTTCATGGTTTGAAACTGGATTGGGATGAAGGGATGCCGGTCGGGGTGTTTTCCGATGGCGGGAATCGTGTCGGTGAAGTAATGTTGAGTGCATCCGGACGGGGAGAACTTTTGGAGAGAGAGCAGATGCTGTATGAGGCTTTGGATCTGAAGGCACTACCCGATTCTGAACTGGAGAATGGGCTTAAGAACGTATGATAATCCCCTTTAACCGCCCTTTTTGCCAGGGGAAAGAATTCGAATATATAGGGCGAGCAATCACCGAGGGCCATGCTTCCGGCGATGGGGAATTCACTTCTAGGTGTAATGAGTTGCTTGAGCATGCATTGGGGGTAAAGAAGGCGCTTTTGACCACCTCCTGCACACATGCTCTGGAGATGGCGGCATTACTTCTGAATGTTGGACCTGGTGATGAAGTGGTTATCCCAGCCTATACTTTCGTTTCCACAGTAAACGCTTTCGTTTTGCGGGGTGCGGTTCCGCGCTTTGTCGATGTCCGTTTGGATACGCTCAATTTTGATGAAAAGCAGCTGGATGATGTTATCAGCGACAGGACAAAAGCTATTGTAGTTGTACACTACGCGGGTGTGGGCTGCGAGATTCGTACAATCCTGAAGAAAGCCTCTGAGCGGAATATTCCCGTGGTTGAAGACAACGCCCATGGATTATTCGGGAGTTACGAAGGAAGACCGCTGGGCTCTTGGGGCTGCCTGGCCACATTAAGTTTTCATGAAACCAAGAATTTCAGCTGCGGGGAGGGTGGTGCCATTCTGCTTAACGATCCGACACTTGTGGAGCGGGCCGAAATTTTGAGGGAGAAAGGGACAAACCGCAAAAAGTTCATGCGCGGAGAAGTGGACAAATACACGTGGGTGGATATTGGGTCCAGCTACCTGCCTTCCGACCTGCTGGCAGCTTTCCTTTATGCACAGCTGGAGAGCCGAACGATAATTGAAGGGAGGCGCGCTTTGATCTGGAATCGATATAATAATGCGTTGTTGGATTGGGCCCGGAACCTGAGTGTGCGCCTGCCTTACGTGCCTGATAACTGCGTGCAGTCCCATCATATGTTCTACCTTGTTCTTTCTTCCAAGGAAGAGCGCGACAATCTGATGGATTTTCTCAGAAAACGGGACATTTTGGCTGTCTTTCACTACCAGCCTCTGAACCGCTCAGAGATGGCAACCAGACTTGGTTCGGAAAAGTCCTGTCCGGTGACGGAAATGTTGGGTGATTGTCTTTTACGTCTTCCTTTTTATACGGGGATGACCGAGCTGGAGCAGGATTATGTCATCAGTCAGGTGCTGGAATACAAGGGTTCTTCCTTATGATCCAATGGATGTACCGATTGTTGGGTAAGTCGAAGGTTTATGAGAGTTTCCAAGCCTTTGTTAGTCGAAGTGACGGGTTCGGGATTTTTATACAGGAATTTGTCAGGCCTTCCAAAGGCGATCGTATTGTTGATTTTGGTTGTGGGCCAGCAGTGATCCTGCGGTCGCTTCTGAAATACGATGTGGATTATTGCGGTGTGGATTATAATCCGGACTACATATCCGCAGCGCAGCGTGAATTTCAGGGCCAGCACCGGGTCAGATGGATTTGCGGCAGCGTGGATGCACCGCTGCCTTTGGAGGAAGCCAGCTTCGACATTGCGCTTTCCGCCGGGGTTCTGCACCATTTAAACGATCAGGAAGCGGAGGCACTGATCTTTTGCGCATGGCGGTCCCTCAAGCCGGGAGGACTGTTTGTCACCCATGATGGAGCCTTCGTCCGTGGCCAGCATCCAGTTGCCACTCTCCTGTTGAAGCTGGATCGTGGAAAGCATGTCAGAACTCCTGAACAATATGACAAAATGCTGGGGCGTCATTTTCCCCGTGTTGAAGGGAAGGTTGGGCATGGTCGGCTGCGTATTCCCTACACCCATTACATAACGCGATGTTATAAAGAGTGAGTCATCACCGGGTTTAGCACGACCAGAAGGTGATTGTTGGGTTCCTCCACCAGATCACCGAGGCGGAAGAGCAGGCACATCCAAAGTTCGTACTGGTAATATAGGTAATAAAAAATATTTCCTGTGCCCAAATCCGGTGAGGCCCGGCCGTTCTGGCCAATATGCAGTCCGGCAAAAAAACCAACGATGGCGATAATCCCGATGAACCTGAAACTTCCCAGTTAAAGCTTGAAGGGGCTGGGGTCTGATTTGGGCAGGAAATTTTTCACGGGGGCTTTTCGGTTTGATGGCGTGGAGGATAAAATTTCTGGTAAATCCCCGGAGTTGCGTAGTACGACTCCTGATTGGAGATCCACAGGTTAAGGAGTCTTTTAAGATCCTGCGATGTTTTCTCTCCTGACTTGAAGAGGTTTTTTTCTTCGCCCGGATCGTCCTGCAGGTTGTAGAGTTCGTAGCCTTTACTTACGGGCCTGAGATTATGCATCAGTTTCCAGGGCCATTGGACAATGGCGTTCTGGGCGACAATGACATTGGTGTGGATATAGACTTCAGGGCGGGAATCGGAGCTAAACGGAATGCCCTGGAATTCTCCTGGGATGGGTAGGGCCAGAATATCGAAGATGGAAGGGATTAGGTCAACATGGCTCACGGGCTTTTCCACAACGGCCCATTGAGGGTTGTAATTTTGTGCTGGGGGTTTCAGCCAAGTCAGGCTGCGGACGCATTCATCGTAAGCGGGTCCGGAGTGGTTGCCGAAACCGTGCTCGTAGAAAGCCTCCCCGCCGTCCCCCGTGATGAGGATGCAGCTCTTCTCCCACAAGCCCGAAGCCTTGAGTTGGTCGAAAAATTCACCCAGCAGTTTGTCGACATTGTAGACAGCATTCAGGTAGCGGTTGTAAACATGCTCCTTCTTGTCTTTAGGCCAGACATAGTACGGGGTGGGAAAATCAATGACGGAGGGTTGAAAGGGTTGTTCTGCTCCATCCGGAATAAAATAATTGAAATGGGTGTTCTGGAGTGTAATTCCGATGGCGAAAGGGACTGTACTGTTCTTCCCGATCCAATCCCAAGCGATCTTCATGGTTTCCGAGTCTTCTACCTTTCCGGAAGTCGCAATCTTCATCTTGATCATCAGAGCCAGCCCGTCTAAGTCGTCCTTGTTTTCCCAAGTCGTGCCCCTGTAATCCTCGGAATGGAAAAAGAAATCGATGCCTGGCGCCTTCATCCATCCAATCATGTTGCCCCATTTTTCATTCTGCGATGAAACGTAAGCCGTGCTGTATCCGAGATCCTTCAGCGCGGTAAAAACGGATTTCCGGGGCCAGGGATCCGACCTGCGGAGTGTGGAGGCTTGCCTGCTGCGCATTGGATACTGTGAAAACCAGAAGGCCGGATTGGAGTAGTTGGAGTGGCTGGCCGAAGCGTAGCTGCGGTTGAAGAAATAACCTTCCCGCAAGACGGACTCCAAGCGGGGAGCAGGCGAAGGCTTGTTCTTCAGCAGGTCATAACGCCATGATTCTAGGTAGATGATAATCACAGGGCTCGTCGCCATGGGCGATAACGGGGTGGGAGCAGGGAGAATCGGGACAAGGTTTTTCAGGTCGGCTTTGACGACAAAGCTTTCGTCCTTCCAGAAAAAAGCGGTGATAGGATTTGCCTCGCGATTGAGTTGCATGAGGAGAAGGGATAGCCCGAGGAAAGCGGTGGCGTAGCGGAGCTTGATCCTGAGGTGTCTTGTCCGGTTGATCGAAACGAGACACAAGACCGTGGCCAATATCCAGATGAGGCCGAGAAGCAGGAAGAGTTGGATGCCGTGCTGCAGGAAGTGAAGCACCAGCTGCGAGAGGTTGGCGAAGGCGAAGGAAACGATCCCGTAGTTGATGAAGTTTCCTGCAAAGAGGAAGAACCCATAACTGAGAAAAATCAGGAGAAAGACAAGAGGAGGCAGGAACCATCCGATCATCCTCAGAGGCAGGAACCGGGAACGCACAAGACAGATGGAGAGAAAGAAAAGTCCTGTCCAAAACAAAAGATTTTCGAGGATTCTCGGAAATAGTTGAAGGGAAAAAAAGATAGGGAGAGCCGAGAGCACCACAATAAATGTGACCAGTAGTAGCATTAGGCAGATCCTATTGGAACGGATTTAAAACAAAAGAAAATTTTGATGGTAACTTTCCCTGTGCTGCCTCATAAAATCCGAGAAGCTGAGCAACAAAAAAACTGGTAACCCCTAACAAAGCCTTGTTCGCTTTTTGCCTCCTGTTTATTTTTGTAGGGGCGTTATCGTACTTCAAGGAGAAGCCTTTTCCACGGCGGAAACGGCCAAGGATTTATGGAACATGGGAACTTTGGAGCGGGCAGAGTTTCACTGACTTTATGCCTACTTTATAGAGGAGAGCAACCCATCGTGACCGGACTTATCGGCAGAACGTTTTCACCGAGGCGGCTGATGGAAGGTTGCTTCCCAAGCATCTGGTGATCATCAGTATCTATCCTGGCGGAACCCTTTTTACAGATGGATGTGCCAGGTTGGTTTCTGGGTCTTTCAACAAATAGTTTTGCTGGCACTGATCATTTAACTCTATTTCGAGGCCCGAATGGAATTTTTTACGAGATTATTATCAATCTCGACCTGACATACATCCGCAAAGGGGATACGTATTTAAAGTTCACGGCATAAGAAAAAGGGAGATTAGTCGATTATCCCGGTTAAGAAATAATCGACCAAGCTGGTGGGAGATTGCAGGAGCGGAAAAGACTCAGGCGAAAGAAAGGTCTTCCACCAAATCGTCCGAATGACGTAGGCATTCTCTAATGCGCCTCCGCTCGTAACGGTGAGCGTGCGATTTCTTGGCT
>JAWXBW010000002.1:0-18496 GCA_034440395.1 Blastochloris sp. | reverse complement strand
TGCCTTTCCAATGATACAACCAAAAGCAAAAAGTGATAAATAAAAGCATGGCGGCCACGTTTGTTGCCTTCCATTCTCCTTGAATGCGAATGCCCGAACGCCGAAAAAAATCTAACGGAGCTTCCCGACCGAGCATGGTAAAAACGGCATCGTTCGCTATCATCTTCTGCGTGCCATCATTTAAAACTAAGGTCACCTCATGAGGAAGAATTTCTTTAACCTGAGAACCTAGAGCCAGAGTCAAACTTCCAGATAAATCGTTAGTAGAACCTTGAGCTAATTCCAAAAGCTTGGCCCTATTTTCAGGTTTAGGTCGGGACAGTTCTTTAGAGCGAGCACTTAGCATAACCTTTGCTCCTGAGTCGCAGAGGCTAATGGCGGCCTCCAGAGCGGAATCCCCCGCTCCGACAACGAGCACATTTTTACCTACAAAATCTGCGGGGTCATGCAATCGGTTACTGACTTTATCTAAGGTCTCACCAGGCACATTCAGTTTACGGAAATTACCACTGCGTCCAATGGCTATGATGACACGTCGTGCTCGGGTTATGCCTTTGTCGGCATGATGGAGGAGGAGCTCACCATCTTTACGCTCTACTCGTTCAATCCGCGCCACGGTGGTCTCAATACCAGCCTGAAGCCACTGTGCTTCCATTTCTTCAAGTAGCGTTTCTTTCGTAGTAGCGTGGAACTGTAGATCGCCCGCTGGAACCATCTCGGTCGGATAGGTATAGATGGGTTTAGCCTTAGGAAAATTAGAGACCGTAGAAAAAAGCTGATTGGCTTCAAAGATGCGAAAGTGTAAACCATTTTTTTGAGCCTCCATGGCCGCCGCTACCCCAGAAATTCCTCCACCGATTATGGCTAGATCAAAAAGCTCAGGGTTTTTCTTGAGCTTAAGACTTTGTTGAAAACGCGGTTCAAGGCAAAGAGCTTGCACGGCACGTGCGCCGCTATCCGCGGAAAATTTAAGTAAAGGAATACCTGTCAGATCCCCTACAATACGCACTCCTTCGACCGAGGTGGTTCCATCTGGCTCCATTACAGGAAGCTTTTCCACCCTCCCGCTAGGCCAGCGCAAGTGGAGCCATTGAGAATAGCGGCAAATCATGGTGATAGGATTTAAGATGCGAAACATAGTGTTTACACGATTAACTAATCTCTGATTAGGGTGCCGGGCTGGGGTTTTATTTCAAAAGGTGTTGCAGATTGTGGCAGAGGGCAGGGGCGTCCTCACAGGAAATTAAAGAGCCCTCTTTATGGTAAAGACCAAAACCTTCGCCCCAAGCTTTACCATTGAGAACCACGGCATCGGTCTGGCACTCCGCCACTTGGCTTTTACCTTTTTCTATGACATCGTCACGACTGCCTTCACATTCGTACTTCCATCCTACAATCAGAGCTGTGGGAAAAAGCGCACGTAGTTGAGGTAAGATCTTTATCGCTGGTTTTAAGCGCAGGCTTAAATCACCAAGACGGCTAGGGATTTTTTCCTGATGAGATAGAGGCTGCCCATGAGCGTCATGGATGTCATGGACACGGTAATCACCAAGTGCGGCCACATGAAAAAAAGCATCAATTTTTGTTGTGGCGGCAGTCTGAAGCAAAAGATGCAGGAGACTCTCATTTGTTGTGAACTCTTGGTTAGGCACTGGAGTCTGAGGTTTAAAAAGAGCTGTAGAACCACAAAGACTAGTCACGTGATGCCCAGCTTCGAGCAGGCTGTGAGCGAGTTCAGTGCCTAGGGCTCCAGTGGAATGATTCGTGATGCGCCGCACCTGATCGATCGGTTCATAACTAGGGCCTAAGGTGACAAGGATGTTCACTCCGTTATCATACTGTAGAGGTGTATAAGAATAAACCTTATTTCGGAGCTAATGGAAACTTCCCTAAAACCTTTTAGTGATAAACTTGCATTTATTTGTACATGTTGCTACAAATGCGTTAAATGAAGCGGTTCTATCTTCTTAGTTTTTTCTGGTTCTTTTTCTTGTCGCAGTCACAGGCCGTCATGTTTTACAGCACGGGCGATTCTACCCATAACACGACTACTCCAGGTGTGGTGGACGGACTTAGTGCAAATAACATCTGGGATTTACAGGGTAGTTTCGGCAGTTTTTTAGGCACACCCATTGCCTCCAACTATTTTATCACAGCTAAACATATCGGTGCAGCGGGCACTAGCATAACCTTTGCTCCAGGGTCGGCCAATGCAGGAACCTACAATGTGATCAATTCCTTTAATTCTCCCAACACAGATTTAACCATCTGGCAAGTTTCAGGAAGTTTTGCCGCTTTTGCACCCCTATACAGAGCTAACACGGAACTAAATAATAATCTCATTGTTTTCGGGCGCGGCACTCAGCGTGGGACGGACTATTTAGATGGAGCTTCGGCTCTACGCGGATGGAACTGGGGCACGGGCGATAACGTCGCACGGTGGGGACGTAACGTGGTTTCAGCTACGCCTAACGGTGGCGCTGGTTTTGGTCGGTTGCTCCAGAGCACGTTCAGTTCTGCAGGAGTGACGGATGAGGCTATGCTCAGCGTGGGCGATTCTGGCGGTGCTGTTTTTATGCAGGACGGTGGGCTATGGAAATTAGCGGGAATTAATTACGCGGTCAGCGGTTCGTATTACAGTAACACAGGTGTTGCGCTCTCAGGCACCGAGGCTGCTATCTATAATCAAATTGGTCTATTCAGCTCAGGTGATAACACCACCTTCAACGGCCCTCTAGGTGCAGGCTCAGGCTCGTTCTTTGCTACGTCGATTTCGGGAGATCAAGACTGGATTGATACCATTATACCTGTCCCTGAGCCCTCCGTAAATGCCTTTTTATTTCTGGCGGCGGCAGTTGGTGTTTTCCACCTTTACCGCAGGCGTGCCCGTTCATAACCTCGAATACTGGCTAAGACTGTCTGGCTATCCTTTCCATTTTCATATTCAGCCGCACAGCCCAATACGGACTTCATGGCCGAAGAATCAAGGGATGGACGTGCCACTAAAAAATCTGATTGTTCATCAAACTCCACTTTCATCCCACACATTTTCTTAAACAAGCTGGAACAGTGATTTGGGCTTAATTCTTATGGAGGTAATCCTGTAAGTATGTTATTTTAGATGACTAAAAAGTCGGGAACTAGCTCAGACTTTTAAGAACAGTATTTTTGAAATTTTCCAGATGCTCTTGCATAAACGATTCCACGCTAATCTTAGGATCAAGTAAAGGGCTGAGATCCAAAGCCCACGTGAGCGCCTGCATTTTATCGGTTTGACGTGGGTCGGAAAAGGTAGCGTTGGCGTGGCGGCGACCCAGGGTAGCTAGGTCATAGCGTTTGCCTCCGGAAATCTGGGAATTAAAAAGAAAAATTAATCCCTTCGCTAATTCGGGGTACGCACTGCAATCAAGGGCAACTTTAGATTCATCCGCTAGCCAGTCCAAATCCCGCCAGACCTCGCAACCGTAGATATTTTTCGGCTGTTGGTCAGGTCTCAAGCTGTGCAGAGCTGCGAGGCAGCATTTTAAGACGGCAATGTGGGTGCCGTGCTTATCGGCGGGGTTGTGCAAATAAAGTGTTTCGGGTTGTGTTTGGTGAAGCAGGCTTGCGATTTTTTGAGTTACTTCTGTGGCTGCGGTTTTGGTTTGAGCGGAGGAGAAATCTAACTGAGCTACGAAACTGTAGCGGCCCAGCTCGGCGGCTTTCCGTTGTTCTTGCTGGCGGAGGTGAACCAGTTCACTGGGACTGAGCTGGGCGTAGAGTCCTTCTTGGCTGCTGCCAGCACCGTCCGTGACGACGATGCCGCCGAACCATAAGTCATGACGATCATAACATGCGGCGATGCCGTGATAAGCCATGATCTCAAGGTCATCGGCATGAGCACCGATGGCGAGGTGAGTCGTGCGGCGCAGAGCGTGCTCGGGATATAATTGATCGGGAATGTATAAGTCGTAGGCCATACGGAAAAGTTAGGTTTCTATTTTTAGTTTTGTGTACTAAAAGGGAAATTAGAGAATATTTTCATCACTGCCCTGTGCCGCGTAAAATATCGGCAGGTTCTAGTCGGGCGGCTCGCCGTGCGGGAACGTAGGCAGCTATGAGGACGGTGACGAAAGCTAGAAGTGCCGCAGCTAGGTAGTGACTGAAAGACCATTCCACGATAAAATAGTCTGCACGTAAAAGTCCGCGAAAATTGACCCTTACTTTTGAAATGAGAAAAGTGAGTAAAGCACCGAAGAGCCAACCGCTCAGGATGCCGAGTACGGCGACCATAACGCCTTGCCAGAGAAAAATGCCTGCAATGTCATTTTTACGAAACCCCATGGAGCGGAGGATGGCTATTTCTTTTGTGCGTTGGATGACGGAAATGGAGAGGACGTTGAAGATACCAAAGCCAGAGAGAAGAATAACCATGGAAACGATGAAGGAGGCGGAGAGGCGTAGCACTTGGAAGATTTGGAGGTTGCCTCGTTGCCGTTCCTGCCATGAAGCGGCGTTGTGGGATAGGGAGCGGGCAATGGCGACGCGTTGTTGTTCACCACCTGAGAGTTGGTCTGGGCGGCGATGGGTTTTATTTCCTAGCCCAACGAGGTCGAGTAGGTGGGCAGCACGTTCGTTCATTTCGTCATCACTCATGACGCCGGCGCGGCGCATGGGGACTTTAATATTATCTAGCGCAGTAAATTCACGCAGAAGGAAGTGGAACTGGAAGACAAAGCCCATTTCTCTGTTTCTGAGGTAGGAGAGGTCGGTATCGTCTAGGTCTGTGACATCAATGTCGCCAACGTGGATGCGGCCTTCCGTCGGTTTATCGAGCAAGCCTAAGAGGTAAAGTAAGGTGCTCTTTCCGCAACCCGAGGGACCCATGATGGAGTAGATCGTACCGCTTTTTAGTTCGAGAGAAACGTCCTTCAATACATGCACTTGGCTCTCACCTGTTCCGAGGTAGTGGTGAATGTTTTCGCAACGAATGGCGTGTTGGATGGGCGTAGGCATAGGCAATGATTTTAGTTTCACTTTGTTCCGAAAGCCAGAATGGTTTGAAAATGGGGAGGTTCTTTTTCTTTGGCTACGATAGAAACGGCGCAATCTTTAAATCCCGCTTGTTGCAGCATCTGTTGTAGCTCTATTTCAGAAAAGCCTAACCATAGGTCAGCGTAGAGCACGCGTGATTTTTCAAAGTTGTGCTGGTTTAAATCGAGGATAAGGATGCGGCCATTTTTCTTCAGTATTTTATAGGCAGCGTGTAGGGCGCGTTGCGGCTGGGTGGCGTGGTGCAGCGCTTGGCTGAGGATGGCTAGGTCGATCGAGTTAGCTGCGATGGGAGGATCTTCTAAATCTCCCAGACGATATTCTAAACGGTCGAGGCCAGTGGCCTTGGCTAGTTCTGCGCCGACTTCAACCATGCGGGGGGAGTTGTCCAGAGCTATGACTTTTTTAGCTCGAGGGGCTAGGAGTTGGGAGAGTAAGCCTTCGCCGGCGCCGAGATCGGCAATGGTGAGGGCAGGGGTTAGTTGCAGGAGGAGATGACCGACAGCTTCCCAAGAGCGCCCTGGGCAATAGTTTTTACCCAGCCGACCAGCAATGGTGTTAAAGTAGGTGCGACTACTTTCTTGTCGCTTTTTTAAGACGAGCTGAAGAGATTTTTGATCATCGCGTGAAGAAGGGATTTCTTTAGCCGCTTTAAGTCCGATGTTTAAGAGTTGTTGAGTCTCTGTATTTAAATGAGAAGACCAACGGTAGTAGATGCGCTGACCGTCGCGTCTCGTTTGAAGGAGGCCAGTGGATTTGAGTTGGGAAAGGTGGCTAGAGATACGAGATTGACCGATGCGGAGCACGTCTTGCAGCTCTGCCACGGAGAGTTCAATTTTCTCTAGCACAGATAAGATTCGGAGCCGAGTTTGGTCTGTGAGGATGGACAGGAGCTTAAGGTGAGAGGTATTCACAGGCTAGTTCTAGGTTTACTTAAATTAGATATATCAATCCATCATGATACGTCAATATTTTGCTTGCCCTAGTCCGTGACATGGCTATTTTTTTATTCAATGTCTAAACGTTATATATTCTCTTCTGAGTCTGTCGGTGAAGGCCATCCCGACAAAGTGTGTGATACCATATCTGATGCAATTTTGGACGCGTGTCTTCGAATTGATCCCAAGAGCCGCGTGGCCTGCGAGACCTTTGCTAAGAGCAATATGGTCGTCGTTGGCGGAGAAATCACCATCCCGAAGATCGGTACGAAACCCATCGGTGAAGTCATTAATATTGATAAAACTATCCGTGACGCTGTGCGCGGAATCGGTTACACGAATGACGATGACGTGTTTCATGCGGATAAACTTTTTATCAACAATTACCTTACGACACAGTCTCCTGACATCGCTCAGGGTGTTGACGCGAAGAAAGCTAAAGGCAAGAAAACGGGGGAGCAAGGTGCAGGTGATCAAGGAATCATGTTTGGCTACGCCAGCAATGAAACCCCTGAGCTCATGCCTGCTCCCATCATGTATGCTCACCGCCTAGGTCGTGAACTGACCAAAGTGCGTAAAAGTGGTAAAGTGCCTTGGTTACGTCCTGACGCCAAGAGCCAAGTCTCCGTTGAGTATATTGATGATAAACCTACGCGTATTACTAACGTGGTTATATCAACCCAACACGCCGCAAACGTCTCCCATGCAGTGATTGAGAAGTTCTGTATCGAAGAAATTATTAAAAAAGTTCTGCCGAAGAAAATGCTCACGGAAAAGACGGAGTATTTAATTAATCCTACGGGTAACTTTGTCGTAGGCGGCCCGCAAGGGGACAGTGGATTAACCGGACGTAAGATCATCGTGGACACCTACGGTGGTATGGGACGTCACGGCGGCGGCGCCTTCTCTGGTAAAGATCCGAGCAAGGTCGATCGCAGTGCCGCCTACATGGGACGATGGGTTGCTAAGAACGTCGTAGCTGCGGGCTTAGCCGCTAAGTGTGAAGTGCAGTTTGCCTACGCCATAGGACATCCTAAACCCGTCAGCGTGCATGTGGACAGCTTCGGAACGGGTGTTGTATCGGATGAAAAAATACTACAAGCCGTCTTGAAGGTCTTTAGCTTTAAGCCTGCCGACATTGTGAATCAACTTAAACTTTTACGCCCTATCTATTATAAAACGACTAATTATGGTCACTTCGGTAAGACAGGGGATAAAGATATCACTTGGGAGCAGACGGATAAGGTGGAAGCCTTAAAGAAAGCTCTAGGACTATAATTACCGCACCGGTTAAATTTAGATAACGACGAACTAACTACAAAAAAAGATTAATAAATGAGCACGACAAAAAAAGACGATTTTAAAGTTAAAGACATGAGTTTAGCGGAGTGGGGACGTAAAGAGATCCAAGTCTCTGAGCATGAAATGCCAGGTCTCATGGCCTTACGTGAAAAATACGGCAAGAGCAAGCCGCTCAAGGATGTTCGCATCACAGGCTCTCTCCACATGACGATCCAGACCGCTATCCTGATTGAAACACTACGTGATCTAGGTGCCAATGTGCGTTGGGCTAGCTGCAATATTTTCTCCACCCAAGACCACGCCGCTGCTGCAATTGCCGCTGCTGACCTGCCCGTCTTCGCTTGGAAAGGTGAATCCTTAGAAGAATATTGGTGGTGTACATATAAAGCTATTGATTTTCCCGACGGCAGTGGGCCGCAGATGATCGTTGATGACGGTGGGGATGCCACTCTTCTAATCCACAAAGGTTATGAATTAGAAAATGGAAGTGATTGGGTCAACACACCCAGTAGCAACCATGAAGAACAAGTTATCAAAGACTTACTCAAAGATATTCATACTAAGAATCCTACGCGTTGGCACTCACTCGTTAAGGAATGGAAAGGCGTATCTGAAGAAACTACTACTGGCGTGCATCGTCTTTACCAAATGTTTGAAGCGGGTAAACTACTCGTTCCAGCCATTAATGTTAATGACTCCGTGACTAAGTCTAAATTTGACAATCTCTATGGGTGCCGTGAATCGTTAGCAGACGGGTTGAAGCGTGCGACGGATGTGATGATCGCTGGTAAAGTAGCGGTCGTCGTGGGTTATGGCGATGTCGGTAAAGGCTGTGCCCACTCCCTTCGCGGTTTTGGTGCTCGCGTCATTGTGACTGAAATTGATCCGATCAATGCTTTGCAGGCTGCGATGGAAGGCTTCCAAGTCACCACGATTGAAGACTCGCTCGGAACGGCTGACCTCTACGTCACGACGACGGGTAACTGTGACATCCTTACGCTCGAACACATGCTAGCGATGAAGGATCAAGCGATTGTCTGTAACATTGGGCACTTCGACAACGAGATTCAAGTGGACAAACTCAATGCCCGCACGGACATCAAAAAAATCACCATCAAGCCGCAATACGACCAATACATTCTTCCCAACGGAAACTGTATTTATATGTTAGCGGAAGGTCGATTAGTGAACTTAGGTTGCGGCACAGGCCATCCCAGCTTCGTTATGTCGGCTTCCTTTACCAATCAGGTTTTGGCACAGATCGATTTGTGGACAAACAAAGATACCTACAAGCCAGGCGTCTATCGTCTCTCTAAAAAATTGGATGAAGAAGTGGCGCGTTTGCACCTTGAAAAAATCGGCGTAAAACTAACAAAACTAACGAAAGCGCAAGCTGATTACATCGGTGTTCCTATTGATGGCCCTTACAAACCGGAGCATTACCGTTATTAATCAATTCGGTTGATTAGAAAAAGCGCAGCAGACTAAAATCTGACTGCGCTTTTTTTGTTTGGTTCCCGCGTTGAGACAATGATACGACTGCCCAAAACTATCACGCTTACATTTATTAATCGTTTTATTCCTTTAGACTTTAGAAGCTCTCGATCATCGTAAGCGCTGGAGAACCACAATCACGTCTTCAAAGGATTCCAGACTTTCTCAAAACCAAATCCGCTAAAATTTTTCTCGTTGGATGTAGCCGGGATCGTTTCAAAATGACGTCAGTTTCAGGGCGTGTCCTTAGATCACTTAGAAAATCACCGCCACAATCAAGCGTTGGAAAGTTCCAAGGCTTGGCCTGAGGAGCTGTCTGCGGAAATCGCGTTACGAAATGCTTGGCCGCCTTGCGCATCACCTCCGCCAGCGACTAATATTGCTGGGCTGCTACTTCTTTTAACCGCCGGTAAAGTGGGTCAGGGAATTGAATCTGAGTTCGAGTCATTATGACGATTCGACACCAATGCTTATGCCATGTCAAAATTGTAGGAAACCTAAAATTCAACCTAGGCTTAGAACTTACAGCTTGGTGGTATTGAGGACTTTTAGGGCTTTAGGGACGTTGGAGGGACGTAGGATGAGGAGACCGCGCTTGGACTTGGGGCTGGTGGCGCAATAGGCGTATTCGATGTTGATGCCAGCATCCGTGAGGGATTGAGCTATTTTTTGGAGGCTGCCAGGCTTGTTATCGCCGTCGATCATGATGACGTCGTTTTCCACCACGAGCACGCCGTGGTCTTCAAAAACTTGCAGAGCCCGCTTTGGAAAATCTACAATCAGACGCACGACCGAGTGGTCGATGGTGTCGGAGGTGCTGATGGCATAGATGTTAATCTTAGCCTCGCTCAACACGCGACAGACATTGGAGAGGGTTCCTGGCTTGTTAGCTAGGAAGAGAGCGAGTTGATTAGCGATTTCCATATTGTTCTTGGTTAAGGTTTAGCAAGCACAGCAGAGATAACTTCGGGAGAAATTTTCCAAAAGTGGCTGCGAGTGTTTTCCCAATCATTTAGGATGGCTTTAGCTTTTTTACTGCCAGTGTTTTCGAGATGTTCGGTGATGAGCCCCTTTAAAAAAGTATCGTCTTCAGCAGACTCGATCCGGGAAAGTGTGACCATGCCTTTATTAACCAGATCAGGGAATTGTCCGTCACTATCAAGCACGTAGGCGGAGCCGCCTGACATGCCTGCGGCGAAATTTTTCCCTGTAGGGCCGAGAACAATAATCGTGCCCGTAGTCATGTATTCACAGCCGTGATCTCCTATTCCTTCAACGACTGAAATGGCACCGCTGTTGCGCACGGCAAAGCGTTCGCCCGCTGTGCCATAGATGAAGAGTTTACCGCCCGTAGCACCATAGAGGCAGGTGTTCCCGCAGATGGAATTCACCGAGGCCTCGAAGGTAGCGTCGAGGGCCGGCACGAGGGCGATGACGCCACCGTTCATTCCTTTACCGACGTAGTCGTTAGCTTCACCACGCAAGGTCATTTTGATGCCCTTGACAAGGAAGGCTCCGAAGCTTTGGCCTGCACTGCCGCTGAGGGTTAGGTCAATGGTTCCTTCGGGCATGGCTTCATCCCCAAAACGGTAAGCTATTTCTCCGCTGAGCTGAGCTCCAATGCTGCGGTTTTCATTACGTACTTTATATTTAAGGACGATTTTCTTTTTCGTTTGTAAAGTGCTCTTTACGTCTTGAAGAATGGTTTCATCCAGACACTGGTCTTCGCGTTTTTCGTTGCTCTTCCATGTGTGGAAGCGAGGTTTGAGTTCATCAATTTCTGGGACATGGAGTAGGGCTTTGAGATTGAGGGTGTTGGCCTTAGGATGGTCAGGCAGGGAGATTTGCTCGAGATATTCGGTGCGTCCGATTAGTTCATTTAAGTTACGCACACCGAGGGAGGCCATGATTTCCCGGACATCTTGGGCGACGGCGTTGAGGAAGTTAACCACGCCTTCTGCGGTGCCTTTAAACTTACCACGTAAGCGTTCGTCCTGAGTGGCGATACCGACAGGGCAAGTGTTGAGGTGGCATTGGCGGACGTAAACGCAGCCTAAAGCAAGCAGTGCTACGGTGCCGAAGTTAAATTCTTCTGCGCCAAGAATCGCCGCCACCACAATGTCGCGGCCTGTGCGCATACCGCCGTCGGTGCGGAGGGTGATGCGATTGCGGAGGTCGTTGAGTAAAAGAATCTGTTGGGTTTCGGCTACGCCTAGTTCCCAAGGGCTTCCAGCAAACTTAATGGAGGATAGGGGTGAGGCGCCCGTGCCGCCGTCGTGTCCGCTGACGAGGATGATGTCAGCATAGGCCTTTGCCACGCCCGCAGCGATCGTGCCTACGCCAGCCTCAGCGACAAGTTTCACGCAGACTTTAGCGCGGGGATTGACTTGCTTTAAGTCGTGGATGAGCTGGGCGAGATCTTCGATACTATAGATGTCATGGTGCGGGGGTGGTGAGATCAACATGACACCAGGAGTACTGTGGCGAAGCTTGGCAATAATAGCGGAAACCTTATGGCCAGGAATCTGACCACCTTCACCTGGTTTAGCGCCTTGGGCGATTTTAATTTCAATTTCAGCGGCACTTGAAAGATACTCTGCCGTAACACCGAAGCGGCCGGAGGCGATTTGTTTAATACGGCTGTTTTTAGAGTCTCCATTTTCTAAGGGAGTGAAGCGGGAACGGTCCTCGCCACCTTCACCTGAGTTGGATTTACCGCCGATACGGTTCATGGCGATGGCGAGCATCTCATGAGCTTCTGGGGAGAGGGCACCAAAGGACATGCCTGCAGTGGTGAAGCGTTGGCGGATTTCTTCGATGGGTTCGACTTCATCTAGGGGGACGGGTGTGCCTTGAGGTTTAAAGCGCAGGAGGTCGCGGATGGCGATGGGGCGATTAGAGTCGAGAGATTTAGCAAAGGCGTCGTAATCCTCACGACGATTGGCTTTATCTGCACCCTTGATGCCAGTGAAGGCGTGGAGGCTTTGGAGAACGGGTGGGGTCACGGCGTGCTTTTCGCCGTCACGGCGGAATCGGTAGAAACCTTCTTGGGGAATTTTTTCTAAGCTAACTTGGGCATACGCTTGTTCATGGCGGAGAAGAGCTTCTTGGGCGATTTCCCGCAGGCTCAGACCGCCAACGAAGGAGGGAGTGCCGGTAAAGAAGCGGTCGATCACGCTGGAATCCAGTCCAATCGCTTCGAAGAGTTGGCCGCCATGGTAGCTAGATAGTTTCGAGATGCCCATTTTGGACATGATCTTGAGCAGACCTTTATTGATGGATGAGGTGTAATTTTTAATCAGAGTGGCATCGTCTAGGCCTTCAAAATCATTGTTAGTTTTGAGTTGGGCGATGAGATCCCATGCGAGGTAGGGGTTAATGGCGGAGGCACCGTAAGCGATGAGGCAGGCGAATTGGTGGACGTCATGGGCATCTGCGGTTTCGCAAAGGATGCTAACTGCCATGCGTTTACCTTGTGCAATAAGGTAATGGTGAAGGCCGCCCACCGCAAGGAGCATGGGGATAGCGGCGTGCTCAGGGCTGAGACCGCGGTCACTGAGAATGAGTAAAGATTTACCTTCGGCAATGGCTTTCTCTGCTTGTTCGCACATGGAGTCTAGAGTCTTTGTGAGGGCTGTTTCGCCGCCTTTTTTCTCAAAAAGAATGGAGATGGTGCAGGACTGTAATTTGGGATCGCCAAGCGCCTTGATGGCTTCTAAGTCAGCATTAGTCAGGACGGGGGAGTCGAGCTTGAGCTGGTGGGCGTGCTCTGGAGTCTCGGCTAACCAGTTTAATTTTTTTCCGCAATAGACCACGGTGTCCATGACGAGTTGTTCACGGATGGGATCAATGGGTGGGTTAGTAACTTGAGCGAATAGTTGGCGGAAGTAATGGGCGAGGGGACGGGGGCGTTGGGAGAGGACGGCTAGCGGCGTGTCGTCACCCATAGAGCCGATTGCTTCTTGGCCTGTCTTAATCATGGGTTTGAGGACGATGTCGATTTCTTCTTCATTGAAACCCATGCTGAGAAGTTCGCCATGAAGAGCGGTGGGCTCAAGTGGGCGGGCTTGGAGAGGGTTCGAACCAGAGGATTTAGCTAGGGTGCAGAATTGTTGTTGAACCCATTGAGCATAGGGTTGTCTTTTAGAAATCATTTCCTTGATTTCGTGGTTGCGGAGGAGTTTCCCTTCCAGCGTGTCGATAGCGATCATTTCTCCAGGGGCGAGGCGACCTTTTTCCACGATAGTTTTTTCTGGAATATCACCTACGCCTGCTTCAGAGCTCATGATGACGGTGCCGTCTTTAGTGATTTTGTAGCGGGCTGGGCGAAGTCCATTGCGATCAAGACAGGCTCCGATGAAGCGGCCATCACTGAAGGCGAGGGCAGCGGGGCCGTCCCAAGGTTCGGCGAGGGTTTCATGATATTCGTAGAAGGCACGCTCTTCTGGGCTGACGGAATTTTCTGAGCGGAAGGCACTGGGAACGAGCATCATCATGGTATGAAGGAGGCCACGGCCCGAGAGAGAGAGCAGCTCTAAGGAGTTGTCGAGGCTGGTGGAGTCACTACCACGGCGTTGCCAGATGGGTTTAAAATCGCTGACGTTTTTACCCCAATGAGGTGAAGCCAGATCGGCTTCACGGGCGGTGACCCAAGAACGGTTACCTTTGACCGTATTGATCTCACCGTTGTGGGCTAGCATGCGGCAGGGTTGAGCGAGAGCCCAGGTGGGAAAGGTGTTGGTGCTGTAGCGTTGATGGAAGATGGCTAGGGCGGTTTCAAAAAGGGGATCTTGTAGGTCTAAGTAGAAACGCTCGAGCTGGGTAGCGGTAAACATACCTTTATAGACAATGGTTCGGCTGGAAAGAGAGGCTATATAGAAGTCGGCTATTTTATCCGTGCGGATGCGATTCTCAATTTGTTTACGACAAAGAAAAAGGCTGCGCTCAAAGGCATCGTCGTCGAGGAGTTTGGCGTCAGGACGCATGACGAAGAGTTGTTCGATGAGGGGTGCCGTGGCAGCGGCTTTGTCTCCCATGACATTGCTGTTGCAGGGGACGATACGCCAGCCTGCGGTATAGAGGCCGTTGGCTTTGAGGACTTCTTCGGTCACCGCGCGGCAGTGAGCTTGTTGATAGACGTTGTCCTTGGGTAAAAAGAACATCCCAATGCCGAGGTCAGAGTCTTGAAAGAGTTGTTGTCCTTTTTTTTCTAATTCACGACGAAAGAGTTTATGAGGTAGTTGAGCGAGAATGCCAGCACCGTCTCCAGATTTAGCGTCGGCATCGACCGCACCGCGGTGCACAAGATTACATACACAAGCGAGAGCTTTTTCTAGAATATCGTAAGATTTTTTACCATGAATGTTTGCGACAAAACCAACGCCACAGCTATCATGTTCAAGATCAGGACGGTATAGGCCTTGAGCCTCAGGATATTCAGCAAAACTTCTATTCATAGATAATAAAATCACAGTAAGTCTTTTGAAAAGTGACGCAAGTGATTTTAAAGTTTTTTTGGGTGCGTTTTATAGGTAATGCAAGCTAAGCGGTTTTAGGATTAGGCTTGGTGTTTAAAGTTCTGGGCACACGTATTAAGCTAATGGATATGGTTTTGAGATGGGGTAAGCACTGCTGGAAGAAATTAAAAATCTGGAGAAATCATTAGTTAAAAACCTCCAAGAAGAAATTCGGCAAAGCTATTTTACCTGATGATCTGTTAGTGTTAAAACGGACAGCCAATAGTACTCTCGCCACTCCCATTTCCGATCCGAAACATTTTACTGACCTCGCTTGCTATTCCGCCAACTCGACATGCCCAAAAAAATCCGGCGATCCCAAGGAAACAGGATCGCCGGATCAACTATGAAAATGAAAAGTATGAGGGCACCGATCAGGCGCGGCGGCAGCGGCGTAAGATGAGCAATACTCCGATTCCACCGAGCAACAACACATAGGTGGACGGCTCGGGGATGGGAACCACATCGGCGAAGGTCGTGCCGAAGCGGATTTCGTCGAAGACCAAGCTGCCGTTTGCGTTGACGGAACGCCATTCCGGATTATTTAAAACGAAATTGGCCTGCGTGGCTGTGATGCTGGCGGTGTCGGAGGCGGCGGTCGGATTTAGCCAAACGCTCATGGTGTCGTCGGAGGCCCCGTTGAACGCCATGCGGAACACAATCAGATTAGGATTGGTGGTGCTTAGCGCGGACGTGGCGATGGTGCCAGTGGCGCCGATGGTGCCGCCATTTTGATCGGTGAGCGAGATCGCGCTGCCTGCGCTAATTTGGCGGAGGCCAGCTTGGGTGCCGGTGCCTGCGGTGGTGCCCAGATTGAAGATCATCTGAGGGCCGGAGGCGGTGTCCCAGAGGCTCGCGCCTACCAAAAAGCTACCCCACAGGGTGCCCGTCACGGTGCTGCCACCGATGAAGTTGCCGGCGCCACGAAGGCTGGCCGTGTCATAGACGCCACCTGCATCAATGGCGAGAAGGCGTTGGTTTCGAAAGGCACCACCGTAGTTGCCAGCGAGGCCCGTTGGTGCAAATACAGTGTAGGCGGCATTGATTCCGGTGTAGGTGAGGCCGGATGTGGCTACCGTGCCCGTCGTGCCGCCGGTGCCCCAAGGGAAACTAGCTTGAGGTGTGCGCCAACCAGAGCCGCCGGTCTGGCTGGTGATATTGGCTGAGGCCGTATAGTTATAACCTTCGTAAGTGAGCAGGGTGGCGGAGGCCGAGCCGAGGTTTGCGAAGGAGATGGCAGCGATAGCCGCGGTCAACAAGATCGGATTTTTCATAGGTTTTTGGACTCGGTTTAGTTGCTTGAGTTATGTCGTAAAGATAGCGAATGTGTTTCTCTGAGGCGGACACTTTCGCAAAGGTGAGGACTAGCCTCAAGCGGTTTAATGCGTTAGCGAAACGCATTTTATTGTTGATAGCACGAAACCACACCAGTAATCTTGCTCTCATGTCTGCTCCCTCCCGTCCCGGCCTGCGTGAGATTGCGCGTGAAGCGGGCTGTTCGCAGATGACTGTTTCACGGGCGATCAACAACGCCCCGCGTGTGTCAGAGGCCACGAAAGCGCGCATCCTTGAAATCGCCGCAAGACTTGGGTATCGCCCCGATCCGAAAGTTTCTTCGCTCATGGCGCATCTACGGCAGTCGCGGGTGAGTCCACATACTGGTGTGTTCGCACTACTCTGGCCGGATGCTACGCCCTCTCAGGTAAGCCGAAATGCGCTGTTGGCGGAGCTGCAGCATGGAGCGGAAACTCGTGCGGCGACCTTCGGTTACCGGATCGAAACGTTCCACCTCGCTGGCACCGAACTGACCCCAGCTCGGTTAGACCGGATGCTCTATTCACGAGGCATTGTGGGTTTCATTCTCGGCCCGGTCAGCTACCACGCTCACAGACATCTCTCCATGAACTGGGCGCGATACAGCGTGGTCTCAATAGGGCTGGGACTATGGCGTCCGGCGTTCCATCAAGTCCACCATAATCATTACCGCTCGATGATGGAATTGATGCGGCACCTGCGGCACCGGGGTTGTCGCCGCATTGCGCTCCAAATCTCCGAAGAAGCGCACCGGCGGATGTTTGGAGCTTGGTGGGCATCCTTTCTGGCTCACCACCCGCTACCCCCGGCGGAAGCGGCTAAGCTTATTTTCCTCAACGCAAAGGAAAAGCCAGAAGCGCGGCGGCGCTGGTGGAAAACCACCCGGGCGGACGCCTTGATTCTGGATGATCAGGACGTATCCGGCGAGTTCGAGCGTCTGGGTTGCGCGGCGAAGGTGCAGGGCGCAACGCTTCAGTGGCGAGCAGAAGCTGCTGGGTTTGCTGGCATTGACCAGCACTACGATTTACAGGGTGCGTATGCGGTGGACATGGTTATGGCACAACTTCAGAGGGCGGAACGTGGCGTGCCCGAGTCGCCCAAGGTGATGCTTGCCAAGGGTCAGCTCATGGTTCCTTAGGGTTTTTCGCGGGCCAAGAGCCGCACATCGAAAACCCTCGCCTCGGGCACGCCATGGGTCGAGAGGATTTCCAGTTCGACTAAGCGAACGGGTTCGGACGAATTCATTTGATGCACACGTTTACGCAAGTAGTTAAAGGGTTCTTCCACCAGCAGCTTCCCATTGACCATGACCCTGTAGTGCTGCGCCGTCTCGGGTTGTGGTCCGCGCACGATCTTAGCCGTCGCTTTGTCGCTGCCGCTCAGCATCAGTTCCCGCTCAAGACCGGTATCAAATGTTAGGTGAATCTCAGTCAGCGGAGTCGGGCTCGGTAACTCCAACCTCAGCGTTGCAGGAAGAGTCTCCGACTTCCATAGATGTGTCGCATCGGCGGACCACGGCCCCCAGGTCCCGCGCAGGTTGCGGGTGAGTCCATCTGCTACGGCGGCAGCGGGTGTCTCAGGCGATTGCGAACTTGCACTCACGCGGGCAGATTTCGCCAAATCCCCCGTGTCTTCGTTGATGACCCCAGGCACGAAGGCGTCATCTTTTGCCAAGCATTGCTGAAGGGTTTTCCAACCTTCGGGGTTGGCGAGAGCTGCGGTTGAAGTCGCCTGACTGGCTGCGAGGAGAGCCGCTGCCGTGCCGACGGCCTGGCCTCCAATGGCGCACGTGGCCATCACGCGCGTGCTACCAAAGGCAACGTGTGTCGCACTAATATTGCGGCCCGCAAAAAATAAATTCTCCACGTTTCGAGAGCAATAACAACCGTAGGGGATGCTGTAAAGATGGGGAAAACCGTGGTGAACGCAGGCTGGCTTTTCGGGAGCATCTACACCTTCGATCGGGTGTAAATCAATCGGCCATCCACCGTAAGCCACGCCATCTGGTCGCGCATTGGGATTGAAAATATCCTGCCCAGTCAGCACGTGACGGCCAAGGAATCGTCGGCTTTCCCGTTTGCCCGAGATCGGAGCCACCCAGTCCAACGCATAATTTACTGCACCCGGATGATCCCCGGAATTCTTCACGTAATCCCAGACCCCGAGCGCAATCCGCAGGAGCTCGTGCCGGATTTTCTCATTATCCTTCACCGTATCGAGATGCCCGCCCCACTCGAACCACCAATAGCCGTATTCGTAACTAAACACGTCCCGGTGACCCTTAAAATCCGAGCGGGAGAACTTGCGAATCCAATCCGGCGCAATGAAGCGCTGCGCCGTCGGATACTCCCGCGCCATAAACATAATGGAACTCCCTAGCCGGGCATTGTCCGCCTTTTCCGGCGCATGTTCCTCGCCGTAACTCGCCCGCGCTTCTCTCCCCTCCGTGCAATCGGCACCAGCCTCCAGCCCGAGTCGTCCGTCGCCGCTGCAGTCGGCAAAGAACGGAGCCACGATACGAAATTGATCTTCTGTCGAGTGCCGCACCGCATGCACCGCCCGAATATGGCGGGAACCGTCAGTCTTCTCCTCCACCTCGGCACTTACGCAGGTCGTGTCGAGAAGCAGCGTAATGTTCGACTCCGCCTTGACCTTCTCGTAAAGCAGGAGATCCCACAGCGCGTAGCTGCGATGAGGATTTCGGACGGCGTCCTCGAGGCGCAATTCCTCAATCAATCCCGTCTCGCGCGCGCCTGGTTTATGCCCGTGGGAGTCCGCACCCACAATGTGCATTCGGATTTCCCGCGAGGCATTGCCTCCAAGAACGGAGCGGTCCTGCACCAAAACAACAGAGGCCCCATTCCGCGCCGCCGCGATGGCGGCACAGACCCCCGCCATGCC
>JAWXBW010000001.1:0-40956 GCA_034440395.1 Blastochloris sp. | reverse complement strand
TTCTCGATCAAGCACGTCAACATGCCGTCGCTAGCAACACCTATACGTGGGTGGCCTTTTATGAAGATACCGATGACAACACCCTGTATGCCGCTCTCATTGCCTCTAAAACGGGCGTCGATCCTAGTGAAGGTAGTGGCTCCATAGACTTGTCCAACGACGACGAGTTTACGCTTTTAAATAAGATTGAGGCCTATCAAGCCGTGGGGTTAACCTCAACTGGAGACGGCTCAGGCTTTAGGGCTAGCTCAGCCCCTTTTACGGAGGACACGCTGCCTGATATTAATACGGCGGTCGGGCTAGGGGATTCGACGAGCCCGATGACGGAATTTAAGATTAAACGGCCTGGCACCACGAGAACGGTTAACTTTGATCGTGCGATCCGTTACACCCCCTCAGGCGAGGCGCAGGAATCTGCGGCCTTTGTCAGTAATATCGAGTTTGCCCTGCAACCCAAAAAAGGGAAAGTGCTAGATCCTAACAATGTTGCGGTGATCCGAATTGGAGGACTGGTGGGGAACGCCCGCATCTATCGCCCGTAATTTTATGAACAACTTTAACAAACTAAAAAATATAAGTGCTCAAGGTTTCTCCTTGATTGAGGTCGTGGTGGCTTTGGGAATCATGAGCTTTGCCCTAGTAACCTTAATTGGCCCTTTTTCTGTTGGCCTGCAAACGAGTAAGGAATCTGTCGAAGCTATGCAAGCAGCTAACTTGGCTTCACGCCTGATTGCTGAACGCCGAGCGGCACCCGAGAGCAAGACGATGGAGGGCGCTGGCATTACCAATCTGGATCAAGAGGATAATTTTAAATCTAACACCAGCTATTTTTCTCGTAATGGCGCTCCTTTAGGCAGTGATAGTAACGCCGGCTATCGTTTAAATTATAGAATTACCGTTGACTTTGATGGTGACGGAAACCCAGACGATTCCCGGGTTCCAGAGCTCTACGTCTCTGTGGAATGGCCTGCTCGGGGTGACGTTAAAGGTCGTTATGAAATACTTACTTATGTCGCACTACCTTAAAACTAAAAAGAAATCCCAGCAACGTGGGTTCTCCCTCGTGGAGATACTTGTAGCTGTGACCATTACCTCGCTCATGCTCGTTACTTTAGCTCAGATGATGTCTGTTATTAGTAAGAGTTGGCTAGAGGGAGTTAAGCGGGTGGACAATTATGCTAAAGCCCGTGCCACTATGGATTTGATTACCCGTGACCTTCAGGCTGGGGTTTTTAGAAGTGATCTGGGTGCTTTTCGCAACGATGGCGGGCAGCCCGCCTTTGCATTTTTTGTGAAGAGACCGTCGGCTGGGACAGAGGGTAATGATCGACGCCTAAGCTTAATCTCCTACGTCGAGGATAAAAACGAGCACACCATCAAAAGAGCTTCTACGGCGATCGGTTGGTCTGCGGACAACTCGGCCGCTGCCATGAACTTTAGTAGCCTTGCGACGAATCTTAAAAGCATTCCTTTTTACGCTGCCTTACCATCTTCTCCAGAGCAAATGGATGACATCGCTGAAGGCATTTTAAGGGCAGAGATGTATTTTATCGATAAAGAAGGTGAATACCAATACGAGTACACCGAAGGCTGTAAAGTTGTAGGGATTACCATTGCCGTCATGGATCAACAAACCCTAAAACTCATGAAAAAAGCTTTTCCTGCTAAATTAGATGATCTTACGGACACGGGGGGTGCTTTCCGCGCACCTAGCTTAGGAGAATTAAACAGTGGCGTTACCTACCAGTCTAAATGGGAAGAGGCCATGAATGAGGAAAGCTTTTTTAACGGATATCCACCCGCCGCCCGCACTAGCATACGCCTGATGGAACGTTTCGTTTATCTACCCTAAAATTTTTTAAACTAATGACATTTACTCAGAACTACTAACAAGGAATAAAATCATGAAAAAGACCTATTTCTCCTATCTCAAAGAACACAAGGGGTTCGCCATTATTTCTGTCCTTCTTATGCTGGGCTTAATCACCATCATGCTGGTGGCCTACTTGGGCTTGATGCGCGGGGATCGTATCTCCAGCCAGAGTTACTCTCAGTCCCTTAAGGCCGAACAGTTGGCCTTAGGCGGTTTGGATTTAGTGGTGAAGGAGCTAAAGGGAGAGTTAAGTAAAGATGCGGATCCTACTTTAATCGGAGACATGCCTTATTACAATAATGTCACGGCCAAAAACATCCTGCCGACAGAGGTGGGCGTGTCGGCGGAATCTCCCGAAGTGTTATTGAAAAGAAGTTTTACGGATCCAGTGTTTTTTGGTGGAATAAACCCTAATCCGAGCAAAAAAGAAAGCACCCTTTTTTCTACTAAAATCAACAGTGCTAGTGATAAATCCCAAAATGGCCGTTTCATTAGTAAAGAACGTTGGGGGAAGGTATTTCTGGGGGATTTTAAGGATAATGAATCCACCCCGAATTGGATCCTTATGACCCGTGCTGGTTCTGACAGTGATGGGACTTTAGACAATTCTTCCAACAGCTTAAACAATGTGGAATCGCCTAATTACGCTATCGGTAGAATTGCTTATGCGGTCTATGATGTGGGCGGTTTAATTGATGTGAACGTGGCGGGTCATCCTTCAGGTGTTTCGCCTGGACTCCTAGCTGGATCACAGGCTGCTTTGGGAGACAGTGAGTTGGACGACTTAGAGGTTGATAATAAGGCACTCGTAGCATGGCGGAATGTAACGAGCGGGACTAAATTTGACACGTACCTAAAAGATTTTGCGATTCCGAAAGGCTTTACTGAAACCTATACGGGCGATAATACCTTTGTAAGTCGTGGTGATATGATTAAGGCGGGTTTAGATGGCCAAGCAGGTCTGAGCAAAGACGCACTAAAAAACTTAACCGTCTTTTCCCGTGCCTCTCTTATACCGACTTGGGGGCCGATGAAGAATGGTGCTGATATGCGTGGCAATAATAATACGACCGGAAACATCGCTTATAAAACCTTAGCGGATGCTGGTGCCGTCACCACGGTAAACAGAAATCTACCTAGCTTACGGGTACAAAATAAATTTAACCGCTACCTGACAAAGGCAGATGGCACGGAAGTGATCACGGAGGCTAAAATAGGGGAACCCTTAATCAATAAACGCTTTGCCCTAACTAAACTGGCTTGGATAGGTAGTAACGGCCCGGTCGCTCCTGGGACTAACGAAAATATTCAACGTAATTTCGGCCTGGTTTGGGACAATACGTCAACACGATGGAATTATGTGGGGCACACAGGCAACACGATTCAAACCTTCATCAGAACATTAGGAACTGTCTCCATCGAGAATCGCGAACCAAATTTCTTTGAGTTGCTGAAGGCAGGCATTTTAAGTGGCTCGGTCGGCGCTGGTGCCAATGATACCGGCAACATCTCCTACATAGGTGACCTTTTCCGAAAAAGCCAAAGTAGTGATGGCAATATTATTCAAATCGGAGCCAATATGATAGACCAAGCCGACGCTGACCGCCTACCCAGCTTTGTCGCTTTTGGCGGATCCACCCCCGGTGGCATACCTGAATATCGTGGGATCGAAAGTATTCGCTACTTAGCAAAGCTCACCGTAAACCCCTTTTGGACAGGCGTAAACAGCCCTTCCAACAATCAAGGTACTGCTGGAACGACACCAGCCGGAGCGGCACCTGGAACTTTTAGGGTAACGTTGATACCTACTTTCTGGAATCCCACAAGGCCTCCAGCTGTTGTTGATTTTACTCAAGAACCAGACATACGTATACGTTTGGATCGTGGCACTGTACAGGCACGTATTATTAGGTACAATCCAGAAGCTTCTAGCTTCACAAACTCGATAAGCGGCTCGCCTAATGCTTGGATGCAATTAACTAAATTAAACGCTGCGGGTGACAAAGTTAGCAAACCTAGGGCTATGACACCTGCTGACCTTGTTGGTGTGGGATTCCCCAGTATAGGAATAGCAAATAATGCTACTCCTACTTATTATGGATTTAATTTGCCTGAAGCTTCTGTCAATCCACAAGTGATGCGGTTTGGTAATGGTGCTAGTGGACCCGCAGGTGTGGCCTTAACTCTTGGAGGTACTACTCCAAATCGGCCGCGTTTCGTCATGGAGGTAAATATGGGTGGCGGGGTGTGGAAAATATATCAAAGTTGGGATGAACTAATGGACATTGGTTCCATGCATATGGCGGAAATTCCTAATGCTGCCCTGACTAGTGCGCCTAGTTCGCCGACCCGAGCTTGGAATCGCCCAGATCTCTATGACCCCGAGATTTATGTGTTAGACCCTCGTGTCACTAGATTCGGAGCTGCTATGACTTCGCATGGCACGTATGCGGGTTGGCAGCCTGGACCCCCAACCTTTCCTGCTGGCCCAGGCTACCCCTTTCTCGGGTTATCCTATACTGGAAACAACAGACCAGATGTAACTGTCGGACCTGATGAGCATATGGCTCGAAATAGCTCAACCTTTGCTAATATGGTAATCACTACTCGGTATCAACCTGTTGCTCCTCCATCGGGCACTAATTTTTTCCCAGGCAGCCCAAATTACCATACTTGGTTGGTAGGAAATACTAATCGTCCATTCGGCAACCTCTATCAAATGGTTAATAATACCAGCACTGTGGGTAGTAGATGGATCGATAACGATAGGTTGCAGCGCACGGGAGACTACGTAGCTAGCGGCACTTATTCTCCTTTGTGGGCAGGTAATCCTGGAGAAACAGGGGATACGGACGCTACGAGGAACCGTAATGTTCAACTTGATCGCCCATTTAGATCCGTGGGTGAGCTCGGGCAGGTTTTACGAGATCAGCCCTACAGAACCTTAAATTTTAGTAATGATTATTCGGGGGATGCAGGTTTGTTAGATTTGTTCACGGTCTCTTCAGCTGAAACTGACTACGTGGCAGGGCAAATTAATTTAAATACCATGCCCGAATCTATCTTTAAGGCTTTGGTTAAAAGCACCAGTTCTACTATCATCAATGATTCACAGCTAACTAGTTCTCAAATCAACACTGCTTGGACAACTTTTAAAAACAGCAGAGATGGCACAGGAGTCGGCCAAGGATTCTTCCTCAATAAGTCAGAGTTGGCCACGCGTTTAGCAGCCAATCCAGCCATTGCGGGTCCTCCTGTACCACTTGCTAATGCTGCTCCTGTGGGAGCCTTTGGTGAAAAGACAGCGGTGGAAACGGTGGTGCGGGCCTTAGCCGATACCACGCAGACCAATACGTGGAACCTCCTGATTGACCTTGTAGCTCAGTCTGGGCGATATCCCACCTCAGGTGTATCAGGACTTAATCAATTTATTGTCGAGGGGGAACGTCGCTATTGGCTACATCTTGCCATTGATCGTTATACGGGTAAAGTGATTGACCGGAAACTGGAGATCGTAAATGAATAACTATTTAAAAATACTCTTAGCAGCTAGTCTTTTAACGATCCCTTGTCTTAGTTGGGCTCAAGAAAAAGAGGAAAAGAAAGAGGAAGTAAGACTTCCTCTCCCTGCGGCTCCCATTTTAGAGGAAGTTGCCAAAAACCAACAATGGAGAATCAAATTAAAAGGATTAGCACCAGGTGTAGAAGCACCGGCAAATCCAGAACTTTTAGGTGTGGAAATAATCGAACGTCTATTTAAAAAAATGGACACAGTTAGATACCTAGAGAAAAAATGGAGTGATAATAAAAAAACAGGAGCTTGGATCTTTGCGCCTTATCAGTTAGAGGAAGCAACCTACTCACCTGGTTTAATAGAGATACGGGATGCTAATTCGGGGACTGATGGGGATTTTACTAAATCAGACTTTCCTGATTTGGGTTGGATTAATGAAAGTAACTACATAACCACGGACAAAGTGGGTGGTAAGTTATGTTATTTATTTAAAAAGCCTGCCGCTAGTTTCTTAAGTGATGTGCGTATGAGTCCTGAATTTACGTTAGCAGTAGTTGACCCCAAAAAGTTAACGGAAGACAAAGTATGGGTATCAGTCGAAACACAGTTACCCGTTCAAATAGAAGTTAGTGGAAAAATATTTGAATACAGTTTCTCTGCCTTGTCTGGAGGCATCCCAGAGGCTCCCGCAAAAGTCTTGGAATTAAAAACTGCTATGGGTCTAAAGTAAGACCGTTAATTCAGTCAATTTTCTCTAGCCAGCATATACTCGGCGATTTGCCTAAGGCGATCGCCATTTTTACCCAAAGGTTTAAGTGCGGACATAGCCTGTCTCGTCAGGCGGGCAGCTTCTTTTTTAGCTCCGTCCATGCCCAGGAGGGCTGGATAGGTAGCCTTTTGTACTTTCAAGTCTTTACCCGCACTTTTACCTAATTGTTCACTGGTCTGGGTAATATCGAGAATGTCGTCGATAACTTGAAAGGCTAGGCCTAGTGATTTCCCAAACTGGGTCAGCGTTTTAAGTTGGGCAGGAGTCGCATTGCCCGACATGGCTCCGAGGCGGATGGAGGAGGCGATAAGGGCCGAGGTTTTATTTTGGTGGATGTAGCGGAGATCCTCTATCGATATTTTTTTACCTTCGCTCTCCAGATCAACGACTTGTCCCGCAATTAAGCCTTGGCTGCCCGAAGCCTTGCTAAGTTCCTTTACGAGATCGACCACTTTGTAACGAGACCAACCAGGGCAGCGTGTAATAAGTTCAAAGGCGATGGTAAGTAGGCCGTCTCCAGCGAGGACGGCGAGCCCTTCTCCGTAAACCTTGTGGGAGGTAGGCTTACCGCGGCGGAGGTCGTCGTCGTCCATACAGGGAAGGTCGTCGTGAATGAGGGAGTAGGTGTGAATACACTCGACTGCGCAGGCAAGGGGAAGGGCATTTTTAAGCGGGGCACCAAGCGCCTCGGCTGAGGCTAGACAAAGGATGGGGCGTAAGCGTTTACCACCAGCAAAAAGGCTGTAGCGCATGGCTTCGTGGATGGTGGCAGGACGGGTGGTTTTCTTAGGTAAGAAGCGGTCGAGTGCTTTCTCAAAGGTGTTCTGCCGGTTAGTCCAATACTGTTTTAAGTTCACTCCAGTTAATAATGAAAAATCATGAGGCTTCTGGCAAGTCGAAATGCCACGCTGGAAAACTTAAACGCTTAAAACCAGAGTTTCCTCACACAGAGACGCAGAGGGGGCAGGAGGGAGAAATGAAAATCTTAAACACTGAAAAACACGGAAGAAGACTCGGAGTTTTTAACCACGGATAACACGGATAACACGGATGGAAGAAAGGAAAGAAAAAGGGTTTTCATCGTTTCCTCATCTGCTCCCTATCCGTGATATCCGTGCTATCCGTGGTAAAAATCCCCCTCCGCCTTTCTTGCTTAACCGCTGAGGAAGACTCGGAGTTTTTAACCACGGATAGCACGGATAACACGGATGGAAGAAAAGAAAGAAAAAGGGTTTTCATCGTTTCCTCATCTGCTCCCTATCCGTGATATCCGTGCTATCCGTGGTAAAAAATTCCCCTCCGCTTTTCTTGCATAAACACTGAGGAAGACTCGGAGTTTTTAACCACGGATAGCACGGATAACACGGATGGAGAAAAGAAAGAAAAAGGGTTTTCATCGTTTCCTCATCTGCTCCCTATCCTTGATATCCGTGCTATCCGTGGTAAAAAATTCCCCTCCGTTTTGCTCCGTACCCCTCAGCGTGAGAAAATCCTCGTCTTTCTTATGCACCATCTTTTCGTTTTCTTATTTAGGATTATTCTGTTAATCTAGTTCAGTGGATTTCCAAGGTTTAACGTGGGTTAAAATGACGCTCTTATTAGTGGTTGTCTGTCAACCTCTTACCCTTGCGGCGGCGCCTATCACCTTGACGAAGTTTAAGACGGAGGAGAGTGGCGAGCTTCCCATTAGTTATCGGTCGGCAAACTTCGTGGAGATACCAGCGCGTTTAGCGAACTTAGAAAATGTTTTCACACGGACAATGAAATCTCTGGGCTTACGTGAAATTAAGGGGAGCCGCTTTCTCGTCGTATGGGTGGATCAGAAAAACGATGAACAAAACAAAAGCTCTGGGTGGCTTGATAGTTTTCCCCGCAAAATAAGCAGGGAAGGTGGGCGGTGGGTCTTTACGATTCAGGCTCAAGGTAACTGGGCGGTGGATGTGGAACAGGTGTATCGAAGTCTGGTGATCTGTATCTTACAGGCTCAGATTTTACGAGATGCAACGGAGTTTTCTGGGGATGAATTACCAGAGCCTCCACTTTGGTTGAGTGAGGGATTAACGCAGGTATTGATGGAGAATAAGAGGGACGACTTTGCCGACGTGGTATGGAGATTTTATTTAGCAAAAAAAGTACCTTCTTTAGCCACGGTGCAAAGATGGACGGAGTTAAGTGAGCTAGGAATGCGACGTAGTTGGCAGCAGGCTTTTTCATTTTGGTTAGTCACGCAATCTATTAAAAGTGCAGCAGACCAGAAAACGATACAGGTTTACCTAGGCTCCCTTTTGAAGGATCCCGAAAAGCTTTATTGGTCGGACGAGTCGGCTGGTCAAGGTTGGTGGTTAGCCTCGACCTCTCAAGCCTTAAAGCAACGCATTCCGAGTTATGATTGGGATCAATCTAGCAGTCGTTTACGGGAAGCGACCTTCTTAACCGTTACGTATAAAGGGCAGATGGATGTGCACCTTATCTCCATTACAGAGCTTCCAGCCAGCCCTGCTTTTTTGCAAGTTGTCACGCCTGTGCATGAATCAATTAGTCAACTAAGTAATCTAGAGATGCTGGGACATCCTATGATTGCTTCAGTTGCTAAACACTACAGGGCGGCCTTAGAAGCATGGTTAGGTGGTAACATAACTGCTTACGCCCAAGGCTTACGGGCGGCTCGAGATCAACAAGTTGAATCCACCTTGTTGCATGAACAAGCTAATGATTTCCTTGACTGGTTCACGGTCAATTATGAATTAGATGTGGATACGCCGGAATATCGTAACTACGCTAAGGTGGTTGAAGAGATTGAAGATAAAAACGCTGGAAAACTTAAACGCTAAAAACCAGAGTTTCCTCACACAGAGACGCAGAGGGGGCAGGAGGGAGAAATGAAAATCTTAAACACTGAAAAACACGGAAGGAGACTCGGAGTTTTTAACCACGGATAACACGGATAACACGGATGGAAGAAAGGAAAGAAAAAAGTTTTCATCGTTTCCTCATCTGCCCCCTATCCGTGCTATCCGTGGTAAAAAATTCCCCGTCGCCTTTCTTGCTTAACCACTGAGGAAGACTCGGAGTTTTTAACCACGGATAACACGGATAACACGGATGGAAGAAAAGAAAGAAAAAGGGTTTTCATCGTTTCCTCATCTGCTCCCTATCCGTGCTATCCGTGCTATCCGTGCTATCCGTGGTAAAAAATTCCCCGTCGCCTTTCTTGCTTAACTACTGAGGAAGACTCGGAGTTTTTAACCACGGATAGCACGGATAACACGGATGGAAGAAAGGAAAGAAAAAGGATTTCATCGTTTCCTCATCTGCCCCCTATCCGTGATATCCGTGCTATCCGTGGTAAAAAATCCCCCTCCGTTTTACTCCGTATCCCTCAGCGTGAGAAAATCCGATCTTCGCATTTAGATTAGGTAAGGGTGTCTTTACCAAGTTGTAGTGCTTGTTCCACGGTGGTGAAACGGATGAAGCCGCGTCCGCCAGGCCGGCCATTTCCAGAATCGCGCAGGCCGCCGAAGGGCAGGGTAGAGGGCGAGAAAGTTGTAGGTAGATTTGCGTAGATGTTTCCCACCATGAGTTCATCCGCCATGTTCTGAAAAATCTGAGCCGAGCGGGTAAAAAGAGATGTGGTTAAGCCGTAAGGTGTTTGATTATGGAGTTCTAGCATGTGAATAAGATCACGGGCAATGAAGAGGTTGAGGATAGGGGCGAAACATTCCTCTTGGCTGAGCGAGGCTGAGGTGGGATTGAGGACTAGAGCAGGTTGCACGTAGTAACCTTTTTTTCCAGCGATGAGAGGTTCCACTTTTCCTTGTTTAAGCCAGGTGCCGCTGGTGTCGGTGATGAGTCCTGCGTAGCGATTTTGGGCGGCTTCTGAGATAAGAGAGCCAAGGGTGGTCTCTAAGAGCAAGGGGTCACCTGGTTGATAGAATGATAAGGCGGTTAAGAGTTTTTCTGTGAACGCTTCCTGCACGTCGTGATGGACGATGATGCGACTGGTAGCATTGCAACGTTGACCCGCAGTGAGGCAGGCGGCTTGGGCGATGGCGATGGCAGCGAGGTCAAGGTCTGCATCGGCGAAAACGAGTGAGGCATTTTTTCCGCCTAATTCGAGGGCTAGGTCTTTACTGAAATCTGTGGCGAGTTCTTGTGCCAGGCTGCGACCGACTTGAATAGAGCCCGTGAAGCAGATGGAGCGGATGTGGGGATCTAGGCAGAGATTTCTTCCTGTCGTGCCGCCGCCTTGAACAAGATTAAAGACTCCTTCGGGAAAGCAGGGTTGCATGATGTGGCCATACTGTTCGGCCACGACGGCGGCAAGTGGTGATGGTTTAAAAAGAACGGGATTGCCCGCGGCGAGGTAAGCCACGGCAGCGCCATGACCGAGGTGGAGAGGAAAGTTAAACGGGGCAATGACGGCGGCGGGGCCACGGGCTAGGCGACGTATTTGGGAAGGGTGCGGAGTGTCACAGGGCGTCTCTATTTTGAGATAGCGTTGGGCGTCTTCACAGGTGAGGGTGATTTTTGCGATGACCGCATCGACTTCGCCCAAGGCCTCTTTGAGTGGCTTACCCGTTTCCACGCTGATGCCATGGGCGAGGCTAGTTTTAGCAGCTTGTAAACCTTGCTGGGCTTTTGTTAAGCAGGCGAGGCGTTCGGGTAGGGGCGTGCGTGACCAGAGGCGGGCAGCTTTTTCGGCTGCGGCTAATGGTGGAGCCAGTTCCGTACGGGTTATTTTTTTAAGTTCAATGCTTAAGTCTCCTGGGCTATGATTAGACCAAGAGTCGGGCTCTGGATTAAGTGGGGAATGATTAGAATTCATAAACGTTCTTGGCGGCTTGGAAGGTGTTGAGGTGAACTTGGACGACTTTTTGAATATCTTTGGTGTAACCACCCGCCAGCACCCAAGCAAGTGGGATGCCGTGTTTGCGAGCAAAGTGAAAGACTTTGCGGTCGCGTTCAAGGAGGTCACCATGGTTCAAGTTCAACGGAGAATAGGGATCTTCAAAGTAGGGATCAGCTCCAGCTTGATACAGAATGAGGTCTGGCTTAACACCGTTGACGAGAAGGGGGAGGGCTTGATCCATGATGTCGAAAAGTTGAGTGCGATCACAGAATTCGGGCAGCGCAAAAGAGCGGTGATTCATGCCATCTTCATGGCGTTTTATGGTGACGTCACGGTAAGGTTTATTATCTAAATAATCATTTCCATAAATGGATAGCGCAAATAAATCTGGTCGTGAAGCAACGAGGGATGCGGTGCCGTTTCCGTAGTGTAAATCCATATCAAGAATGGCGGCAGAATAAAGGAGGCCTTCTTGTTTTAATTGGTCAAGAGTTATGATTAACGAGTTAAAGGTGCAGAATCCTTCACCATGATCGGCAAAGGCATGATGAAATCCACTAACTAGAGCGGCAGAGATTCCCTCGTTTAGAGCCGTGCGGGCTGCTGCTAAACAGCCGCCTCCGGTTAGGCAAACGGAGGGGTAAAGTTCTGGGCTCCAAGGAAATTTTTGGGATTCAGCGAGGCTCCGAGGTTCTCCACTACGAATGGCCTCCACATACTCTGGGGTGTGAACGTGTGCTAAATGTTCTGGTTGTAAGGGTGAGGGGGGTTGTAAGGAAACGTGTGGGTCTGTTTGTAAAGCTTCGGCGATTGAGTTAAATTTACCAATGGGCATGACGTGATTATCTCCCAGCGGCGCAGCGTAGCCCGGATGGAAATAGGTTTTGATCATGGCTGAATATCTCGGCACGGTTGAACGAGATCAATGAGTGTTTCATCCGCAGGATAGGTGCTTAGGGAATCGTAAACGTGAAGCATGTCTTGGCGTCTGAACTCTAAACCATACATGTGATAGAGGGCGAAGACGATGCGTTTAATTTCGGCACTTGAGATTTCTTTTTGCTGTTCGTGACCGACAAGGCGCAACATGAGTGACATGGGGATGGGTTGAGGGCCACCACTCTGATCTATTTCTTCAGCGGTGCGGAAGTCGGGCTGGAAATAATGAATCAGGTCAGAGTCCACTTTACGGTAATCCGCTTTTTCATAAGCCTTTAAACGCACCCACTGGTCATGGTTTCCTTGGGTGTAATGTTCCATCTCCGCTGCTAGAATAATCCTCGACGTGCTGGGTAAACTGGCCTGTTTTAAACCCTCACGTGCGGTCTGAATAGGTAAAGCTCGCAGCCAGCCGGATAATCCCGTGCGCCGCCATGCGGGGTCCACCCAGACATGGGAGAGGTGCACGAGGGCGAGGGGATCTTGAATGTGATGACATAAGATAACGGTGTGATCACGCACTGCTACCACTTCTTCCCCAGCTGTTACTACAATCATGGTGTAAAGAAAAGAGTAGTCGTGAATGAGTTCGTTAGGTTTCCATTGCAAACGTTTATGCAGTGTAGTTCGTTGTTCCATCTCGTTCTTAGAGCCGAACTCTTTCCACAAAATCCCGTAACCACGCTCAAACCACGGGTCAGTGCTATCTTGAATCCAGTGCATCTGCACTTGCTCCAAATCAAAGTCGCAGGACTTGACATCACCTAGAGCAAGGTCCGCTGAAGTAAGGCCTGGAATACTGCTCACGATGAGTTAAAGTTGAACCGGAACGTAGGCCAGACCTAAAGCTTCTGCCACGGCTTGCTGGGTGACTTGGCCATGCATGACATTGATACCGCCGAGGAGAGACGGTTGGCGACGACAGGCTTCGCTTAGACCTTGATCGGCGAGGAGTTCGATGAAGGGATAGGTCACATTGGTCAAGGCTTGGGTAGCGGTTCTGGCATAGGCTCCAGGCATATTCGCAACGCAGTAGTGCATAACACCTTCTTCCACGAAGGTGGGGTTATCGTGCGTGGTCACGCGGGATGTTTCGATGCAGCCACCCTGATCGATGGCAATGTCAACTAGAACAGAACCTGGCTTCATCAGGCGGAGCATCTCGCGGCTAATAAGTTTAGGAGCCTTAGCACCAGGAACGAGCACGGCACCGATTAATAAATCGCACGTAGGTAAAACATCCGTCACGTGAGCTTCGCTGGAATAAAGTGTATGAGCACCATTCATCGTGATATCGAGAAAACGCATGCGTTCTAAATCCACTTCTAGGATCGTGACATCCGCTCCTAACCCTGTGGCCATGCGTGCGGCATTTACGCCTGAAGTTCCGCCACCGATCACGACAACTTTGCCAGGAAGAACGCCGGGAACACCACCAAGTAAAACACCTTTACCACCACGATTTTTGGCTAGGAAATAACCCCCCACAATAACGGACATGCGACCCGCAATTTCACTCATCGGTTCTAAGAGTGGTAAACGGCGGTTGACCTGAACTGTTTCATAAGCGATTGCCGTGACGCCGGATTTTACGAGGGCGTCGGTCAAAGGTTTATTAGCGGCTAAATGCAGGTAGGTGAAGAGGACTTGGTTCTTACGCAAAAGTGCGTATTCCGAAGCCAGGGGTTCTTTAACTTTTACAATAAGATCTGACTGAGCGAATATATCCTCGTTCTTTTCGACAATTTGAGCACCTGCGGAGACATATTCATTGTCAGAATAACCCGAGCCGATTCCCGCATTTTTTCCAACGAGAACTTGGTGGCCGCGTTTAGTAAGTTGATGAGCGCCAGAAGGGAGTAGAGAAACTCGGTGCTCTTGCTCTTTAATTTCTTTAGGAACGCCAACGACGGTTAGAGGTGCGGTTGTCATAAGTAAAGTCTCTCCCTGCCTGAGATAAGAGGCAACCGTTTTATTTCTATTTGCGGGCGATGACAAAAATCCCTGCCAACATTAACGAGCCTCCGATGATGGTTTTGAAAGTGATTTGTTCTTTCAGAATAAAAAATGCCAATATTACAGCTACAACCATACTTCCTTTATCGATCAGTGCGATGGTTGAGACTTCACCATCCTTCAATGCTTTATAATAAAAGATCCAAGAAATAGATGTCGTAATACCAGATAGTCCAAGCCAAAAATAGTTGCTACGATTTAACTCAGACCAGTGATGGCTAGGCACCGCAAAAGCGGCAAAGGCTAGAACGAAAACAAAAACGAATAAGGTTCGTACCGTAAGCCCGAGCTCACCTGAAATGCCTGATAACCCCAGTTTGGCGATGACTGAGGTGAAGCCCGCAAAGATCATGGAGATAAGAGCGTAGGTGATCCAAGATTTCATAAGGCAATTTTTAGAGTGGAGCTACGCGAAAATTAGAATGGCGCACGCACTAATTTTTTCGTTGTGGTTTAAACTTAAAGTCAGAATCTTGAAAGGCTTGCAGGGCAGCATTGTAGATGGTTTGAAGGGGGACTTGATGTTCATGGGCGAGACGTTTGCAGTCCTCATATTCAGGTGCCATTTTTAAAATTTCAGATTGCCGTTTCCCAAGTTTAAGGCTGACGTTTCCGTAGGGGGTGGAGACTTGGACGGTTTCACGGGATAATTTAAGCCGCACCGTTTCGCTGATGCGTAGGCCAAAGGCTGAACTGTGGCAGAGAATGATCTCGGTTAATGCGTCTCGCAAAGTCGTGGGTGCGATGACTTGGAGTTGCCAGCCTGGGCGCGATTTTTTCATGGTGGCAGGTAGGTAGGCCACATCGTAAGCACCTTTTTCTAAAAGTAACTCGCTCAGATAACCTAGGATTTCAGCGGTAGAATCATCAATGTTGGTCTCCAAGACGCAGACAGTGTCGCTTTCAAAGCTGCTGTCAGGAAGCGTGGCTTGAACGAGGAGAGCGCGGAGGGCGTTGGGGCGATTTGGTAGTTCACGTGTTCCTAGACCCCAGCCGATTTTATCAATCGTAACGCGGTCGAGGAGAGCGAAGGATTGGGCGAACTCGGCCAGCAACGCAGCACCGGTGGGGGTAATGAGTTCGTAGGGCAGGTCGATTTGTTTCAACGGAGCTCCTGTTCCGCTGAGTAAGGCTAGGGTGGCGGGAGCGGGTAAAGGGAAGGTGCCATGGGCGCAGTGGATACTACCTGTGCCTTCGATCAGTGGTGAGCTGAGGATACGATCTAGTTTAAGGTGATGAAGAGCAGAGCAGCAGCCGACAATGTCAGCGATGGAGTCGAGGCCACCGACTTCGTGAAAATGGATTTCTTCAATCGTTTTATTATGGATGTGAGCCTCAACGATACCTATGCGGTGAAAGATAGAAGCGGCGTGTTTTTTAATCCATGGGTCAAGGGTGGACTGTTCAATAAGTCGACAAATAGATGTGTAGGAGCGTCCGTGGTGTGCGGCGGAATGATGTTCGTGATCGCCGTTGTGCGTATGCGAGTGATTGTGCGAGTGGGTGTGTTCGTGGAAATGAACATCCACTTTTATGCCTGAAACCAGTCCGCGGGTTTGTCGTGAGGTGTGGAGATGGAGAGGTTCGTTCAGGCGAAGTGCGTCGAGGGATTTCTGAATGATTTCAGTTGGAACACCAAGATCGATCAGCGCGCCTAGAAGCATGTCGCCGCTGATGCCTGAGAAGCAATCGAGGTAAAGGTTTTGTGGCATGGAAAAGTGTAGGAGAAAAAAGGAGGTAAAGGGAATATGTTTATGGGATTAAGGAGAATGTTAGAATTAATTTAGTGGTTCAATAGTTACTTTTGCGACTATTACTTTTACGCTTTCTTGAAAAAAGCTTTTGACGGGGTAGCGTTCATCTGGGACTGTCAATTTTTAGTTATCCACTTATGAATATCCACGAATACCAAGCAAAAGAACTGTTGGAAAAATTTGGCGTTTCCACGCCCGCCGGCAAAGTAGCAACGACGGTGGCGGAGGCGGAGGCTATTGCCCGAACGCTGGGGAATAATCTCGTCGTGAAGGCGCAGATCCATGCGGGGGGCCGAGGGAAGGGGACGTTTACAGATGGTTATAAAGGCGGTGTGCAGTTAGCTAAGACATCAGGCCAGGTAAAAGACATCGCAACGCACATGCTAGGTAATACCTTAGTGACGAATCAAACGGGACCTGAGGGGCGTCTGGTGAGAAAAATCCTCGTGGCTGAGTCGGTGCAGATCGAAAAAGAACTTTATTTTGCCGTGGTGATGGATCGGGCTTGCAATGGGCCGGTCATCATCGCTAGCAAGCGCGGCGGGATGGATATTGAGCATGTGGCCGAAACGGAGCCAGATGAAATCATACGGGAGAAGGTACATCCCACTTTAGGACTTCAGCCCTATCAAGCGCGTAAGTTGGCTAAGCTCTTAGGTTTTGCTTCCACAGAAATGCGGGATCCTTGTCGCATGTTCCATGCGGTTTATAAGTTATTTATCGAAAGTGATTGTTCCTTGGTAGAAATTAATCCTTTAGTAGTAACTAAGGGCGGGGAAGTATTTGCCTTAGATGCTAAATTAAATTTTGACGATAACGCCCTATTCCGTCATCCCGAAATCCTCGCCATGCGTGACACGGAAGAGGAAGATCCACGGGAGGTGGAAGCATCTAAGTTCAGTCTTAATTACATAGGTCTAGATGGGAATATCGGCTGCATGGTGAACGGAGCTGGGTTGGCCATGGCGACGATGGATATCATTCATCACTACGGCGGGGAGCCAGCAAACTTCCTTGATGTAGGCGGCGGTGCGAGCGAGCAACAAGTGACGGAAGCGGTGCGTATTTTAATTAGTGATAAAAATGTTAAAGCTATCTTGGTTAATATTTTTGGTGGGATCATGAAGTGCGACATCATTGCCCAAGGATTAATCAACGCTGTGCGTAACACGGGTTGCCCAGTTCCCTTAGTCGTGCGATTAGAGGGAACGAATGTGGATTTAGGAAAATCAATGTTAAAAGAATCCGGCTTAGCCATCATTGCGGCCGATCAATTAGCAGACGCTGCGGAAAAAGTCGTTAAGGCCGCCAAGGAGGGTAAATAATATGTCCGTTCTCGTTAATAAAAGCACGCGGTTGTTAGTTCAAGGTATTACGGGGAAAGCGGGTAGCTTCCACGCCAAGAGCTGTATGGAATATGGCACCAACATTGTCGCAGGTGTCACGCCCGCACGTGGTGGCGAAACTTTTGAGTCGAAGGTGCCTGTTTTTGATACGGTATTTGAAGCACGTAAACAAACGGGTTGCAACGCTACCATGATTTTCGTGCCAGCCCAATTTGCCGCTGACTCCATTATTGAAGCGGTGGAAGCGGGCGTCGAGCTGGTGATTTGCATCACGGAAGGCGTGCCCGTGGCCGACATGATGCGGGTTAAAGTAGCCATGCAAAACACGCACGCTATTCTGATAGGACCGAATTGCCCAGGAATCATTACTCCAGGTGAATGTAAGATCGGCATTATGCCAGGTTACATTCATAAAAAGGGAAATGTCGGCGTCGTCTCTCGCAGTGGAACCCTGACCTATGAAGCAGTCTGGCAGCTATCCCAGCGCGGTTACGGTCAGTCCACCTGTATCGGGATCGGTGGCGATCCTATTCATGGCATGACCCACAAACAGGCGATCGAGTATTTCAACGCAGACCCGCAGACAGAGGCCATCGTCATGATTGGTGAAATCGGCGGAACGGAAGAAGAAGAAGCCGCCGCATATATTAAGGCAAAGGTACGTAAACCAGTCACCGCTTTCATCGCAGGACAGACCGCACCTCCGGGACGTCGCATGGGTCATGCGGGTGCCATTGTGTCTGGTGGTAAGGGAACCGCAGCGCAGAAAATTTCGGCTTTGGAAGAATCCGGCGTGGCGGTGGCTAAGACCCTAGCCGAGATTGGTGAAACCCTCATTCGTGCGATGAAGAAATAAGGAGTTAACGTTATGACCGTAATTGCAAAAGGACTAGAAGGCGTAGTGGCAGCGGAAACAGCCATCAGTGATGTTAGAGGCACTGAAGGGCAACTCATTTACCGGGGCTACGACATCAATGAGCTAGCTGGACATGTTAGCTTTGAGGAAGTGGTCTACATGCTTTGGCATAACGATTTACCTAATAAGAAGGAACTAGAATTTCTTAGTAATGAATTGTGTAATGAACGGGATCTACCTGAAGGCATAGTCGAGTTTTTATTAAGTTGTCCGAAGGATGCAAATCCCATGGATGTTATCCGCACGGCGGTCTCGATGCTGGGTCTCTATGATACGGGCGAAGTGGGAAACGATTCCATGGATTTGAACCGCCGCCGTGCCCTCTCCATCACGGCTAAGGTCGGCGTTATCACGGCCTACTTTCATCGTGCACGTCAGGGTCAGCCTTTGTTACCTGTGCGTAAAGATCTCGGCGAAGCAGCCCATTTCCTTTATTTACTAACAGGAATGGAACCTGGTCCTGAAGCGGTGAAAACCCTGGATCTCGCCTACGTTTTACATGCTGACCACGGGATGAATGCCTCGACTTTTTCCGCTCGTGTCACGATCTCAACCTTGACCGATATTTATTCCGCTGTGACCGCTGCCATAGGCACTTTAAAAGGGCCTCTCCATGGGGGAGCTAATGAAGGTGTCATTCGGATGCTGTTAGAAATCGGTGATGAAGATAAAGTAGATGCTTGGGTGGCAGAACAGTTAGCCATGAAACGGAAGATCATGGGAATCGGACACCGTGTTTATAAAACTCTTGACCCCCGTGCTCCTCATTTGAAGCGCATGGCCATTGAATTAACTCGGGAGTTGGGCGAGCCGAAGTGGATTCGTATGAGTGAACGAATTGCCCAATTGATGTTGGAGCAGAAAGGTCTCCATGCGAATGTTGATTTTTATTCAGCTACCGTTTATTACAGCTTAGGAATTCCTTTAGACTTATTTACTCCTATCTTCGCCATCTCCCGCACCTCGGGTTGGACAGCTCACATTTTAGAGCAGCTTTCTAATAACCGACTGTTCCGTCCGCAGAGTGAATACGTCGGCCCTGCTGTGGGCAAGAAAGTGGTTCCTTTAGCCAATCGCAGTTAAGCTCGGAAGCTTTACTCACCAAATCAGATATTTCATGAATTATCCTAAGCTGTTTATTCCTGGTCCAATTCAGGTTTCAGATAAAACCTTTAGGGCTTTTTGTCAGCCGATGATGGGACATCGCAGTAAAGATTTTCAAGACTTATACGGTCGGGTGCAACCAGGTTTACAACAGTTATTTTATACAAAGCAACCTGTGTTCGTAGGAACGGGTTCGGCTTGGGCTGTGATGGAAGCCGCTATCAGAAACCTAGTAGCTAAGAAAGTTCTTAACTGCATGAGTGGTGCTTTTTCCGACAAATGGTTCGGAGTTTCCACCTCGTGCGGTAAGCAAGCAGAAAAGCTGCAAGTGGATTGGGGTAGCCCCATCATGGCTGAGCAGATCGACGCTAAACTGGCTACGGGTGAGTTTGATGCCGTGACGCTTATTCATAATGAAACATCTACGGGCACGATGAATCCGATCGAAGAGATTGCAAAAGTGTTAAAAAAATATCCTGATGTCTCATTCATTGTGGATGTGGTTTCGTCCCTGAGCGTGAAGAAACTGTCCTTTGATGAACTCGGTGCCGATGTCATGTTGGCGGGAACACAGAAAGCCTTAGCACTTCCTCCTGGTGCTACACTTTTTGCAGTTTCCGAGCGTGCCTTTGCTAAAGCGGCCTTACAAAAAGATCGGGGTTACTACCTAGATTTTTTGGAGTTTAAATCTAATCATGAAAACAACATGACACCGACAACTCCTTCAATTTCCCATTTCTACGCTTTAGAAAGCAAGTTAGGGGAAATGCGTGCGGAAGGCTTAGAGGCACGCTTTGCTCGTCATCTAAAGAATGCAGAGTTGACCCGTGCTTGGGCCAAGAAAAATGGTTTTGAACTATTTGCGCAAGCGGGTTATGAATCCATTTCTTTAACCTGCGTTAAAAATGTACGTGGAATAGACGTAGCAGCTTTAAATAAGTGGCTGAAGCAAACGCATAACGCCATCATTGACGGCGGTTACGGTAAGATCAAAGGCACGACCTTCCGCATTTCTCACATGGGGGATGAAACACCTGAAACAATTGGAGAGTTGCTGGGCTGGTTGGATGAAGGTCTTACTACTTTATAAAATAGGGAGTTACATAAACTCCGATCACCTTGGCACAAGGCTTGCTGATTAAGCGCATAGCGAAAACCATTACTATTCTATTAACAAAAAAAGTTTAATTAAGTTATGAACCCAATCACTAGCGATACACAAATCCCAGTCATTTCACTCACAGAGGATATGAAACACTCTATTCTGCGGAGCTTGAAATATGAGTTAGCCCGCGATCCTCAGACAGCTTCAAAAGGCGATTGGTGGCATGCCGTAGCTCACGCCACTCAGCAACGCGTGATCGAGCGCATGATGGCGACTCAAGCGGAACATGCCATTGTTAAGACCAAACGAGTTTACTATCTATCCCTAGAATTTTTGATGGGTCGTTTACTGGGAAATAACATTATAAACGTCAATATCTTTGATGAATCACAACGTGCCTTACATGATTTAGGGATGGATTTAGAAGACTTGCGTCGCGAGGAGTATGACATGGCTCTGGGCAATGGCGGGCTAGGGCGGCTAGCGGCTTGTTTTTTAGATTCATTAGCTACCTTGAACCTTCCTGCGGTGGGCTACGGGATTCATTATGAATTCGGTTTATTTAAACAAGAATTTGTTAATGGCTATCAAGTGGAACGGCCTGATGAATGGTTACGCTTCGGCAGTGCTTGGCAAATTGTGCGACCCGAATATACGCAAAATATTAAAATCATGGGTCGGGTGGAAAATATTTTTGACGAGCAAGGAAACTATCGTCCTCGCTGGCTCGACACAAAAACCCTCGTAGGTGTTCCTTATGATATTCCCATTTGCGGTTTTGGCGGTGAGACCGTTAACTTCTTGCGCTTATGGGAGTCTCATGCTGAAGATGAATTTGATTTCACTGCTTTTAATGCGGGCGGTTATACGGAATCTTTGCAGCATAAAAATCTGGGAGAAACGGTCACAAAAGTTCTTTATCCCAATGACTCAACGGAAAATGGAAAAGAACTACGTCTGGTACAACAGTACTTCTTTGTATCTTGTTCCTTGCGTGACATCTTGCGGCGCTTCGAGCGCGAGAATGGTCAAGAATGGTCTCTATTATCAGATAAGGCAGCGATTCAATTAAATGACACCCACCCCGCTATCGCTATTGCGGAGCTGATGCGCATTCTCCATGACGAGCACGAATTAAGTTGGGAGGCAGCTTGGGCCATTACGACCAAAACTTTTGCCTACACCAACCATACACTATTGCCCGAAGCCTTAGAGCGCTGGAGTGTGCCATTATTCGCTAAGGTTTTACCGCGGCATCTGCAAATCATATTTGAAATCAACGTACGCTTCTTGAAAGAAGTGGAAAAGAAGTGGCCGGGGGATACCCGTAAGGTAGCAGAACTTTCCCTTATTCAAGAAGGCTCCGTGCAGATGATTCGCATGGCACACCTCGCTGTAGTGGGAAGCTTTTCGGTTAATGGCGTGGCCGAACTTCATACCCGACTTTTACGTGAAAATCTTTTCAAGTCATTTGACGAACTTTATCCTGAAAAAATTAATAATAAGACCAACGGTGTTACCCCACGGCGTTGGATTCTTTCGATCAATCGAGGGTTGAGCCAATTGATTAATGAGAAAGTTGGCTCAAGCTGGATCACTAATTTAGACCGACTACGTGGTCTGGAAGAATTTATTCATGACGAGAGTTTTCTCAACCGTGTGCGTGAAATTAAACGTGCCAATAAAGTGCATCTTTGCGAAGTCATTCTACGCGAATGTAACCTAGTGGTGAGCCCTGATGCCTTGTTCGACGTACAGATCAAACGTTTACACGAGTATAAACGGCAGCATCTAAACTTACTTAACATTTTAGCCACCTATCGGCGTCTGCTCCAGAACCCAGACGATACCATGCCGCCCCGGGTATTTATTTTCAGCGCTAAAGCGGCACCAGGTTATGTCGTAGCAAAGTGTATCATTAAAGCGATCAACGCTGTGGCTGATAAAATTAATAATGATCCGCGAATTAACGGTAAATTAAAAGTTGTCTTTTTACCGAATTACCGAGTTTCCTTAGCCTCGGCGATTATTCCTGCCGCGGACATTTCTGAACAAATTTCCACCGCAGGGAAGGAAGCCTCTGGAACGGGAAATATGAAACTAGGGCTGAACGGCGCGCTCACGATTGGGACTTTAGACGGAGCGAATGTAGAAATTTTAGAAGAAGTTGGGCCAGAGAATATTTTCATCTTTGGACTGAATGTGAAAGAAGTGGATGCTCTATGGGCTAAAGGTTATAATCCTTACGACTATTATACTAAGAGCGAGGAACTGAAATTTGTTATTGATTGGTTAGGCTCAAGGCATTTTATCCCGCATGATCCACATGACACGCTAGCCCCGTTGATGCATAGCATGCTGGGGGGAGGGGATCCTTTTCTTGTTTTAGCTGATTATGCTTCTTATGTGGCAGAGCAGCAGAAAGTGGATGTAGCTTACCGTGATCCTATGAACTGGGCTAAAATGTCTATTTTAAATACGGCTCGATTAGGTAAGTTTTCCAGTGACCGGACGATTAACCAATACGCTCAAGAAATCTGGAAGTTGCATCCAGTAAAAGTGCCTTAAGCACATATAGTTTTTGTGGTGCAGGGTTAGTCTATTAGCAGCATTTTTATTATACTTCTATGATTGCTTGATTTAAGCATATCGAGTTCTACTATAAGCGTATGTCAAACCCAGAACAGGCTTCTATTGTCACCACGATGACTATGGCACACCATCAACTTAAGGTCATGGTAGAGCCTGAGCTAACCACGAAGATCGAAGCTTCCATTCTCCGCAGCCAAACTTTCCTAAAAAGACTGCAGCATGAAAAGGGTTATTGGATTGGAGAACTCTTAGTGGATACCACGGTGGCTTGCGACTTGATGTTGTTCATGTATTGGATGGATGAGATTGATTTCGTTAAGCAGGCTAAAATTGTTAAGCACGTCCTAGACCGTCAACAAACGGATGGAGGCTGGAATATCTACACGGGCGGCCCTAGTGAGATAAATGCCTCAGTGAAATGCTATCTAACGCTGAAGCTTGCAGGCTTCTCGCCAGAAGACCCCGTAATGAAGAAAGCTCATGCTGTCATCTTACGGCTCGGAGGCATACCGAAGATGAACACCTATGGCAAACTTTACTTAGCTTTGTTAGGTCAGTTCCCGTGGAAATATCTACCTATCATTCCAAGCGAAGTCATCCTTCTACCAACTTGGCTCTACTTTAATCTCTATGAATTATCTTCGTGGACGCGAGCCATGTATGTCCCCTTGTCCATTATTAACCATTATAAGCCGACAAAACTATTACCGCCAGAGAAGCAGTTGCATGAGCTCTATCCTTACGGCACAGAGAATCAAGATTTTTCGCTTCCTCGTGATCGGAAATGGTTCACGTGGCGCAATTTCTTTTTGTCTTGGGATGCTGTTTTAAAATTCGTAGACGGCTTACCTTGGCGTCCTTTCCGTAAGAGAGCTTTAAAGCAGTCGGAAGCTTGGATGATTGAGCGTTGCTCCCAAGGCTCGGATGGACTAGGTGCCATTTTCCCTAGCATGTTAAACTCCCTCATCGCCTTGCGTTGTTTAGGCTACTCTAATGTTCACCCTATCGTTAAAAAATGTCGCCGTGTTTTTGCGGAGCTAGAAGTGGATGATGTCATCAATAAAGATTTTCGCGTGCAGCCCTGTCTGTCACCTATTTGGGATACGGCGATCACCTGTGTGTCTTTAGCCACATCGGGCGTGCCTGCTAACGATCCCGGACTTGTTAAGGCAGCAGATTGGCTTATTCAAAATGAAGTTAAGATCAAGGGTGATTGGGTCGTAAAAAATCCTTACCCTCATGCCAGTGGCTGGGCCTTTGAGTTTGCGAATGATTATTATCCAGATGTGGACGATACGTTTAAAGTGCTACTGGCATTGCGCCTGATCGATTCTTCTGACGAAAAGAAAAAAAGCGAAGTCATGCTCCGCGCTTTAAATTGGGCAAAGAGCTTCCAATGTAAGAACGGAGGCTATGCCGCATTTGACCGCGACGTGACGAAGCACTGGCTAGATCACGTTCCCTTTGCTGATCATAAAGCCATCCTTGATCCACCCTGTAGCGACATCACGGCTCGCGCCTTAGAGTGCTTCGGTAAACTAGGAATTCCTAGAACAGATCCCGTGCTAGCTAAAGCCATCGCTTACTTACGTAAAACCCAAGAGGAAGATGGTTCCTGGTATGGTCGTTGGGGAGTGAATTACATCTACGGCACTTGGCAATCCCTACGCGGTCTCCACACCATCGGTGAAGATATGAACCAAGACTGGATCGTACGAGCCCGAGATTGGCTAGAATCTTGCCAGAACCCCGACGGCGGCTGGGGTGAAACCTGCGCCTCTTACGATGACCCTCGTCTGAAGGGTCAAGGTGCCAGCACACCTTCACAAACCGCATGGGGCCTCATGGGAATGCTCACCTGTGGCGATCCTACCCGCGCCAGCATACAGAGGGCAGGGAACTACCTAGCCACTGTTCAAGAAGAGGAGGGGAGTTGGCGTGAAGACTACATCACAGGCACGGGTTTCCCTTGTGTGTTTTATCTAAAATATGATATGTATCGCAACAACTGGCCGCTTCTCGCTTTGTCCGAATTAAAACACCTCATCCAAAAACGCGCTGCACTCTCTGCGGTTACTTGATTTAATTTTTATGCTAACTTTCGTCATTCCAACACGCTACGAAGCAGAAGATCTTTTAGCCTCGCTTAAAGATAAAATCCGTAAAGACATCGACAGCGTAGAATGCTATCGCGGGAAGCTCAAAGATAGCGACGTCCATATAGTCATCTGCGGCATGGGTCCGAAATTGGCGAAGGAGTCCGTCACCAAAGCCTTCAAAGTAGAGGCTCCCCATCTAGTCATCATGACTGGTTTTGCTGGTGCCTTATCTACCCAATTACAACGTGGAGATATCCTCGTCGCAGCCACCTACAGTTCTAATGATCTTATTAATTATATTCGCCTAGTCCCTGGATTCGACATAGCACGACTCCATACGACTGACCAAGTCGTTTCCACTGTCGCAGCTAAGAAAAAACTAGCAGAAGAAACAGGTTGCCAGATGGTCGATATGGAAATGTCTGCCGTTAATTCCGTGGCACTCACTTATGGATCAGAAGTTATGGGTATCCGGGTTATTAGTGACCTCGCCAGTGAGCATGTTCCCACGGATATTTTATCCAAGGGCTATGATAAAGTTACTGGTAAAATGACGCCGATTAGAATGGCTTTTTTCCTCTTATTTAATCCTTTAAGAATCAATGAGCTCAAAACCTTTCTAGAGCCTCTGCCTGATATTCGTAAAAAGCTAACTACCTTCTTAGTCACTGTAGCGGAAGAGTTTGAATAAACTTACCCACACAGCTAAGCTACGCCTAGATGTCCATCGTCCCTATATTGCTAGCTACCCATAACCAAGGAAAAGCGCAGGAGTTCCAGGAAATGTTAGGAGCAGAATGGCACGTTTTAACCGCGCAAGACGTGCCTCATTTACCCCAAGTTATTGAGGATGGAGATACCTTCGAAGCTAACGCACGGAAGAAGGCTTTATCCTGCTCTGAAATTTTCCAAGGTTATGTCTTGGCGGATGATTCAGGTTTGCAAGTAGATAGTCTAAATGGAGCCCCTGGCATTTATTCCGCTCGATTTGCTGGCGAACCCTCTAATGATTCTCGTAACAATGCCCTATTATTAAAAAAGCTTGATGGCTTACCTAGAGATCAGCGTGGAGCGCAGTTTGTATGCACCTTAGCTTTAGCGCAAGGTTCTGAGATACTCGGCGTGTTTGATGGCGTTTTACGAGGCCATGTTTTACAGGAATCTCGCGGCCAAGCCGGGTTTGGTTACGACCCATTATTTGTCCCAGATAATTTTGACGAATCTTTAGCTGAGTTAGGCTCAGGGATAAAACATCAAATTAGTCACCGTTCCCAAGCTTTAAAGAAACTCGCAGCGTTTCTTCGGAGAACCGCTTAATTCTCATACCCAAGGGCCGTAAACCAAAAATCTGCTATTGATTTGATATAACTAGTATTGTGCGAAGTTTAATAGAAAGGTTTGCATCTACGGCACTGAGCTTAGGAAAACAGTAATGTATAGTGGTCTCCTTAAGCTTTAAGGGTAACCCACGCTCGTTTCTTCGCTGATTGTTCGATGGCTGCTAGCACGCACTGATTTTTATAGCCGTCTTCAAACGTGGGCTGGACGGATTTACCCTTCTTAACTGCGTGGATAAAGTCCACGATGGTATGAGTGAAGGTATGTTCGTAGCCAATGATGTGACCTGGAGGCCACCACTGACCTGTGTAGGGATGACAGGGTTCTGTGACAATGATATCGCGGAACCCCTGAACGTCTTTCGGGTCAGACCCGTTGAAAAACTTTAAACGATTCATATCTTCAAAGTCAAAAGTAAGTGATCCTTTTGAGCCGTTGATTTCAATCTGAATACCATTTTTACGACCTGTAGCAAATCGGGTTGCTTCAAGGTTAAGGAGGGCTCCATTCTGGAAACGCCCGATCACGAGTGCAGCGTCGTCCACACTCACTTCGCCCATGCGAACGGTTTCCCCTTTCCCACTCCCCTTCCCCTTTGCGCTCAATCCAGCCTCTGTGCTGGCAAGGGGGCGTTGCTTAATGAAGGTTTCCATCAACCCGCATACTTCGTGAAGTTCTCCCACTAGAAAACGACCTAAGTCTATGATATGGGCATTAATGTCTCCGTTAGCACCGCTTCCTGCAATATCACCTTGCAAGCGCCAGACAAGCGGGAAGTTTGGGTCAACGATCCAATCTTGTAAGTAGCGAGCACGATAGTGATAAATTTTTCCGATATCCCCTCGCTCAATGATACGTTTTGCTAGAGCCATAGCGGGAATACGTCGATAGTTATGACAGATCATATTAACGACGCCGGCTTTAGTTACAGCGTCTAGCATAGTCTTAGCTTCTTTGACTGTTAGTGCTAAGGGCTTCTCGCAGAGAATTGCCTTACCAGCTCGGGCAGCGGCTAAGGCGATCTCGGCATGAGTATCGTTAGCTGTGCTGATGTCGATGACATCAATATCTGGATTACTAATTAGTTTGCGCCAATCGGTTTCAGCATGGTTCCAGCCTAATTGTTGCGCAGCGGACTTCACGCCCTCTGGATTACGTCCGCAGATGGTATGAAGGACGGGTTCTAAGGGTAGATCAAAAAAATGTTTAGATTGACGCCATGCGTTAGAATGGGTGCGTCCCATAAATTTATAACCAATTAAACCAATGTTAAGTTTTTTCATTATATAGTTTTCTTTATAGATTATTCTTAAGCGTTACGTAGCTTTTTTTGCCGCGGCTTTCGATACGTAGCACGACGACTTTACGACCCTGTGTCTTCAGATGCAAAGCAGTAAATTCCTGTAATGTCGAAAACTTTTCTCCATCTATTTCCAGTAGGAATGTCCCAGGTTCAATGGGCGCGGAGGCGAGTGTTTGTTGATAATCAATGCGATTGATCATGAATTGATTGAGCTCAGTGGCTCTGATTTTAGAAAGGGCTTTTTCTTTAAACTCAGTAACTTCAACTCCATCTAAAGGCGATCTTTGTGAGGCATCAAGTGTGTAAAATTTCTGAGCCTCTTGATTAAGCTCTACAGCAAATTGTAAAGGATGGGCTAAAGGTATGACACTCATGAACTGGGTCTGACCTTTACGCTCGATTTCCATAGTTATGGCCTTTCCTATTCTTAATTCACTGATCATGAGTCTAATTTGCTCGTGACGTTTAACCATTTGTTGATCGAGTTTTTTGATGATATCTCCCGCAAGGAGTCCAGCCACTTCCGCTGGACTTCCAGCCATTACTTCAGAAACTAAAGCACCATCGGTGGAACTTAAGCGTAAGGCTGTTGCGAGATCCGCGGTAATGGGCTGAAGTTGTAATCCTAAGTAACCTCGTTCAATCGTTTTACCTTGCGCTAAAATTTCTGTGATTTCTTGCAATTGATTAGAGGATAGAACGACTTTTTCATCCTCTGATAAGTAAAGGTGGGTCGAGGCTTGGCCGAGGATGCCTACCACTTGGCCATTTAAATTAAGTGCGGGCCAGCCCGATTGAATGGTAGAGGATGGGCTATCTACGGAGAAAATTTGTCCATAAAAACCTTCGTCCGGTAGAACTAAACTACGCACTTTAGAACTCACTATTCCCTGCGAAATACGTCCACTGCCCGTGGTGTCGGAACCGATGAGAACGAGTTGTTCACCCAACGAGAGGGATGAGCTATCGCCCCACTTAATCGGGCGAGTACCGGAAAGCGGGATTTTTAAAATGGCTAGATCTGTTCCCACATCAGCCGAGACAATGTCAGCCATTAACATTTTCCCATCCCAAGTCCTGACCTGAATAGCTGATGCTGCCAAGACCGTATGCAAAGGTGTTAGAATAAGTCCCTGATCATTTAGAAAAATGCCAGTTCCTTGATGTTCTAAATCAATACCCAAGGAGCTATAAAAATCGCTGATTTTTTCAACGTTTTGAATCAGTTTATAGGAGCCTACTAGGGAACGGATATGGACTAAGCTAGGAACGGTGTTGACGGCTATATCCTCCAGACGACGGCTAGCCATTTTCTGCGGATCAATGCTGGTGCCGAGTAAAAGCTGCGACGGCGCAGGTGGAATAAGGTTTCCAGAACTCACTTTAGCAGCGGCTTGTTTTGCCTTGGCTAAGTCATTAGTATCAAGAGAGGCTAGACCAAAAATGGCGGCGCAAATAATAACTAATAAAAAAAAGACGCCGATAAGTCGTTTCATAGTTCGAAGTTCTTAACTTATAAATCTATACAATAAACACTAAGTTGGAATTATGCGCCCAGAGGGAATCGAACCCTCGCATCAAGCTTGGGAAGCTCGCATTCTACCATTAAATCACGGGCGCAAAAATCTTAGATCACTGTTCCGTCAGGAATCACACGGTCCTTCGGGATAATGACGATGCCATCACGGTAATGATAAAAAGGGTGGTCGATACTCCCTGTTTTACCCTCTGCTTTAATGACGACATTTTTGCCGATGCGGGTATTTTTATCAACTATTGCTCCTTCGATGATGGTGTTAGCCCCAATCCCCATAGCAGGACGACCGATACGAGCGTTCTCTTCAAGGCTTTTAACGCTTTCGTAATAGTCAGCGCCCATGATAATGGAATCACGAACTTGAACGCCTTCATCTAAGCGGCTGCGAATGCCGATGATGGAGTGGTGGATGTCAGCCCGCGTGAGTATACAACCGTCTGAGACGATGGATTTAGATATTCTGGCCTCGTTGATTTTCGAGGATGGTAAGAAACGTCCACGGGTGTAAATCGGAGAGCCTGACTCAAAGAAGTCGAACTTAGGCAAAGGCTCGGTTAGATCAAGGTTAGCGTCATAGAAAGCGCGGATCGTTCCGATATCTTCCCAATAACCTTGATATACATAAGAGAAAAGTTTTTTCTTACCAATCATCTGCGGAATGATGTCCTTGCCGAAGTCTTGTTTAAGAGGATCCGCCAAGGCTTCGTTCATGGCTTCACGATTGAAGACGTAGATACCCATGGAGGCTAAGAAGAGGTCATCGTGTCTATCGCGGCCTATTTCATTTAGTGCATCGCCACCCATTTTAAGGGTGTCGAGAGCATCGTCTTGTTTGGGTTTTTCTACAAAGCGAACGATTTCTTTATTCGCATCAATTTGCATGATGCCGAAGCTTCGAGCTGGTTCGCGCGAAACGGGAATGGTGGCAACGGTTACTTCGGCGCCTGATTTGATATGTTGCTGGATGATTTCACGAAAATCCATGCGGTAGAGCTGGTCACCGGAAAGGATAAGGACGAGGTCGTAATCATGGGTGCGGAAGTGCATCATGTTTTGACGCACGGCATCCGCAGTCCCTTGATACCAGCCGCTACTGTCGCCTTTCTGCGTAGCGGCCATGATTTCGATAAAGCCGCGAGGTTGATAGTCATCGAACCGATAACTTTGTTGGACGTGTCGGTGTAGGGAAGAGCTAAGGTATTGCGTAAGAAGGAATATGCGCTTGATCCCTGAGTTAATGCAGAGGCTAATCGGGATGTCCACGAGGCGGTATTTCCCCGCCAGAGGAACCGCAGGCTTAGCGCGTTCTCCCGTTAGAGGAAATAAGCGTGTGCCTGCCCCGCCGCCTAAAATAACTCCTAAAACACGACTAAGATCTGGATAGCTAGATGACATAATAAAAGGTTTCCATTGACCTTAACGAAAGACAAAGGGTAAACAAGACGTTTCTAATTCAATTTTTATTATGTGTGGAATCGTTGCTTATACGGGTCAGAGAGATGCCCAACCTATTCTCTTAGATGCTTTGGGTCGTTTGGAATACCGTGGATATGACTCCGCCGGCATGGCCACGGTCAATGGTGAAGGCTTGATCGTACGCAAAAAAGCAGGCCGCATCAATGAGCTGGCTCAGCTTGTTTTAAAAAACCCTAGCCAAGGTAACACGGGTATCTGTCACACACGTTGGGCTACCCACGGTGAACCTAACGATGCGAATGCGCACCCTCACCTCGATCAATCAGGAAAAATCGGCTTAGTCCATAATGGCGTCGTAGAAAATTACCAAATCTTAAAAGATGAAATGTTGGCTCAAGGGCATATCTTCCACTCTGCAACGGACACAGAAGTGTTTGCTCACCTCATTGGAATACACTATGACAAGTCCACGCTTTCAGGCGAGGATCGCCTCCTTCAAGCCGTGCGCTCGGCCTTAGGCCTAGTCGAAGGAACTTATGGCATTGCCGTCATCCACGAAGACCATCCCCAATTCGTCGTGGGCGCACGCCGCGGCAGCCCTCTGGTCTTAGGCGTGGGCGAGAACGAACAATTTCTCTCCAGTGATCACACAGCTCTATTACCTTATACGCAAAAAGTTGTTTACCTTAAAGACTATGACATTGTTACGCTGAGGCCTGGACGGTTTTCCATCGAAACTCTCGGTACGGAAGAATCTTCTTTCGAGATAAAAGAACTAGACCTTTCCCCTGAAGCGGCAGAAAAGGGAGACTATCCCCACTTCATGTTGAAGGAAATCTTCGAACAACCAACCGCCATCGAAAACGCTATGCGCGGTCGCCTGAGTAAAGAAGAAGCTTCGGCTCGATTGGGTGGTCTCAACCTTAGTGGCGAAGAATTACGTGATATCAACCGCATCGTTATTCTCGCCTGCGGCACCGCTATGCACGCTGGCATGGTAGGTGAACACATGATCGAGAGCGTGGCTCATATTCCTGTTGAGGTGGATTATGCTAGTGAGTTCCGTTACCGTAACTCGCCCCTAGATCGCAAGACACTCATTTTGACGGTCAGCCAATCTGGAGAAACAGCCGACACCTTGGGAGCCCTACGGGAGGGGCGACGCAAGGGCTTTAAGGTTCTCGGCATCTGCAACAACGTTGGCAGCACCATTGCACGAGAATCCGACGGCGGGGTTTACATGCACGCAGGACCGGAAATTGGTGTAGCGGCTACGAAATCCTTTATCTCGCAGGTGACTGTTTTTTCCCTCCTTGCGCTGTTACTCGGACGCATGCGTTTCATGTCTGCCGCTGCTGGCCAAGAGATGATCACCGCCCTACAAGAACTTCCCGATCAAGTCCGTCAAATTCTAAATACGACTGAAGAAATTCGTAAAGTAGCTAATAAATATGCCAATGCTCGCAGCATGTTATTCTTAGGACGTCAGGCCAATTTCCCCATCGCCCTCGAAGGTGCGCTTAAGATGAAAGAGATTACTTACATCCACGCCGAGGGCTATCCCTCTTCGGAGTTGAAACACGGCGTCATTGCCTTGATTGATAAACAAACCCCTTCCGTTTTCATCTGCCCGAAGGATAGTTTGTTTGAGAAAAACATGAACAGCATCCAAGAAATTAAAGCGCGTTGCGGCCCAGTTATTGCTGTTACTACGGAAAATAATCGTAGTATTCAACATATTGTAGATGATGTCATCATCGTGCCTAAGACTATTGAGTTACTCCAACCCATCCTCAATACCATTCCCCTTCAGCTCCTCTCCTACCACACTGCTGTGGCTCTAGGACGTGATGTAGATAAACCACGTAACCTAGCTAAATCAGTCACCGTAGAATAAGGTCAGGCCTGTCTCCACACCTTGCGATTTAGAGTAGAACACTTAGGATAAAAGTTCTTGCTAGTAACCGGCAAAGGTTTACCAATAGATCGTGGATTCGTTGGCCTCAACTAAATCTAAACCCCTCTTGCCTTCGGGCATGAAACTGGTCGATCTCATTTTCGGCAGCTGGACTGTCGGTATTTTTATTTTCCTTTATTTGCCAATTGTTTTACTCCTCATTTACTCCTTTAATGAGTCACGTCTTAACATTGTCTGGACTGGCTTTAGCTTTAAATGGTACGAGCAATTATTCACCAATGCTCCCCTCATTAAAGCCCTCAAGAATAGTCTTATCATCGCCACCATCACCACGGCCTTCTCAGTCGTTCTCGGCACACTGGGCGCTTGGCTCCTTTATCGCTACCGCTTTCCTGCCCGCCGTAGCATCAATACCCTCATTTTTATTCCTATGGTAATTCCTGAAATCATCATGGGCATTAGCCTATTGATTTTCTTTGCCACCATTAACTTCTCACTCGGCTTCACTTCCGTCATTATATCGCACATCACCTTCTGCTTTCCTTTTGTTCTTATCGCCGTCCAAGCACGCCTTATCGGTCTTGACCCTTTTCTGGAAGAGGCCGCCATGGATCTCGGTGCCACACCTTTCCAAGCCTTCTTCCAAATCATCGTGCCTTACCTTTTACCCGCTATCATTTCGGGGGCACTCATGTCTTTTACCCTCTCCATGGACGAAGTCATCGTGACTTACTTTACCGCCAGCCCGGCCTCCGCCACCCTACCCATTAAAGTTTTCGGCATGGCTAAGGTCGGACTAAATCCCATGCTCAATGCCATCTCCGCCATTTTTATCGTATCCACCGCCGTTCTAGTCATTTCGGCAGAACTTCTTAAAAGGTGGAACAAATAGTGCTAACAATGATACCGCTCTTTTCCACAATCAACCAACTCCCTCAACCTAAAAACCTAACCCAAAAAATCCTATGAAACGAACCCAACTCGCCTGCCTTGCCCTTGCCAGCATTCTCGCCCTAACCTTCTCAGCTTGTTCCCCTAAAAGCTCAGACCCGACTGCCTCGGGTAAACCCACCACAGGATCTAAACAACTCAACCTCTTCGCTTGGTCCGAGTACGTTCCCCAAGCCATCATCGACGACTTCACCAAAGAAACGGGTATTAAAGTCAATTACGAAACCTACGCCTCTAATGAGGAAATGGTCTCTAAACTTGTCGCTGGTGCCACACCCTACGATCTCGTTATGCCTTCTGAATACACCGTCGAAGCACTGCTAAAAGCCAATAAACTGGCTCCGCTTGATCTCACCCAAATCCCAAACATCAAAAATATCGCCCCAGAATACACCAACCTAGCCCATGACCCTGGCTTCAAATACAGCGTTCCTTGGATGTCGGGCTCCGTCGGTATAGTTGTTAATACAGAAAAAATTACCGATCCCGTCACAGGCTATGCTGACTTCTTTCAAGAAAAACATAAAGGCCGCATTGTCGTCTTAAACGACAACCGTGAAATGGTTAGCTGGGTTCTTAACACTCTGGGCCTATCTATTAACGACGTCTCCCCCGCCAACCTTGAAAAAGTCAGACCTATTCTTGCTGGATGGATTAAAATGGTTAAAGTTTTCGACTCTGACAGTCCTAAAACGGCTCTTCTTAATGGCGATGTAGATCTCGGCATCGTCTGGAGCGGTGAAGCAGCAATACTTTATAAAGAAAATAAAAAATTCAAATATACCCTCCCCAAAGAAGGTGCCCACCGTTTCATCGACAGCCTAGCCATCCCCGTGGGTTCTCCTCACGCCGATGCCGCCCACCTCTTCATTAACTACATCCTGCGCCCAGAAGTAAGTGTCATTATATCTCAAAACTTTCCCTACACTAATCCTAACTTAGAAGCCCGTAAGCTTCTTACCCCTGAAGAATTAGGAAATCCCGCCAGCTACCCGGCAGACAGCTCTATGTTAGAAACATTCCGCGACATTGGCATGGCTGCAGCTGACATTGATAAACTCGTCACTGACCTCAAGAGCTCGAACTAAATCCGACATGGCTGCCATCCTCGACCAGAGCGACAGCAACCAAGAGAACCAACGACATCCACGCCTCATTGGCTGGATGTTGTTGTCTCCCTTGCTGATTTGGTTAGCACTCTTTGTCATCGCCCCCGCTGCCATCCTCTTTGTTTACAGCTTTTGCAGTCGTGATGCCCTAGGCCAAGTCGTTTATGATTTTAATCTAGGAAATTACGCCCGCGTCTTTGATCCTATCTACATCAAAATCCTACTGCGCTCCATCGGCTACGCCGCTCTTACCACAATTATATGCATCATCCTAGGCTACCCCGTAGCCTACTTCATTGGTAAAGCCCGCCCAGATACCCGCAACCTCCTCCTCATGCTTGTCATGATTCCGTTCTGGACTAGCTTCCTCATTCGCACCTATGCATGGATCACTATTTTAAAATCCGAAGGCCTCATGAACGGTATGCTGCAATATACAAAACTTATCTCCGCTCCGATCGAAATCCTTTACACACCTTACGCTATTATTATTGGCCTTGTTTACGCCTACCTACCCTTCATGATTTTACCTATCTACGGTAGTGTAGAAAAATTAGATAATGCCCTCGTCGAAGCTGCTATGGACTTGGGTGCCGGCCCCGTTCGTGCTTTCTCTAATGTCATCATCCCTCTGACTTGGCCTGGCATTGTCGCTGGAACGCTTCTTGTTTTTATCCCCTCCATTGGCATGTTCGCTATCACCGACCTCATGGGTGGAGCCCGTGTGCCCATGATTGGAAATGTTATTCAAAACCAGTTCTTACAAGCGCGTGACTGGCCCTTCGGTGCCGCCCTCGGCATGACCCTGATGTTCCTTTTCATCATCGCCTTTGCCTTGCTCACCCGCAAATCACATCCCGCTTAAGAGCTAGGAGTTGTTATGTGTTTAAGGATTAAATTCTTTGATAATTTTCTCTGCATCTAAAGGTATCTGCTGAAAAATATCTTTTGACTCTTCTCCCCTGCCGCTATCAGACGAGGTATCTACAGCTGCCGCCTTGTGATGCAAAAGACGTTCATCTGCTGACCGTAATCGCCTGACTAACATTTGCACTAAGAGTTGCGCCCATAAAGGTAGGCTGTAAATATTTGACTGAAATTCCTCCGCACTAATATGGACAATTTCCGTTTCTTGCAGCGCAGAAGCTGTAGCACTGCGATTCTGCAAATCAATAGCTGCCATTTCCCCAAACATGCTGCCCTTCCCTAACATGGCGAGCTCTACTTTCTTATTCCCATCGTCAGTGGAGATTGAAACGAGCCCACTCGTAATAATATAGACACCATCACAGTCAGCTTTTTGGCTAAAGATCAGCTCCGAAGCTTTATATTTTTTAATTTCGCTCATAATCAGATTTTCTCTCGTATTGCTTGGTTGTTTGAATTAAGCCACCAATAATCGCATCGACAAGCTCAATCCATTCTCCCACTATTAAGCGCAATGTCCGCATGGAATTTAGCCAACCAAAACCTACGCCATCTCGTCCCTTACGAGCCCGGGAAACCAATTGATGATGTTGCTCGTGAACTTGGACTAAATCCCGCTGAAATCATTAAACTTGCCTCGAACGAAAACCCCCTCGGACCCTCTCCTAAAGCTCTCCAAGCTATGATCGAAGCGGCAGCTAAGACCCACATCTACCCAGACGGTGGCTCCTTTCATTTACGTGAGGCAGTTTCGCAGAAATTTGGCATCAACAAACAACAAGTCATTTTAGGTAACGGCTCGAACGAATTGATTGAACTCCTCTACCACGCCTTCACTAAGCCTGGCCAGACTAGTGTAGTGGCCAGCCGCTACGCCTTTGTTGTCTATAAACTCATGGCGGAGCTTTTTAACGTCACCTTCATCGAAGTACCAGACCTAGATTTTCGGGCAGACTTAAAGGCTATGCTAGCTGCCATACGACCAGACACCCGCCTTGTCTTTATCGCTAATCCAAACAATCCCACGGGCGTTCGCATACCTAATCGTGAGCTAGAAGACTTTATCGACCAAGTCCCTGAAACAGCTCTCGTGGTATTAGATGAAGCTTACTACGAATTTCTTGACCATGCACCCGACAGCTTAGGCTGGATTAAAGCTGGGAAACGGGTCGTCGCTCTTCGCACTTTTTCTAAAATCCAAGGGCTCGCTGGCTTACGCATAGGCTATGGTTTCGCCAGTCAAGAAATCGTAGAAATACTCCAGCGCTGCCGCCAACCTTTCAACATTAACGCTCTCGCCCAAGCCGCTGCCCTCGCAGGTCTAACGGATCTCGATCACATGGCTAAAACCATGGAGCTCACCTTAAAAGGACGGGCTCGGCTTGAACAATTCTTTCAACAACAAGGCTTACGCTACCTCCCTTCAGAAGCTAATTTTGTCATGGTCGAAGTCGGAAATGCTGATGCCGTTTTCCAAGGTCTTCTCAAGCGCGGCGTCATCATACGTTCCATGACCAGCTACGGCCTACCCTCTTGGGTTCGAGTCTCCATCGGCACTGCCGCCGAAATGGCTAAATTTGAAGCTGATTTCATTGAGGTTCTTTCAGATGTCCAGACCCTTTGATTTTCAACACATTGCCATCATTGGCCCTGGCTTACTCGGAGGCTCCATCGGGCTTGCCGCTAAAGAAGTTTGTCCGGATGTAACCCTCTCCGTTTGGGGACGAAGGGAGGAAGCACTCCATGCAGTCCGGGAAACCGGCTTCGCTGATCGCGTCAGCTCTTCCATTACGGAAAGCGTCGAAGGTTGTGACTTGATTATTTTAACCACACCCATTGAGGTCATGGCCGATCTCGCCCGCAGTTTCCTACCTGCACTGGCTCCTGGAGCTATTGTTACTGACGTAGGTTCTGTCAAACTATGCGTTCATGAAAGCCTGAAGCCCATTCTCGGCTCAGAGCGCTGGATCGGCAGTCACCCCATGGCCGGCAGTGAGCAAGCTGGCCTAGCCGCCGCTCGCTCGGATTTATTTAAGCGTTCCGTCACCGTCATTACCCCAGACGATCAAACCCCTCCTTCACTCGTTTCTCGGATCTCTCTTTTTTGGCAAGCCCTCGGTAGCCGCACGGTCATTCTTGACCCCGCCCTACATGATCACCTCATTGCCGATGTTAGTCACCTGCCCCACCTCTTGGCATCAGTACTTGTCGCCAGTATTGATGAGCAAAGCCTACCCCTTGCTGGACCAGGCTTCCGTGACAGCACCCGCATAGCCGCAGGATCGCCAGCCTTATGGCGCGAAATTTTAATCAGCAACCGCCAAGCGGTTGCTAAAAGTCTGGATAAGTTTCTCCTAGAAGCTGCACAGGCTCGCGACTTCCTAAATTCAGGTGATGCCGCTGGGTTGGAAACGATCTTAGCAAAAGCTTGTCAGAAACGCAAAACTGTCACTTAATCTACCTCACCTCTTTTTATGGCATCGATCAAAGTTCATCCCGTCCGTCGCCTTCACGCCACCATCACTGTGCCTGGCGATAAAAGTATCTCCCACCGCTCGGCCCTCATCGGCGGGCTAACCGACGGAGAACTACGCGTAACCGGTTTCCTCCCCAGTGAAGACTGTCTAGCTAGCCTCACCGCCATGCAATCCCTTGGCGTCGAAGTCGATCGCATCAGTGAAACCTCCTTCATTTTAAAAGGTTGCGGAGGTAAACTCTCCCCTGCCCTCGAACCCATTGACTGTGGTAACTCAGGCACCACCATCCGTCTTCTTGCAGGTATTGTCGCAGGCCAGCCTGGGTTTTCCACCCGTCTCTTTGGAGACGAATCCCTTGGCCGCCGCCCCATGAAACGCATTGTCGATCCCCTCCACCTCATGGGTGCAGAAGTTCTCTGCGAAGGTAAAGATCAACGCCCACCCCTCGTCATCAAAGGTGCTCAACTTAAACCTATTCACTATAAAATGTCCGTCGCCTCTGCCCAACTTAAATCCTGCATACTCCTTGCCGGCTTACAAAGTGAAGGCAAAACCGTCGTCGAACAACCCATCGTCTGCCGTGATCACACCGAGCGCATGTTAGAATATTTCCAAGCTAGCATTAGCACTAAAAACAATAGCATTGAGCTTTACGGAGGCTCCAAGCTTTACGCCCGCGATTTACAAGTTCCTGGTGATTTCTCCTCCGCCGCCTTTTGGCTCGTAGCTGCTGCCGCCATGCCTGGCGCACGCATCAACCTTCTTAACGTCGGCTTAAATCCCACCCGCACTGGCCTTCTCAACGTACTCATGCGCATGGGTGCTCAAATCAAAGAACACGTCCAAGACTCAGGCTCCGAGCCACGCGGCACTCTTAGCATTCAAGAAGGTTCCACTCTACGTGGCACGACGATTGGTGGAGCCGAAATTCCTAATGTCATTGATGAATTACCCATCCTAGCCGTTGCTGCCGCACTTGCCCAAGGCACCACCATCATCAAAGATGCGCAAGAACTACGGGTAAAAGAATCCGACCGCCTTGCCGCTCTCGCCCTTAACCTACGCGCCTTCGGCGTCCCCGTTGAAGAAACACCAGACGGACTTATCATCCAAGGTGGTGCCCCACTTAAAGGAGCTAAAGTCTCCAGCTTCGGAGACCACCGCATCGCCATGGCTTTCTCCATTCTTGCCCTCTTCGCCCACGGATCCTCCGTCATTGACAACACCGCTTGCATCGCCACCTCCTACCCCACCTTCGAGCGTGACCTCCGTGGCATCCTCGACGCTGATCTCTCCAGTCGCTTTAATATCAAATGGCCTTTCCGCTCTAAAAAAGAAACCTCTCCCACCACTTAATCCTCATCCCCCATGCTCCACCCAGTCATCGCCATCGACGGCCCCGCTGCCTCCGGTAAAAGTACCGTGGCTCGCTTACTCGCCCAGAAACTTAATTTCGTTTATGTGGATACTGGTGCCATGTATCGCACCTACGCTTGGCTCGCGATAGAAAAAAAGATCGACCCTTCAGATCGTGCTGCTGTTAAAAAACTCCTCCAACACGTGCGCCTCGGCATGACTGTTTCTTGGAAAAAACTAACCATGCTGGTCGATGATATCGACCCCACCCCGCACATTCGTAGTGAGGAAATTAACCAAGCTGTTTCTAAAATAGCTGCCGTTCCTGAACTACGCGAATTTCTCGTCATTGCCCAACGAAAACTTCGTAGCGATTACCCCTTGGTCATGGAAGGCCGTGACATCGGCACTGTCGTTTTTACCGACACTCCTCATAAATTCTTTCTCGATGCTGACCCCGAAATCCGCAACCAACGTCGTCAACTCCAAGGCCAAACCGATGCTATTTCCAATCGCGACCAACTCGACCGTAACCGCAGCGTAGCACCCCTCATTAAAGCAGCCGATGCCATGCCTATTGATGCCACTTACGATTCCGCAGAAGTTATAGCTGACCGTTTACACGCCCTCCTCCAAGAACGCGGCATTCACCCTGCCAGTCTTCCTTAATTTTATCGGGCCTTACTTAAAATTAAAACCTTAATAATAATTTAATCCGTGAGCCTCTGGTATCAATGTGTTCGGAACCTAGCCAAAAGTTACTTCGACCTCTTCTATGACGTTCGCGTCTCAGGTCTTGAGAACTTGCCCCCAGAAAACACCGGCTTCATCATAGCTTCCAACCATATCAGCTTCTACGACCCACCCCTCATTGGTTCACAAATACCTCGGGACGTCTATTATCTTGCTCGCAAAACGTTATTTGATCCCCCCATCATGGCTCTCCTCCTGCCTAGCATCTTAGCCTTGCCCGTTGATCAAGAAAAACCTGACATGGTAGGCCTGAAAAAAATCATCCAAACCCTTCGAGATAATAAACCCGTTATCCTCTTCCCAGAAGGCTCTCGCTCCTACGACGGCGAGTTTTTGCCAGGACTGCCTGGAGTGGGACTGCTCGTAAATAAGACCCTAGTCCCCGTCATCCCCGTGCGTCTTTTCGGAGCCAGAGAGGTCTGGCCTCGCGATGGTAAAATTAAGTGGTTCAAACCCGTCGAAATTGTTTACGGAAAGGCGATCCACTTCCCTGCCAGTAAAGATTATCAGGCTACCAGTAACAGCATCATGGAAGCCATTGGCCAACTCCGACCTGCTGGATAACACCGACCTATTTGCACTAATTTAATTATAGTTTTATCTCAACGCCAAGCGATGGCGCGGAAGCACGGGCGGTCATTGTAATCATCGATTCCCCAGTGCCCAGCAAGTTCGAAGGATTGAGGCGGAATAGATTGGGAAGCTAATCCGAAGCCGACGGTGTTGAATTGAATATGGTCTGCTTCTGCTCTAAAGCGCACATGGTTATTTCCAAAAAATTTAGGGGTACCGAGAATCTTAACCCCAGCTACGGCAAAAACAGGGGCTTCGTTTTGCTTGCCGAAGGGCTCTAGCTTTTGGAGCTCGCGGGCAAAGTCTTCGGTCAGGGCTTGGCCAGGAATTTGGACGTTAATATCTAAAGTGGGTAAGAAAACTTCTTTGGGGACTTCTTTTTCTACCCACTGATTCATAGCGCGGCTAAACGCTTCAATATC